>CAMWKH010000008.1 GCA_947174805.1 uncultured Roseburia sp. | reverse complement strand
GGGATTTTCAGGGGTTCGTAAATCAATTCTTCTCAGAAGTTTACTGATTCATCTGCGCTGCAACCTCAGCCGCAAAGTCCTCATTTTTCTTCTCTAAGCCTTCGCCTGTCTCAAAACGTACAAATCTCTTTACGGAAACCGGTGCGCCTGCCTCTTTAGAAACAGCCTCCAAATATTTCGCAACAGTCTGTTTTCCGTCCTCTGCTTTTACATAAACCTGGTCTACCAGACAGATTTCTTTCAGCTCTTTATTCACGCGGCCTTCAATCATACCGTTTATCACCTTTTCAGGTTTCTGGGACTCTTTGGGGTCGTTCATAATCTGGGCCATGAGAATTTCCTTCTCATGTGCAATATACTCAGCACTGATTTCGCTTCTAGTCACATATTTGGGATTCAATGCAGCAATCTGCATAGCAATATTCTTCATAGCTTCTTTTACAGCGTCATTTACAACTGTTGTATCAGCTTCCACGATAACACCGATACGTCCGCCGCCATGAATATAATCAACCACGCAGCCATTCTCAGCAACCACTTTCTCAAATCTTCTGATTTTTAAGTTCTCGCCGATTACTGCAACCTGCTCTACCAGGGCATCTTTTACCGTTTTAGAAGAATCCTCTGCCCAGCTTTCCTCCATAAATGCGTCGATATCAGAAGCATTGCTCACAAGAACCTGCTCTGCAACTTTGCCCACATAAGTCTGGAATTTTTCATTCTTTGCAACAAAGTCGGTTTCAGAATTCACCTCAACGATTGCCGCAGTATTGTCCTTTACTGCAATCTTAACAATACCTTCCGCTGCAATCCTTGCTGCTTTTTTCTCAGCCTTTGCCTGTCCGTTTTTTCTTAAGTATTCCATGGCTTCATCCATGTTTCCATTTGTTTCATTTAATGCTTTTTTACAATCCATCATTCCTGCGCCGGATTTCTCACGCAGTTCTTTTACCATTGCTGCTGTAATAGCCATTTTTTAATCCTCCAACTGTTTTTACTCTTCTACTGTTTCCTCTTCCTCTGTAAACTCGGCCTCATCCACCTCAATATTACCCTGGTTTGCCTCGATAACAGCGTCTGCCATTTTGGAAACAATCAATTTTACTGCACGAATTGCATCGTCATTTCCGGGAATTACATAATCCAATTCTTCCGGATCACAGTTGGTATCTGCAATACCAATCAAAGTAATACCCAATGTGTGGGCTTCCTGAATACAAATTCTTTCTTTCTTGGGATCTACTACAAAAATAGCATCCGGAATTTTCTTCATGTCCTTGATACCGCCAAGGTTTTTCTCTAATTTTTCCCACTCTTTCTTAAGGGCGATTACCTCTTTTTTGGGAAGAACATCAAATGTTCCGTCCTCTGCCATTGTCTCAATGGCTTTCAGCCTTGCAACACGGCTCTGAATCGTCTTAAAATTGGTAAGCATACCACCTAACCATCTCTCATTTACATAGTACATGCCGCAGCGCTCTGCCTCTGCCTTAATTGCATCCTGAGCCTGCTTTTTTGTACCTACAAAGAGAATGGTTCCGCCGTCAGCTACGATATCTGCAACCGCTTTATATGCCTCGTCCACTTTGCCTACAGATTTCTGCAGGTCAATAATATAAATACCATTTCTCTCTGTGTAAATGTATGGAGCCATTTTAGGATTCCATCTTCTGGTCTGATGTCCAAAATGAACACCTGCTTCCAATAACTGTTTCATTGTGATAACACTCATTTTCTTACCTCCGTATGGTTAATTGCTTCCATATGTTTCCTCTTATGGAACACCTCTTGGCACCTGTTCCATCATCCACATATGTGCTTTTTAGCTGGCACAATTGCCAAACCTTAGAAATTATAGCATAATAAAAAAGAAAATGCAAGATAAAATCTGCATCTTCTTTCTTACTCTTCTTCTATTTTTGTTGTCAAAAGCTTTGCAATCTCCTCATAGGTAGATCCCTTGGGAATCGCATATACCCCCGGCAAAATCAAATTATCATAATCATTGGCAATTAGAAATTTATTAAACTCTTCTGCGCTGTCAATTAAATTTGCCTGCTGTAACTTTTTACAGATTACATCCGAGTATTCCCCTCCTCCAATCTCAAACCTGACTTTTCCATTTTCGCCTGATGTGTCTGCGCTGTCAGCCGGCTTATCACTTGGAGTATTATTTTCGTTTTTATCATCCTTGGCGTCATCTTCGTTCTTTTCCGCAGGCTGTGTCTCCGAACTTTTTTCCTCCGGCAGCTTTGTCTCGGAACTCTTTGTCTCCGGTTTATTCACTTCCGTAGATTTCTGTTCAGGGGTTTGGGCAGGGGACTGCTTATCCTCCTGGGCGGCCTCACTTTCTGTCTCGGACTCTGTCTCTAGCATATCTGCCACCGTTGCAGGCTTTTTGTCTTCTACAGGTGTATCTTTTTCCTCATTTTTATGAAGTGCGATTGAAACCATAAAAATAAGGGTTGTGACTACTACGCCAATTCCTATTCCTCTTAAATAATATTTTAGTTTCACTTCTTCCGGTTCCCTTCATACAAACCAATTACCAGTTGAACTTCCCCTAAACCCAGAGCCAGTTCTCTGGCAACCTCAATAGCTGATTTACCTTGTTTATGCAGCTTTAAAATAGCTTCATTGTGATTAAAGTCCTCTCTGTCATCCGCTTCAACCTCTGCATTGAACTCCTCAAACAATATATCGTTGAGTTCTTCTTCCGCCTCTATTTCCACTTTTTCCGGAGCCTTTTCTTTTTCCTTTGTCTTTGCTTTCGGCTTCCGTCCAGGCTTTCCCGCCGGTTTCGGGGGCTGAACTTCCTCCACCTTTACAGGGAAAACCAAATGTTTCTGTATTTCTTCATCCTTTTTGGCTATCTCACTGGAAAGTTCCTGAAGCCTTGAAGAAAATTGAGTCAGCTCCGTATGTTTGTCATTTAACATACTGTAAAGAAACATAATCTCATTATGGGTCTTATTCATGGATTCTATCACTGTATCCGAATACTCTCCAATAGCCTTGATTTTGTCATTGCACTCCGATTCCATGGAATCGGCAGTTTTTATCAAAACTTCCTCTACCTTTTCTTCCACTCTGCTGCCGATGCTGGCAGTGGCCCTTTGAAGTTCACGCTCCATAACCTTCTGGATTTCCTCATTACTGAGTTCACCGATTTTTCCCAGCTCACTAGGCGACAATTTTTCTGCTATAAAAAAACTGGCAACAAAAAACACTACTCCGATTACCAGCAACAGAATTTCTACTCCTGTCATCTTTCAAATCTCCTCTATATTTTCATATCAAAATGGCTGTTCTCTGCTTTTAAGACGACTGATCCGTCCTTTTCATTGGACTGTTTCTTTTTTTTCTGTTGTCCTTGTCCTTGGTATTTATCATTCCCTTTTTCTTTCGCATCATATTTCTTTTTATGATTTTCTGAATCATCCGCATGACGGACTTGCTTCAGCTGTTTCATCTGCTCATTTTTCATATGAGACTGAATATTCTGCTGGTCTACCATAGGTTTCGTGTCTTCCTGATGCTTAACCGCCCCCACATCGTTTGCCCTCTGGATTACACCATGAATTGTAACTGGTCCAACTGACATAATTATCAACCTCGATTCTGTCTCTTACAGATTTACAGCCTTAATCTCTCCATTATCTTTGACAAACTGGCAATAGTGCCTGGTGTCTTTCGTTGTCATTGACAATTCTGAAATTTTAATGGTAACTCCGGGATAAATCATATTTTGAATCATAACTTTTGCCCGGTTTGCACTTACAAACTCCATTCTAAGCGTATTGATTTCCTCATTGATAGGAGCTAACTGGCTCTGAAGGGTCTTTAACGCCATGACCTGTTTCTTTACAAATTCGATCTGCTCCGGTGAGAGCTGAACCTTTGAATTCATTTTTTCTGTATATGTCACCAAAACCGGACGGATTTTCTCAATCTTCTGACTGATTTCTTTGGCATTTCGCTGCAGATCTGCAAAACGTTCCAGTTTTTCCGGTTCTACACCAACTTCCACCATGGTTGCTGTTCCCATGTTGGAACCGATGGATTTTGCCGTTATCTTGGAGCCTGCCCGTACCATGCCTCCCATAATAAAACCTTTGCCGCCGTTCACTGTAATCTCTGAGTTGGCAGACACACGGCTCTGGATAATAGATTCCGTGTCAATATATCCCCCTGACCTTACGGTTGCCCCCTCGATAAATTTAATAACAATATTTCCTCTTGCACTTAAAAGCCCTTTTCCCATACCGTGGATGCCTCTCTGCACAATAATCTGTCCGCCGGCATATAACTGTGCGCCTTCCACCACACCGTCTACAATAATGTCCCCTTCTGCTTTAATCATAAACCCGCTTTTCACGTTTCCTTTCACAGAAACATTTCCGGGATAATTGATATCCCCAATAGAATTATCTACATCTGCGGGAACTTCATACACTCCGGAGACAAATACTTTGCCGTTTACCAAAGAAGCATGACCTGTCACTTCCGAATAAAGCTCTGTACCGTCCTCGGAAATACGGATATTATTGGAAAAAGAAAGCTTTAACTGCTGTACGTCCCTGGGTTTTAATTCCCCGCCCTTTACGTCGGTGCCGGGCTCGCCTGGTACTGCCGGAATCAGTTTTGCAATCAACTGGTCTTTCTCCACCCTGCTGATAATATCCAGTTCGTGGTAATTTACAGAACCATCATCATTGTGCTTTGGCTTTAAACTCTGTTTTGTAGAAAAATAATACTCAATCTTGGCGTCTCTTCCTATGCTGGGCGGTGTCCCTTTTGCAATAAGATACTCTGTGCAGTACTCATGCTGTATCGCCAACTGGGCGATCATTTCCTCGTCCATGCCGTAAATAACTTTTTCATGGGTTAAAGCATCCTTTATTCCATCCTGGGTGATTTGCCTTGCCCCGTCGGCACCGGGATAGAATTTACCCCAAACCAACATACTGTCCAGTGAAACAGACAAAATCACAGATTCATCAAAAGGATTTCCCAGATCGCTTCCAATATAAACTTCCTCCGGCGCCTCGGCAATAATACCCTTATTCAGGGAAACCACATCGGTTTCCGGGTATCCCTGCATGCTCAAATAATTTTGAACATCCCTTAATTCCAGCCGTTTGCCGCCCTCCTGCGCAGGAAAAAATTTCAAATAAATATTCCCATCTCTTTTAATTGGCTTAAAATAACTATTCTTATTATCCATGTACATTTCCCCCATCAGTCCACAAGAATGTCCATATAACTTCCCATTTTTTTCCGCATTTTTAATAGTGCTTTTGTATGCAGCTGTGAAACTCTTGATTCAGAAACATCAAGAACCTTGCTGATTTCTTTTAAGGTCAACTCTTCATAATAATACAGTTCAATAACTTTTCTTTCCTTTTCTGTCAGAAGCTGTAAAGTTGACTTCAGTACTTCTTTCAGTTCATTTTCCTGGATTTGTTCTTCCGGCTGGACAAAATGCGTATTGTGTTTCGCATCCATAACCGGCTCACTGCCTTGTTCCACGTACTCGTTTAACGAGACAATGTTTGTTATTTTTAGTTGGGACTGCCAGTTTGTCAGTTCTGCGTCCGAAATTCCGATTTCCTTTGCGATCTCCTCATCACTGGCATTTTTGCCTGTCCGCATTTCTACACGTTTAATTGCTTCGTCCAATTTCTTTTGCTTTTGCCGCACTGTCCTTGGAATCCAGTCCATTTTGCGAATCTGGTCCAGAATGGACCCCCGAATCCTCAGACTTGCATAAGTCTCAAACTTTACGTCTTTTGCTGCGTCAAATTTATCAATAGCATCAATGAGGCCAAATATGCCATATCCCACCAGGTCATCATACTCCACGTTGTAGCCCAGATACATACTCAATCTTCCTGCTACTACCCTTACAAGAGGTGCATACTCTAAGATAATCTGTTCTCGGATTTCAGGTGAAGGATTCTTCTGATAGGATTCCCATAACTTTTCTTTGTCTGTTGTCTTCATTCCAAGCCCCCATCATCTGAAAACTGTTTCTACACAGTTTTGCTCATTTCTGCCAATGCTATTCATCCTCGGATTCTGCTGAATCATCTTCTAAAGCGTCGTCGGAATCATCCTCTATGGATTCTTCCCTAAAGTCCTCTGTCTCCTCCTCATCCTCAGACGCTTCCTCGGACTCAATATTTTCTATTGAATCCTCACTCACCGTCTCTTCCTCCGGCTCAGGATGTAAGATATCTTTAAAATTCACCTCAATCAATATTCTTGCAACCATGCCGATGATAAAAAATATCACACATACGATTACGAATCGCTTTGCAAAAACTACAATATCTACATGCTGTACAAAAGACATAACACATGTGACAAATCCTGCAATCAAAGCCAGAAGTGCCGGTATTGGTTTCGTATTCATTTCTATTCCTCCATCATTTCAGAGGCCTACTAGATAATTTTTAACGGTTTGCCCACGGATTTTATATAAAATTCCCCTGTGTCACAATGTAACTCCACCGTACGACCATAATTAAGCCCTGTATCCTCCGCTACCAGCCGTATTCTAAGCTGTTTCAATTTTTGTTTGGCAGCAATTGCATTTCGCTCTCCAATATTTCCCACATTGGAAACACCGCTAACTTCAAACATTTTTGCACCCCCGGCTATCTTTGCAACAAGACAATTCCGGTTGGCACCTGCTCTTATGACCCGTTTTAATAACTCATCTATCCCCGTATCTGCAAATTTTGCAATATTACTGTTATTTCTCATCTGTGTACTGTCCGGAAGCATATAGTGCACCATTCCGCCTATTTTACTTACCGGATCATAAAATGTCAGACCAATACAGGAACCAAGTCCCAATGTTATGATAGTATCCGGTGATTTACATACATTCAAATCTGCCATGCCTACTCTTATAACCTGACTCATACATCCGCTCTCCTTACATCGAAAGACCTAGTGCCGTAAGTATCTTATCATAGGAATCCTGTTCCGGCATCAATATAAAATAACCATCAATCATTACATCATCGCCAAATTCTGTCTCTATCAGAAGTGCATTATCCCCAAACTGTCCAAACTGGATAGCCGGCACACTTAGAATGGATGCCGCCATATCCACCGCAATATAGGGAATGGACGGCGTAATGGTCAAACGTGTCATTCCTGAAAGGGCAGACAGATAAGATGCTGCTATAATATTGCCGATTTCCTTTAATGCAGAGAGATCCATTTCATCGAATTCTGCTTTGTAATCCGCATCACGCATCATCAGCTTATTTACAAGATACTGGGCAGAACCCATTTTTAAAAGAAACATCATACTGCCTTCAATATCCGTCTGTACTTCCAAGAAGATTCCAACTATAATCTCATCTTCCGGACAAATAGCCGAGCCAAGCTTTGATGCATCCATGAGCTCAACTTTTGGAACATTCATATCTATCCTCAGCCCCAACATAGAGGCTATGGCCGTTGTTGCATTTCCGGCTCCGATATTTCCGATTTCCCTTAGAACGTCAACATACATATTGTTTACATCTTCTAAACTAAATTTACCCATCCGTTCCTCCTCCACTCTGCTATGTATTTAAGCATTATCTGGCTCATCAACAACAGCATTAATGTCAAACAGAGAAATAAGTTCATCGCCATGTTTTCCAACGCCGAAGATAAAACTATTTTTGTCGAGTTTCGATTTCTGAGCCGGGCGGTCAATATCATCCATTGCCAGCTCCACAACTTCCTTGACTTCATCCACAATAATGCCAATCGTTCCCTGTTCCTCAATCTTTAGAATGATAATCCGGGAAGCATCTGTAAATTGATCGTCTGCCAAAAGCATTTTCAGGCGAATACTCATCACAGGGACAACCTCTCCTCTAAGGTTGATAATCCCCTTAAAATAGGTCTGCACCTTGGGAACCCTTGTGATTGTCTGCATGCGCACAATATTGTCTATGTAACTGATGTCAAGGCCATACTGCTCGCTGCCTATCTTTACTACTATGTATTGTTTCGTAGATTTTCCAGAAATTTCAATTCCATTCTCCATCTTGGGCCCCTCCTTTAAAACAACGTATTGACATCTAAAATCAATGCCATCTCACCGTCACCAAGAATCGTTGCACCGCTGATAATCTTATTGGCCTTGATAAACTTGCCCAAGGACTTTATAACGATTTCCTGCTGGCCTATGAGATTATCCACCACAAGGCCTGCGTAATTATCGCCTTTTTTCACCACTACCACAGTGAGGCTTTCCGGCTCTTTCTCTAAAGGCTCCATCTCAAGTATTTTGTCAAGGCGTATAATCGGAATCACAAGTCCTCTCAAGTGAATAACCTCTTTTGCCTCCACAAAACGAATTTCATTGACAGGAATATCTTCAATATTCTGGATGCTGCCCAGGGCAATAGCATACTTCTCATCTCTGATTTCCACCATCAAAGCCTGGATAATGGCCAGAGTCAAAGGCAGCCTAACCGTAAACTTAGAGCCTTCACCCAGCTTACTGGAAACTTCTACGTCACCGCCTAAAGCTTCAATATTGGAACGAACTACATCCAGTCCCACGCCTCGGCCGGAGATATCTGTAATCTTCTTGGCCATAGAAAAACTTGGCATAAACAAAAGATTTATAATCTCTTTCTGGCTCATTCCGTCCGCCTGATCCGATGTGATAACCCCTCTCTCAATGGCTTTCTCTCTCACCGCATCTGTATCGATTCCATTACCGTCATCGCTGACTTCGATAATAACATTATTTCCTTCCTGGAATGCATTTAAGTAAATGGAACCTTTTGCCGGTTTCCCCCTCTGGGTACGAATCTCGGAACTCTCCAAACCATGATCTGCAGAATTTCGGAGAAGATGCTGGAGCGGATCCCCGATCTGGTCAACCACGGTACGGTCTAATTCTGTATCTTCACCACTCATGTAAAGTTCCATGCTCTTGTTCAGTTTCCTGGACAGGTCACGGATCATACGCGGGAACTTATTTACCACACTCTCAATGGGAACCATTCGCACCTTCATAACAGACTCGTGAAGGCTGGTGGTAATTCTCTCCAAATATTCAATCTGCTCATGAAAGAGCTGGCTCTCAAAATTTCCGCCCTCTGTTGCGCTGATGGAAACAAGGCTGTTCTTTGCGATAATCAACTCACTGACCTGATTCATCAATGCATCTAATTTTTCAATATCCACACGGACGGTACGGCTGGTTACAGGCTTGTTGGCCGCCTGTTTCTTCCCTGCATTTGCTGCAGCCGGAGCAGCCTTTTTTGCCGGTTCCTGCTCCTTTGGGGCCGGGGCAGCTTCCGCTGAGACAGCCGTCTCCTCTTTTTTGTTGAAATCAGAGGATTTCACTTCCTCCGCCAAAACCACATCTATTTCCGATACAGCCAGTGTACCCGGTATAATTTTTTCCAAATCCTCTGCGGAAGCCAGGAAGAACGTAAAATCTAACTCAAACTTTTCGTCCTCAATATCTCTGGAACTGGGCCGGTAGATAATAATCTCACCAAACTCCTCCACCGCTTTGAAAACAAGAAAAGCCCTGGCCGCTTTCAGGAGACAATCCTGGTGAATATATACAGTAAACCCGTATATTTTAGAACCGGCTTCCTCGGCACTTTTGATTGCCGTTTTTTCCACTTCATCAAGTTCTACTTTCAGGAACTTCTTTTCCCTGTCCTCCTCTTCCTTTGAAGAGTCCGGCTGTTTCTCTTCCTTGGCAGGTTCTGACACTGGAGCAGGCGTCTCACCGGATGCCTGGGCGATAAAGTCATTCAGTTCTTTTATAATCGCCTCGTTGTCCTCCGTACCCTCATTTGAAGTTTCTTTTACATTCTCCAAATATTTATCCAGAGCATCAAGACATTCAAATAACAAATCTATCATCTTACTGTTGACAGAAATCTTATCGCTACGCACTTCCTGAAACACGTTTTCCATATCATGGGTCAGGTGCTGCATACGTTTAAAGCCCATGGTGCCGGCCATTCCCTTTAAGGAGTGCGCCGCACGGAAAATTTCATTTATCGTGTCTTTGTTGTCCGGCTCCTTTTCCAGAACCATAATGCAGTCACTTAAGTTCTGCAAATGTTCATTGGTCTCATCAATAAAAATCTCAAGATATTGACTTACATCCATCTTAATGTACCCCCACTCTCTTGGTAATTGTCGCTGCAACTTCTGTCAAAGGAACTACTTCATCTACCACGCCTGCATCATACACCGCCTTTGGCATCCCATATACCACACAACTCTTAGCATCCTGGGAAATCACATAAATCGATTTTCTTTTTTCCAAAGAAAGGATTCCGCTGGTACCGTCTGCCCCCATACCTGTGAGAACCACGCAGACAATCTCATCATATCCCGTCTTTGTCAAAGAATCATACATTATGTTGGCACAAGGCTTCAAACCTCCGATTGCCGGCATATCGTTGAATGTAATCTTATGCTTGCCGTCGGTCATTTTCGCCACTTCCACATGCTTGCCTCCCGGCGCCACATAGACACATCCCTTCTGTAAAATCTCGCCTTCCTCCGCCTCTTTTACAGACACTTTACTGATTTCGTTCAAACGCTCCGCCATAGACCTTGTAAATCCCATGGGCATATGCTGCACCAAAACCACAGGGGCATCCAATTCCTTGGGAAGGAAAGGTATCACTTGCTGTAATGCTTTCGGTCCCCCGGTGGAACAGGCCAAAGCAATCAGCTTTTCTCCTTTCACCACAGAAGATTTGCTGAGCCGTTGTTTTGGCACTGCCGGTCTGACAGGCTGCACTGCCGTTTTTACCGGACGCTGCGTCTTTAACACCGCAGCCAAAGTATCTAGTATCTTTGCCCGGAAAACTTCGCCCTTGGCCTCTATGATATTGGTTGGTTTAGTGATAAAATCCACCGCTCCCAATTCCATGGCGCGTATGACAATATCTGCATCTCTTATAGCCAGGGTGCTGATCATAATCACAGTGGTTTTGATCTTTTCACTCTGCAGCCTTCTAAGTACTTCCAGTCCGTCCATTCTGGGCATATTAATATCAAGAAATACCGCATCATATTGTGTTGTCTTTAATTTTTCATATGCTTCCAGTCCGTCTTTGCAAACATCTGTCACCTGAAATGTACTATCTGAGTTAATTATATCACAAACTACCCTTCTCATGAGTGCAGAGTCATCGACAACCAAAATATTTTTCTTCATAAGAACTTCCTTTCCCATATATGCATTACACATATGCAGGTAAAACATGAAAAAAACACTTTACAGCTCACTTTTTCTGGCTTTTCTCTCTTCCTCAAATATATATTTGATAATTTCTTCCCTTATCTTATTATCTTTAAAGATAAACTGAATCCTTGTCTCAAACTTATCTGTATACCCTTTCAGAACTTCCGATGTAAGCACATGCCCCATAATATAGTGCTGTGTATCCATCACCTCATTGGTAAGCTTCAATATAAGCAGGATAAAACTACCCACCTGTAATTTTTCCTCTGCGATAATACGGACTCCGCCACCGCTGACGTCCACTACTTTGCAGAATTTCTTTTTTTCATAGAATTGGTCGTCCCTCAGCTGATTCAGTATATCTTCTGTGGAATTCTTTTCTGCGTCCTCCTCTGTGATGGGATAAAACTCAGCGTCAATTAAACAGGGATAGCGGTAATATTGCCTTCTCTGAAATTTTTCCATCTGAGAGTGAATCTCCACCACCAGAACATAAATATTGTCTTTTTTACAGCGCTCTTTAATCTGCCCAATACAGTGATAAAGTCCCGTCTTTGCATAAAAGACAAACTCATACCGCACACCTAAGGGTAAAAGACGTACTTTTCCGTTTTCTATGGGCATTGTAATCTCAATATCTCCGTTATCGTTAATATCATTAACCTGGCTCTTATATACTTTAGGGGAGACTCCCGTCTTTTGTTCCTGTGCCATCTGCTGTACCAGGCAAAAATCTACTTTGTCTCCCAAATGAATGATATCTGTAACCATCTGAATTGCCTCACTTCATTATTATACTAATTATACTACTTTCTGGATAAAAAGTTAATAAATAATTGGGTAATCCCCTTATGTATCACAATTTGTTCATTTTTATCATTCAGAAAATTGTCCGTAAGAATTCCAAAAGCCTGGGAAGAGGATGCCCTCAATCTCTCCAGGGACACGATTTTCTGACTGCGGATGGCGTTTTCAAGCTCCTGATCCTGGGGTATCATCCCCAGGAAATTCAGATTTCCGTTTAAAAACTGCGACACAACTGAATTTAACTTTGTAAAAACTGCATCTCCCTCTTCTATGGTGTTTACTTTATTGGCCACAATATTAATTCTCGCCTTGTCTTTGCTAAAAGTGGGATTACGGTATAATGCCTTGAGCAGGGAATAAGAATCGGTCAGAGAACTTGGCTCCGGCGTGCTGATTAACATAATCTCAGGACTTGCCAGAACAAATTCCAGCACACTGTCGGATATCCCGGCCCCCGTATCAATGATAATCACATCCGCCATCTCGTTTAACTCCGCTAAGGAATGCACCAAATAGACAATCTGATCTTTTGTCAAATTACTTAATCCTGCAATACCGGAACCTCCCGAAATAAATCCTATCTCCATAGGCCCCTGTGATATGATTTCTTTTATATTTTTACCCTTATAGATTAAATCACTTAGATTATATTGCGGGACTGCTCCAAACATTACCTCCACGTTTGCCAATCCCAAATCCGCATCAAATATCAGTACTCTCTTCCCCATTTTCCGGAGCCACACTGCCATATTCACCGCTACCGTGGATTTTCCAACCCCGCCTTTTCCGCTGGTAATGGTAATGACCCTTGCATGCTCCTGCGGTGTTTCCTGATTTTTCTGCTTAATCACATTCCTAAGCTGTTGTGCCTGATCCATAGGTTACCTTCCTCCTAGCAACCGTTTCACAATCTTTTGTGAATTAAAAACCTCAATATCATCCGGGACGTTCTGCCCGTTGGTAATATAGGAAACCTCAGCATTAGAGTATAACTTTATATTTAAAATGCTGCCGTAAGTCGTAGTTTCATCCAGTTTTGTAAATATAATCTTATAATTGGATATCTCCTTATACACATCGCAAATCTCAATCAAATCTTTGTATTTTGTGGTAGCGCTTAACACCAGGTAAACCTCGCTGTCATACTTAATATCCACGCTTTTAATCAGCCTTCTGATATCCTCTTTCTGCTCCACATTTTTATGGGAAAAACCGGCGGTATCCACTAAAATCACATCAAAGTCCTCCAGTTTCTCCACTGCCTGATTTAATTCCTCCGGAGAATAGATGATATTTAAGGGCGTATCCAAAATATTTGCATAGGTTCTAAGCTGTTCCGCAGCGGCAATACGATAGGTATCCGCAGTCAGAAAAGCCACCTTTTTTCCCTGCTCAACTTTCAGTTTCGACGCCACTTTTGCAATCGTCGTTGTCTTTCCAACTCCTGTAGGTCCCACAAAAAACAGGAGTTTCGGCTTCTTTCCCGACAAATCAATTCCGTGGGGCGTACCGAATTTTAAGATCATCTTCTGGTACACATTGGACAAAATGTAATCCACACTGTTTCCATTCCAGTTCACTTTTTCCAATTCATCCATAATCTGATTGACATACTTTTCATTTACTTCGTTGTCAATCAATGTCTCATACAAAACTTTGATAAATGCCAGGTTTTCATTCTTTTTGGAACCTGCCGCTTTCATAAACTCCTGCTCTTCCTTTGCCTTCTCCTGATTTTCGCTGTACTGCTTTTCCAGGATGCTCTGGAGATTTTCTAATTTTTCTTCAATTCTCTCTGTGCGCTCAGACTCATCTGCTGTTTTCTGGGAAGCCTCATTTTTCAGAAGGTCGGCATTGCGTTTTAAAAATTCAATGGCGCTTTGCTCCGCCTTTGCCTGGTCCATGGGCTCTTCTTTCACCAAGGGAATTTTGATCGGCTCATCCGCCGTCATATTAATGGTCTCATGCATCTTCTGGGCATTTTTCAATGCCAGCCCTGAATCCACATAATTTTCCTTTTCCTCCATTGCCGCCGTCACCTCATACGTAGATTTTTTTAAGCTCTGAAATACTCCCTTCGGCTTAATCTCCTTGATATTCATGACAACTGCATTTTCACCTAATTCCGCTTTTGCTTTCTCAATCGCTTCCTCTTTTGTTTTACCCTGAAATTTTTTTATTGTCATTTAACCTGTCACCATCCCAACCGACTGTAATTCTACATTGGATTCCACCTCGTTATAAGATATAACGATTAAATCCGGAAAATAATCTGATGTAAGCTTCTTAAAATACATTCTCACAATAGGAGAAGTTACAACAACTGCGTTTTTGCCCAAATTTTCCAATTTCGCCACTTCATTTTCCAGAGATGAAATAATCGCCCTGGTTCTCTCCGGGTCAAGAGTCAGATAAGCACCCTGCTCCGTCTGCTTTACAGATGCCATAATATCCTGCTCTGTCTTGGGGTCTAAAGTGATTACGCTGGTCACCTCATTGGGAACAAAATATTTGCTTGATATTGCCCGTTTCAAATTTTGTCTCACATATTCTGTGAGCACATCCGTATCCCTGGTGGTCTGGGCGTGGTCTGCCAAAGTCTCAAAGATACTTAAAAGGTCACGGATAGAGATGCCCTCACGCAGCAGATTCTGCAACACTTTCTGGACTTCCCCAAGCCCCAAAAGCTTTGGTACAAGTTCTTCCACCAAAACGGGATTGCTCTCTTTCAAATTGTCCACAAGATTCTGTACATCCTGCCTGGTCAAAAGTTCGTCTATGTGGGTGCGGATGACTTCCGTCAAGTGTGTGGCAATAATAGAAGGCGGGTCTACCACAGTGTAACCCAAACTCTCCGCCCGCTCCCTCTGGCCCTCTGTAATCCAGATAGCCGGAAGATGGAAGGAAGGTTCAAAGGTGGGAATACCTGTAATTTCCTCCTCCACAAATCCAGGATTCATTGCCATATAGTGGTCAAAAAGGATTTCTCCCTCGGTAATCTGTATCCCCTTTATCTTAATTATATACTGATTGGGGTTTAATTGTATATTGTCCCGAAGTCTTATGATGGGCACTACGGTACCAAGCTCCAAAGCAATCTGCCTTCGTATCATAACAACCCTGTCCAGCAAATCCCCGCCCTGGTTCACATCCGCCAGAGGGATAATACCGTAGCCAAACTCCAGCTCGATGGGGTCCACCTGGAGAAGGGAAACCACATTTTCCGGCTTTCTGATTTCCTCCGCCTCCGTCTCTTCCATATTTACCTCATCTTCAATCTGCTCAATATTTATATTTTTATCCACATTTCTGCCCGTTATGATAAAAGCCATTCCAAGACTGATAAACAACACAACATTTAATGGCGTCGCCACACCTAAAAAGGCCAATGTTCCTCCTGCTATGTACAGCACTTTGGGTATACCGAAAAGCTGTTTAACCAAAACAGTGCCAAAATCTGCCTCTTTGGAAGCCTTGGTAATCAAAATACCTGTAGCCATGGAAATCAGCAGGGAGGGAATCTGGCTGCTAAGGCCGTCACCGATGGTGAGCACACCGAAAGACTGGATTGCCTCTGCAAAGGGCTGTCCCTGACGCAGCACGCCCATGACTGTACCGCCGATTAAGTTTACAAATGTTATGATAAGACCTGCTGTGGCATCTCCTTTTACGTACTTCGTGGCACCGTCCATAGCCCCGAAAAAATTAGATTCCATCTGAATTTTCTCACGGCGGATCCTCGCCTCTTTCTCCGTTATAGTGCCTGTGTTCAAATCCGCATCGATTGCCATCTGCTTACCTGGCATAGCGTCCAAGGTAAAACGTGCGGTTACCTCTGCTACCCTCTCAGAACCTTTATTGATGACCACAAACTGAATAATAATCAAGATAATAAATACAATGGCTCCGATAATCAAATCACCGCCGCCCACAAATCCGCCGAAAGTCCTCACTACATTTCCCGGATCTCCAGTTGTTAAAATCAATCGTGTGGAAGATACATTTAAAGAAATACGAAATAATGTGGTAAACAAAAGCAATGTGGGAAAAAATGACATATCCAAAACTTCCTGGACAAACAGTGCATTAAACAATACAATCAACGCAATGGAAATATTGATTGCCAACATGCAATCCAACAAAATGGAAGGAATGGGTACAATGAAAAATATAACTGCACAAAGCAAATATAAAGCCACACCAATGTCTGCTTTTTTCATCCTTCATTCTCCTCCTTCTAAGTATTCTTTAGATTATAAACCATGGCAAGGACTTCTGCCACCGCCTGATAGAGTTCCGGTGGAATCTCCTGCCCGATATCCACATTGGCATACAGCATACGGGCCAAAGGCTTATTTTCTACAATCTCTATGTTATGTTCTTTGGCCGCTTCCCTAATTTTCATCGCAAGGAAATCTTCTCCTTTAGCCACCACAATCGGCGCTTTGGAAATTTCAGAATCATATTTTAAAGCAACAGCCAAATGGGTGGGGTTTGTGATAACCACATCCGCAGTTGGGACATCCTGCATCATACGCCTTCTGGAGGCCTCCCTCATTTTTTGGCGCTGTCTTCCCTTAACCTCAGGATTTCCCTCAGTATTTTTATACTCCTCTTTGACTTCCTGCTTTGTCATTTTCATCTCTTCGTGGAACTTATGCTTCTGATAGATAAAATCAGCAATGCCCACAATCAGGTAAACCAAAGCAATTTTCAAACCTGCGTCTATGATAACCTGTCCGCAGAGAATAATCGCCTGCATCAAAGGAATATCATATAAAACAAACAAATCATCGGCGTTTTTTCGCACCGATATGTACGCCACATAGCCAATCACTCCGATTTTTACAATGGACTTAATCAATTCAAAGAAAGATTCTTTGGAAAGGATACGCTTAAACCCATTAATCGGATTAAATTTATCCGGTTTCGGCTGAAGCGGTTTGGATGTGGCCTTAAAACCAAACTGCAAAACATTTGCCAGAAAACAGATTGTAAAACCAAAAACAAAAAAGGGCAATACTATTTTAAAGGATTCTACAATAATTGTAAATAGAAAAGAACTCATAGCAAAAGATGACATCTCTTTTACATTGTTATCCAAAAAATCCGGGATTCTGGTATAAACAAACTGAAAAGAATTCAAAAAACCATTATATATAAAGGAGGTAAAAATCTTTAACACCAGAAACAGGGTGATCAACTCAAAGGCAGCGGTAAGTTCCTTGCTCTTCGCCACTTTGCCGTCTTTTCTTGCTTCATTCAGCTTTTTAGACGTGGGTTCCTCTGTCTTTTCCCCGCCGGGACCATCTTTTGCAAAAAACTGCAAATTGTAAGAAATCCATAAACTACTGTAATCTTTCAACTTTCATACATCCCTTTAACCATAAAGACTATCATCCTCTTCATCTCATCAAAAATAAAATCAGCTGCATTTGTCAAAAGCCCAATGGTAAGAAACATAATCACCAGGCCGCAAAGCACTTTTAACTGCATACCCACTGCAAACATATTCATCTGGGGCGACACTTTCGCCATAATTCCAAGGATGCAGTTTAATATCATAATACATGCAAAAACAGGCAGTATAATCCGAAAAGCAATCACAAAGGAATCCACCATATAAGTAACCATCCCCTGCATGAGAGAATCCCACTGGAATACTTGTCCATTTACGGGAATCAGCTGATAAGAATCTGCAACAGCCCTTAAAATGTAATGGTGCATATTTGTCACTACAAGAAGAAGCAAAATCAGGTAGTTATACATATTTGCAGACACACTGGCCTGAGTCCTCATCTGGGGATTATACTCGGTAGCCATGGCAAATCCTATATTGATATCGATTAAATTACCTGCCAATAAAATAATGGAATTACAAATGTTTGCCCCAAAACCAATAAGCAATCCTGTAATTCCTTCTTTTATAACGATAATGGAATAACCCACAATCCCCGTATACACAAGTTCTTCTTTTGGAAGAATCTGATACATAATCAGAGAAACAAAAAATGAAAAGCCAATTTTTAATCTCCCCGGGGTATTTGACATTCCAAAAAAAGGGGCAATGTACACAAAACAGGATATGCGGACCAAAATCAACAAAAAATATTCAAATGTAAGTAAGGAAAAGCTATAATCAACCATAATTTATCCTAGCTTAAGTATAAACTAAAGTCCGTCCATAAGCGTGTCATAAAATCTGACATTTCAGTCATCATCCAGGAACCAAGAAGCATAATTGCCAAAAACACAGCCAAAATCTTGGGTACAAAAGTAAGTGTCTG
This sequence comes from uncultured Roseburia sp., assembly GCA_947174805.1. Lineage (GTDB taxonomy): Bacteria > Bacillota > Clostridia > Lachnospirales > Lachnospiraceae > Roseburia_B. Next base: position 78,155 of record CAMWKH010000008.1, on the reverse strand, counting down.
TTCCTGAATGGAAGTCACTGTCTGAAAAATACTGATAATCAGCCCCACAATAAGAGATATCAGCAATAATGGAGCTGACGTAATGATAATCGTATATATTGCATCATGCGCAATTGAAATCACATCTCCATCTGTAATCATTTTTTACCTCCACTAGTAGAACGTTTCAACTACAGACTTAATCACAAGATTCCATCCGTCTGCTAAAATAAATAACAAAATCTTAAATGGAAGTGAAATAGTTGTAGGCGGAAGCATCATCATACCCATTGACATAAGGACAGATGCCACTACCATATCAATTACAATAAATGGGACATATATCAAAAATCCAATAATAAAAGCACTGCGGAGTTCACTGACGATAAAACTAGGAATCAGGATTGTAAAAGGCACTTCCTGATATGTTTCATAGGTGCTTCCGGAAATCTCAATGAACATATCCAAATCTTTTGTCTGGGTCTGCTCAAACATAAACTCCCGCAAAGGCCTGCCTCCAATTTCTATTGCCTCCTCCTGGGTAATCGTGCCCTCTTCAAAAGGCTGTATCGCATTTTCATTGATGTTAGTAAATACAGGCTGCATAATAAAAAATGTCAAAAACAATGCCAACCCAATTAAAATCTGGTTGGGTGGTGCTGTCTGAGTACCAATAGCAGCCCGGAGAAAATGTAACACAATAATAATTCTGGTAAAAGACGTGAGCATCATTAAGATGGAAGGCGCCAAAGCAATCACTGTCAATACCAGCAAAATACGGATGGAACCAGAAAGCGTTCCTTCTTCATTATTATAAATAACTGTCAGCCCGTTTGTGCTGTCCGAAGTAGCGCTTTCAACATCTCCTCCTCGTGACACTTGAAAATTTCCTACACGCTGTTCATCTTCTGGTGTAACACTATCTGTAGTACTTCCGTCTGTTTGGTTTTCATCGGTAACTGCTGTACCACCGTTTGCCGCAGTTGCATAGACAATGTCCTGCCCCCTTGCAAACAAGACTGTAATGGCAATCACAAATACTGCGAAAGCTACAGAAAACCTGCAATATGACTTTTTAAATTTCTTCATAATTCATCCTAGTCTACTTTTTCGGCAAATGTTCTTTCATCTTCTCTAAAACATCTTTAAAATTACCCACAGATTCTCTGTCAGTATCATTTGCCGGCAGTTTTTCCAACTGTTCTTTCGTAAGCCTGGTAAGCAGATGCACTTCATCTTTTCCAATGGCAATCACTAAATACTCCTCGCCTGCCTTCACAATCTGTATAAACTTATTATTTGTAATCCTTAAAGTTTCTACCACCTGCAGATTACGATTATGCATCTGTCCCTTCTGATACACTGCAACCCATCTCGTAACAAAATATGTGAGACTCAATACAAATACCAAAATCAGAAGAAGGCTTAAAATCTCTGCCAGATTATTCAAGCGGGATGCCTGCACTGCTAATTTTACCATACTAACCTACTACTTTTTTCACCGCTTCCAATACTCTCTCTGCCTGGAAAGGTTTAACAATAAAATCTTTTGCCCCTGACTGAATCGCTTCGATAACCATTGCCTGCTGGCCCATTGCGGAACACATAATCACACATGCATTGGGGTCGCCCTCTTTGATTTTCTTTAATGCCTGGATTCCATCCATCTCCGGCATGGTAATATCCATCAGTACCAAATCAGGTTTTGTCTCATTGTATTTTTCCACTGCCTTTGCACCGTTTTCAGCTTCTCCGGCAATATTATAGCCGTTTTTGGTTAAAATGTCTTTAATCATCATCCGCATAAATGCTGCATCATCACAAATTAAAATATTCTTTGCCATAGTTTACTCTCCTATTCTTACTCCTTATTTAATAATTTCTGTAATTCTTACACCAAAGCTTTCCTCGATAACAACGACTTCACCTTTGGCTACATACTTGCCATTTACAAGCACATCAATCGGTTCACCTGCAATTTTATTTAACTCAATAATCGTTCCAGGTGAGAAATCTAAAATTTCCTGGATTGATTTACTTGTCCTGCCTAACTCCACTGTCACATCCAAAGGCACATCCATTATCAAATCAATGTTCTCCGGCTGCATCATAGGACCTGCCCCAGGGGCAAATGCCTGAAACTGTGCCGGCTGTACATTCACCGGCTGCTGCATCATGGGTTGTGGGGCCATCATGGGCTGCCCCATTGCTGGCTGTCCCATCATAGGTTGTGCTGTCATAGTCTGCTCCTGTCCTGGTGCTACCGCCTGCTGCTGCTGCTGCTGAGTGGCAGCTCCTGTATCACTACTTTGGTTATTACTTAAGGAAACGCTTTCCGCAGCATCCTGCTCCATGTTCTTGGAAATGCTGGAACACATTTCTCTGGCAAAGGAAAACGGATAAAGCTGCATAATCTGGCTATCCACCAAATCCCCAATTACCATTCGGAAAGATATTTTAACAAACTCTCCGGCAAGGAACTGATCGATATCTCTTCCGTCCACCGTCTCAGCCAAATCAATAAGATCCGCCTCCGGAGGGCTGATATCAATCATTTTATTTAACATAGATGAGAGGGACGTAGCTGCAGACCCCATCATCTGATTCATAGCTTCACTGATTGCAGAGAGATGAAGTTCTCCCAATTCACCGCTTGTATTCGTTCCATCTCCGCCCATCATTAAATCGGTGATGACTTTTACGTCGTTTTCTTTAAGTACTAAAAGATTGCTTCCGTCCAAACCCACAGTATAGGCAATCCTTATAAAAACGCAGGGCTTTTCATATGCTGAAACCACATCATCCCATGTGGCAAAAGAAACCACAGGCGTTGATATGTCAACCTTTCTGTTTACCAGCGAAAACAGCGTAGTCGCCGCCGTACCCATACTGATATTAGCAACTTCCCCAATGGCATCCTTTTCGGCATCAGAAAGCTGCTCCTCACTGTCTGCTCCTGAACCAGTGGGTTCGTTCAGCAGGGCATTTATTTCTTCCTGCGATAACATTCCATCCATTGTTTACTGCTCCTCTCTGATTACTGATGTAATTCTTACTGCATACTGATTGCCAGAAGCACCTGGCAGCGCAGTAAATTTGCGGATATTACCCACATAAACATCAAGTTCCTGATCTACTTTGGAATCCAAACGGATTATATCCCCCATCTGTAAAGAACTGAAATCTTTGATTGAAACTGTACTTCTCCCCAAATACGCTTTCACTGGTACGGAAGTTCTGGAAATCAAACTTTCAATCGCTTCCGTATACTCCACTTCATCTGTCTTCTTAATATTAGAATACCAGAACTTTGTGTTCAATTTATCCATAACAGGCTCTAAGGTAATAAACGGAAGACAGACATTCATTAGTCCTTCTACCTCTCCCAGACGCATGTTGATAGTCACAATTGCAATCATCTCATTAGGAGAAATAAACTGCGCAAACTGGGAATTTGTCTCAATACGCTCCAATCGTGGATGAATTTCCACTACATTATGCCACGGTTCCGATAAAAGTTCAACACAAACCGTCATAATACGTTCAATGATAAGTAATTCTATTTCCGAAAATTCCCTGGGTTTATCCAACGGCTGCCCCACACCGCCAAGCATACGGTCAACGATGGAATATCCCAGATTTGAAGCCACCTCTAAAATGATGCTGCCATCCAGAGGCTCCATATTTACCACTCCGAGCAAAACCGGATTGGATAATGCATTGGAAAACTCCTGGTACGTAACTGCTTCGGAGTTCATCACTTCCACCTGAACACTTTTTCTCAGATACACAGGAAGATTAGTAGAAATCAATCTTCCGTAATGTTCAAATATAATCTCCAAGGTCCTCAAATGTTCTTTTGAAAACTTGGAAGGTCTTGCAAAATCGTAGTCCTTTATCTGCTTTTCAGGAGCATCTTTCATTTCATCAACATCCAATTCACCCTGACTAAGCGCCGAGAGCAAACTGTCAATTTCGTCCTGGGACAATACCTCACCCATGAATTTTCACCACCTGCCTAATGTTTTTACCTGACCTATTGATATGTCACTGTCGGGAAGCTTACACTTACAATAAAATTGGAACCAAATAATTTCTGTAATTCCTCCACAATTCTATTCCGCACTCCCTGGGTGTCTGCCTTAAATTCCTCATATGTATAACTGCCTATTACAGTATTGAGTGTATCCTTAATGAGAGTCTCCCTCTCCCCGAGAGTCTCTCCATATTCTGCATAACCTTCCGCTTCCGTATTCATGGAAATAGCGGCTGTCAGTACCACAAGATGGGCAACCCCATCCCCGCCGTCCTTGAAGTTAATCGTCATGCTGTCGACGATGCTATAGGTGGCAAGTTTATCGATAGGAACAGCGCTGGCATCCGATGTGACGGAGCCGCTCTGCAATTCCAAATTAATTGCACTGCATACCTGGGTAATCAACTCGTTTGCCTTCTTCGTCTGAGGTACTATAGTGATAGTCAAGAGCGCTGTCAGTACCAAGTTAACCAAAACCAGTGCCAAAACCATCACTGTAATAAGATTTTTTTTCATCGTCTTTCCCTTCCTTATTCTGTCATCTATTGCTGAGAAGCGTAAGAATTATAAATCTTAATCTCCACTCTTCGGTTTCTCGCTCTTCCCTCTGGTATTGTATTATCGGCAACCGGAACATATTCCCCTCTTCCGGAGGATTTTATCAGCGCCGGCTCCAACTGGGTATTCTCCCTGATATAATCTGCCACGCTTAGAGCACGGAACATAGAGAGAACATTGTTGTTCGGATATCTGTCGTTGGAAATAGGCACATTGTCCGTATGCCCTTCAATTTCTATAATATTGCTGTCGTAATTTGACAGAATAGCCCCTATCTTGTCAATCAAAGGAAGCGCATCCTCCCGAATCTCACCAACGCCGGAATCAAACAATAACGCACCGTTTAACGTAAGAAGCACATACTGGGCATTAAAGTCCACTTCCACCTGGTTCTGGATGCCGTTCTGCTGCACCTGTTCTGCAATTTTCTCAGCGATCTCTTCCATCTCTTCCAGCATTTCTTCCTCGAAAGCTTCCTGAGGTTCCGTCTCCCCCGGTTCGTCCGGTTTTTGTGTAGCCTCGCTTCGTTCAAAGAACACGCTGAAATTTTCCAGCTGGCTCACCCCTGAGGAGATAAGCTGTCCAGCTTCTATAGAAGAGCCTCCTGCCGGCAGCACACTAAAACTGCTCTTTAAGGACGCCACCACCATTTCAAATTTTGCAGCATCAACACTTGACATTGAGAAAAGTAATACGAAGAAGCATAAAAGCAGATTCATCAAATCACTGAAGGTCGCCATCCATGCCGGTGAGCCTTTCGGTGCCTCTTCCTGTTTCTTTTTTGCCACTATTCGTCACCTCCGCCACCGCCTTCGCCGATGCTGTCTCTAAGTGCAGGTGCCATAAAGGATTTCAGTTTCGTCTCGATGACACGGGGGTTTTCCCCAGCCTGGATGGACAAAAGCCCTTCCACCGTAACATCCTTTACGATAACCTCTCTGTCATTGTTATCTTTGAGAGTCGCCGCAAAAGGACTACAAATCCAGTTCGCAACAAGAGAACCATACAAAGTTGTAAGCAAAGCAACCGCCATAGCCGGTCCGATAGCCGAAGGGTCATCCATGTTATTCAGCATGTTAACAAGACCAACCAGCGTACCAATCATCCCCCAGGCAGGACCTAACTCCGCCCATTTCTCCCAGAAGCCGATAATCTTTTTATGCCTGTCTTCCAGACAAGTCAGCTCTGTCTCAAGAATTCCCCGGACAAGTTCCGGGTCCGTACCATCCACAATCAGCATAATACCTTTCTTGAGAAAGGGATCATCCACATCATTTGAAGCTTCCTCCAAAGCGAGAAGCCCTTCTTTTCTGGCCACATTGGCCAAATCAATAATTTTTGTGATAACTGCACCGGGATCCATGGACTGTTCTTTAAAAACCATCGACGCACTTTTCAACCCGGTAATAAAATCCGGCAGTTTGTATGAAGCCAGCGTACCTGCTACAGAACCACCAAGCGTAATAATGACGGATGGCGTATCTATGTAACCCGGAATAGAAGCACCGTTGGATAAAATACCGAAAACCAACATAACAAGACCCAGGACTGTTCCCACTAATGACGCAATATCCAATGTTCTCACCTACCATTCTGTATTTATCAACGTGTAAAAACACATTAAAAAAACCTTTTATTTGATTTTACTAAATTTTCACACTCTTGTCTATAAACTTCTCAAAATATTTTTAAAATAACACTAATTTTTTCCGAAATACAGTACTTTAGAACCATATTTCCTGAAAAAGGTGCATGGTCTGACACTTTGCAGAGCGCAGCCATGCACCGCCATTTCATGTATTATACCACATTATGTTGTATTTTGAAATAGTTCTGCACCATATATATGAAAAAATTTTTCATTTTTTTGCAATAATTGCTAAAATTCGTGCAATACTAACGTTTCAGATTGATTAACTCCTCCAACAGGGTGTCGGATGTTGTAATCACCCTGGAGTTAGACTGAAAACCTCTCTGTGTGATAATCATGGAAGTAAATTCTGTGGACAAATCCACATTGGACATCTCCAACTCTCCGCTGGTCATCTTGCTTCCGTCCGCGGTAATATCCACACCGATTCCATCGAAGTCTCCTGAGTTCAAAGTGGTGTCATAACAGTTCTCTCCCACTTTTTCAAGACCGGAAGCGTTGGCAAACTGAGCAACTGCGATCTGTCCCAAAAGCTCTGTATTACCGTTGTCATAGGAACCCCAAATCTTGCCGCTGCCGTCTATGGAAAGACCTATCATAGCGCCAAGCGCCCTTCCCACACCGGTTGACTTGTCAATGGCTCCCGCATCCAGTCCAAGGGATGTCTTTTTACCCTGGTCTGATGATTTACTCTGGGAAAAATCCACATCGATGTTGGCAAAATTCTGTCCCAGAGTATTTGCAAGATTCAAGGTCACGCTGTTGGAACCCTGTGCTCCCACGTAAACAAATTCTCCGTTATTCGGGTTATATTTTAATGTATAGTTTACAGTGGGCTCTGTGTAGTCATACCGAACCACATAATTCTGGTCAGGATTGTTCGCATCCCAGGCAGGCTCCATCACCCAGTTTCCGTTGGAGCCCGGAGTTACAGTATTTAATCTGTCAGGAGAAACCCCGAAGGTCTCTGTAAGATCAATGCTTTTTTTCACCTGGGTTCCTGTAACTGTGGTATCCCCGGCCATAATCTTTCTTCTGTCCTCCTCGGAGTATACGGTGTAGGTCACTTCGTACACAAAAGGATTATCCGGACTCTGAACCATATTATTTGACAGTAAGGTGCTCTGCTGGGGAACATTGTTGGCTCCGCCCTCGTATGAGGTATAACGGTACTGCCACTGTCCATTATTATAAATTAAGTTGGGGTCCGAGGAAGTGTAGCTCTTATCCAACTGAGCATTCTGTCCAAAAACGCTGGTCAGCGCATCGTTTCTGGTGCCCTGTCCGCTGTCTATAAACTCTTTGATGTAATCTTCCAGCACAGAGTGGTTATTGGAATCCAAAATATCGGAAAGTTCCACTGTATAGCTCTGTTCATCCGGGTTTGTAACTTTAACGGCAAACTTTGCCGTATATCTGTATCCCAGTGCATCAAAGAAATTTAAAATCATCACATAACCGTCATCACTTTTAACATCCGAATCATTTTTATCCATAACGCCTGTTGCCCTGGCATTTGTTGTTGCCTCCGGTGCAGAGGTAAGGTTCTTCTCCTCCATTACCTTCAAGGCGGAAACCTGGTCTTTTCTGATATCACCGGTCGTCTCGTCCACCTGCCATCCCATTACGGTGTAGCCGGTGGAAGTCATACATAGATTCCCTGCCCCGTCCACATAGAAAGACCCGGCTCTTGTAAACAAGTTTTTGGAACCGTTGTTTACAATAAAGAAGTTGGTGGTGCTGGTATCTGAAAGGCGCACGTCAAAACCGTCTCCCGTCGTCTCTGCAGCACCTGCCGAAGTAATCCTTGTCTTCGTGGCACCTGTGCTTACACCAAGACCAATCTGCTTCGCATTGACACCGCCTCTGCCGGTTGCTGCGTTGGCGCCGGAAGCGCCAGAAATTGTCTGATACATAATCTCGCTGAATGTAACACCGGAAGATTTAAATGCCACGGTGTTTACATTTGCTACGTTGTTACCAATTACGTCCATCCTTGTCTGATGTGTCTTAAGTCCTGACACAGCAGAAAACAATGATCTCATCATAATGAATGACCTCCTAAAATTATATACGGGCTGCCTGCTCTCTCTGTCAGTCAAAAGCTTCCGCTTCCACAAAGGTCCGGCGGTTAGATAATGACAGCTCCGTCAATATTTGTAAATACATTTTCAACTGTTTCCCTCTGATCCATTGCTGTCACAACAGTCTTATTGGGAATATTCACGATAAAGGCAAGAGAATCCAGCATAACCAAGGATTCCTGTATCCCTTTTTCGTCTGCCCTTTGCACTCCGCTTCGCAAACGTTCACTCTGCTCTTCTGTCAGGCTGATATTGCGTTCTTCCAGGCGTAGGGATGCATGTTTGGAAAACTTCAGTTCCCCGCTCTCCTGAGCCTGTTTTTTTAACAAAATATCCTGAAAAGAAGCGCCTTTTTCTCCCGAGGTTTCCCTGCTGTTTCTTGCAGGTGTCATATATTGGCTGGCAACCTGCTCAATGGATGTAAACCGATTATTGATTTTATCCATATTTTCCACCTCTCTGCCTATTCATCCTTCAAATCGTCATTTCCAGTGCTGCCCTCTGTGCCGCCGGTACTATCATCTCCCGAATCATCTCCCGAGGGCTTATCTGTTGAAGGCTTATCTGTTGAATCATTTCCAGTTAATTTCTCATATACTGCCAGCAGTTCCATATACTTCTTTGCATCCGATTCGGAGATAAAATTCTGCTGATATACATTCATGGATTCCAGCAGCTTTTTGATTTTTTCAAAATCCTGCACATTTCCGGATGTAAATTCCTTTGGATCCGGCATTGCTGAAAGAAGTGCGGAAAACAGATTTGCCATCTCCACCGCCTCATAATATGTACTGTCAGCCACGGTATCCAAATCCTCCAGGGAATAAAGCCCGTCGTTTACCGCTAAGAGTACGTTGCCGTTCTCATACATTACGTAATCCACTTTGCCGTGAACCGTACCTACATCCGTATTTAAAATAACATATTTGCCCACAAGGTTATTTGCAAAATCGTTATTAACGGTGTCAGCTAAGTTCTGGGTTGCCTCCAGCTGTGAAAATGTTGCAAGCTGGGCAATATACTCCGTATTGTCCATGGGCTCCAAAGGGTCCTGATACTGCATCTGGGCAATTAAAAGCTGCAAAAAGGCTTCTTTGTCCAAACCGGATTTACTTTTGCTGGCCGCATTTGTCTTTTTTTCCGGTGTTTCCGTTTCCTTCACTTGGCCATTTTCAATGGGTACTGTTGTTAATGCCATATAATTCTCCTTTCCTATGCGGTAAGGTCAACCTGATTGCCATTATCCCGCATTATTTTTGCCACAAGCTCTTCCTCCTCCGACATCAGTCCGGACAAGCCGTCCAAATCATTCAGGTTCAGGCTGCGCCTGGCTTTTTTCTGGTTTTGCTCCATCTGCTCTCTTGCCTGCTCTTCCTGTTTCGTCTGCCCCTCTAAGTTCTGTTCAAACTCATGGGTGGCAACCGTAACCTCAATGGCATCCACTTTAATGCCCTGCTGGTTTAAATTCTGTCGAAGGTCCACCATCTGGGTCTCCAAAGCTTCTTTTACCACTTCGTTCTGCGCTGCAATCTGAGCACGGATTACTCCTTCTTTCTCAGAAATATTCAGATAAATTTTACCCAAATTTTCCGGGTTGAGCTGCATTTCCATAGTCGTCCCTTCCAGGGAAAAATTAATCTTAACATGGTTTGCAATCTGTTCAATAATATCCGCCACATTTACCTGGCTGGTATAAGGGGTAACCACAGGCTCGTTTGGAACTGCAAATTCTTCCACCCTGTTATTTTGGATGTTTGTTCCGTGTACATGGGACATATCCTGCTGTGTCCTGCTGTTCTTTCCCTGTTCAAAGGCGTTTGGATCTTTTCCGCCCTGGGAAGTTTCCTGCTCCTCTTCCCCTTCAGTCTCCGGGGTTGTAAGGATTGGCTGGTTTTCCTCTGTCTCCTGGGATTCTTCCCCGGCCTTTACCTCTGCGGTAACTTTTTCTCCCTCTGAATTCTGAAGATTCACAAGGACCTGAGATTTTTTTTCATCTGTTGTCTCACCAGATATCTTCTCCTCCTTGGGCACATCCGTAACCTCCTGAGAAACCTGGGTCTCAGCCCCCTGGAGAATATCTGCATCCGGCATATCCTGTTTTAGTTCCTGGGTAAATGCCATCAGCTGTTCTTTTGTGATTCCAAGGCTGTCTGCAAGTTCTTCCGTCAATACAGAAATTTCCTGCATAACATTCTGAAAGCTTTCACTGACAAAAAGCATTCCCACATCTTCCCCTGTAAGCTCTGTCACAAAAGCCATCAGGTTCTTGGGATCCATCAAGTCTGTCACCGTAAATCCAAGACTTGCCAATACAGCTTCAATGTCCTCTTTTGACACATGGTATTCCTCCTCCAGTGTCTCAAAAACATTTTCTGTAAATTCTTCCAGCTCCTCTGCCCCTTCTTCCTGGATTTTTTCCGGGGTAATCTCTTCTTTTACACTGACATTGTTTGGTTTTGCAGCGTAGGAATCATACCCTTTCACATTGTCCTTTGGTGATACCGGGGCAATGTTTTCCGTGGAAGCTTTGGAAGAGCTCACACTGGTTTGGAAGTTTTCCTGATTTTTCATCATATCCATAAAACTGGCTGAAAAATCTACACCTTCCTTGTCTTTTCCCGGGTTTGCGGCTTTCATATCAGCTCTGGCCTGCAGTACTACTTTTGCAATGCCTGAAATATTGGTATCTGCCACATTCCTTCCTCCTTTCCTATTTGTTATTTATTCGAAGGCTCCATGAGCTTCGTCAGCTTAGCCGCTGTCTCAGTGTTCATGGCTCCCAGAATACTAGAACTGCTTTCCACATCCATGGCCTGTAAAATCTTTGCCACAAGTTTCAAATCCTTTGTCATCGTATCAAATATAGCAGCTGCCTGTTTCGGTTTCATGGAGGAATACATGCTCACATATTCTTCCACTTTCTTCTCGTTCTCCAACTGCTCCACCACCCGTTTATAAATCGCCTCCGCATTGGCCGGGTCTATCTGTTCGTAATAATTCTTATATTCATTTATATCGGGCGCCTGGTCGGAAAACACAACCTCCTCATCGAATTTTTGTCTCCGCTGTTCAAAAGCCGCCTCATTGGCCTTGTACTGCTCCAACTGTTTGGACTGCTCCTGCAGATCCGCCACCTGTCCCTGGCTTGCGGAGAGAGCATTTTTTTCCTCCTGAAGCTGAACCTCAAGTTCTTTAATTCTGGCAACCGCCTCGTCCAATGTGGCGTAGGGATATTCCGTATTTAAAATTTCTGTGGAGGATTCTGTCACCTCGTCTGTGTCCGGCAGAATCTTGTTTATGTAGGGGACATCTTTTAACAGAGGTTTCAGCATGGTAGAGCCAAAGCCTCCCACATCCATTTTCACCAGCAAAGCCAGTATCGCAAGCCAAACGGCAATAATCACAAGTGTTACAAAAAATACTGCCAGACGGCTGCCGCCGCTCTCCTCCTCATAATCCGGATTGTCCAAAGCCCTTTTAATGGATTCGGAATCCATGCCGGCCTTTTCCATTTTCTTTCTGCGCCTATCCTGCTCTTTTTGCAATTTTTCTGCTTTCTTGGCTTCCTTCGCCGCCTTTTTTGCGGCCTTTGCATCTACTTTTCCATTTTCGTCTGACATGATCTTCTTTTCGTCTGCCATTTACTCACACCACCTGTCATCTTTTTTGGCTTTCCCTTAGAAAAACGCTACGCCTCTTCTTCCTCCTGGTTGTAAGTATAACTTACCAGTTCGTCTATTTCTTTTTTCTCTTCCAAAAGCAGCTCCTGCTTAAAATCATCCATCTTCTTTTCCCGGAGCTTCTCATAGGTCTTGCGCTCAATCATCACATTATTTAACCTTTGTCTGGCAATCTCCTGCTGTTTTTGGGCACGGTGCAGCTCTATCATCTGCCCCCGGATTCTTGCTTTCATGGTGTCCACCGCATTTCTGCAGGACTTTATTTCCAAAAGGTCAATATCTCCCTTAACCAAATCCCTGGCCCGCTTGTCATACTCTGCTTTCTGGAGCATCAGCCTGTGAAGCTTTTCCTGCTCCTCCAGCACTTTTGCCGTGGCCAGTCCGTAGGCAATTTTTTCCTGGCGCTCCAGTTTTTCTTTAATATCCAACACACTCTGCAACTTGTATTTAAACTTCGCCATATTTTACTCCGCAAAAAGTTCTCTCAACATCTGCTCTTCTTCTTCAAATCCAAATTTCTCCATCGTGTCCTGCTGTAAATATTTATTTACTGCTCCTATTTTGGAAACAGCAAAGTCAATTTCCGGATTGGAGCCTTTCTTGTAGGCCCCGATATTAATCAAATCCTCCGCCTCACTGTATGTGGCAAGCACGTTCCGAAGCCTTCCTGCGGCAGCTTTGTGCTCTTTTGCGGCAATGCTGCTCATAACACGGGAAATGCTCTGAAGTACATCTATGGCAGGATAATGATTTTTATGCCCCAATCTTCTGGAAAGCACGATATGACCGTCCAAAATACTCCTGGCCGTATCTGCTATGGGCTCGTTCATATCATCACCGTCTACCAAAACAGTGTAAAGACCTGTTATAGATCCCTTGTCCGAATTGCCTGCCCGCTCCAAAAGTTTCGGCATCTCTGAGTACACGCTGGGTGGGTATCCCCTGGTTACCGGCGGTTCTCCGGAGGCAAGGCCAATCTCTCTTTGAGCCATGGAAAAACGTGTCAGGGAATCCATCATAAGAAGAACGTCCTTCCCCTGGTCCCTGTAATACTCTGCAATCGCCGTGGCAGTTTTTGCCGCCTTGTTTCGGATTAAGGCCGGCTTATCCGAAGTGGCCACCACCACCACAGAACGCTTCATACCCTCTTCCCCTAAATCTCTCTCTACAAATTCACGGACTTCACGGCCCCGCTCCCCGATTAGGGCTATCACATTGATATCGGCTTTGGTATTTCTGGCAAACATCCCCATAAGCGTACTCTTTCCCACACCGGAGCCTGCCATAATGCCGATACGCTGCCCCTTGCCAACAGTAATCAGGCCGTCCACTGCCTTCACACCCAGCGGAAGCACCTCGTCAATTATCTGCCGTTCCATAGGGTCCGGAGGAGAAGCCTCCACCGGATATTCCATTTTTCCGCCTGAGAGCTCACCGTCTGCAAATCTTCCGATACCGTCCAAGAGATGGCCCAAAAGGTCATCCCCCACTGAAACAGACAAAGGATGTCCCGTATTTACTACAGTACATCCTACGCCCAAGCCTTCCACGCTTTCAAAAGGCATCAGCAGCAGTCTGCTGTCACGAAACCCTACTACCTCTGCCATTACAGAAAGGTTTTTTTCATCGTCTATTATAATGCGGCACAAATCATTCAGCTTCGCATCCGGGCCTACAGACTCAATGGTAAGTCCCACAATTTTAACAACTTTCCCCATACGATTAAAATAGGTGCGGTCTGCCAATTGTAAATATTTATTAAAATCATATGCCACGTTACTCATCCTCACGAAATTAATGCTTTCATATCTCTTATCAGATTTTCCAACTGTACCCCTGTTCCACAGTCAAAGATGCCCGTGTCCGTCTCAATGACACACTGGTCTTCCTGGAAAGAGGAATCGGAAAGTATCTCAAGGGTCACATCATGGCCCACCTGTTCTAAAATTTCTTCCTTCCGCCTCTCTAAAAAGGCTCTCTGCTCTTCTCCAACCCGGATGCGGAAAGATTTGCAGCCCTCAATGTTCATCACTGCATTTTCCACCAGATAGAGAAGTATATCTTTTTTATCGGAAAACTGGATATGAAATACTTTTTCCACCACCGTTAAAATTGTATCTAAAAGCATGGGTTCCAGTTCTTTCATCTCCCGGTTGTAGTCCGCCTGAAGGGATAGCTTGTGCTCCTCCAGCTGGGCCTGCTTTTTCCCGTACTCCTCCTCCAGTTCCCGGCGGGCCTTTTCACTGCCCTCACGGTAGCCCTCCTCATGGCCTTCTTCCCTGGCTGAAGTTTTTATCTCCTCCGACTGCTGGTAGGCTTCGTTTAACATATCGTCAGACCTTTTTCTGGCATCTTTCAAAATCAAATCCGCCTCGTCCTTAGCCTCCTGCAAGATTTCTTCCGGAGTTTTCACAGGCTCCTGGGGCACGATGGCATCCAGGCTCTGAAATCCGTCCCCGCCCAGCGGAGCAAACCCAGTCCCCTGTTTTGCCGCCAGCTTCTTAAGCTTCTCCTGTGCCATAGCGTTGTAGTCCATCATCCGCACATCTGAACTCTCTTCCACAACGTTATACTGTTTAAACAAATTAGACAACGATCTCGTCACCTCCGCCTCTGGAGATTACAATCTCTGCAGAATCCTCTAACTTACGGATGACACCTACAATCTTCTGCTGTGCCTCCTCCACGTCTTTCATACGCACAGGCCCCATAAATTCCATGTCCTCTTTAATCATCGCAGCAAGACGTTTGGAAAGGTTCTTAAAGATTGCATTCTGAACTTCCTCGTTGGAACCCTTTAATGCGATAGACAAATCGTTGTTGTCCACGTCACGGAGAACTCGCTGGATGGCACGGTCGTCAAGCAGCAAAATATCTTCGAATACGAACATCTTCTTGCGGATTTCGTCTGCCAATTCCGGCTCCTCGATTTCCAGGGATTCCATAATATGTTTCTCTGTGGAACGGTCTACGGTATTCAAAATGTTTACGATAGCGTCCACGCCGCCCACAATGGTGTAATCCTGATTGATCAGGGAAGAAAGTTTTCTCTCCAATACGCGCTCCACCTCTTTAATCACATCTGGGGATGTACGGTCCATAGTTGCGATCCTCTTGGCCACATCTGCCTGGGTCTCCGGAGCCAGCGCCCCCACAATCATAGCGGCCTGTGCCGGAGTCAGGTAAGACAAAATCATAGCTATGGTCTGAGGATGTTCATCCTGTATAAAGTTTAAAACCTGGCTTGGATCCGTCTTTCGCACAAACTCAAAGGGACGAACCTGCAGGGAGGCGGTGAGCTTGGAGATAACCTCCTGAGCCTTCTCGTTGCCAAGAGCCTTGTCCAAAAGTTCCTTGGCGTAACCAATACCACCCTCTGCAATGTACTGCTGTGCCAGACAGACCTGATAAAACTCTTCCAGCACAACATCCTTCACCTGGGGAGACACACTTCTGGTATTTGCAATCTCCAAAGTGAGTTCCTCAATCTCATCTTCCTTTAAATGTTTAAAAATATCTGCCGACCTCTCCGGTCCCAGTGCAATTAATAAGATAGCAGCTTTTTGAACACCGCTAAAATCTTCTTTGTCTGCCATAACACTACTCCCATTCCTCATTCAGCCAGTTACGCAGTAAGGTAGCTGCCGCTTCTGGATTTTCTTCCACAAATTTTTCAATTAATATCCGAGTCTCAGACTTCTCGCTGAATCCAATATCTTCCAGGCTGTCCTGAGATGCCTCTTTCGTAGTCTCCAACAAACTCTCCACAGAAAGCTCCGGTTCCATAACTTCCTCCTGCTGTTTTCTGGTGCTCTTGAATACCACAAAACCAAGAAGTGCAAAAATCAGCACTGCCAAAACAATCTGAAGGTAATCTGCAAGTTCCCTTCCCCCTGGGGATGCATATTTGAAAAAGGGCACGTCATAGGCGATAAATGTAATATTTTCCGCCGGAATTCCTGTTGCATTTGCCACTGCGTTGTAAAAGTCCTGGTCTACCGTAGTCTTTACACGGTCGCTGTTCTGTGCCACAAATTCGTCAAAAGTCATATTGTCCAGTGTGCCGTCTGCTTTTAATGCCTTTTCATCGTACACAACGTAGGAAGTTGCAACCACCGAAATAGAAGAATTGGCATAATCCACACTGGAACCTTCACTGTTTCTCTTTGTAATTTCTTCGTTGGGAAGATATTTGCTCTTCCGCTCCGAAACGGAGGAGGAAGATGTCTCCCCGTCAGGCAATACATATGTAGGGTCATCGTTGGCCGTGGTGCCCGGCACTCCCGCCTCGCCCCCTGTGGCCTCTGATTCAAACACAGATTCGCTGTCTAAGTACCCCTGTTCCTGTCCTTCCTCCACGGAATAGCGGTGGCTCATATACTCCTCTGTATCAAAATTCATATTTAGATTTAAGCCCACTTCCACGTTGTCATATACCTCTGTTCCAAGGACAACGCTTTTTACCTGGCCTTTTACCATATTCTCCGCTTTATTTTTCACAGAGAGCTGGGAGTTGGCATTGCCCACAGTGGAATTGGTATCCCCGCCGGAGAAAAGCACGTTGCCGGTCCCGTCAATAATCAAAATATTGTCTGTGGAATCATTTCCAACCTCTGTGGCGATAAACTTTGCAATCCCCACAGCCTGCTCATCGTCCATCTCGTTGTTTAAGGTTAAAATTACGCTGGCGTATGTCTCCTGGTTCATGGAGATAATCGTTCCGTCCTCCTCTGGAATGGAGAGGGAAACCGACGCCTCCTCCACACTGGAAATTGTTTCCAGCTGAGTCTTAAACTTGTCCTCCAGATAGAGCTGATATTTTTTCTTCTTGTCGGATTCCGTTGTGCTAAAACTGCCGTCAAAAACCTTGTCCAGACTGTAACCTGTGGTGGGAATCTCATTGGAACCTAAAAGGATGGAAGCGTTTGCCTCATCTTTTTCATTCACATAAAAAATCAAACCGTCGGAAGAAAGCTTGAATTTAATGCCTTCCCCATCCAAAAGATTTTTCACTTCCGATGCCTGTTTCGTATTTTCACATTCCGCCAGAATCACCATCTTCGGCTGGTTCATAACCACTGCCAGTATTACAAGGGCAATCATAAGGGCTGCCGTAATACTGATGATCAGGGTCTTTTGTTTCGTGGAAAACTTCGTCCACCAATCTTTTCCTTTATTTAAAATATTCTGCACATTCTCTGGCATACTATCTACCTACCCACTATATTGACATATTCATAATTTCTTTATAAGCATCCAATACCTTGTCCCGCACTGCTACTGTATAGGAAAGCGCAATACCTGCTTTCTCCTGTGCCACCGCCAGATCATGCGTGCTGGTGGATTCCCCCAGGGCAAACTGAATCCGGGCGGATTCCGCCGCATTCTGGTAATCATTTGTTTCATTAATCATATTCATAGCTGCCCCCAGCACAGAAGAAAAATCTTTGTTCTCTTCCGCAAAAGGGGTTAATTTACTGGCCTCATACTGTTTTGCCACGTAATCCGAAGATACATTTGTCAAAGCAGAAATATCCATCCCGTTATCCTCCTATTCCTTCTGTTATGATTTGCCAACCTGCAGACCGGACTGCGCCATGGACTTTACCGAATTAAAAGCCGTGACATTTGCCTCGTAGCCCCTGCTGGCATCAATTAAATCTGTCATCTCCTGTACAATGTTCACATTTGGATAAGATACATATCCATTCTCATCTGCATCCGGATGGGAAGGATCATACTTCATGATGTAGTCTGTCTCTTCATCGTCTAATATCTTTGCAACTTTCACCCCGTTGCCGCCGTACTGGCGTGTCTTGTTGGTAAAGAGCGTATAGAAAGTATCTTTGTCCCGCTCTGCAAAGGTTACCATTTTTCTTCTGTAAGGCGTGCCGTCCTCTGTCCTTGTGGTATTCACATTGGCCACATTTTCCGCAATGATATCTGTTCGGAACCGCTGAGCCGTCATTCCTGACGCACAGATATCAAAGGCCTGAAATAATCCCATAATCCTCTCCTCCTGTTATGATGTCAATCCTATTTTATAACTGACCGTATACTGGAAAATTCCCGCGTCATACTGTCCGTCAAAGCATTATACCGAATGGCTTCGGATGCCAGTTCCACATTTTCCGTATCCACATCCACATTATTGTGGTCTTCCCGATAGGAATAATTGGCAGAATCCACATATGTAGATACTTCCAGATGACTCAAATCCGCATGGTCAATCTTGCTGTCCAAAGTGGTGTATTTCATATTACCCAGTTCCTGCTTTAACACACTCTGAAAATCCACATCTTTTCTCTTATAATATGGCGTGTCCACATTGGACAGGTTATGGGCAAGCGTCTGGGTGCGAAGCCAGCTGGCATCTGCCGCTTTATCCAAAACATTGATATAATTAAATACATTGGATGAAAACATGTTATTCTCCTTTCTGCATAGAACTACTAATATAACCTTATTATATTATAAATTATATTATGAAAAACACAAGGTTTTTTTTTGATTTTTTACATTATCTTGTATTTTTTTCCTAAATCAACACAAGATATGACCAAATATCTTCCTTTTTCGTCAAATTTTTCCTATAAATCAAAAAGGTTCATAGAACTTTTTTCCTATAAACCTTTTATTCTTATGTCTTCAATGCTTGTCGTTTTGCTTTTTAATTTTCGAGAGTTCGTCAAACACAACATCGTTGATAACTTTTATGTATGTCCCTTTCATCCCTGAGGAACGTGACTCAATCACACCGGCGCTTTCAAATTTTCTTAATGCATTGACAATGACAGACCTGGTAATGCCCACCCGGTCCGCAATTTTGCTTGCCACTAATATGCCCTCGTTGCCCTCAAGCTCATCAAATATATGAGTGATGGCCTCAAGCTCGGAAAAGGACAGCGTATTGATGGCTGATTTTACAATCTGGATTTTCCGGCTCTCCTCCGCACTCTCCTCGTTTACGGAGCGCATCATCTCAAGCCCTACCACAGTAGTGCCGTACTCGCTTAAAATAATATCGTCTATGTCATACTGGGAGTCACACCGGTACACAAATAAAGTCCCCAGGCGTTCTCCGGCGATATCAATAGGCGTGATGATTGCGCAGTACCTTTTTGCGTCTCTTTCAAAGCCCAAGGTCTCCAGATTTACATTTTCCTTGGTGGAGAGAATTCCCAAAAGGCGCTCATTTAACTGGGGGTCGATAAATCCCCCTACCTCCTCCACAATCAGTTCATGGATTTCATCGATTCCGTACCCGCTGCTACATCCAAGGACTTTTCCTTTTTTGCTGATTACAAGAATATTAGATTTCAAAATTTCCGTCAGAACATCGCAAATATCATTAAATACCACTTTGGACGAGCTGTTATTATGGAGAAGCTTATTGATCTTCCTGGTTTTATCCAACAACTGCACGCTCATAAGTTACCTCCTCATGAATATTCCGAAATTTCTGTAACCAAATCTTATTCTAGCATATCCATTCGGAAAATTCAAGATTCCCATATTTGTTGTTTCAAAAAAAGGCTACGATTCTTCCTGACCTTCCTCCCGGGGTTTGTTTTCGCTGTGTCCGCACTGCTCATTGGCGCAGGCCAGCTTGTTTCCTTTTTCCACCATATATCCCCCGCATTTCGGGCATTTTTTGGTGGAAGGCCTCTGCCAGGACATAAATTCACACTCCGGGTTATCCTCGCATCCATAATATTTTCTTCCTTTTTTTGTCTTTTTTAAGACTACTTCCCTGCCGCACAGAGGACAATTCACACCAATCTTTTCCAGGTAAGGTTTTGTGTTCCTGCAGTCAGGGAATCCCGGACAAGCCAGAAATTTACCATGGGGACCATATTTCACCACCATGTTCCTGCCGCATTCCTCGCAGACGACATCCGTCACTTCATCTTCAATCTGTATTTTTTCCAGTTCCTGCTCTGCCGTGTTCACCGCTTCCTCCAGGTCGGGGTAAAAATTGCTCACCACCGTTTTCCAGTGAATTGCCCCCTCCTCCACTTTGTCTAAAAGCGACTCCATATTTGCGGTAAAATGCTCATCCACAATGGTGGGGAAAGACTCTTTCATAATGGAATTTACCACTTCCCCTAATTCTGTGATATAGAGATTTTTATTTTCTTTGACCACATAGCGCCGTCCCAGAAGGGTGATGATGGTGGGGGAGTATGTACTTGGACGTCCGATTCCAAGTTCCTCCAGAGCTTTCACCAATGAAGCCTCCGTGTAATGTGCCGGCGGCTGGGTAAAATGCTGCTTTTCTTCAAACTCACCTAGTTTCAGGGGGGTATCTTTGCCAATATCCTTCAGCATGGTATTGTTTTGCGGCTTTTCGTCCTCGTCGTTTGTGTAGACAGACATAAATCCGTCAAATACCACTTTTGAGGCGGAGGAAGCAAATCTGTACTGCCCCGCCCCGATTTTTACAGAAATCGTCTCGTATACCGCAGGGCTCATACGGCTTGCCGCAAAACGTTTCCAGATGAGCTGATAGAGCCTGAACTGATCCCTGGATAAAGACTCTTTTACCATCACCGGCGTGCGGGTGATATCCGAGGGACGGATAGCCTCGTGGGCATCCTGTATTTTGGCCGGATTTTTCTTTGCGGCGGAAGCATTTTCCGCCACATACCTATCCCCGTATGCCTCTGCGATATATTCTCTTGCCGCCGCATCGGCCTCCTCGGAGATACGCACGGAATCCGTTCTTAAATAGGTAATGATTCCCACGGTTCCCTGACCTTTAATATCCACCCCTTCATACAGCTGCTGTGCAATACGCATAGTTTTTTGTATAGAGAAGTTTAATGCCTTGGACGCCTCCTGCTGTAAAGTACTGGTGGTAAAGGGCAGAGGGGCCTTTTTGGTTCTCTCCCCCTTTTTCACTTCCTCCACAAAAAATTCGGATTCGGAAATTTCCTTTTTAATTCTTTCCACTTCTTCTTTGGAGCCTATGGTTAATTTCCCATCCTTCGTCCCATGGAATTTTGCTGTCAGGGGACGTTTTTCCCCCTCAATATTTAATTTGGCATCCAAAGTCCAATACTCCTGGGGAATAAAGGCATTGATCTCCTCTTCCCTGTCGCAGATAATGCGCAGAGCCACAGACTGCACTCTCCCTGCGCTTAAGCCGCGTTTCACTTTTACCCACAACAGAGGACTTATCTTGTATCCCACCATCCGGTCCAGCATCCGCCTTGCCTGCTGGGCATCCACCAAATCCATATCCACTTCCCTGGGTTCTTTTAAGGAAGCTTTCACCGCATTTTTGGTGATTTCGTTGAATGTTATCCGGTATACTTTTTTGTCCTCCAATTTTAATGCCTTGGTGAGATGCCAGGAGATGGCCTCCCCCTCCCGGTCAGGGTCAGTCGCCAGATACACTTTGTCCGCTTTTTTCACTTCTTTTCTAAGCTTTGCAAGAATATCCCCTTTCCCCCGGATTGTTATATATTTGGGCTCGAAATCATGCTCCACATCAATTCCCCACTGGCTTTTGGGGAAATCCCTCACATGTCCGTTGGAAGCCGCCACTTCATAATTTTTACCTAAAAACTTCTGTATTGTTTTTACTTTTGCAGGTGATTCCACGATAACAAGGTATTTCGCCATTGTATCATACACTCCTTTATCTCATTTCTACACTTTTCTGTAACGGTTTTTAAACTCTTCCTCAACCATACCTTTCATCATAAGCTTTACCAACAGGTCTGCAACCTCCCCTGTGGGAAGCCCGGTATGCAAAACCAGCTCTTCCAAAGTTTTTCCATGTAAACCAAAGCAACTATACACCAACAATTCCCCTTTTTCAAGTACCATTTTTTCATTTTTGCTTCTCTGTTTCCCTAAAACCCTTGAAAAACCAAGGTCTAAAAGGAATTCTTCCGGTGATAAAATAATTCCTGCCCCTTCAGAAATTAACCGGTTGCACCCTCTGCTCAAAGTATCGTCGAGCCTTCCCGGGACAGCGTAAATATCTTTTCCCTGCTCCAGGGCAAAATCCGCCGTAATCAAAGAGCCGCTTTTATCTTTCGCCTCCACCACGATGACAAGGTCGGAAAGTCCGCTGATTAACCGGTTTCTCATAGGAAACAGCCCGGGGGCGGGCTTTGTGCCGGGAAGATACTCCGATATAATCCCCCCCTGATTTAAAATCCTGTCATAGAGCTCCAGGGCTCCCCTGGGATAGCACACATCCACCCCGCAGCCAAGCACTGCAAATGTCCTGCCCCCTCCCTTTATGGCCCCCCAGTGACCGAAAGAATCTATCCCTGCGGCCATGCCGCTGACCACCTGAATACCCTGCCCTGCAAGACACTGTCCCAGTTCAAGTGCCATGGACCTGCCGTAGGATGTACAGTTTCTCGCCCCCACAATGGCGGCGGTTTTTTCGGCCGCCGGCAGTTTTCCCTTATAAAAAATGGCGTAAGGCCCGTCGGAAATTCTTTTCAGTTTTTCCGGAAATCTTTCTTCCTCAATGGAAACCATACAGATTCCCTTTTGTTCCAAACCCTCTGTTTCCCCATCCAGCTGCCAGGTTTTTTTGCTCTCCATAATCTGGGCCGCATCTTTTTTTCCTATACCGAAAACTGAGAGGAGCTGCTTTTCTGTAAGACGGTATGCTTCTTTTGCACTGCCACAATATTCTACTAACTTTTTCTGTTTTTTATTCCCGATTCCGGGAACAGATTTTAACCAGTATCTGTATTTTAAATCCTCTTCCATATTTACTCCCAATATTTTTTATCCAATGCCCGATAACAAACTGCTTCGTTTAAATGTCTCTGAAGAATATCCCCTCTTCCCTCCAAATCTGCAATCGTTCTTGCGGTTTTTAATATTTTATGGTAACCTCTGGCAGTTAAATTCAGGGAACTATACACTTTTTTCATAAATTTCTTCTGTTCTTCTTTTAATCCGCAGTACTTTTCCATATCCCCGGCAGGAATCCGGCTGTTATACAAAATTTCCGTCCCCTGGAATCTTTTTTTCTGCCTCTCCAACGCAGCCATCACCCGTTCCCTGATTTTCTCTGAGGATTCATTTTCCCCGCACGACACCAAATCTTCGTAGGGAATCTGAAAGGTTTCCACACAGATATCTATCCTGTCCAAAAGCGGCATACTGATTCTGTCCAGATACCGCCTGATGGATTCCCTGGTGCAGCCGCAGCGGTTCCTGTCGGGATAATATCCGCATTTACAAGGATTCATAGCAGCTACCAGCATAAAATCCGCAGGGTAACAGTAATTTCCCCCTTGGCGCACCAGGCGTACCTGCCTTTCCTCCATAGGCTGACGCAAAATTTCCAGGGTATCTTTTTTAAATTCCGGCAGTTCGTCCAAAAACAGCACTCCCCTGTGGGCAAGGCTTATCTCCCCTGGTTTTGGAATCCCCCCTCCCCCGGTGAGCCCTGCCGGGCTCACGGTGTGGTGGGGGCTTCTGAAGGGACGTCTAACCATGAGTCCGCCCGATTTCGGCAAAAGCCCGCAGACACTGTAGACTTTGGATAACTCTAACTGTTCCTCCTTTGTCAAAGGAGGTAAAATCCCCGGAATCCTTTTTGCAAGCATGGTTTTTCCGCTGCCGGGAGGCCCTATCATAAGCATATTGTGCATCCCTGCCACCGCCACCTCACAGGCACGCTTTGTACTTTTCTGTCCGTTTATCTCTGAAAAATCCACTTTGCAAATCCCGGAATTTTCCCGTTCCTTAGCTGTGGGCTGAGGTTCTTGATATTCCTTTCCCTTAAGGTAAGCCACCGCCTCCTTAATGTGAAGGACACCCCATATGTTGATTCCCGGGATTAATTTTGCCTCCTCTATGTTTTCCAGGGGAAGGATACATCTCTTTACCCCTTCCTCCACCGCCTTTGCCACAATGGGCAGCACGCCCCGGATGGGGGTCACATTCCCTCTCAGCCCGATTTCCCCTAAAATCAGGGTCCCGGAAAGGCTCTCCTGGGAAATCTCCCCCAATGCGGCCAAAACTGCCAGGGCAATGGGCAGATCGAAACCGGAACCGGATTTTCTCACATTGGCCGGGGATAAATTTATGGTGATTCTCTTCACCGGAAGTTTGTATCCGGAATTCTTTAGGGCAGTCCTCACCCGCTCTTTTGCCTCCTTTACCTCGGAGGACAAAAAACCAACCATCTCAAAAACCGGAAGGCCTTCGCTTACATCAGCCTCAACACCCACAAACACACTTTCCATCCCCTGGATACTGGCTGTCTTCACAATACTGTACATGTATATTCCTTTCTGTAAAAAGGGATTATGCCGGCGAACTGCCGGGAGACTTACATAAATACAAAAAAAGATGGGATTAGTATAGCACATTTCCCATCTTTTTCCAATTCTTTTTTTATCCTTTTACCCTTCCATAAAACTTAGTTTTAATTTTTCCAGTGCACTTTTTTCTATCCTGGAGACATAGGATCGGGAGATTTTCATCTGCCCTGCAATCTCCCTCTGGGTGACCGGCTTTTTCCCCTCCAGTCCATAGCGCATAGAAAGGATTTTCTTTTCCCGTTCGTTTAACACCTGCGGCATTAATTCATAAAGTTTTTTAATTTTCCGTTTCAACTCCAGCTGTTCCACAATATCCTTATCCTGGGATTCCACCACATCCATAAGCTGAATCTGATTTCCCTCCTTGTCTGTGCCGATAGGCTCGTAGAGAGAAATCTCCCTGGATACTTTCTTTTTGGAACGGAAATACATAAGCAGTTCATTCTCTATGCATCTCGCCGCATATGTGGCCAGTTTGCTGCCGTAACCCTCCTGAAATGTGGACACACCCTTGATAAGCCCTATGGTTCCTATGGAAATTAAATCTTCCATATCTTCCTCCATATTCTGGTACTTCCTGCAGATGTGGGCCACCAGCCGCATGTTGTGCTCGATTAATGCATGCTTTGCCTCTAAGTCTCCCTCCTTCCAACGCTTAAAATACGCCTGTTCCTCTTTTGCAGTAAGAGGAGATAAAAAAGTTTTCAAGTCAGCACCTTAAAAAACTTACTTGATATATCCTATGTTTCGGTCATGTTGTTGGTGCTTTTCCTATGAAATCTTGGCATATCCTATTTTGGGTTTTATCGGATTCTCTCTGTAAGCCCCACCTTTTTTTGCACTTTCCGCAAGGTTTTATTGGCATAATACTGGGCCTTCTCATCGTTACTTTTAATCATGGAATCAATATATGCTTTGTCCGCCATAAGCTCTTTGTACTTTGCCTGCAGGGGAGCGAGATTTGCTGCCACCGCTTCACCCGCTGCCATTTTAAATTCCCCGTACCCTTTTCCGGCAAAATCTTTCTCTATCTCCTCATGGCTTTTTCCAGTGACACATCCATAAATTTCCATAAGATTGCTGACACCGGGCTTTTCCTCCGGGGCATAGCGAACTTCGCTGCCGGAATCTGTCACGGCCCGTTTAAATTTCCGGATAATGGCATCTTTTTCATCTAAGAGATAGATAGTTGCATTGGCATTTTCGTCTGATTTTGACATTTTCTTTTCCGGCTCCTGAAGGCTCATGATTTTTGCCCCGGTTTTTGGGATATAAGCCTCGGGAACGGTAAATACATCCCCGTAGATGGCGTTAAATCTCTGGGCAATGTCCCTGGTGATTTCCAGATGCTGTTTCTGGTCCACACCCACAGGCACCACATCGGACTGGTATAAAAGAATATCCGACGCCATGAGCACAGGATAGGTATAGAGCCCTGCGTTGATATTGTCCGCATGTTTTGCCGCCTTGTCTTTAAACTGGGTCATGCGGTTTAATTCCCCCATATAGGTAAAACACCCTAAAATCCAGCTGAGTTCCGCATGTCCGGACACATGGGACTGAAAATAGATACAGTTTTTCTCCGGGTCAAGGCCTGCCGCCACATAGAGGGCATATAAAGACCTGGCATTTTTCCGAAATTCCGCCGGCTCCTGCCTTACCGTAAGGGAGTGGAGGTCCATCACCCCATACAAACACTCGTATTCCTCGTTCAGCCTTACCCAGTTTTTTAACGCCCCAAGGTAATTCCCCAAAGTCAGGGTCCCTGTGGCCTGCATTCCGCTGTATAAAATTTTCTTGTCACCAAGCATTTCTTTTCCTCTTTTCTTAAATCATTTTTTATTTTTCAAAACTTTTCGGCGTATATACTCAAATGTCGCCTTCTCCCCCTGCTCTGCCAGCATCACTAAAAGCTTTTCCAAAAGAGCCTCCGTCTCCGGATGCATCATATAATGCCCTCTGCCTCTTTCAAAATACTCCAGGGGGCTTCTGTCCGTATATTTGTCTTTCTGATAATTTTTACTGGCCGACATGCGGTCAATAAACATCTCCACCACATAGTTCACCGGCATTTTCATGCCTGTCATAATATCTTTATCCACAGAATAGTCAATCCAGTATTCCAGATGATGCTTGTTTCTGCCCTTATGGTGCAGCCAGGCGGCGGAGTAGCCTTTTTTTGCCCGCTCCGCATTGTTGGGGCTTTTATCCCCCTGGAAATACCTGCACCCCACAAAAAACTCTGTGGGGGAATACTTGGACATATCGTGGAACAGTCCCTGGCGGTACAGCCCCACTTTAAAACATCCCTCTCTCACCAGAGCCTTGTGGTGCAGAATTGTCTTTAAATGTTTCCATGCCTTCATGTTATTACCTGCCCATTTTATTTTCCGATTAAAATACAGACACTTTGAGGCTCTAAAATATAAAAAGTCTCCGATACCACCACAGGTGTGGATAAAAATGCCTGTCTGCTGCTGGTATCCATATGCAGATGCCATTTTCTCCTTCGTTTTTCTTTTGGAAATGATAATTTTTTACGGAAATCCGAAAAGTTAAATCCAATATAAATATTTTCATCTTCCTCCGCATACTTCCCGCAGTACATAATTCCCAATGCCCTTCTGTTTAGAAACCAGGGGGAAATCCAGGGCTGTTCCTCATGATAAGATAGATCCGGAAACCCGTAGGAGCGGTAATCGCTTAACTGCATGGGCTTTTCCCTTCGCAGTACAGCATGTTCTTTCCTGAATGCCGCCATACTTTTTACAAATCTTAAAAATTCTTTTGAGTTCTTGCCCTGTTTCCAGTCCTTATATCCCACTGCATTGTCCTGGCAGTATACATTGTTGTTGCCTCCCTGGGAATTGCCGTCCTCATCCCCCGCCATAAGCATAGGCACACCCTGGGATAAAAACAGCATGGCAATGGCATTTTTCATTTTCCTGTCCCGGATTTTCAACACGTTCCGGCTGGTGGTATCCCCTTCCACCCCGCAGTTGCTGCTGTAATTCCAGTCCATCCCGTCCTGGTTATTTTCCCCGTTAGCCTCATTGTGCTTTAAGTCATAGGTAAAAAGGTCCGCCAGGGTAAATCCGTTGTTATCACAGATATAATTTACATATCCCAGCTTATCGTCCTGTTTTTTCATCTGGTCCGCCAGTTCCCATATATTGCCGTTTATGCCGTTTAACAGCTTTCTTGCAGGGTAGAGGAATTCGTCGGAATCCACAAAACATCTGGGATACTCCGCCTCCTCCTGGGGAATAAAATGTTTGGGAATATTTCTGTAAAATATTTTCGTCCTGCCCAGATACGGGTCCTCCAAAATCAACTGTAAGGGTATATTTTCCCCCTGAAGATGAAATCCATCCACATGATACTCCTCCACCCAGTAATGCAGGGCTTTCAGAATTAAGCCATGGCTGGTCCCCTGGGGAAAGTCCATCTCCAAAATACACTCCATATCATTTTTGTGGAGTTTCATCACACAGTCCTTAAACTCCGCCACCGGATTTTCCGTGGCGGCATAAGAAGCTTTTGGCGCAAAATACATCCCCGGCCCATATCCCCAAAAATTAATCTTATATTCCTGCTTCCTGTTGGGCTTTTTGATAATGTCCGTCTTTTTTTCCTTCCATTCCAGGTATTCCGGAAGTTCCGGTGACTCCAATCTCTCCAATTCCTCAAATTCGTACACCGGCATAAATTCCACTGTGGTTACTCCCAGTGATTTTAAATAGGGAATTCTTCTGGTAAACCCACGAAACGTCCCTCTGTCCGGCACATGGTCCGGCAGACCCTTTGTAAATCCCCGGACATGGAGTTTGTAGAGCACCATGTCTCTCCTGGCTATATTGACCTCCTTGTCGCTGCGCCAGGAAAACCCCTGGCTCTCCATCCTGCACTTTAAGCCCCTGCCCACAAATTCTACTCTCTTCTCATCTGCCCAGGCCTCTCTTCCCACAATACGCCTGGCATATGGGTCTAAAATCTCGGCTCCGTCTATCTCAAACGTATAATCATACGCTTCCATGTCTGCCCCATATACTTTTACCGCCCGGAGATTCCCCCTGCTGTATTCCTCCGGCACCAAAACCCGCACTTTATTCCCGGATTTTTCCCGGGAATAAAAAAGAATAGCACACTCCGACTCCCTTCTGCACTCGATGCAAAAATTTACAAACCCCTTTCCCTTTACTGCTCCGATTGGTGAAAAGTCACCTTTTTTTACGTTATACTCCATGGTCATCCCGCCTTTTCCTTCTTGTACACAGAGAAAACTATTAATTCTGCGCTCTCAACTAGCCTCACTCTGTTATATTATAGCTTTTTTTTCCACATTTGTATATATTTTTCTTCATGCATTGACTTTTTTCCATGTCCCTGTTACTATTTAATTAGAAATAATGTAGAACCTGTCAGGATATTTTTAGAAAAGGAGGCCGCTTATGGCAAAACCCGATAATAAAAATGACCAGGACGATATTCTTGTAACCCTTGATATGGACGACGGTTCCCAGGTGGAATGCGAAATTTTAACGATTTTTGAGGTGAAAGGCCAGGATTACATTGCTCTATTACCCTTAGATGACCATGGGAATCCCAACCAGGAGGGCACGGTTTACACCTACCGGTATTTTGAGGATGAAGAGGGGAATCCCTCCCTGGAAAATATTGACAATGACGATGAATACGAAGCTGTGGAAGAACGTTTCGACGAGCTGTTGGACGAAGCAGAGTGGGAGGAGGATTAATTTACTCCTCCTTTTTTCTTGCCTCATAAAGAAACCGGGACAACTCTGTCTCATGGTTGTTGTAATATTTTACCGCATACAAGTGGAGTTCCTCTCTCGCCCTGGTGAGAGCCACATAAAACATCCGCCTCTCCTCCTCCATCTCGGGGAGTAGGGAGGCCTTTTTGTACGGGGTAATCCCCTCGTTTACTTCCACGATATGAACACAGTCAAACTCCAATCCCTTGGCGCTGTGAAATGTGGCCAGAGTCAGGGCATCTTTGTTCTCCTGATTTTTCTCCCACATCTGCTCTGTCTCTCTCTTATACTTCTCAATGTGCAAAAACCAGTCCTGAAATGACACAAAACCTCTTGTGCTCTCCTGCAGCTCTTCCATCACCCCAAAGAGCTCATCCTCCCTGATATTCCGATATTCGGCGTATTCTCTTAAAAAGTCGTCATATCCCACGGCTTTGCGGATATAGTTTAAAGCGGCAAAAGGCCTTAGGGATTTTATGGTGTTTATGTCCTGCCACAGTTTATCAATGCGGTCCATCATCCAGGACTGTTCACTGTAAAAATTCTGCCACACATCAAAGGCCACCGTCTCATCCGTAAGGCTCTCCCTGCTCAGATACCGTTTGGGGCGGTTCATAATCATAAGAAAATCTCTTCTCCTGCGGCTTCCCTGGGCAATTCTGATATAGGCATACATGTCCTTTGCAATCCAGTGCTCGTACAGATTCGGCACCTTATCCTTTGCGGTAAATGGAATGTTATACTCCAACAGTTTTTCCATCAGAGGTCTTGCCTGGAGATTAGTCCGAAACAATACAGCCGTTTTATTTAAAGGAATATTTTGAGTTCTTAAACGCTGCAATAACTTTTCGTTTTCCTGTCCCACCCTGTCAAAAAGTTCAAATGTCACTGCATTTTCCTTTATTTTACTGGCACATATTTCTTTTTCAAATCTTTCTTTATTATTATCGATAATCCGGGAGGCAATCTCCACCACCTGGCTGGGGCATCTATAATTAACTTTCAATTTAACAATCGATAGATTTCTGTACTGTTCCGGCATGTGAAGCATGATTTCCGGCCTGGCTCCCCGAAAGCGGTAGATGGACTGGTCATCATCCCCCACCACAAAGAGATTATTCCCCGGCTGTGCAAGCATCCGGACAATATCGTACTGCAGCTGGTTCACATCCTGGAATTCGTCAATTAAAATATATTGATATTTCTTCCGCCAGGCCGAGAGAATATCTTCTCTCTGGGAAAAGAGCTCATAGGTGTACACCAGCATATCGTCAAAATCTATCTTTCTATATTTTTTTAAAAAGTTTTGATATTCTCTGTACACCTGCAAAAATACTTCTCTGCCGCAGGAAATGGAATAATAGTGGGAAAGGTCTATCCCCGTATTTTTCACCAGGCTGATTTCCCCTAAAATGTTCTGGACAAACTCATTCTCATCCTCACAGTCAAGTCTCATGGAATGTACCGTTTCCCGCATCCAACGAAGCTTTTCTTCCTCTTTTATCACGCTGTCGCCCTGAAAGTGATAGGCATGTTTTAATATCATAAAAAATACGGCATGGAAAGTGCCGAAAGTCACAGCGCCTCCCTCCCTTGGCATCCGCCCTAAGAAACGCTGCTTCATCTCCCCTGCCGCCGCTTTTGTAAATGTAATCACCAGAATATGGGAGGGGTCAACCCCTCTCTTTCTTATCAGATATTCTATTCTCCTTGTAATCACGGTGGTCTTGCCGGAGCCGGGCCCGGCAAGCACCATCACTGGGCCGTCTCCATGGCAGACTGCCTGAAGCTGGCCTTCATTTAACTTTTGTCCCATAATTTCCACATCTCTTAACTGAGTTTTTCAATGCCTGCGCCTATTCTCCGAAGAGACTCTTCCTTGCCTAAAATCTCCATAAGTTCCGTGGCTCCTCCCGGGGTCATCTGCTTGCCGGAAACCGCTGTGCGGATGGGCCAGAGCACATAACCGTTTTTATATCCTTTTTCCTTTGCAAAGCCAGAAATCGCTTCATATAAGGCGTCATTGCTGTAATCCGTAAGTTCCTCCAACAAGGGCAGGATTTCTTTTAATACGGATAGGCTTGTCTCCTCATTTGTCTTCATTTTTTTGTGGGTGTACATGGAAGTGTCATACTCCGGCAATTCCTCAAAGAAATCGATATGCCCTTGGATATCCGGGAAAATCTCAATCCTTGTCTTAACCATGGCTGCAATTTTCCTTAAATCCAGCTCCTTTGTAATGACTTCTTTCATATAGGGCTCTGCCATGTGATAGAAATCTTCAAAATCCATGGCTTTCATGTATTCCCCGTTCATCCACTTTAATTTTGTAATATCAAACACCGCTGAGGATTTGCTCATATGGCGGTAATCAAAGGCTTCCACAAGCTCCTTCAGGCTGTAAATCTCCCGGTTCTCAGAGGGGCTCCACCCCAAAAGGGCCACAAAATTAATCACTGCCTCCGTTAAAAATCCCTGATCGATTAAATCCTCGTAGGAAGAATGGCCGCTTCTCTTGCTGAGTTTTTGATGGTCTTCGTTGGTAATCAGGGGACAGTGTACATAGACGGGAACTTCCCAGCCAAAGGCTTCGTAGAGACGGTTGTATTTGGGTGAGGAGGATAAGTACTCACACCCTCTCACCACATGGGTAATCCCCATCAGGTGGTCGTCCACCACATTTGCAAAATTATAGGTGGGATAACCGTCGGATTTTATGAGAATCATATCGTCCAGTTCCTCATTGTTTACTGTAATTTCCCCATAAATCTCATCCATAAAAGTGGTCGTCCCGGTCCGTGGGTTATTCTGGCGGATAACATAGGGCACCCCGGCGTCAAGCTTTGCCTGTACTTCTTCTTTGCTCAAATTCAGACAGTGCTTGTCGTAAATTACAATCTCTTTCCCCGCAATGGTCTGTTTTAAGCTCTCCAGCCGCTCTTTGTCACAGAAGCAGTAATATGCCTCCCCTTTTTCTATCAGTTTTTTTGCATATTCCAGGTAGATTCCCTGCTCCTGCCTTTCGCTCTGGACATAAGGCCCGGCTCCGCCGTCCTTGTCCGGCCCTTCATCGTGGATAAGCCCTGTCTTTTCCAGGGTGCGGTATATAATGTCCACCGCTCCCTCCACATAGCGCTCCTGGTCCGTATCTTCTATTCTTAAAATAAAATCGCCGCCCTCATGCTTGGCAATTAGATAGGCATATAGAGCCGTCCTTAAATTTCCCACATGCATTCTGCCCGTAGGGCTGGGGGCAAACCTTGTCCTTACTTTGCTCATTTGAACTCTCCTCTGCAATCGAATTAATTTCGGCAAGCAGCTGTTCCTTGAATTTTCATGTTCCACTGCAAATGCCACATATTATACTATCAAAAACGGGACGTTTCGGCAAGGGAGACTTTGGAGATTTTACCTTTCATTTACTGTTTTTTTCTCCAAAGCTCAAAGCCGCAGAAAGGTCACAACCCAACAGCCCGGCACAGCCGATACGCCAAAAAGGCCACAACCCAGGCCAGGACGCACTGCATCACAACCACAAACACTGCCTGCCTCTTCCCCCCAAGCTCTCTTTTAATCGCCGCAACTGCAGCCACACAGGGGGTATAGAGAAGGGTAAAAACCAGAAAACTGATGGCGGAGGATAAAGTAAACATCCCGGACAATTCCCCGGCAAGTTTTGCCGTATTTGTGCCAAGCAGGATGCTCATGGTGCTGATGACCGCCTCCTTTGCGGAAAATCCGGTGATAAGGGAGGTAGAAATCCTCCAGTCCCCAAATCCCAGAGGGACAAAAACCGGTGCAATGAGCCTGCCCAGCATGGCAAGAAGGCTGTCTCCCCTGTCCCCTACCACATTAAATCTTGCGTCAAAGGTCTGTAAAAACCAGATAACGATGGTGGCCAGGAAAATAATAGTAAAAGCCCTCTGGATAAAATCCTTTGCCTTATCCCACATTAAGAGCAGCACGCTTTTCACCGAGGGTAGCCTGTAGTTGGGAAGTTCCATCACAAAGGGAATGGAATTGCCCCGAAATGCCGTGCGGTTTAATAGCAGGGCTGCCACGACCCCCACCGCCATACCCAGGCAGTAAAGGGCAAGCATCATAAAGGCCGGATTTCCCGGAAAAAAGGCTGCCGCAAACACCCCGTAAATGGGGATTTTTGCGGAACAACTGATAAAGGGCACCAAAAGTATGGTCATTTTCCTGTCCCTCTGGGAGGCTAACGTGCGGCAGGACATCACCGCCGGAACGCTGCACCCAAAGCCAATGAGCATGGGAACAAAACTCTTGCCGGAAAGCCCGATTTTTCTCAAAAGTTTATCCATGACAAAGGCCACCCTGGCCATATACCCGGAGTCCTCCAGAATGGATAAAAAGAAAAACAGGGTCACAATGATTGGGAGAAAGCTTAAGACAGAAC
Source organism: uncultured Roseburia sp. (assembly GCA_947174805.1). Classification (GTDB taxonomy): domain Bacteria; phylum Bacillota; class Clostridia; order Lachnospirales; family Lachnospiraceae; genus Roseburia_B. The sequence goes on along the minus strand of CAMWKH010000008.1, from coordinate 44,661 downwards.
CCACCCCGGCAAAAATACCGTCAATAATCAGACTGTGCATTACCGGGTTAATCTTATATGTACGCAGGGCATTGTCCACAACATTTGTCGCCCAGTCTATGCCAAGGCTTAAAAAATCGCTTAACACCACCCCAATCACGTTAAAGGTAAGGTAAAAAATCAAAAGCATAATCCCAATAAACGTGGGAATAGCCAGATATTTATTGGTGAGGACACTGTCAATTTTCACGCTTCTGATATGTTCCCTGCTCTCCTGGCAGCGGATCACCGTTTTATCACAGACCTTCTCAATAAACTGATACCGCATATCCGCCAGAGCCGCATTTCTGTCCATACAGTGGTCTGTCTCCATCTCCTCCACGCTGTGCTCCATCATCTCAAACTCATTTTGGCTCAAGGAAAGTCTTTCTATGATATCCGTATCCCCCTCCACAATTTTTGTGGCTGCAAACCTGGGGGACATGCCGATATTTGCCGCATGGTCCTCCACCTGGTGGGATACGGCATGGATACACCGGTGCACCGGGCCTTTTTCACAGAAATCTTTTACTCTGGGTTTGATTCGTTTTTCGGAGACATGTAGAATCGCAGATATCAAATCTTCTATCCCCTCGTCCTTAGAGGCACTGATTGGAATCACCGGAATCCCTAAACGCTTTGACATTTCCGCCACGTCAATGGAGCCGTTATTGTTTCTCACCTCATCCATCATATTAAGGGCCAAAACCATCGGGATATCCATCTCCAAAAGCTGCAGGGTGAGATAAAGATTCCTCTCAATATTTGTGGCGTCCACAATATTGATAATCCCCTGGGGCTTTTGATTCAGGATAAAATCCCTGGTGACAATCTCCTCGTTTGTGTAGGGCCTTAAGGAGTAAATCCCCGGCAAATCTACCACCTGGCAGTTCTTCTCCCCCCGGATAACCCCCGTTTTCTGGTCCACTGTCACACCGGGAAAATTACCCACATGCTGGTTGGAACCTGTGAGCTGATTAAACAATGTTGTCTTTCCACAATTCTGATTCCCCACCAATGCTAATGTCATGACAAATCCTCCTCAACTTCAATCTCCTTTGCCTCTTCTTTCCTTAATGTGAGCTCATATCCCCGAAGCCGGATTTCTATTGGGTCCCCCATAGGGGCAATTTTTTTCACCACAACTCTTGTTTTTGGAATAAGCCCCATATCCAAAAGACGGCAGCGAAGGGCTCCCTCTCCCCCCACTGCTGTGATAACTGCATCTTTACCGATTGGCAATTTGTCTAACGTCATAAAGTCCCATCTCCTATCTGTAAGGATTTTCTTTTATATATTCCTCCAAAACATCCCCTGCCAGCTTTGCCATATCCGGGCAGGGACGCTTCTCATAGTACTCCTTTGTGCGCTCACTGGGTGTGGGGGATGTATCTTTCCCCTCCAAACCCAAAAGCTCCCTGCAGACAATACTTCCCGTCTGTTCCTGGAATCTTTTTGCCAGCTCCTGTATCCTGTTGTACAGTTCCTTTTTTGCCTCAAAATTCTTCGGCTCATCGTAACCGTAGAGCACCCCCGCCACAAAAAACATGCCGGAGACGGTTCCACAGACTTCCCGAAGCCTTCCCATGCCTCCGCCAAAGGAGGACACCATTTTCACCACGGTTTTAAAATCCATTCCCATCTCTTCTGCAAAGGCTCCCGCCACCGCCTGGCTGCAGTTGTAACCTTCTAAAAATAAAGCTTTTGCTTTTTCTCCATGTGTCATAATCTACCTCCTGTATTTTACTGGGGTCCGCCCAACTGGTCAATGGAATCGATAATTTCCTTGATTTCAGGTGTGTACAGATGCTCTTTCTGCAGCAGTTTGTTAATCTGTGCCCTTCTGTCCTTGATATTGTTTGTGGTATATTCAATCCTGGAACGAAGCTTCTGCCTCCTCACTAAAAGATTGTGCTTCACTTCCACCATCTCCCTGCTGTCAATCAATGCGGAGGACTGGTTCATCCACACCTGGGAATCATAAAGCCGGTAACGCTTCAACTGTTTGACCAGCTTGTCGGAAAAATAGTCCAAGTCCTCATTCATCTGCCGGAACTTCTCCCGCTTTTTCACCTCGTTTAAATACTGTTCCCAGAGGTAATTGAGCTCATAGGCATTTTTAACGTGATATTTTTCCCTGGCGTAGTCCACAGCATTTGTCACATTCACATATTTAAATTTCATCTTATTTAACAGGACAATGGCATGGTTGATATTGACTTCCGACTGTTTGATTTCCGTCTGATTGGAATTCATCCGAAGGAAAATCAAAAATCCGCTTACAGCCGCCACAAAAATCACAAACATCCAGGCATACCTGGTATCCGCCTTATATCCTATCTGCACCACAAGAAGCACTGCCGTACAAATCGCAAATACAGAAAACAGCATAAGGGAGAGGGTTTTTAAAATTTTCTGCTGATGCATTAAATCCAGCTTGTTGTAGTACCACTCCGTCTTTTCCCCTTCCAGGTAGTGCATATCTTTTTTCACTGCATTCTGATACGCCTCGTTGGCCTGAAGTTTTTTTATGGCCTCCGGTATCACGTCCTCCTCCTGCTGCATCTGGACAAACTGCACGTCAGAGATATGCCGTTCCGCATTGTGGTACTCGTCCCGGAGTTTATCCAGCTTCTGAACGCTCTCCGCAGCAGACTTAATCTCATTCATATCCTCCTTTGGCATCTCCTCAAGCATCTGGATATCGTTAAGATACTCTGTCACAATGCGGTATTCCGCCTTCTCCTCCTCCAGTTCCTTGGACGCCTCAATGATCTCCTCACAGCTCTGGATGATAAAGTGCTGAAGCTTTTTTCCGTCCTTCATCTCCTCTGGAGAAATTTCATAGCCGGAAATCCCGCTCTCTATGGCCTCCTGGAGTTTTTTCGCCTCCTCCTGCCTCTTTTCCTCTTTTCTCTTCCTCACATTTCTAAATAATGCCATTCTTATTCCCTTCCGCCGCTATCTGCAGCTTCTCCTGTATTCTTCTCTCCACTGGCCCAAAAGGTTATCCGCCACCGCCAGGTTTCCGATACCCACCTGGAAAAACATTTCCCCCGGCTCCTCTCCGGCATCCTCCCCCGGCAGGGATTCCCTGAACTTTTCCATTTCCCTGGCAGCCTTGGCCTGAAGCAAAGATTCCTTTCTGTTGTTTTTCTCATAAGCCCTGTCAAAACACTGCGCCGCCTCCTGGAAGAAAAACAGCCCCGCATAGGCGGTTCCCAAGTTATGCCAGAGATTTCCCTCAAAGGCAATGCCCTCTTTGTGGATATCCTCCCGGGAGAGAAGCTTTTTGTATTCTAAAATACATAGATAATATCTCTTTTTCAGCAGAAAACGGTCCGCCCGGATTTTGGCACATTCCGCCTCGCTTTTGTTCTCAAAATCCTCAAGGGATTTTCGGATACCCAGAATTTCATCCTTTGTACAGTAGTCACAGCCCTGCAAAAGAACAGTGATAAATGCCACAAATCCCTGCCCTTCCTGTATAATCCGCAGCAGCTTATCCGCCAGGGAATTCATTTTAAGTTCCTGGCGAATCCACTCGCAGAGCTCCCCGTCCATAAATTCCGGCTCCACCAGCTCTATATTGTGTTTCAGATAATAGCAGATTTCCTCCAGGGAATACACATTCAGAGAAACCGCATCGATATAGTAGGGTATAGAGGCCAATTCCCGGCTGCACAGCAACAATTCTCCCATAGATTCCTCCTATCCTTCCTTAAAATGTCATCACATACTCCCAGGTTTTCTCAGAACTTTTTACAATCTCCCCAAATCCCATATCCTTAATGGTAAGCTTTACTTTATTCCTGGCCACAGGCTCCGCTAAAATCCGAAGCCTAGTAGTCCTCTCCTCCCGCTCCGGAAGGTCGTTTAACTCCAGACGGCGCACGGCTGTGTCCCTGGAGTCCGGCGGCTGCAGATAAAAGTCCAGGCATGCATCCTTTCCCAAAATCACTTCACACTCCCCGGTTTCCTCATACCAGCTCTCCCCCGCTGTAATCAGGGTGAAAAACTGGCTTTTCCCCCTGTGCAGCACCTTTAGGCTAATATTCATGCGGATTTCATTGTCCCCCAGGTACACATATTTCCAGGAGGAATCCGTCTTTACAGAAGCGCCGTAACAGGCACCCTTGCTAAATAAATTTTTCCCCATAAAGGCCCGCTTTCCCCTGCACACAACGGCGAGGGAACGCTTCATCCAGTCCCCGTCAAATCCGTCCCCGATTAGGTATACCGAAGAGATGATTTTCCCTCCCAGGGTGGATTCCGCAATCTGGCAAAAAGCTCCGTCCTTGTTTCCCGCTATGGAATGATAGTTTTTTTCCTCTATGGACACCACCTGGGGAAGCGTTCTTTTATCCCGGGTCAGATGCCAGAATTTCAGTTTTCCTCCCCCGTAAAAGTAAAGTGCCACCCCGTGCTGGCAAAGCTCTTCCGGCTGGCTTAGGGCATAGTAATAAAAACTTTCCCTGTAGTCCAAAAGGGTAAAACGCTTGGGGGATATGTCCATATATTCCCCAAAGAGCAAAATCAGCTTTCGTATCTCCTGGTTCATATGCTCCGTGACAATGGCCAGCCTGTCGCTCTCCTTCAATCCCCCTGCCTGCAAGGGGAAGGATATCAGTCTCCTTAAGTACAGAAAAAAAAGCTTCGCCGTGTCATAAATCCTTCCCTCCAACTCCACCTGTTCCCCGGTGAGGGCTTTTTTAAAAAGATTCTCCACACACACCGTACCGTTGGATAGGGCATATTTCCTGGCGTCCTCCCCGTAAAGCCACTGTTCCATCCCTTTCCTCTTGCAGATGCAGGTAGGAATCTGGTACACCTGTGAGCCTGTCACCATGCTAAAAGTAGCCGGCTCAGACATACCTTCCATATAATAACTCACCATCGCATATTTTTCACTTAAATCTATTCCTATTGTTCTTCCCATCTGCATCATCTCTCCGGCTTACTTTATAGTATCGTAAAAGTTTCCTCTGTCCTCTCCAAAAGGTTTCTGTAGCGCTGCATCTTTTGTGCCAGTCCCTTGGTACTTCCCTGCTCTCTGAGATAAAACAGCTCGTTTAATCTTCCGTAGCGGCCCTCCTCCATAAAATTGTCCGTTTTCTCCCCGGAAATCGTGCCGCTTTCCGTGACGACCATCTCCCCGTCCTGTTTCTCAGAAATATAATACTGGATGCTCTCCCCAAAAAACAGTATAAACTCTTTTACATAAATCCCCTCATACATCTCCGTCATCTCTTCCGTCACATAGACATCCTGATTTTCCCGGGATTTATAACGCATCTGGACTTTTTTTCCGGGACTGCTGCGGTATTCCAGAAAATATTTATCAAAAAGCTGGTACTTCTGTTTCATTTTCCCCTTTAAGTTCCCGAAAAAGGCGAAGGAAATTCCCTGATACACATACTTTTGCAGTATGGCTTCCATCATCTCTTCCTCCTCTTCCCCCGAAGCGCCTCCCTCCGCCAAGTGGCGCAGCAGGGCGAGCTCACACACCATGGGAAGTTCCCCCTCTTTTTTCATCTGCTCCATCAGTTTTGCAAAGAGATCTCCCGGGGGCACCATATCCTTAATAAAATTCGTGTAGGAAAAATAATTCAGGTATGCCTTTTTTACTTTTTTATTCCCCCCGGCCTCGTAACTATTATAGATATCGGAGCAGGAATCCACAAACTCTGTGGTGTAAAGCATCTGGACTAAAATCCGCTCCTCAAGCTCCCCTGTGTCTATTCCCAGTTCCCTGGCCCCTCTCCACACCAACTCCATATTCTTTGTGGAACCTTCATAGTACCTGGCCAGATATTCCGTAATCACTGGTTCTCTCACGTCCTGGAAAAAAAGCTCTGCGGCAAATCTTAACAGCATCTCGTTCTCCCCGAACTTTATCTCTCTGATTTGGTGGGAGATACATTCCCCCCAGTGCAAACTACAGCAGGCTTCCCTGCCGTAGACAACCAAAAGGTTATACGCCTGTTCATACATTTTATGGCTGATTAAGGTTTCTGCAATACACTCCCTGTCCTCCCTGGGAAGTCTTCCATAATCGATTTTTTCCAGACAGCGTGTGATCTCCCCTGTATTTCCCATGGTGTGGAGAAGCCGGATCATCTTTGCCCCCACCCATGCGTGATAAGAATCGGAAACCTCCTCTGCCCCCATCACCAGGCGGAAATAATCCAGGTCTTTCTCCTCAAAATAACGCACCGCTTTCCGGCTGGAAAAGTAGTACAGGAGATAGGGAAGTTTCTGGGGGGCGCACCTCATACAATCCCTTAAATATTTCCCCGGATACATAAGCTTTTCCAACTGATAGGAAATGCTCCCGCTGTACCTGTTCCCCCTGGAATCCTCTATAAAAATGGAATAATCGTTGGAGTACAGGGTAAAATAAGCCGTTCCCCCTGTCAGGGGAACCACCTGCTGGCCCTTCACGGCGCTGTCTGTGACAATAACCCTCAGGGCATGGGAATCCAGGCAGGTAAGTTTGTGGACAAACATAACATTGGAGAGGACTTCCGCCAATTTCGGGGAATGAACCCCCTCCCTGACCACCTCGTTGTAAATCACAGCCAAATTATCGTCCATATGGGAAAGCTCCATCTGCTCATAGGCAAAAACTTCCATGGACTGTCGGTACTGCTGAAACTCCTCCGGCCTTATCTTTTGGTTTGCGATAAGGTTTACATACAATACTGCTTTTTTCCGGTAATCTAACTGGCTGTTATATTTAAAATACATTAAAATAATCTTGGGCACTTCCATTACGGTCCTATCGTCCATAGATAAAAGATACGCCTCATAGAGCCCTGTCATCCGCAGTTTCCCCAACACCCCTTTTTCATACCAGGGAAAATAGTGCCTGCCGTACTTTTGATTTTTAATCAGGTAGCTGCACACCGCTGACAAAGCCTCATCGTCCCCCAGCATATCATAACATTCCTGTAAAAGCAGGAATACAGTGTTTTTAAACCCCATCCTCTCGGGAAATATTTTAAGAATCTGCCGGGCAATCTCCCGGTTTAAAACTTTATTCTTCCTTCCCCAGTTTAGTACCTCTAACTCAAATTCCCCCATGCGGCTAAAAAGCAGCGGGTCTTTTTGCAAAAGGCAGAAACTTTCCACATACAGGAAAGGGCTCTTAAAACCCTCCCCGATACGGCGTTCCAGGGACTTTAACTTACGGAAATCATCTTTTGTGTACTCTTTTTCTAAAAACATAAGACACCAGAACAGTATGGGATTTTCCCTGTGCTTTAAAAAAATCTTCTCAATCTCCACAGTCACTTTGTCCACATAGACTTCTTCCCGCTCCATCAAAGTGCAGATATAGAGATAATACCCCCACTGGGGGCTGGTTTTATCCTTCCACTCCCTTTTAAATTCACTTAAAATCCATTCCGTCTCCTGTCTCTGGCCGTTTAAGAAATAGATCTGGGCCTTCATAAGCCCATACCACGGCTCCTTCGGCCTTTTCACCACCAGTTCATCTAACAGGCTCACGGAAGCCTTCGCCCACTTTCCTGTGACAATTTTTTTCAGCCGGTAATCCGTGTAAAGATTCATAAGTTTTACATGGCTCTCTTTGATCTCCCTTAGCCGCCCGCTTCCTGAAACTTCCTTGGGTTTCCGTGAGGCACAGATGTTTACGGCAATCCGCTGGCTTACACTCTCAAGAATCAGAGTGGCATAATTTTTTCCGGGATGCATCTCCTTTGGCACAATATAGTAATTTACAGTACACATACTCCCCACAAAATCCTGGGAAGTGATTCTGCTTTTTTCCGGCTGAAGAAAAGCTCCATCGCTTTTCACGGTAAATTCCAGATACCCCCAGGTGTTTCTTGTGAGCTGGAACTGATACTTCAAGTCCTCCGAGACTTCATAGTAGAAGGCCTCCTTGGTATCACAGGTACAAACCGCCTTCTCCTTTAAGTTACATGCCAGGAGAAATTCTTCCAGATTCAGGTCACTTGGCCTGCCCTTGGAAAGGCCCTGATAGAGAAAACTTCGGTTCCCCGCTTTTTCCCCCAGGATATTTTTAAAACAGGAGGAATAAAAAACTTTTTTGGCCTCCTCCCAGTTTTCCTGGGCTAAGGCGGTAAAATCACGGAGATTTCTCACAGGCCCCATGGAGGTGTCCGCATAGAGCCGCAAAATGGTCACAACAAAAGAAAGGTTATATTCTGCCTGGTTCAAGACAATAAAAAAATCCCCTTTTTGAATATCCCCTTCCATTAAACCTTCACTGTGGAATTCATATTTTATCCGAACGGATTCTCCCTCAAACTGGGGAGTGAGGCATTCCATTCTGGAATTGGAGGAATACACCCTTCCCCTGAGGGGAAGGGAATTCTCACTTCTCATCTCAAACTCTCCCTGACAGGTTCTTCCCTCTAAAACCTGAAGCTCTATTCGGTCTGTGGAAAATGCCATCATCGGTTCTGCCCAGGAAAACCTGCCTCTGGCAAGCTCGTCAATCCTTTTTCGCAAGATGCCACCCATTTTCACTTTCTATTGCTTTTTCACTGATTATGATTATAATAATTATAAATTATAAACTATTTATACTACAAATTCAATATATTTACAACAGTTCGGCCCTATGTCCAACTGTTCCATCCTACAGAAACGAGGTAACGAAATATGATTAAGCACAAAGACCATTTTCACGGAAGCGATTTGGAAAAAATTGAGGAAGTTTACAATATCCCAAAGGAGAGCATTGTGAGTTTTTCCGCCAATGTAAATCCCCTTGGCATCTCCCCCAATTTAAAACAGGCCCTGTCCCACCATTTAGATGCCATCACCGTCTACCCCGACAGGGAATACACCTCGCTGCGCACCTGTATTGCCAATTATGTCCACTCGGAGACAGAGAATATTATTGTTGGAAACGGCTCAACAGAGCTGATTTCTCTTTTTATCCAGATTGAACACCCAAAAAAGGCACTGATTATCGGCCCCACATACTCGGAATATGAACGGGAAATCTTTCTGGGAGGCGGCACCACCCACTACTATCCCTTAAAAGAGAAAGACGACTTCAAGCTGGATTTTGAAGATTTTAAGGAACACTTAAACGAGAGCATAGACCTTCTTGTTATCTGCAACCCCAACAATCCCACCTCCTCTGCTATTTCCCGCCAGGAAATGCGCCGGATTTTAGACATCTGTAAACAGTATGACATTTTTGTGATGGTGGATGAGACTTACGTGGAGTTTGCAGACAATGTCAGGGAAACCACCTCCATCCCTCTCACAAACTACTACAACAATATTATCATCCTGAGGGGAACCGCCAAATTTTTTGCGGCACCGGGACTGCGCTTAGGCTACGCCGTAACGGGAAACCATGATTTAATCAAGTCCATAAACACCAGGAAAAATCCCTGGACGATAAACTCTTTGGCCGTCATCGCAGGGGAATTAATGTTTACGGACCAAAATTATATTGAAAAGACCAGGGATTTAATTCTTGGGGAGCGGAAAAGGATCTATCAGAAATTTTCAGACAGCGGCATCTTTAAAGTGTATCCCCCCAGCGCAAATTTCCTTCTGGCCAAAATTGTAAAAGGAAACCTTACCTCCCAGGATCTCTTTGACCGTGCCATCCGCCGGGGAATGATGATTCGAGACTGCTCCACTTTCCCATTTTTGGACCAGAAATATATCCGCTTCTGCTTTATGATGCCGGAGGATAACGACAGGCTCTCCCACTGCCTGCTAGAAAATCAGTAAAAATACTTGCCATTTCTTTTTGTATATGATATTGTATTATTAATCTAATACAGTAGTGAAAATGGAAAGAGGTGATGAAATGTCATGGAATCTGACTACTGACCGCCCTATTTTTTCCCAGATTATGGAGATTATTTCCCAAAACATTATATCAGGGAAATATGCCCCGGGAGAAAAGCTTCCCTCTGTAAGAGATTTGGCTGCCCAGGCCGCCGTAAACCCCAACACAATGCAGAAAGCCCTCTCGGAACTGGAAAAAACAGGGCTGGTATTTGCCAAACGGACCAGCGGAAGATATATTACGGAGGACATTGCCATGATACAAGAGTTAAAATCCCATATGGCCCAGGAGAAAATACAGGAATTTTTAAAAAGCATGGAAAGTTTAGGAATCAGCAGAGAGGAAACGGCAGCTCTGTTGACAGAAATTTTGAAGGGGGAAAAGGAAGCATGAGTACATTATTAGAATGTAAAGGCCTGTGTAAATCCTACAGCGGAAAGCCCGCCCTGCGCAATGTGAATCTGGCCATTGAGAGCGGCCACATTGTAGGACTTTTAGGTCCCAACGGAAGCGGGAAAACGACTTTGATAAAGCTAATCAACGGACTTTTGACTCCTACCCAGGGAGAACTTTATATCAACCAGAACCCTGTGGGGGTGGAGAGCAAAAAAATCGTCTCCTATCTTCCAGACCACACGTATCTGGATTCCGGCCTGAGGATTCGGGAAATTATCAGCTACTTTAAGGATTTTTATGAGGATTTTGACGAAAACCGGGCATATGATATGCTCTCTAAAATGCGGATTAACCCTGGGGATAAGTTAAAGACAATGTCAAAGGGCACAAAGGAAAAAGTACAGCTGATCCTTGTGATGAGCCGCCGGGCAAAACTCTATGTGTTAGACGAGCCCATCGCCGGGGTGGACCCGGCAGCCAGGGACTATATTTTAGACATTATTTTAAGTAATTATGAGGAGGATGCCACTATTCTAATTTCCACCCACTTAATTACCGATATTGAAAATATTTTAGACCAGGTGATTTTCTTAAAACAGGGGGAAATTTCCCTGATATCCTCTGTGGATGATATCAGGGGGCGCCAGGGAAAATCTGTGGACGCACTGTTTCGGGAGGTGTTCAGATGTTAGGAAAATATATGAAACATGAATTTAAAGAAACGGGAAAACTTCTGATTCCCTTAAATCTTGTGATTCTAGCCTTTACCCTGCTGGGGATGGTTATGCTGGGAAGCCGTCTTCTCTCAACCCCTGCTATGGCATTGATTGGCATTGCCTCCCTGACACTTTACATTTTAACCCTTTTTGCCATTTTTATTGTGGTCTATGTGTATTTTACGGTGCGGTTCTACAAGACGATGTACCAAAGCCAGGGATATTTGACCCACACACTCCCCCTGTCCACGGGAAGCATTGTAAATACAAAAGTGTTTGTATCCCTGTTCTGGGTAACGGTCACTGTCGTATTTACAACTTTATCCATCATCGCTTTGGTTTACACTGCAATGGGGCAGGAATGGGGAAAAATGGCCATAGACAGTGATATATCTTTCCTCAAAGATCTTTTATTCTCCTTCTTGCTCCCCTGTTTCTCTCTCACTATATTGGGGTGCTTAGAGCAGCTTCTTATGATTTATGCCTCCCTGGCCATCGGACAGCTTTTCAGACAATACCGGGTACTGGCATCCATCGGTACATTTTTTGTCTTTTACATTGCTCTTCAGATATTGGGAACCCTTACTATGTTTTTTACACAGTTTTTCTCCATGGACAGACTTTTCCACATATCTGAAAATATATCAGGTGATTCCTTTATCCCGTTTTACCGGCAGCTATTCTCCGTGTCCACCATAGAGGTCATTGTATTTTGTATTGTGTTCTATATCTTGTGCTACTGGCTAACTGACAAAAAATTAAATTTAGAATGAATATTGTGTTCTATACAAAAAAGGAATCTCTCCTGGAGATTCCTTTTTTATATTAAGATTTATTTTTCTGACAAATACTCATGTATTCCCTTTGCCGCAGCTTTTCCTGCTCCCATGGCAAGAATGACTGTGGCCGCTCCTGTCACCGCATCCCCTCCGGCAAATACACCGGGTTTCGATGTGGCTCCGCTTTCTTCCTGTGCCACAATACATTTTCTTCTGTTTGTGTCAAGCCCTTTGGTGGTGGATGAAATCAAGGGGTTTGGTGAAGTACCCAGAGACATAATCACCGTATCTAACTCTATGTCAAACTCAGAGCCCTTAATCTCCACGGGAGAGCGCCGTCCGGATTCATCCGGCTCCCCCAGTTCCATTCTGATACAGGTCATGCCTTTAACCCAGCCTTCCTCATCCACATGGATTTCCACCGGATTGGTGAGAAGGTTAAAGATAATCCCCTCCTCTTTTGCATGGTGCACTTCCTCCACCCTGGCGGGAAGTTCCTCCTCGCTTCTCCTGTATACAATATGTACCTCCGCACCTAACCTTAAAGCCGTCCTGGCCGCATCCATGGCAACGTTTCCGCCTCCCACAACAGCCACTTTCTTTCCCCGCATAATAGGGGTGTCATATTCTTCCTTAAAAGCTTTCATCAGGTTGTTTCTGGTTAAAAACTCGTTGGCGGAGAATACGCCGTTGGCCTGCTCTCCGGGGATTCCCATAAACCGGGGAAGTCCTGCGCCGGAGCCGATAAACACTGCCTCAAAGCCCTCTTCCTCCATAAGTTCGTCTATGGTGGTGGATTTGCCAATCACAACATTTGTCTCGATTTTCACCCCAAGAGCCTTTACATTTTCCACTTCCTTTGCCACCACATCCCCTTTTGGCAGACGGAATTCCGGAATCCCGTAAATCAACACTCCTCCCGGCTCATGAAGGGCCTCAAAAATCGTAACTTCGTAGCCTAATTTTGCCAAATCCCCTGCACAGGTGAGGCCTGCAGGACCGGAACCAATAACAGCCACTTTATGTCCGTTCATCTTCTCCGCTTTCTTGGGCTTTATGCCATTCTCCCTTGCCCAGTCAGCCACAAAACGCTCTAACTTGCCGATGGAAACAGGCTCCCCCTTAATGCCCCGGATGCATTTACCCTCACACTGGCTCTCCTGGGGACAAACCCTGCCGCAGACGGCGGGAAGTGCGGAGGACTGGCTGATTATCTGGTATGCCTCTTCAAAATTACGGTTCTTTACCTCACTGATAAATGCGGGAATGTCAATAGCTACAGGGCATCCCTTTATGCACTGGGCATTTTTACAGTTTAGACATCTCTCGGACTCGGCAGCTGCCTCCTCCTCATTGTATCCTAAGCACACTTCCTCAAAGTTTTTTGCACGGACTTTGGGCTCCTGCTCCCTCACCGGCACTTTTTCCAATATATTCATTATTTGTCACCTCCGCAATGTCCGCATCCGCCGTGGTGGGTATCCCCCTCCACAAGCTTTAACATAGCTCTTCCTTCCTCTGTCTTGTATGTCTGCTGACGTTTCATGGCCTGGTCAAAATCTACCAGATGCCCGTCAAACTCCGGCCCGTCCACACAGGCAAATTTCACTTCTCCTCCTACGGTAAGGCGGCAGGCGCCGCACATGCCGGTACCGTCCACCATAATGGGGTTCATGGAGACAATGGTGGGAATCCTCAGCTCTTTGGTGAGCTTGCACACAAATTTCATCATAATCATAGGTCCGATGGCGATACACAAATCATAGTGCGCTCCCTCGTCCACCAAAGCCTGCAGCTGGTTTGTCCCCATACCGTGGAACCCATAGCTTCCGTCGTCTGTGGTTACATAGAGATTTGTCGCAACTTTTTTCATCTCCTCCACATAGATTAATAGGTCTTTTGTCTTAGAACCCATAATCACATCACAGTCAACACCGTGGTTATGTAACCATTTTACCTGGGGATATACCGGGGCTGTTCCAAGGCCTCCCGCAATAAAGACAATCTTCTTCTTTTTCAGTTCCTCCAGGTCTGTGTGGACCATCTCTGAGGCACATCCCAGAGGTCCTACAAAGTCCATTAAAAATTCCCCCGCCTGTAATTTTACCATGCGCTCCGTAGATGCTCCTACAGTCTGGATCACTATGGTGACACTGCCCTTTTCCCTGTCATAATCGCAGATGGTAAGGGGAATACGCTCTCCCTGCTCATCTGTCTTTACGATTACAAACTGCCCTGGCTCACATGCTTTTGCTACTCTTGGCGCCTCTATCTCCATAAGATAAATTTTATCCGCCAATTTTTCGCTTCTTAAAATTGGGTACATCTCTTTCCTCCTGTTTTCTATTATGATTTATACAAAAGACTTTTTCAAATCTACTGTAATGTATCCGTATACAGCGCAAATTCATATCCCAGCTCCCTCGCCTTGTCAATAAACTGACCCAGCACATTGGTGTTGGTCCAGGATTCTGCATGGAGCAGGTATATTGCCCCGGGGTGGAGTTTATCTATCATTTTCTGCAAGGATTCCGCCTCATTCGGCTGGTTGTTTACATCATAGTCCAGATATGCAAAACTCCAGAATACGCTTCGGTATCCGCAGTTATTTAACACTGCCAGGGACTGCTCACTAAATTTCCCTGCCGGGAAACGGAACAGGAACATATCATAGTTAAAGTTCTTCTTGATAAACTCATGGTTTCCCATAACTTCCTGCTCCTGGTCAGCCAAAGACAGGCTGGGAATCCCCGCAGAGGGATGGGTGACGGAATGATTTCCCAGGATATGTCCGTCGTCTATAATCTGCCGTACCAGCTCCGGGTCTTTCTCCGCATAAGGTTTTGTGACGAAGAACACAGCCTTTACATCTTTCTCTTTTAAAGTACTTAAAATGGAGGGGGTGCACCCATACTCATACCCTTCATCTAAAGTGAGATAAATCTTCTTCTCCGATGTGGCTGTGGGAATAATAAAATCAGCGGAGTAATCTTTATATTTCTCCTGATAACTTAAGGTTCCTGCCGGGCGGTTAAACTCGTCTACGTTGCTGCCCTGTCCCCAGTTTAAAATTTCAGAGCTTAAAGCGCTTACATTGTCAATCTTTGGATTGTCAAGGGTCATTCCCGTAAAGAGGCCGTCTCCCCCTTCCTCCGTGCTCTCTAACTCCTCTGTGGAAAGTTCACTGGTAGGGCCGTAGGCAGAGTAGGTATCCTTTACAGCCCTGGTGATTGCTTTGGCATACTCCTCCATTTTGCTGTCGTAAAGGTTATTGTCCTCCCCATTATTGATAAATCCAATTTCCAACAGACAGGCAGGCATATTTGTATTGTTCAGGACATAATAATCGGAATCCTCCCCGGCATCTGTTCCCGCCTTGATCCCCCTGTCCCTGGAAACTCCCGCTTCCACCACTGCATTGTGGACATTGTTTGTAAGGTCATCCACAATTTTGCTGGAATTCGCCGCTTTCCATGTCTCATTGCCGTACCCGTCCCCCAGATTTCTGTGAAGGGAGATAAAGTAATCTGCATCAGAGCTGTTGGCGATGGCCACACGCTCTTTTAAAAATACTTTTGTGTCGTTGTCCTCCCTTGTCATCACCACTTTGATTCCCTGGGCTTCCATCTCTTTTTTCACTGCCTGGGCCAATGCCCAGGTATCGTCTTTTTCCAGTCTTCCGTCAGAATCACACCCAGGGTCTGTGCCTCCGTGCCCCGGGTCTAAGCAAACCGTAAGCACATGAGGCTCTATGACGGGCTGGGTCTCTGTCTCCGGAATCGTTTCCGTATCTCCCCCCTCCCCTATATTGGACACCGTGCTCACAATTTTATCCACTATTCTTCCATTATCCAGTTTTTTATCTAAAAAAATGCATAGCAGAACGGTTAAACACAATATACTGATACATACCGACCATTTCAGCACCGCTTGAATCATCCACACTCTGGTGTGCTTTTTCTTTTCCACAATGATGCGTTTTCCGTCTTTTTCCCTAATATATTTCATTCTTCCTCCTTTTGTTGTAACGCCCCCTAAGCCATCAGAAGGCATCTTAAAAAATGCTTCGTATTTGCCTCCTTCTCAGGAAAAATAGACCAGCTCATCCACCGGCTCTTTCGCCTGCTCTATGGAAATGGGATAGAGCACCGGTCCTTTTCCCCTGTATTCTTTTGCAAACTCTACCCGGATTTCTGCCAAAATCTTTATCCATGATTTGTGGGGAATATTTTTGGAATCAGCATATTTGCACTTAAATCCCAAAAACTGTACATCCTCAATGCAGCAGGTCATGGCAAACCTTCCAGGTACCATAACTCCCTTTTTCATCTTTTCCGGGTTGTACACCAACCCTAAAAATTCAATTTTCTTCCCGTCATACTTTTTATAATTTTCCTGGGCATCCATATACCAGATGGCGTAATCCGCATCGGAAATTTCAATCACATCTTGATTTAAGTCAAAGGGGAGCTCCTCCTCCCTCTCGTCTATGCTGCCGTCAGCCCTCTCATACACAATCTGCGCCGGACGGTTCACCGCCTTAATGGCTCGGCGGAACTTTCCCTTTGGGGTGTCATCATCGCAACGGTTAAGAATTACCACATCCGCCTGAAAAAGCTGTTCCAAAATCATAGCCCGCATATTGCTTAAATACATATCGAAAGTTGACCCGTCCACCGTGGCCAGGGACTGAACTAAAATCCACCCCTCCGGCAGCTTCATCTCCAGCATTTTATCCATTTTCCAGGTTCCGTTGTACTCAATAAAAACCTGATCCGGAAGATACTGGGCATTGATGTTTTTCAGCAAGGTCCCGTTAAAATCTTCCTCTTTCTCCACCATAAGCATTTTTGTGTTTGCTGCTTTTAGCTCATCCTGGTCATACTCCTCATCCCCGTCCTCACAGACAATCAGAAGGGTTTTTGCCCCGTCTCCGAAATTTTCTTCCAACAAGGTCTGACGAATCAGGCTTGTCTTGCCGCTGTCCATAAAACCGGTAAAGAGATATACTGGTATTTCCTCCATTTGATAACCTCCATTTGCTTTTATGCAATGCCAAATAACTTCTCTAACTCATGCTCCTTGATATCTGTGCCAATGACGCAGAGGCGCCCGGTATAATCCGGCTCTCCCTGGCGGATTTCATATTCCCCGGGAACCATGTCAAAATAAATCCAGCCCCCTTCTGTATTTTCCACCATACCCTTTGCCCTTAAAACGGAACCATACTCTTCTGTCTCCGCCAAAGTCTTCACCGCTGTCTCAATCTGGGCTTTTGTAAACTTCCGGGGTGTCTCTATGCCCCAGCTCGTAAACACGTCGTCCGCATGATGATGGTGATGTCCGTGGCCCTCGTGGTCGTGGTGCTCACAGCCGTGCTCCCCGTGGTCATGATGGTGCTCATGGCCGTGCTCCTCGTGGTCATGATGGTGCTCATGGCCGTGCTCCTCGTGGTCATGGTGATGATGCTCATGGTCATGCCCCTCATGGTCATGGTGATGATGCTCATGCCTTTTGTGTTCTTCCTCCGCCAGCACTTTCATCTCCAGAGAATCCTGCCCCTCCATCACTTTTAAAATCTGCTCCCCGGATATACCATCCCAGGGGGTTGTGATAACTGCCGCTTTTCCATTTAAGTCCTGCATCTTTTTTACGCACAGCTCCAACTGTTCCGTGGAAGTGCTCTGTGTCCTTGAAAGCACAATCGTCGTGGCAAATTCGATCTGGTTGTTAAAAAATTCACCAAATGCCTTCATCTGTTTTAAAGCCTTTTTTGCATTCACCACAGTTACCAGGGCATTTAACTTGACATCCTGCTGTTTTTCTATGTCAATAACTGATTTCATCACATCGGAAAGTTTTCCCACGCCGGAGGGCTCTATGATAATCCTGTCAGGATGATATGCGGTAATGACCTCATGTAAGTTCCTGCCAAAATCCCCTACCAGGGAACAGCAGATACAGCCGGAATTCATTTCCGTGATATTCACCCCGGAGTCCTTTAAAAATCCCCCGTCAATCCCCACCTCTCCAAACTCATTTTCTATGAGGGCGATTTTTTCATCTCTATATACTTCATCTAACATTTTTCTAATAAAAGTTGTCTTTCCTGCTCCTAAAAAACCGGAAATAATATCAATTTTTATCATGCCTGCTCCTTCTTTCTTTTTGCTGATTTAAATGCCAATATCCACATTATTTTTTTGTGGACATACGATTTTATTATAGTCATAAAAGGAAAGTTTGTCAAACCGCAGAAACGTGGAAATTGCTGTAACATAAGGATTTTTTTGCGGTACATACAGAGAAAAAGACCTGGTGTGCAATACCCCAGGTCTTTTATTTAAATTTTTCTTAATTCTTTTTTAAGGCTTCCTCCTGGAGTCTGTCGAACTCGGCCATACACTCCTCCACAGTGGAACCGTTTAGGAGCTGCCGCACAACGAGGCAGGTATTTCCCCACTGCTCCATTTTCATTCCCGCATTGGAGCCCAGGACATAGATATTTTCTTTGATTCTGTCATTTAAAGGTTTTAGTGCAGGAATACATTCCACCTCCACATTTTTGGAGGGAGAAATCACTTGATTTGTCTCTGCGTATATCTGCAGCGCCTCATCAGAAGTCATAATCTCCAGGGCCTTTGCGGCATCTTCCCGATGCTCTGCGTTGGCTCCCACCCCAAATCCTGTCATAGAAATAACAGGCATCTGCCCCCGGCTGCTGGGAAACCCGATGACCAGCATTTGAAAATCCGGATTCCCGTAAGCCGTCTCTGTATTGGCCGCCCCCCAATATGCCATGACAATAGGCGTTTTCTGGGACAGAAAGTCTTTCCCCTCCCCCTCCATAGCCTCACTGACATAGGCTTTTTTTGCATCAATATACCCTTTATCAATCATCTCCTGAAGAAATTCAAAGCCGGGACGCATATAGTCGCTGTATTTGCTCTCCCCGCTGTTTAAGGCGTCTATTCCCTCCCGGGTATTTCCCCCGTTGTAAAGGTCTGCATAAGCCTGGGCCAGCACAAATGTCTCCAGCCACCAGCGGTTTGCCCCAACCGGCGTCTCAATGCCGTTTTCCTTAAATATCCTGCAGCACTCCAAAAATTCTTCCGGTGTTTCCGGCAAATCTATCTTATATTTATCAAACATGTCTTTATTAATAAAAAGACCATAGGCCACCACTTCCTGGGGAATTGCCACCAGTTTTCCATCCACCTCGTTCGCAATTTTTACCACGTCCCGGAGATTTTTTGCGCTTTTAAGTTCCGAGAGGTCCATCAGTTTTCCTTCCTCCCCCAAAGTACGGATGGTATCCGGGTTTAAAAGGTAGAGGTCATCCATATCATTTCTCACCCTCTCAAGAGTCACATCGTCATATGTCTTCTCCTGATGATCCTCCGCCGTATATGTCCTGTAGGCAACTGTCAGTCCAAGCTTTTCCTCCGCCATTACCACGGTTTTATCCGCCGCACTCCGGGCGGCGTTCTCCACCCCCGGAGCTGTCTTTTCCATGGGGCTGAAAAAATTGACAACTCTCTCCTTCTCTTCCCTGGATTTTACCAGATTGATTTCCCCATTCTCTTTTCGGCCGCAGGCGCATAGGAGAATTGAGATGACCCCACACAACAGCACTGCAGCCAGCCGGCTTTTTCCTCTCTTCCTATTTCTTCCCATATCTTATTCCCTTCCTTTTACATACTCCCATATCACCTTTTTTAAGAATTCCATGTTAATGGGTTTTGCCACATGGGCATTCATCCCGGAATCCAATGCGGCTTTTTCATCCTCCACAAAAGCATTTGCCGTCATTGCAATAATGGGAATCTTCCCGGAGTCCTCTCTGGCCAATGACCGGATTTCTCTGGTGGCGTCATAACCGTTCATCACCGGCATCTGAACATCCATTAAAATAGCATCAAACTCCCCTTTTAAGGATTTCTCAAAGCGTTCCACTGCCAGCCGGCCATTTTCCACAACCTCACAAAAGGCCCCCTCCATCTCCAAAATCTCCTTTAAGATTTCTGCATTAATCTCGTTGTCCTCCGCTGCAAGAAAATGCAGACCGGAAAAGCTAAAACTCTCCTCCTGTTTCAGACAGCTCTCCTCCGCCGCCCCTTCCCGCATCTGTTTCACCTTTTCCCGGAAAGCCGACACAAAAAATGGCTTTGTCAATATATCCGTATTCTCCATCTCAAGAGCTTTTTCAATCCCTTCTGCATCATACGATGCCAAAAACAGAATCGGTATATGGGGCAGAATCTCCCGTATCTTTTCTGCTCCCCGAACACTCTTAAAGTCTGGCAGGTCATAGTCCATAAATACCATATGGTAGCTCTCTTCCCCCATATCGTTTAAAAGCTCAAGAGCCCTGGAAACTCCAATCACCGCATCCACCGTAATCCCCATGTCTTTCATAGACGTCTCAATATTCCGGCCGGTTTCCTCATCCGCCCCCACAGACAGAATACGGGTAATCCCGCTTTCTTTCCAGAAAAGCACATCTTCTTTGTCCTCCGGTATACGGCACTCCAGTTCCACCCTGAATCTTGTTCCCTCGTCCACTTGGCTGGAAACCTCTATGGTTCCCCCCATAAGCTCCACGATATTTTTGGTGATAGCCATGCCAAGGCCGGTTCCCTGCACTTTGTTGGTGGTGCTGTTCTCCGCCCTGGTAAAGGCGTCAAAAATCGTCTCCAGATACTCCGGGGTCATTCCGTAACCGTTATCCTCCACCTCAATTCTTATATGCTCATACTGGGGGGAGTGCTGTTTTAACCCTATGATGCGAAAATAGATACATCCTCCCCGCCTCGTATATTTTACTGCATTGGAGAGAAGATTGATTAAAATCTGATTAATTCTGGTCTCATCCCCTATCAAAGTCTCATGGGCAATTCCCCTTACCTCCACATAAAAGTGCTGTTCTTTTTCCTGGGCCATCGGACGGATTATGGCATCTACGGAGGACACCAGGTCATTTAAGGTAAACTTTTCATAGGTGAGAACCACCTTTCCACTCTCTATCTTTGAGACATCCAGGATATCGTTAATCAGGCTTAAAAGATGCTGGCCGGAGGCCATAATTTTTTTCGTATACTCCCTGACTTTAACAGGATTTTCCGCATCCATGTTAAGAAGGGTAGTAAAGCCCAAAACTGCATTCATTGGTGTTCGGATATCATGGGACATATTGGAGAGAAATGTTGTCTTGGACTGGCTTGCAATCTGCGCAGCCTGGAGTGCCTCCCCAAGCTGTCTGTTGTGCATCTCCCTCTCTTTCTCCCTCTCCCTTCTGAGTTTATCCTGCTGTCTATGATTAAAATAGTACAGAAAAAAGCAGAGAAAAAAAGCAATCAGCATAGAGAGGACCACAAGGAATATATTCTGGTTTACCGCTCTTCCCTCCTGCTGGATTTCCTCCACAGGTACATAACCAATGAGATAGAGGGCGCCGTCATTCACCGCCCACATATAATTCAGAGCACTTTTCCCCCGTATATCATGATAAAACATGATATCTTTACCGTTGATGAAACACTGGGAGACTTCCATCTTCAGCTTTTCTTCCGTAATATCATTTGCCCGGTAAAAATCTTCCAAATTCAAATGGCCTGCATTCCGCTCCCCCATGCCCTGGGGTTTAAGCACAAGCTTTTCGCTCTTTGCATCCATCACATAAAGCATGGCCTTTTTATTATAAAATCCGGCAGGCAGTGACTTGTCGAGGGAGTCATACACATACTCAGCATAGAGTGTCCCGATCTCCTCACCATTTTTGACCACAGGGCATTTCATGGAATAAGCCCAGGTTCCCATATAATTCACATAAGACTGGGAAATTTCCAATCCATCCGTCATTCCCCAGGAAGAAAAATCCAGTTCCTCCTCGGAAAAGCTTTCCCCTGTATCGGAAATTCCCTCCTCTTCCCCAACGCCGATAAAAGAAATTTTTACCATGGTGTCATTTTTTTCATAAGTGAGAATATATTCTTCCGGATCACTGGCCAGGGCAATTCTCCCCGCCATAAGTTTTTGATATTCCGCATCCTTATTTAAACTTGCTTCAATCGTGCTTTTAATTAAGTCCAAGCTTTCACTTAAATTCTGAATGGCAGATGCAGACATATCCGCAGATATTTTACGTGCAACGGAAAATACAATCACTCCCAGAACACTAAATAAAAATATAATACAAAAAAGTAAATGTATTCCTTTGTCCTTTCTGCTTCTGTTCTTTTTTTGTTTCATCCTTTCTCTCCCATTCCGCTGTCCGTCCCAAACACAGCGGCACCCCTTATATCTCAATTTATCATACGCTACATGTTGTGCATATGATACAGTTTTTCATAAATTCCTCTTTGGGCCAAGAGCTCCTCATGGCTTCCCTCCTCCTCAATCCCTTCCTCTGTAAGCACAAGAATTCTCTTTGCGTTTTGGATGGTGGTAAGCCGGTGGGCAATTACAAATGTGGTACGGTTCTCTGCCAGTTTTTCCAAGGAATCCTGAACCACTTTTTCACTTTCATTGTCCAATGCGGATGTGGCCTCATCAAAAATCAGTATAGGTGGATTTTTTAAAAATACCCGGGCAATGGAAATCCTTTGCTTTTGTCCTCCGGAAAGTTTAATCCCCCTCTGGCCGATATCCGTATCATAGCCTTTGGGAAGCGACATAATAAAGTCGTGGGCATTGGCATTTTTGGCAGCCTCCACCACCTCTTCCCTTGTGGCCTCCGGTTTTCCGTAACGGATATTATCATAAATCGTCCCCACAAAGAGATACACATCCTGCTGGACAATGCCGATATGGTCCCTTAAGCTCTTCAACTGGATCCTGCGCACATCCACGCCGTCGATTAATATTTCTCCTCCTGTCACGTCATAAAACCTGGGAATCAGGCTGCACAAGGTACTCTTCCCCGCTCCGGAGGAGCCCACGAGAGCCACATATTCCCCGGCATCCACGTGAAGGTTAATATTACTTAACACCGTCTCCGTGTTGTCCTCATATTGGAAGGAGACATGGTTAAAATCAATCACGCCTTTCACATAATCAAGTGTAACGGCATCCTTGTCATTTTCAATATCCGGCTTTATCGCCATAATCTCACGAAACCGCTCAAACCCTGTATAACCGTTTTGAAACTGCTCCGTAAAATCAATCAGTGTCTTAATGGGTTCCGTTAAGATATTAATGTACAGCAAAAATGTGATTAAATCAGTTACCTCAACACTCCCCTTAGAGATGCCATAAGCCCCTGACATAAGCACCACCACGGTAATCAGCATGGAAAATGAGCCGAGGCCCGCATGGTATCCCCCCATATAAAAATAACTGTTTTTCTTGGCCTTTAAAAATCCCTGGTTTCCCTCCTGAAACTTCTGCTCCTCTATTTCTTCATTCGCAAAAGATTTTACCACCCGGATTCCAGAGAGATTGTCCTCTATCTGACTGTTAATCTCTGCAATTTTTACCCTGTTTCTCCTAAAAGCCCCTTTCATCTTCTTAAAAAATAACAGGGCGTACACAAACATAACAGGCACCAAAAGAAAAGCTGCCAGGGTAAGCCTAGGGCTGATACACAGCATAATCACCAGGGCACCTATGATTTTAATAAAAGATATGACAATGTTTTCCGGCCCGTGGTGCAAAAGCTCCGTAATGTCAAATAAATCTGTAGTAATCCTTGACATTAACGCCCCCACCTTCTGGTTATCGTAGAAGGCAAAGGATAATTTCTGGAAGTGGGCAAAAATCTCCCCCCGCATATCGTACTCGATTTTTGCCCCCATCACGTGGCCGTAATTGCTAATAAAATAGTTACAGTAGCAGGATGCACCCACCAAAATAACCATAAGGATTCCTAAAAGCAGTACCTGCCTTAACATTTCCCCCCGGTCCATATAGATAAGGGTTGAGGTGACGTACCGCACAATTAGGGGTATGACAAGGGCGATAAAGGATGCCAGGATAGCAAAAAACATATCCGCCAAAAACACCCTGCGGTAAGGCCTGTAGTAGGAAATCATTTTCTTTAGGT
Source organism: uncultured Roseburia sp. (assembly GCA_947174805.1). Classification (GTDB taxonomy): domain Bacteria; phylum Bacillota; class Clostridia; order Lachnospirales; family Lachnospiraceae; genus Roseburia_B. Next base: position 20,898 of record CAMWKH010000008.1, on the reverse strand, counting down.
TCTCACTCATTTTTTCTCCGTCCTATCTGAAAAAGTAACGGCGGAACATGTCACATACGGTCAGGAGCGGAAAAACCCAAGAGCTCTATACATTTTTCCAAAACCCCCTTTGTAAGCTCTAAAAGAAGGATATATCCTGCCTGTCTCTTCTCATCTTCCTCTGCCATAACCTTTGTTCCGTGATAAAAACTGTTGAAGGCATTGGCAAGGTCGTACATATAAGCGCAGACCTTATGGGGGGCAAGCTCCTCGTAAGCATTTTCTACTGCCCCGGAAAACCTGCCGAGCTCCAGCATTAATGCCTTCTCATGTTCCGTTCCCGCCGGAAGGATTTTAGCCCCTTCCACTGCTTTTCCCAATGCTTCGTATTTTGCCAAAATGGATTTCATCCTGACAATAGTATACAAAATATAGGGCCCTGTATTGCCCTCAAAAGAAGTAAACCTCTCCACATCAAAAATATAATCCTTGGAAGCCTGGTTGGACAAATCCCCATACTTTATGGCAGAGAGGGCCACGGTTTTCGCCGTGTTTTGAGCCTCGTCATTCGCCATGGTATTGTTCTCTGAAATCTTTTTGTACATTTCATCATTAATTTCAGATAAAAGGTTCTCCAGACGCATAACCCCCCCTTCCCTGGTCTTGAAGGGTTTTCCGTCCTTGCCGTTCATGGTTCCAAACCCTAAAAATGTGAGCTCTGTCTCATCCTCTACCAGGCCTGTCTTTCTGGCACACCGGAATACCTGAGTAAAATACAGTTCCTGTCGCTTGTCCACCACATAGATAATCTGGTCCGGATGATAGTCCCTCATACGCCACACGATAGTGGCCAAATCCGTAGTATTGTAAAGGGATGCCCCGTCGGATTTTAAGATCATGCAGGGAGGGATTTCTTTCGTGTCTCCCTCCTCCTTCACGTCCACCACAAGGGCCCCCTCACTGATATAGGCATGCCCTTCCTTCTTCATTTTCTCCACCATTTCCGGAATAAAAGGCTGGGCGTCACTCTCCCCTTTCCATAAATCAAAGGAAACATTTAAATTCTCATAATTTCTCTTAAGGTCGGAGACAGACACGTTTAAGATATGGGATAAAAGGGCCTGATACCCCTTCCGTCCGTGCTGCAGTTCAAAAGTAGCCTCCATGGCCGCATCTTTATAAGCCGAATCCTCCTTGGATCTGCCGCTGGCGGTGGGATAAATTTCCTCCAGTTCTGAAATGGTAAAAGGCGGCTCCCCTGGATATTCCCCGGTATAATTTTCATCAAAATAAACCAACCCCGGCTGCCTCTCCTTTAATTCTGTTATGATTAAACCCATCTGAAGCCCCCAGTCCCCCAGATGCACATCCCCGATGATTTCATGGCCCATAAAACGCCCCATGCGTTTTACGCTCTCCCCGATAATGGCGGAGCGCAGATGTCCTACATGGAGGGGCTTAGCCACGTTGGGACCACCGTAATCAATCATAATTTTCTTCTTTTCTTCCGCCTTCTCACAGCCGAAACGCTCTTTATCACTTAACATGCCAAAGAGATATTCCGCCAGAAAATCCCCATCTATCTTTAAATTCAAAAAGCCCGGTTTCACGGACTCCACAGAGGAAAAAACTTTATTTCCCTTTAACTGCTCCGCCACCTCATCCGCAATCACAAAAGGTGCCTTTTTGTAAGCTTTTGCCGCAGCCAAGGCACCGTTGCACTGATATTCACATAAATCCGGACGGTTTGATATGGTGACGCGGCCGTAACTCTCCTCATATCCGCAGGAAGAAAATCCCTCCCTCACCTCTTTTGTTATAATATCCAATATCTTTTCCATTGTCTGTAAATCCTTTCCACTACTGCTGTTTTATCTCACCCAACATCTGGTTATACTGCTCTTGGCGCTCCCCCAAAATTTTGGCGATCTGTTCCTGGGTGACCGGGTCAGCGGAAGCGGTCTCCTCCTCTTCCCCAATCTCCGGCTCCTTTGGTGCCTGGGGCTCCTGGGCCAAAACAGGGGCGGAGATTTGTTCCTCTTTTTGTCTCTTCTGTCTCTCCTGCTCCGCTAACTCCTCCGGTGTCATATAATGCACATTATATCCCTTTACAATACTCCGGCTGCTGCGTTCTCTATCATTTCTTTCGTCAATCATATCTCTCATACAAATTTTCCTTACCCTTTCTGTTTCTATTTTCCGGTAAATGATGCATGAATAAAAACCATGAAAATAGAGAATGATTTTAATATCAAATTATTACTTAAAGAAACTGGAGGTCTCTTATGGCTGTCTACAAAGTCGAAATCTGCGGTGTAAACACTTCCAAACTCCCTATCTTAAAAGAGGAAGAAAAAGAAGCTCTTTTTAAACGTATCAAAGCTGGCGATGCCGCCGCCAGGGAAACGTATATCAAAGGCAATCTCCGCCTTGTCCTAAGCGTAATCAAGCGCTTTTCCGGCAACAACGAAAATGTAGACGATCTCTTTCAGATTGGCTGCATTGGACTCATCAAATCCATTGACAACTTCGACGATACCATCGGAGTGAAATTTTCCACCTACGCAGTTCCTATGATTATCGGTGAAATCCGCCGTTACCTAAGGGATAACGCCTCATCCATCCGGGTGAGCCGCTCTTTAAGGGACACTGCATACAAGGCCATCCATGCGAAGGAAGAGCTGGCTAAAACTTCCTTTAAGGAACCCACCATCCAGGAAATCGCCGACTCCACCGGAATCCCCAAGGAGGACCTGGTCTTTGCCTTAGACGCCATCCAGAGTCCCCTTTCCCTCTACGACCCTGTGTACACAGACGGAGGGGACACCCTCTACGTCATGGACCAGGTGAAGGATAAGAAAAACAAAGAGGACAACTGGGTGGAATCCTTGGCTGTCAACGACGCCATGAAGCGTCTCAACGAACGGGAAAATTATATCATAAAACTCCGTTTTTTTGAAGGTAAAACTCAAATGGAAGTTGCGGAAGAAATCCACATCTCCCAGGCCCAGGTCAGCCGCCTGGAAAAATCAGCCTTAAAAAGCATGCGGAATTATCTCTCCTGACCTTAGCGTTCCCACTTGTCACACAGGGAATTCACCTGGTCCGCAAACCTTCCCAGCTCTTTGTTCGGCATCCCTTCACAGCGGTGAATAACCGTAAGCAGGCGCTGTCCCGCTGCAAGAAGCCTTGCAAAAATATTGGAGGAGGCGCGCATGGGCTTCTCTCTCCGCTTCTCTGCCAGCATACGGCTTCCCTGCTCCACCTGCTCCCCGGTGAGCAAGTCAAAACCGTCCCCGCTGTAGGGAGCCACTGCCTCCACGCCAAGCTCACTGCTTAAATACTCTGCAAAGGCATCGCATACCTTGTCATCCCCGTGGACCACAAAGATTTTTTTCGGTTTTTTGTGAAAAGCTTTTGCCCATGCCAAAAGATGGTCTCTGTCCGCATGGCCGCTGATGCCCGGCATATTTCTGATTTCCGCCTGGACGTTGATTGTCTCACCAAAGAGCCTCACCTCCTTGGCTCCCCCCAAAAGGGCGTTGCCCAGAGTACCAGGCACCTGAAATCCCACAAAAAGAATGGTGGATTCCTTTCTCCAAAGGTTATGCTTTAAGTGGTGCCTGATACGCCCTGCCTCACACATACCGGAGGCGGAGATAATAACGATGGGTTTTTGGATAAAATTCACCATCTTTGACTCATCGCTTGTCACCGCAACTTTAAGCCCCTCAAATCCAATAGGATTGATACCTTTTTTCACCAACTCCAAGGCTTCCCCGTCAAAACATTCCGCCACGCTTTTGTGGAATATATTGGTAGCCTCGATAGCTAGCGGGCTGTCGATATATACCTCAAAATCCAAAAAGCGGTCCAGAAGTTTATCCGTCTTGATTTTTCTCAGGAAATACAAAAGTTCCTGTGTCCTGCCCACGGAAAAAGCAGGAATCACAAGATTTCCGCCCCTTGCAAAGGTCGTCTCTATGGCCTGGGCAAGTTCTCTTGCAAAATCTACGGAGGCTGCATGATTTCTGTCACCATAAGTGGATTCCATCACCACAAAGTCCGCCTCTTCTATGTAAGTGGGATTTTTAATGAGTGGTTTTCCCTCGTGGCCGATATCGCCGGAAAAGACCACCTTTATTTCCTCCCCCTCTTCCCTCACCCACATTTCAATGCTGGAAGAACCCAAAAGATGCCCTGCATCTACAAACCGAACGGTAAGATTTTCTTCCACCTGAACTTTTTCGTTGTAAGCACATGGAATAAAATGCCCCAATACCCCCAAGACATCATCCATACTGTACAAAGGCACAACTTCCGGCAGGCCGGCCCTCTTTGCCTTCCTGTTCTTCCACTCCGCCTCAAACTCCTGGATATGTGCGCTGTCCTTCAACATAATATTACATAATCCACAGGTTGCATTTGTGGCAAATACCTGCCCTCTGAACCCGTGGCTGTAGAGAAGCGGCAAAAGCCCGGAATGATCGATATGTGCATGGGTGATAAACACATAGTCAATATCCGAAGCATTCACAGGGATTTCCTGATTTACATATAAATCCGGCCCCTGTTCCATGCCGCAGTCTACCAAAAGATTTTTGTCCCCAAACTGCATAAAATGACAGCTTCCAGTTACCTCATGATCTGCCCCTAAAAAGTTTAGCCGCATTCTACCATCTCCTTTGTGAAACACTTTTTTTTATTTTACCATATATTGTAGTAAATTTCACCCTTTTTATTCTAAGCGCACAATTTCTTTTTTCAGCCGGCGCATAATCTTTTTCTCAAGCCTTGAGATATAGGACTGGGATATTCCAAGTTTATCCGCCACCTCCTTCTGGGTCAGTTCCCTTCCTCCCCTGTTTCCAAGGCCGTAACGCATCTCCACAATCATCCTCTCCCTGCCGGAGAGTTTGTCGATGGCCTTTCCCAAAAGATGATGCTCCACCTCCGTCTCAATGTCTTTATAAATTACGTCCTCATCCGTCCCCAATATATCTGAGAGCAAAAGTTCATTGCCGTCCCAGTCCACATTTAAGGGCTCGTCAATACTGACCTCCATGCGGGTCTTGCTGTTCCGCCTCAAATACATTAAAATCTCATTCTCTATGCATCGGGAGGCATAGGTGGCCAGCTTAATGTTTTTCTGGGGATTAAAGGTGTTGATGGACTTAATCAGGCCGATAGTTCCAATGGAAATTAAATCCTCCACCCCGATTCCTGTATTGTCAAATTTTTTTGCTATGTACACCACCAGCCTTAAATTGTGCTCAATCAGCCGGTTTTTCGCCGCATCCTCCCCGTTTTCCTCCAAACGCTTGATGCAGTCCGCCTCCTCCCCGGCGTCCAAAGGCGGGGGAAGCACTTCCGCCCCTCCGATATAGTGGATATCCTCCGTCTCCTCCTGATGTTTTCTCAATGATGCAAGAAATGAAATTTTAATCTGTTTCGGAACGCTGACTTTTAAATACATAATAACCTCCAAATTTTAAATTAACTCCTTATGATTTACAACACTGCCGTGTAAGATCATTTGATAACTTTTATTTTGAAACAAAGCATCCTCCCCTGCAGCCACCACCGCAGGGGAAAATACCATATCTTCTTTATTGTGGCAAATCCTTAATTTTTCTATAGTAAAAACTTCTATCATTCCATGGGATTCCCCCAGGGAGTGAAAGGGAACCAGCCTTCCCGGCAGCTCTATCCCAAGCCTTTCTTTTATCCCCTCCGCCAAAATATGTACCGGCTCTTTCGTATAGGGGTCCACCAGGCGGTTTCCCGTATCCAAAAGAGCTGTCACCCTCACCTCCCTGCCTTGGTGAGAGACAAAAGCCTCATAGTGAATCTGCACATTTTCCCTTCTTCTGCGTATGATATAGGTAAGCAGCAGAAGGGGAATACCGGTGAGCAAAAGGCAGAGTTCATAATACCTCCCCTCTGTTAACGTACCGTATAACCATTGCATACTTCCACCAAGCATCAGCAAAACAAAATACATAAGCAGATATGCGTGAAAATAACTTCTTTTTTCCGCCGGATAAAAACAGAACACTGTTATTGCCGGATTTACTATAAAATGTATACTTAACAAATAAAGATCATAATGGCTGAGTGATAGAAAGAGAATACAGCCCATGAGGCTGCTTATGGCAGCCCCTGACAGAAAACGGAAATACCGTTTTTTCTTTCCCAGGATTTCACTTACCGCATAGATTGCCAGAAAATCAAGATAGAAATTGGTCAGGAAAAATACATCCGCATAAAATTCATACTTCACTTTTCACCTCCCAAAGATTTGCTGATGCTATTATAAAAGAAACCACATTAGTTTTTTGTCAAAGAAAGTTCCGATTTCCAATAAATTCATCCTCATAAAAAGACAAAAAAAGACCTTGAAAGCTACGCTTTCAAGGTCTTTTTCTATCTTTCACCCTTACCGTTTTGTATTTTTCAAAAATTCCGGAATCTTTATGTCCCTCTGGGGAACACTGCTCTCCGGCTTTTGGGGTTTTTTGATACCGCCGTAATTAAATGGAGTTGCATTTGTATTTACCCCGGTTCCTGTCTGGGCAGCTCCTGCCCCAAGTCCGGCACTATGTAAACCGCTTCCCGTCCCCACCGGGGAGGACGCAGCCGGCCTTGACACAGAGGACATAGGCCTGTTTACCGCAGTGTTGCTCTGGTATTTCATCCCAGGTATAATTTTGCTTGACTGGGTGGGATTTTCCAAACCTGTGGCAATCACCGTGATGGTGGCCTCATCTGTCATATTCTCGTCAAATTTTGCACCGAATATAATATTGGCATTATCCCCTGCCAAATCCTGGACATAGCTTGCCGCATCATTGGCATCCATAAGGGAGATATCTCCTGAAATATTGATAATAACATGGGATGCCCCGGTGATGGTAGTCTCCAAAAGCGGGCTTGCCACGGCAAGTTTCACTGCCTCAATAGCCTTGTCGTCCCCGTTTGCGCTTCCGATTCCGATATGGGCCATACCCTTGTCCTTCATAACCGTCTGCACATCTGCAAAATCCAAGTTAATCAAAGCTGGAACATTAATCAAGTCCGTAATTCCCTGCACTGCCTGCTGGAGCACTTCATCCGCCTTCTTCAAGGCGTCGGGCATCGTAGTTCTTCTGTCCACAATCTCTAAAAGCTTGTCATTTGGAATGACAATCAGTGTGTCTACGCTCTCTTTTAAACGGTCGATACCGGAGACAGCATTCACCATCCTTGTCTTGGCTTCAAATTTAAAGGGTTTCGTCACCACACCTACCGTAAGGATTCCCTGTTCCTTGGCAAGCTTGGCCACCACGGGGGCAGCACCTGTTCCTGTTCCGCCTCCCATGCCGCAGGTCACAAATACCATATCGGCACCTTTCACAGCCTCAGCCAAATCCTCTGCGCTCTCCTCCGCAGCTTTCTGGCCCACTTCCGGCTGGGCTCCCGCCCCAAGCCCCTTGGTAAGCTTCTCCCCAATCTGAATCAAGGTTGGGGCCTTGCAAAGCATCAGAGCCTGCTTGTCCGTATTAATCCCCACAAACTCCACGCCGCCGATACTCTCGTCAATCATTCTATTTACTGCGTTATTTCCAGCACCGCCCACACCTATCACAATAATCTTTGCACTGGAATCACTCTCTGTGTTCATTATCTCAAGCAAGGTATTTCCTCCTTTTTCTCTACCCTTTGTTAGTCTGAATTCAAATCCACCCGAATATATGTAAAAAGTTTATATGCATTCCACTATATCTTGTATCATTCAGAGCACAAACAAACTCATATAGACTATAATATAATCTTTTGCAAAATTAATCAATAAGAAATTTTATTTTTTTTTCGATAAATGGGAATTTTCTCACTTTTCCTGGTCAAAAATAATGTCTGTTGTGTTCTCCGTCCAGTTTTCCACGTGGAGAACTCCTTTTTTTCCCTCAAGCTGGGGCAGTATATAGGACAGCCGCAGGATTTTATTGGTGAGCTTGTCCCCTCCTCCCAGCAAAACTGTGATATTTCCGTATGAGAGAGTGATGCTGCCATTTTCCTCAAACCGGATTTCCTCCGGCACAACTCCATTTTTCTTTAAGGACTGGCTGGCGCCCAGAAGGCTTCTCAAAATATCTTTGTCGTCTATAGGAAGCTTTTCATACAACACTACCTGGTCACAGTTTAGCCCTTCCACTCTGGGAATCCCCTCAATTATCTCCTTGGAGGTCTCCACCACAAAGCCGTCTTTGTCAAAGTAAACATTCTGGTCGATGGATGCGATGTACAGATATCCGATAATCTCTTTCTCATATACAAATATTTTAAGGGTTTTGGGATTTTCCAGGGAAATCTCCATAGTATCCACAAAGGGAATCTGCTCCATCTCCATAAAGCGGTATTTTAAATACACATATAAGGAATTCCAGGAGTACTTATCATCCAGGACAAATTTCTCTATCTGTTCCTTGGAGTAGTGTTCATTCCCCTCAACCTTCACTTCCCCCACCCGGTAGACCTGCCAGATAATCAGGGCAGACAAGGCTGCCACAAGGAGAAAAATCAGGAAAATCACAAGCCTTATCTTTCGTCTCTTTTTCTTTCTGCGCTTTTCCCGCAGCAATTCTTTGTCTCTTGCCATACATTACACCGCCTCTAATTTAATTCCCCTGGAAACACTTAAGGCCAATCCCATCTCCGTTAAAAGAATGGCAACGGAAGTCCCGCCGTAACTGATAAAGGGAAGGGTGATTCCTGTGTTTGGAATGCTGTTGGTGACAACCGCAATATTTAAAATTACCTGGATGGCAACATGGGCCATAATCCCCACCACAATCAATGCGCCGAATAAATCTGAGGCATTGTTGGCAATCACAAGAAACCTCCAGATTAAAAGGAGAAATAAGAGAATCACGCAGACAGCCCCGAATAACCCCAACTCCTCGCAGATAATGGAAAAAATCATATCGTTCTGGGCCTCCGGCAGAAAGCCGAGCTTTTGCATACTCTCCCCCAGGCCTTTTCCAAAAAGCCCTCCGGAGCCTATTGCATAAAGGCCCTGCAGGGTCTGATATCCCTTTTCATAGTCCTCCGGATGACGCCAGATTTTAATACGTTCCGCCCGGTAGCCCTCCATCATAATAAACATTGCGCCGAATCCCACCACAAAAAAAGCCATAAGGAAAAAGGGCTTATATTTAGGACTGGCCACAAAGGTAAGGCACACGGCAATTCCTAAAATAATAATTGCGGTACTTAAGTTTGTCTTTGCCACCACCCCGATAATGGGAACCGTGAGAATCATTATTTTCATGATGGTTGACATTTTTCCCATCTGCTTTGGCATCTTGTTTATAATAGTTGCCAGAAAGAGGATGGTTGCCACCTTTGCAATCTCTGATGGCTGCACGCTCAAAGGGCCGATTTTCAGCCATCTGGTGGAGCCATTGTAATTTTCACCACTGAAAATAACCAGGACGCAGAGAAACAAGGCCAAGGCATATGCCAGGCCGCTTAATTTCATCCAGTAATGGTAATCAATGTGGGCCGCCACATACATGCCAAAAAAACCTACGGCTGTGGCGAACACCTGCTTTTTTAAATACCATGCGGAATCCTTAAATTTAAGCTGGGCGTTATAAGAACTGGTACTATATAACATGACCAGACCGAAGCCTACCAAAAATATTATGATAAACAGCATGGTATAATCAAAATATTTAATTGGCTTCTCCCTGTTCTTTTCCGGTCTTCGGCTCATGCCCTCACTCCTTTAGGTTATTGACTATCTCTTTAAATACTCTGCCCCGCTCCTCATAATCCGTGAACATTCCCCAGCTTGCACAGGCTGGGGACAAAAGCACCGCATCCCCGCTTTCTGCATGGGCATAGCATAGTTCCACCGCCTCTTTTAAAGTATCTTTTAGTATAATATCCGTAAAGCCATGTTCCCTGGCCGTCTCTGCAATGGCCTCCCTCGTCTGTCCGATCAGAACCAGTTCCTTTACCTTTCCCTCAAAGGCATCAATCCACTCCCCGTAGGCAGACTGTTTATCGTAGCCTCCCCCGATTAAAAATGTGGGGCGCACCATAGCCCGAATCCCCTGTATGGCGGCATCCGGGTTTGTTCCCTTGGAATCATTATAAAATTTTACGCCTCTTTTTTCTGTCACATATTCAATTCTATGCTCCACTGCCTGAAAATTGCAAAGAACCTTTTTTATTTTCTCCAAATCCACCCCAAAGCCCAGGGCCATGGCGGTGGCAGCCATGACATTTTCATAGTTATGCCTGCCCAAAAGATTTAATTCCCTCACCGGAAGGATTTTTGTCACCTTTCCCTCCTGTGCCAGGTAAATACACTCGTCTTTATAAAAAAGCCCCTCTGCCAACTCTCTCCTGCTGGAAAAATATATGACTTTTAAGGGAAGGTTCTCCCCGAATTTCCGCAAAACCTCATCCTCATAGTTTAAAACGCAAATTCCGTCTCTCCCCTGGTTTTTTGTGATGGATTCCTTTACAGCCGTATAGTTTTCCATGGTGTGATGCCGGTTTAAGTGGTCCGGGGTAATATTTAAAATCGCCGTTACTTTGGGGGCGAAATTCTCTATGGTCTCAAGCTGGAAACTGCTGATTTCCGCCACAGTCACCGTTTCCTCCGTGGTTTCAAGGGCCACGCTGGTATAGGGAATCCCAATATTTCCCACCACTTTGACATCGGAAAAACTGCTCCTCATAATCTCCCCAAGGAGGGATGTTGTGGTGGTTTTTCCGTTTGTCCCGGTGATGGCCAAAACCTTTCCCTTGGAAAAGGCATAGGCCAGCTCCACTTCCCCCCACACAGTCGCCCCAAGTTTTCTCATGGCATCCACCATGGGAATTTCAGTAGGAATGCCTGGGCTGAGCACCAAAATATCAAATCTCTTCATCTGCTCTTCTGTCAGGTCCCCTAAGAGTATCTCCACGTCTTTTAACTCCGGATATTTCTCGTAAAAGCCATGGATATCCAGATTTTCATTTCCGTCATACAGCGTTACGTCCATCTGCTGTTTTTTTAATAGTCCTGCGGCTCCCGCCCCGCTTTTTCCGGTTCCCGCCACAAGATAACGTTTTTCTTTCCTGTTCATTTTTCTGCCTCCTACAATGCCATCAGCCCTACCAGTGCCAAAAGCGCCGTCACAACGGAAAATACCGCCACTACCCTTGTCTCAGACCAGCCTCCCAGCTCAAAATGGTGATGAATGGGGGCCATTCGGAAAATCCGCTTTCCATGGGTGGCCTTAAAATAGGATACCTGCAACATAACGGAGATTACTTCTATCATATAGATAAATCCTACAATAGGGATAAACAGGGGCATCTGGAGCATATAGGCCGCAGCCGCCACAAATCCTCCCAGCGCAAGGGAGCCTGTATCCCCCATAAAGACTTTTGCGGGATATACGTTAAACAAAAGGAATCCCAAAAGCGCCCCTGCCACAGCACAGGTGATTGGCTCTATGCCGCTTTTTGTACCCACAGCCACCACTGTAAAAAACGTGGCAACCAGCACGGTTACGCTGGAGGCAAGACCGTCTAACCCGTCTGTAAAATTCACCCCGTTGACGGTGCCGATAACCGCCACGAACATAAGGGGGACTGCCCAGATGCCAATATCCAAATATTTCCCTCCGGAAAAGGGAATCAACATGGTGAGGGAAACATTAGTGTAATTCATAAGATAATAGGCAAACACCCCTGTCACCAGAATCTGCAGTATCATTTTCTGCCAGGCAAGCAGCCCGTCAGACCTGCGGAGCACCACTTTCAGATAATCATCCAGAAAACCAATCACCCCAAATCCCACGGTGAGAAACAAAATGGGAATGATTTTCGGGTAATCTTTTACAAACAACAGGGAAGTAACCAATACGCCGGCCAGGATAATCAATCCCCCCATAGTCGGCGTCCCTGTCTTTTTTAAGTGGGATTTTAGTTCCTCCCGCTCTGTCTGTCCTACCTTTAATTTCCTTAAAAAAGGAATAATTACCGGTCCTAACACGGCGCTGATTACAAATGCGATAAGTACCGGAGCTGCTACATGACTTGTCATATTCTCTACCTCTTTACTTCTGCGAATCCGCATGTATATTTGTATGGCATCCATACTTTCCAATACCGTAACCATTCAGAGAATCTGAACCGTTACCCAATTCCAACAATTTAGTATACGTTATTTTTCTTTATTGTGCAAGTTCAACTTTCCCCTTCCTCCCCTTCTTTTGCCGCATTTTCATCATAGGGAATCCCCAGATAAGGCAGGATATCCTCAAAAATTTCTCGGGCCACAGGGGCTGCAATGGTACCGCCGTAATAGATTCCCTGTGGATTGTTAATAATTACCAAAAGCAATACCTGTGGATTTTCTGCCGGGGCGAACCCCAAAAATGAGGAGATATATTTGTGGGCGCTTCTGGGAAGGGTCTGGGAAGTAGCGGTCTTGCCCCCGATGGAATACCCGGGAATCTTTGCGTTTTTCCCGCCCCCTTCAGAGACTACTTTCTCCAACAAAAAACGTATTTTTTCCGAGGTTTCCTCCGATACCACAGACTCTTTCGTATCGTACTGAAAAGTCTTTATCACATTTCCTTCGCTGTCTTTTATACTTGCCCCAAAGTGGGGGGTTACCCTGTCTCCCCCATTTATCATGGCGGAAACTGTGGTGAGTAATTGCATGGGGGTAATCTGGAAGGACTGGCCGAAAGACATAGTCGCCAGCTCCACAAGGCCGATATTCTCTTTGGAGTGCATGATGGTGGCGGCCTCCCCGGGAAGGTCAATCCCTGTCTTTTTCAACAGCCCGAACTGACTGAAATAATCGTAATAGTGCTCCGGCCCCACCCGAAGCCCCACATCAATAAATACCGGATTGCAGGAGTTCATAATCCCGTGGATAAAGTCCTCCGAGCCGTGGCCGGAAACTTTATGGCAGTGAATGTTTCTGTCCTCCACCGTATAATATCCCCTGCAGTAAAAGCTGTCCGTAAGCTTCACCACGCCCTCTTCCAGAGCCGCCGCTGTGGTTATAATTTTAAAGGTGGAGCCCGGCTCATAGGTATCGTTGATACATTGGTTTCTCCACATTTTGTTCAAAAGCTCCTGCTTTTTTTCCTCAGACACTTCCTCCGTCAACTCATAATTTAAGGTAAAGGGGTCGTTTAAATTAAATTCCGGCACATTTACCATGGCCATTATCTCCCCGTTCTGGGGATTCATGGCAATCACCGAGACACTGTCCGCCTGTTTTTGCTCCAGGGCCTTACCTGCCGCCTGCTGGGCGTACATCTGTATATTATAGTCCAGGGTAATATGAAGATCGTTGCCGTCCACCGGGTCAAGCCTAGACTCCCCGGCATTCTCAATCTCCACCCCCCTAGCATCTGTGAGAGTGAGTATTTTCCCGTTTGTGCCCTGCATATATTCGTCATATTTGACTTCCAGCCCCACAATCCCCTGATTGTCCCCTCCGGTAAATCCCAGCACTTTGGAGGCTAAGGTGTCATAGGGATAGTACCGTTTATAATCCTCATCCACCTTCACCCCGGATAGGCCGTAAGCGCGTATCCTATCCCCGGTCTCCTTATCCACATTGGATTTGATCCGCTCAATGGAACTTACTTTCTCCACCCTTACCCTGACTTTTTCCTCTGACATGCCCAGCTCTTTTGTCAAAACGGCAATGACTTCCTCTTTATCTTTCACCTGGTTGTAAATCACCGAGATGGTACACACCGTCTTATTTGCCGCAAGGACAGTCCCTGTGGCATCTATAATCCTGCCCCTGGCTGCCTTGATGTCCCTCTCCCTCTCGTGGAGGTCCTCCGCTTTTTTTCCATAATACTCGGAGCAGAACACCATAAGGTACACCAGCCGTCCGATGAGAAACATAAGGATAAACAGGACACAGACAAACATCACCATGGTTTTCTTCCGGTTAAATGTTTTATACCGAAACATAGACAACGCCCCATAAAAGACTTTTAGTTTATTTTATTCCCGGTTTTCCAAGGTTATGTTACCGGTTTTACTCCTGGCCCTGTTCCGGTTCTGGTTCCTGCTCACGTTCCTGCTCCTGCTCTAATTTATCATCAAAGTCATCTTCATATCCGTCTTCAAAAATATCTCCCCACACCAGGGAATCTTCCGGTTTTTCTCCTTCTTCTCCCTCCTGGCCTTCTCCTGTCTCTCCTTCTTCTCCCTCCTGGCCTTCTCCCTGATTTTCCGGCTCTCTGATAACTGCTTCGTCAGGATAGAGATTCATATAAGGGAGTACCTCTTCCATAATATTTTTTGCCAGCTCCTGGGCATAGTTGCTGTGGGCCTGGTCTTCTACATTTGGCTCATCCACCACCACATACACCAAAACCTGCGGATTATCCGCCGGGGCATACCCCACAAAGGAAAGGAGATATTTTTTATTCTCCACCGGACGCTTCTGCGCCGTACCGGTTTTCCCACCCATGGAATAGCCGTTGACTTTTGCCGTATTCCCTGTTCCCTCTGCCACCACTGCCTTTAAATATGTCTTTAAGGTTTCGGAGGTGTTTTTGGAAACCGTCTGTTTCAGTACTGTGGGACGTATATTTTCTATGGTATTCCCCTCAGAATCCAAAATTTTTTTCACCACATGGGGCTGGTAGAGATTCCCCCCATTGACCAGGGATGCAAATGAGGCGGCAAGCTGTATCATGCTGCAGTTAAAACTTTGGCCGAAAGAGTTGGTAGCCAAATCAATAGGCTTCATGGTTTCATTTGTAAACATCAAAGAGTCGGTCCTTGCCTCCCCGGGAAGGTCTATATTGGTCTTTTCCCCAAAGCCGAAAATACTCTGGTATGTGGTAAAGTCCTCAATCCCTATGGTCTCCGCCATCTGCATCAGAGCGTCGTTGCAGGAATCCATCAGGGACTTTTCCACCGTCTCCTGTCCGTGTCCTGCCCTGCTGACACAGTGAATATGGATATCCCCCGGAAATACCTGCTCCCCGTCACAGATGTAAACCTCATTCCCGGTAAGTTTTCCCGTCTCAAGCCCTGTGGCCACTGTGAAAGGCTTTATCGTGGAGCCCGGCTCAAAGGTGGAATTCACACAGAAATTCCCCCACAGCTGATTGAGAAGGTCCATCTTGTCCTCCTCACTTTTCCCCGCCAGTTCTTCCTCTGTGTAAAAAGGCGTTAAATCCCTGGGGTTATTCAAATCAAAACTAGGGTAATCCGCCATGGCCAGGACTTCCCCGTTTTGGGGATTCATAATAAGGACCGCCGTGTGCAGTGTTCCAGGCCCCTCCACATAACCATCTTTATGTTTTTCGTTGAATTCCGCAATTTTTTCTTCTGCCACAGACTGGATATTCACATCAACGGTGGTGACAACCGTATTGCCGTCCCTGGGGTCTTTGATCGTCTTTTCAAAATTATTATCAGAATTTAGATATCCATACTGCCTTCCATTCACCCCATTTAAGGTACTGTTATAATAATTCTCAAGCCCCGTAGTACCCACATTCCCGGAGGACACAAAACCAATCAGGGAGGAAGCCAGGGTTTTATAGGGATAATTCCTGATATACTCCTTCTCAAACCACACCGCATTGCCATTGATATTGGGGTACTTTTCCGTGTCCGCCTGCATCTGCACAAAGGGCTGAATCTCATCGTAGGAAAGACGTTTAGCCAGCACAGTATACTGGCTGGCAGGATGTTCTTCTAACTCCTTTAAGATGTCATCTTTGTTCAAATCAGGAAAACAGGACACCAAAGCGTCAATGGTATCGTTTTTATCCTTCTCTTTCTGGTTTAAGACTTTACAGTCTAAGATTACATTGTAAACATCAACGCTGGTAGCCAAAACAGTTCCTTTTGTATCTACAATATCTCCCCTCTGGTATGGGATCGTGCGGCTGTTATACTCCTGCTGGGACAGCACGATTTTTTCGTATTTTTCCCCGCTGGTATACTCGATATACATCAACCGTCCAATCAGCCCCACCAACACTACTGTGATAAATAAAAATTCAACCAGAAGTTTTTTCTGCATTTTTTTATGGAACTTTTTCACTGTCCGCTTTTTTCTTTTTCTCACACTGCTCTCCTGCTATTCTGGAATATCATAATCATTTCTTTTTCGTCCACACTGAAAGCCAGACCGCCGAATCCTTAGGGAATATCGGTATATTGATTCATATAATCGCTGTCCTCCACTGTGTAGTATACAATCTGGCCCGGCCCTGCATATTTCATGCCAAGCTCGTGAATCGCCTTATGCTTCACATCCTCCAAATCTGTGGACAAATCAATTCGCTTTATTGCCGCATCGTTGTCCGCTTTTAAATCTGTAATCTGGCTTTCCAAAGTTGAGATATGCTTCATCCTGCTGGTTATATCGGACTGTAACTGGATGTAGGTAACACACACGCCGCAGGAAATCAGCACCGCCATGGTGCAGAAAATCACATACCCCATATTCATCCTAAGGGCTTTTTCCTGATTCCTCCTGGCCACACGACGGTTATTCTGACGCCTCTGGCGGCGCTCTTTCTCCAACTGGCGCTGGCGGCGCTCCTCAGGCTCCCCCTCCAGCCGCTTTACGGTATTTCCATCTACATAATAATTTGTCTTAAATTCAGGCTGTCTTCTTCGGGTGTTTGAGTTAGCTTCTCTTTTCATTCTCTTCTCTCTCTTTCTGTCACATATTTGCCGTCATAAGTTTTTTATATTCTCTCAAAAACACGAAGTTTCGCACTTTTTGATCTTTTGTTCTCTTTCATTTCCTCTTCCCCGGGCAGGACAGGTTTTTTTGAAATCACCTTTCCCTTAGGCAAATTCCCGCACACACATACGGGAAATTCCTTTGGACACACACAGGGGTTTTCGTTTTTCCGAAATACAGTTTTTACAATCCGGTCTTCCAGGGAATGAAATGTGATGATACACAGCCTTCCCCCGGGATTTAACAAGTCAATCATCTCATCCAAAGTGTCTCTTAGCACATCAAGCTCACGGTTTAACTCAATGCGTATCGCCTGATAGGTGCGCTTTGCCGGGTGGCCCCCCGTTACCTGGATTTTCTTGGGGATAGCTGCGGAAATCACTGCGTTTAATTCTCCTGCTGTCACAATCCGCTTTCTCTCCCTCTCCCTGACGATGTGCTTTGCAATATTTTTTGCAAAGCGGTCCTCCCCGTAATCCCGGATAATCCGGTAAAGCTCCATCTCACTGTACTCGTTTACAATATCTTCCGCTGTGAGGGAGCTCCTTGTGTCCATACGCATATCAAGGGGCGCATCCTCCCTGCGGTAGGTAAACCCACGCTCCGGGGCGTCTAACTGAAAGGAAGACACTCCAAGGTCCAGCAGTATGCCGTCAACCTTTGTTATTCCAAGGCCCAGGAGAACCTGGCCCATAGCGCTGTAATTGCTGCGCACAATGGAAACCCTGTCCAAATAAAGTGTTAGACGGTCTTTGGCGGCTGCAATGGCATCCCCGTCCTGGTCAATTCCCACAAGCCGTCCCTCCTCAGAAAGCCGCTTTGCAATCTGAAAAGAATGCCCGCCTCCCCCTAAGGTTCCATCCACATAAATCCCATTCTGGCGGATTTTTAAATATTTAATTGTCTCCTCCAGTAAAACAGACTTATGTTCAAATTCCATATCAATCCCCTCTTTGCCTTGTGCCGATGTGATCAAATGCTAAGGCCAAGCTCTGCCATATGCTCCGCCACCTCATCCATATCCTCATAAGAGTTGGTATCCTGCCATCTTTCCTTACTCCAAATTTCGATTCTGCTTAAAACTCCCACTAAAACCACGTCTTTACCAAGGTCCGCAAACTCTCTTAAAACCTGGGGAAGAAGAATTCTTCCCTGCTTGTCCACCTCACAGCTGGCCGCCCCTGCAAAGAAAAATCTGGAGAATTTTCTGGCGTCTTTCGTAGTGAGAGGAATTCCTCGGAACTTTTCTTCGATATTTTTCCATTCTTCAATGGGGTACACAAAAAGACATCCATCCAATCCCTTCGTTACAACAAACTCATTTCCAAGCTGTTCTCTGAATTTGGATGGAACAATCAACCTGCCCTTGGCATCGATTGTGTGACTGTACTCTCCCATGAACATAATGGACACCTGCTTCCCCAGAAATGGTATTTCATACCACTTTTCACCATTTCCATCCACTTTCCTCCACTTGTAATGTCTATTCTATCTTAGAACAGAGTAAAATGCAAGGGCAACGGACAAAAAAAATGCATCAGATAAAAATTATCTGATGCATTTTTCAATATACTGTGCTTATTTTTAAAGTCGAGCACAAAATATGGTGTTTTTTCAGAAAATTCTCTTTACTGGCAGCAGAATGTCATACACTCCGTCTCCTGGCATTTACATGCATGGCTTCCCCCGATGCCGATCTGATCGGCAGTACAGCGGCAGTCCTCATTGTATTTACAGTGGCAGGCCTTGCAGTCAATTTCAATGTCACGGGTTGGCTCCATAGCCGCATTCCGTCCCATTTCCCCTTTTCTCTCCCGGAAACTGGAACAACAGGTAGCATTGGAAGTAGTGGCTCCCTCTCCCTCTATCTGGATATCTCCCTTGCAGCAGTACCGGTCATCGTTGTAAAGACAATTGGTGGCAGAACATACTAATCTTGTCATAGTGTCTCTCCTTCCTGATTTTTAATGGGCTGGAAACTTTTCCATGCTCATGAATCAGAATTTCCCACTGGGAAATTCTACGCCCCGGCAGGCCGCCTGGCGGCATTTCACCTGCCGCAGTGCAATCCTCCCGGAGGTTTTGCATCTCTTTTCATAATGCAAAAAGTCCGGCCAATTACTCAGCCGGACTTAGTATCTGCAATTTTTCTATTTTTATACAATTACTATTTTGCCTCTTCCGTCACTTCCTCTTTTCGGATTTCTTTTGTATCAATCTCTTTTTTAATAAAAGAAATAAAATCCTCCACTTTTTTGCTTCCCTCATCTCCCGCAAAGCGGCTTCTCACGGAGACGGTTCCATCCTCTTCCTCTTTCTGCCCCACCACAAGCATGTAGGGAAGTTTGTCCAGCCGTGCCTCCCTGATTTTAAAACCGATTTTTTCCGAACGGTTATCCACCGTTACATCAATACCATTTTTTTCCAGTTCTGCGCATACTTTATTGGCATATTCTTCATACTTTTCAGAAATAGGAAGAATGCGCACCTGCTCCGGGCAAAGCCATGTGGGGAATTTTCCCGCATATTTTTCAATGAGCCAGGCAAGAGTCCTCTCATAACAGCCAATGGATGTTCTGTGGATAATACAGGGTCGAATCTTGCTGCCCTCTTTGTCAATATAATACATGTCAAACTGTTCCGCCAGCAGGGCATCCCACTGAATGGTAATCATGGTGTCCTCTTTGCCGTAAACATTTTTTGCATTAATATCCACTTTGGGGCCATAGAAAGCAGCCTCCCCCACATCCTCCACATAATTTATCTGAAGTTCATCCATAATATCCCGCATATGCTGCTGGGTTTCCTCCCAGACTTCCGGCTCACCAATATACTTTTCCCTGTTGTCCGGATCCCATTTGGAGAGATGGTATGTCACATCCTCCTCTAACCCTAAAGTAGTAAGGCAGTGCTTTGCCAGGGCCAGGCACCCCTTAAACTCTTCCACCATCTGGTCCGGCCGCACAACGAGATGGCCCTCGGAAATGGTAAACTGCCGTACCCTGGTGAGCCCATGCATCTCCCCGGAATCCTCATTCCGAAATAAGGTGGAAGTCTCACCGTAACGGATGGGCAGATCCCGGTAGGAGTGCTGTTCGCTCTTATAACAATAGTACTGGAAGGGGCAGGTCATGGGGCGCAGAGCGAATACCTCTTTGTCCTTATCCTCATCCCCTAAAACAAACATTCCGTCTGTGTAGTGGTCCCAGTGACCAGAAATCTTATACAAATCAGATTTTGCCATAAGGGGCGTTTTGGTGCGCACATACCCCCACTCCTTATCCTCTAAGTCCTCAATCCACCGCTGCATTTTCATAATCATTTTTGTTCCCTTGGGCAGAAGCAGGGGCAGTCCCTGGCCAATCACATCCACGGTAGTAAAAAGCCCCATCTCACGGCCAAGCTTGTTGTGGTCCCGTTTTTTGATATCTTCCAAATGTTCCAGATGGGCTTTTAACTCTTCCTTCTTATTAAATGCCGTACCATAGATTCTCTGTAACTGCGCCCGGTTGGAATCCCCTCTCCAATAGGCCATAGAAGATGATATCAACTTGTATGCCTTAATTCCCTTGGTATTCATTAAATGTGGCCCGGCACAAAGGTCTACAAACCCTCCCTGGTCATAGAAAGAAATCTGGGCATCTTTGGGCAAATCCTGTATCAATTCCACTTTATAGGGTTCCCCGTTTTTCTCCATAAATGCGATGGCCTCGTCTCTTGGCAGGGTGAATCTGGTAATCTCATGACCTTCCTTTATAATTTTTTTCATCTCCCCCTCCAGTTTATCTAAATCTTCCCTGGAGAAAGGCTCTGCGTCAAAGTCATAATAAAATCCATCTGCGATAGCCGGGCCTATTGTCACTTTTGCATCAGGAAACAGGCGTTTTACCGCTTCAGCCAAAACATGGCTTGCAGTGTGCCGGATAACCTTTAACCCCGCCTCATCGCTGTTTGTCACAATATTTAAATTGACATCCCTGTCTATCTCTGTGCGAAGGTCTAGGATTTCACCGTCAATCTCCCCGGCGCATGCCACCCTTGCAAGTCCCTCGCTTATGTCCTTTGCAATTTCATACACTGATTTTGCTTCATTATACTCCTTTACGGAGCCGTCTTTTAATGTAATTTTCATGGTTTTTATCATTCCTTTCGCTTCGCTCAAGGCACAAACAAGACAT
>CAMWKH010000007.1 GCA_947174805.1 uncultured Roseburia sp. | reverse complement strand
ATATGATTGGCGCGGCTATTTGGTGGACTGTGGACAAAACTGCGGAAACTCAAGACGGCCATGCCCTTGACGGCATAGGAAAATTTATTTATAATCCTATTATCAAAAAAGCCTTATACTTCAGGAGATTTTTTATGGACGACAAAAATATGAGATACACAACTACGCCCCCCTGCCAAAACAGGCGTTCCTCCGGTATGGCTGCCGCATCCCTGATCCTTGGGATTGCATCCCTTGCCACCTCCGGATGCATCTATTTGGCATTGGCCTGCGGCTCCCTGGGAATTATTCTGGCGCTGCTATCCCGGGGAGGCACCCGGACACTGGATAACCAGGCCATCGTTGGTTTAGTCTTAAGCGCATCAGGACTGGTTTTTACCCTTTGCATCTATGGGACTGCCCTGTTCCTTATGTATCATTTGTACGGCGGATGGGACGGCATTTTAAAAGAATATATGAATATCTATGGCGCAGAGACCATGGAAGAGCTGTATCAGATTTTGGGAATCTACTGACAGATATCACCAGTACTGTTTTAACGTTTCTAAAATATCCTGATGATAAATCAATAATACCCCGTTTTTAATGAGAAAATTTGCTGCCACAAGCACAAGGGCAGTCCAGAGATAGGCATCCCGGTAGTGCATGCCTATTTTAATTTTATCATGGCAAACATACTGTATGGAATGGCTTATCATATACCACAGATATATAACGGCAGTGTATGGTACAATGGGATGGTAAAAAAACGATAAGAGCCATTTCCCCTGAATAAGCGCTGCCGCTGCCCTGGTTCCCCCGCAGCCCGGACAGTACAGTCCGGTAAATTTCTGAAACATGCAGGGCAATAAATATTTTCCCAGGGGGATGGGAAACATTTTATATAGGAGATACAAAATCAGGGCAAAGCCAAAAAGAGATGCCCCGATAACATAAAAAGCCTGTTCTATTTTCTTTTGTTCTTCCTGCTTCATTTTCATGGATTCCCCTTTTCCAATCCTATATGTCATAGTAACCAATCAGTATGTGATGCTTCTGCGTTCCGTACCGTCTCTTATTATATCAGCTTTCAAGTTTCTGCGCCACAGAAAAGATAAAAACTTAAGTTCTTCCCGAAAGTACTTTTTCTCAAAATGTTATTGAGTTTTTTCCTGTTTTTGCTATAATAAAATCATATATTATTTCAGGGAAAAGGAGGCAGCTGTTATGACAATAAACGGTGTTTCTGCCTATTCAGGCTATACAAGTTACGGAAATGCAAACCTGGGAAGTTACCGCATGGGAAATGCGCATCCTGTCAATTCTGATGACGCACTAAAGACCGGAAGGCGTTCTTCACCGGCGGAATGTGAAACCTGCAAAAACCGCAAATATCAGGACGGTTCCAATGAAAATGTATCTTTTAAGGCGGCAAAGCACGTATCTCCCTCTGCATCCGGTGCGGCGGTGCGGGCCCATGAGTCGGAGCATGTTTCAAACGCCTACACGAAAGCGGCAAAAGATAACGGACAGGTGTTGTCCGCAGGAGTGACTATTCAGTCGGCTGTGTGCCCGGAGTGCGGCACGGTGTACACAGCAGGCGGTGAGACGAGGACCGTTATTAAATATTCCGATGAGTCCAATCCATACCAGCAGAACCAAAAATCACTGGATGCAGCCAAATATATCGGCTCCAATATTGATTACGCCGCTTAAACAGCCAAAGGAGTACTTGAATTTATGAATTTATCCAGCAAAGAATTAAAGCGGCAGGCAAGGGAAAATCTAAACGGACGATACGGGCTTCCTATGGGAACATTTGTGGTGACAGCTCTGGCGGTTCAGGCTGCCGCCTTCCCATTTCGTTATTCCTATCAAAAAAATCCCACCACCCTGCAGCTTAATATCTTAACCCTTGCTATTATAATCATCAGTGTATTATCCATTATCCCATACTGCGGGATAATCAGAATTCATCTGGATATGGCCCGGGGAAAAGAAAAAAATTTTTCCGACTTATTTTATTATTTTAACCACAGGCCAGACAGGATGCTTCTGCCAATATTACTTCTGATACTCTTGTTTTTTGTAATACTTATCCCTTCCTATGTCTGTATTGTTTGTTACAGGTTTTTTCACACTGGAGGGTGGATGATTTTAACACTGTTCCTTATCGCTGCAACTACTGTACTGTTCTGTTTTCTAACCCTCTCCTTTAACCTTGTCTACTACTTTTTAGTGGACAATGAGACCATAGGGACTATGACTGCTTTCCGCTTAAGCTGGGAGCACATGAAAGGCAACAGGGGAAGATTACTGTATATCTGGTTAAGTTTTATGGGTATGGCACTCCTTGGCCTTTTATCCTTCGGCATTGGCTTTCTTTGGGTAACCCCCTATATAAGCCAGACCATTGCCGTGTTTTACCGTAATATCATAGGGGAGGTTTCCTAAAATGACAAAAAGATGGTGGCATGATAAAGTTGCATATCAAATTTATCCCAAGAGTTTCTGCGACAGCAACGGAGACGGAATCGGGGACTTAGGCGGAATTATATCCAAATTAGACTATTTAAAGGATCTTGGCATAGATATTATCTGGCTCTCCCCGATTTATGAATCTCCTTTTGTAGACCAGGGATATGACATATCAGACTATTACAAAATCGCTGAGTGCTTTGGCACTATGGAGGAGTTTGACACTCTTTTAGCAGAGGCAAAAAGTCGGAATATGTATGTGATTATGGATTTAGTGGTAAACCACTGTTCCAACCAGCACAAATGGTTTAAAGAAGCCCTGGCAAGCCCCAAAAGCGAGTACCGGGATTATTTTTACTTTGTAAAGGGGAAAAACGGACAGCCTCCCAGCAATTACCGTTCCTATTTCGGAGGGAGCACCTGGGAACCTGTCAAAGGTGAGAAGGACATGTACTATCTCCACATGTTCGCCAAGGAACAGCCGGATTTAAACTGGGAAAACCCCAAAGTCCGGGAACAGATTTACCGGATGATAAACTGGTGGCTGAACAAGGGCCTTGCCGGTTTCCGCATTGACGCAATTATCAATATCAAAAAAGATTTGGAATTTCACTCCTTTGAGCCGGACGGGGAGGACGGACTTGTCTCCTGCACAAAAATGGTGGATGCCGTCTCCGGTGTGGGAGATTTCTTAAAAGAAATGAGCGCCGTGACCTTTGAACCCAAAGACGCTTTTACGGTAGGGGAAGTTTTCAATATGAAAAAGGAAGAGATGGAAGCCTTTATCGGTGAAGAGGGCTATTTTTCCAGTATGTTTGACTTTTCCGCACACTTGCTTACCTTAGGGGAGCACGGCTGGTACGACGCCAAGCCCGTAGATTTTAAGGAATGGAGACAGACCCTTATCTCCTCACAGTTGGAAGCGGAGGGTATTGGCTTTAAATCAAATATTATTGAAAATCATGACGAACCCAGGGGTGTGTGCACTTTTCTTCCCGATTACGCCAGAAACGACCAGGGCAAAAAGATGCTGGCTACCACATTTCTCACCCTTCGCGGGATTCCCTTCATCTATCAGGGACAGGAAATCGGCATGACAAACTGCCGCCGGAACGATATCAGTGAGTATGACGATATCAACACCCACGACCAATACCAGGTTGCCTTAGATGCAGGTCTGACAAAGGAGGCTGCATTAAAAGTCTGCTATGACCACAGCCGGGACAATGCCAGAACGCCCATGCAGTGGAAAGCTACAAAGCACGCAGGTTTCACCACGGGAACCCCATGGCTGCCTGTAAACGTAAATTATTTTTCTGTGAATGTGGATACCCAGAAAAAGAAACCTGATTCCCTTCTCAACTATTACAAAGAACTGATTGAGCTGCGGAAATTCCCGGCTTACAGTGAAATATTTGTCTACGGGGACTTTGTTCCCGCCTTTCTGGATTTTGACAATATATTTGCCTATTACCGGTCCCTGGCGGACACTTCCGTCCAAATACTGGTGATTGCCAACTACGGCAGGGAAACAGAGACACTTCCCTTAGGCAATATGCTGGTGGAAAAAGTTCTTCTTATGAATACAGATTTTAAAGAGGAATTGCGGAGAGAAGCCCGGGGTAAATGCTGTGTTACCCTGCAGCCCTGCGAGGCAGTGGTTTTGCTGGTGTCGGAAGTTTAAGTTAAAAAGAAAATGTCTCCCTCTGGAGATGCGGATAAAAAAAGAAGCCTTTCACCGGCTTCTTTTTTTTGTTTACAACTGAGTCTCCACAAAAATATCATAAATGGCTTTAATGGCATTGTCAAAATCATTGTTTGCCACTCCAATAATGATATTCAGTTCGCTGGAACCCTGATCGATCATCTTTACATTCACATTTGCATGGGACAGGGCGGAGAATATCCTTCCCGCCGTTCCCCTGGTGGATTTCATTCCCCTTCCCACCACGGCGATCAATGCCAAATCCCCGTCTAAGTCTATGACGTCCGGCTCTGCCAAGCGGTGGATGGAGGAGAGCACCTGCTGTTCCTTTCCGGCAAATTCCTCCTGGTGTACAAATACGGTCATAGTATCGATTCCTGAGGGCATATGCTCAAAGGAAATTCCGTGCATCTCGAAAGCTTCCAGAACTTTTCTGCCAAAACCAATTTCCGTATTCATCATATCTTTTTCCACGTTCACCGCCACGAAGCCCTTTTTCCCTGCCACTCCTGTAATGGTGTAAAGGGATGGCTGGCAGGTGTTTTCCACAATCAATGTTCCCTCATCCTCAGGGGCGTTTGTATTTCGTATATTAATGGGAATACCCGCTTTGCGCACTGGGAAAACTGCATCCTCATGGAGCACCGTAGCCCCCATATAAGAAAGCTCCCTAAGTTCTCGGTAAGTAATGACTTTAATCGCCTTTGGATTTTTAATAATCCTTGGGTCAGCCACCAGAAATCCAGATACATCCGTCCAGTTCTCATACATATCTGCCCGACAGGCTTTTGCCACAATGGAGCCGGTAATATCAGAGCCGCCCCGGGAGAATGTCACTACCGTGCCGTCCTCCTTTGCCCCGTAAAATCCTGGAATTACTGCATACTCGCTCTGTTTTAACCGCTCTTTTAAAATACTGTTCGTGGTATCCGCATCAAACTCTCCCTGTTCGTCAAAACGGATCACCTGGGCTGCGTCGATAAAGTCAAACCCCAGATAGTTTGCCATAATAATTCCGTTTAAATATTCTCCCCTGGAGGCAGCATAGTCTTTTCCTGCCTTTGCCGCAAAATTAGCCGCAATTATATTAAATTCCTCCTCCAGAGAAAGTTTTAAATGCAGACCGTTTATAATGGAATTGTAGCGATCTTTGATTTTCTTCAGCTTAATCTTAAAATCGCCCTCTTCCTCCGCCGTCTCATAACAGTCGTAGAGCATATCCGTCACTTTTGTATCCTTATCGTTGCGCTTCCCGGGGGCGCTTGGAACCACGTATCTGCGGTGTTTATCACTGCGGATAATATCCCCCACTTTAGAAAACTGACCTGCGCTTGCCAGCGAACTTCCGCCGAATTTTACTACTTTAATCATCACTTTACTCCTCTTATCGCCATTTCTTACGCTCCGGAAAACAGGTAATCAATGAGTGTGTGGCCCTCCGCCACAAAATTGTCTGTCTTTCCGGCTTCCTCTTCATTGTATGCCCATGTGCGGCACGCTTCCCTTGTACTGTCATACAGTAGATAGGGAACACTGTCCCCTGTGTGGGTGCGGATGCTGATTGGCGTGGGGTGGTCCGGTAAAATCACCATACGAAATTCTTCCCCGGTTTCCCGGAGACCTTCTACAATAGGACGGATCAGGCGTTTATCTAAATTTTCGATTGCCGCAACTTTGCGCTCCACGCTTCCCTGATGCCCCATCTCATCCGGTGCCTCCAAATGTACATAGACAAAATCATACCCTTCTTTTGTCAATACGTCAACTGCCGCTTTTGCTTTTCCCTCATAATTTGTGTGAAGACCGCCGTTTGCCCCCTCCACAGTCACAACCTTCATGGAGGAACCCACTGCAATTCCCTTTAACAAATCCACGGCGGAAATCATAGCGCCTTTTTTCTTCGTCTTTTCTTCAAATCCGCTGAGGGCAGGTTTTGTCCCAGCTCCCCAAAACCAACAGGAATTAGCGGGATTTAGGCCTTTTTTTCTCCTCTCCACATTGATGGGATGATTTACAAGGATATCGTAACTCCTTTTCATCATTTCCCTTAATTCTTTATTTTCAGGAAGTTTGTCCCCGATTTTCTGTCCCAGCACATCGTGGGGCTGTACCAGCTCCACCACCTGCCCCATATCCCAGATTAAAAGATGACGGTAGCTTGTTCCCACATAAAACCGGAATGTTTCTGTCTCCAGTTCTTTTCTCACCGCCTCTAATAAGACAGCCGCATCCTCTGTGGAAATCTCGTCGGAACTGTGGTCTATAATTCTGCGCTCCTCATAGGCATCTTCCTCCTCAGACAAGGTAACGATATTGCATCTTAAGGCAATATCCGTATCTTTCATAGGAACTCCGATACTTAAAGCCTCTAAGGGGGAACGGCCAGAATAATATTTCCTGGGGTTATACCCTAAGACAGACAAGTTTGCCGTATCGCTGCCCGGCTTCATTCCATCCGGCACTGTATGTACCATGCCGATTTCACCCTTTGCCGCAAGCTCGTCCATCATGGGCGTATCCGCATAGGCAAGGGGCGTTTTCCCTCCCAGGGATTCGATAGGGCGGTCCGCCATCCCGTCCCCTAATATCACTAAATATTTCATACTATGTTCCTCTCTGCTTCCGGATTCTTAGTCAGCTACCCGGATAATAGATAAAGTTGCAACACTTTCAATATTTTTATAAAAATCTTCCTCTTTTACTACAGGGGTGATAAATCCAAACTCTCCCCCCAGCTCAGGAAGCTCCACAAATTTCACATCCCCGAAAACTTCCCGTACTTTCTCTTTTGTGTCATTTGTCCTGACAAAAAACAGGCTCTCTCCCTGGCCCGCATCTTTTAACTCTAGTTTCTCCGGCCTCCACTGTAATAAAATATTCTTGTCCACATGCTTTGCCATATCCACCATATCAGCCACCACTGCAGAGGCGGTGGGGAGCTTCCCAGCCCCGCTGCCGTAAAACATAGCCGGCCCTAACATATTTCCCCGTACATATATGGCATTAAACACATCGTTTACCGTGTAAAGAGGATGGCTCACAGGGAGAAGATGAGGCGCTACCATAGCCATGTAAGTATCCCCTATTTTTTTGCTGGCGGCCAAAAGCTTTATGGCATATCCCATGGCTTTTGCATATTTAATGTCCACAGCAGAAATTTTAGTAATTCCTTCTGTATGGATATCTTCAAAATCTACCTGCTGCCCGCATACCAGGGAAGTTAAAATTGCAATCTTCCGGCAGGCGTCATGGCCTTCTATATCTGCCGTGGGGTCTTTCTCCGCATACCCCTTTGCCTGGGCATCCCTTAACACATCCTCAAACTCCAACCCTTCATCCGCCATTTTGGTCAGCATATAGTTGGTGGTTCCGTTTAAGATTCCTGTAATCTCCTCAATCACATCCCCGGTGAGACAGGAATTGATAGGCCTGATAATGGGAATTCCCCCTCCCACGCTGGCCTCAAATAAGAAGTTTACCTGTTTTTCCCTGGCCAGGGCGATAAGTTCCGCCCCCTTGTCAGCCACCAGGGCTTTGTTGGAGGTAGCCACATGCTTTCCTGCCTCAAGCATTGCCTTTACAAAGGTATAGGCAGGTTCCACCCCTCCCATCGTCTCCACCACAATGGAAATTTCAGGGTCCTGTACAATAACCTTATAATCAGCTACAATCTTATCCCCAATCGGGTCTCCCGAAAAATCCCGGATATCCAGGACATATTTTACCTCAATGGGCTCTCCCGCTTTATTTGCAATACTCTCTCTGTTTTTCTCTAATATCTCAACCACTCCGGAACCGATGGTTCCATATCCCATAACTGCTGCTTTCATCTCTTTTCTCCTTCTATTCCTCACTGTCTGCCCTCTTGGGACAGCCCAGGGAGAGCCATTTTAAATAGCCGTTAATAAATATATCAAGATTCCCGTCAAGAACACTCCCTACATTTCCGGTTTCCGCCCCGGTTCTGTGGTCCTTTACCATAGTATAGGGCTGCATGACATAAGAACGGATTTGATTTCCCCAGCCAATCTCCGTCACTTCCCCCCGGATACCTGCCGCTTTCTGGGCATTCTCCTGCTGTTTTAAGAGATACAGCTTTGCCTTTAACATCTGCATGGCCTTATCTTTATTCATGTGCTGGGAACGCTCGTTTTGGCACTGCACCACAATCCCCGTGGGGAAATGGGTGATACGGATGGCGGAGGACGTCTTGTTGATATGCTGGCCTCCCGCACCGCTGGAACGGTAAGTATCAATTCGGATATCCTCATCGTTTATCTCTATATCAAGATCCTCCTCAATATCCGGCATCACATCACAGGATACAAAAGAAGTCTGGCGTTTTCCCGCCGCGTTGAAAGGTGAAATCCGCACCAGGCGGTGCACCCCTTTCTCCGATTTCAAGTACCCGTAAGCATTTTCCCCATTCACCTGAAAGGTGATGGATTTGATTCCTGCTTCCTCCCCGTCTAAAGAGTCAAGTACTTCCACGGAAAAACCTTTGTCCCCTGCAAAACGGGTAAACATGCGGTAAAGCATTGCAGCCCAGTCACAGGACTCTGTTCCCCCTGCCCCGGCATGAAGTGAAACAATGGCGTTATCTTTGTCATACTCCCCGGAGAGCAGAGTTTTCATGCGGATAGATTCAAATGTCTCCAAAAAACCGGCCAGCTCACTCTCCACTTCCGGTATCAGGGAAGAGTCATTTTCCTCCTTTGCCATCTCAATTAACGTCTCAATATCTTCAAACTGCTGTGTAAGCCCTGCCAATGTCTCTACATCATCTTTCAGGCTTTTCAATTCTTTCATTTTGGCCTGGGAAGTCTCTACATTGTCCCAAAAATCAGGAGCTTCCATTTCACGCTCCAATTCCTGTATTTTTTGCTCTTTCCCGGCTAAGTCAAAGTGAATCCCTCACTTCCAATAGTGGTTTCCTATAAGTGTTCAAAGTTGTTTTGAACTGGTCAAGTTCTACCATTATCAGTCACCTCTTTCTCTATCTTTTTTTATTCTTTCATCTGTCTTTCGACAGCCTTGAAAACACTTCTATAATAACATATACTGCGCAAAGGCCAAAAAACGCCCCGGCGCTGTCAATGCACACGTCCCTTATCTGCCCTGACCGCCCTTCAACAAAAAGCTGATGGAACTCATCCGTTGCGGCATAACATGCGGCTGAAATCCATGCCAAAAGAAATCTTCTCCTATATGTGCATCGGTACTGAAAAAAATTTCCCAGGAATATGACTGCCAATACGGCGTACTCCGTCATGTGAGCAGCTTTTCTTAAGGGATGTTCCCACACATTGGCATAGTGGGAAAGTTTCTCTTCCCCCCAGCCAAAAGAAAACCATTCCTCTGCCCCCTCTGCCAGGCGGTAGGATATGGAACTGCTCAGTTCCCCGGATACCTGGGCTCTCTGGCCGGAAAAACGAAAGATAAGCGCCATCCAAAAAACTGCCAGAATCAGCCATATAATTTTAATTCCCTTTTCTTTTTCCCTCTTGAATTTCATTGTCCAATACTTCCAGTGCCTTTAATACCTGATTATCCTGCATCTCGTCGTAACCTTTCGTCCTGTCTCCCTGGTAATCAAATTCCAGTTCCACATCCGGTTCAATTCCAGTCCCGTGAATATTTTCTCCCTTGGGGGTAAAATACTTTGCCGTGGTTAATTTTATGGCATCCCCGTCCTTTAGAGGATATATGGTCTGCACTACCCCTTTTCCATAGGTGGTGGTTCCGATTAAAGTCCCATACTCAAAATCCCGGATAGCCCCTGCTAAAATTTCTGAGGCACTGGCACTGTTTCCGTTCATCAATACCACCAGGGGATACTCCATATAGGTTTCCCCCTCAGAGGTAAACTCCTGCTTGCTGCCGTATTTATCCTGGGTATAAACCACAGTCCCCTCCGGAAGAATGTCATCTAAAATTTTTGTCACGGAGGATACCATGCCTCCCGGATTGTCCCTTACATCCAAAATGACCGCTTCCATCCCCTGGCCTTTTAAGTCCTCCACCGCATGTTCAAACTGTTCCGCTGTAGGGGCACCAAATTCCATGATATGGATATATCCTTTGTTTCCGTCCAGCATTTTATACTCCACCGTGGGAAGGTCAATATTGGCCCGGGCCACGTCAAACTCCAGGTAATCACTTTCCCCTTCCCGGTATATCTGCAGATGCACGCTGGTACCCTCCTCGCCCCGGATATAGGTGACGAGTTCGGAGAGCTCCATGCTCACGGCCTCAATATCTTCCACCATCACAATAATGTCCCCCTCCAAAAGCCCTGCTGTCTCTGCAGGAGAGCCCTGATATACATGGTTAATGCTCACCTGCATGGTATCCCTTTCCTGGGTAAGCCCCGCACCGATTCCATAATAATTCTGAGTGGCGCTAATCTGAAGATCCTGATATTCCTGTTGATTGTAATAATCTGTGTATTTGTCTTCCATGCCCTCCAGAAGGCCGGAATACAATCCCTCTGCCAGCTTCTCATTGTCCACATCCTCGTAAAAATAGAGATGGATATACCCGGCCAGTTCATTAATTTTGGCCTGGACTTCCTTGGTTAAAACCCCGACCCCGGCCTCCTCCTCCCTGGAAGGAGTTGTGATGTAAATGTTTTTCCCGAAGACAAAAACCAGCACCAGGCTCAAAAGACACAGGAAGGAAACTGTTCCCAGCACCCCTGCTGCCACGCCTTTTGAAAATCCGCTGGAAGATTTTTTCCCCCCTGTCCGGCCATTGTCCCATTCCATCTGTTCCTGTTCCATATCGTCTGTCCTCATTCTTTCTCCTCAAGCAGCTAAAAACACATAGGTTCTGTATTTCCGTGGCAAGAGAATCCCTGCCGTATTCTGGCAGGGATAAAATGTTGGTTTATCACTATTTTACGCTTTATCTGCTCAGATAATTCCAGGGACTCACATATGCACCATTTAAGGATACTCCAAAATGCAGATGATTTCCAGTGGAAATTCCCGTACTTCCCACTTTTGCCACTGTCTGCCCCCTTACGACTTTTTCTCCTTTGGATACGCACAGGGAAGATGCATGCATATAAACCGTATATAAACTTCCCCCGTGGTCTATCATAATGTAATTGCCGCCGCCGTTGCTGTAACCGGAAAAAATCACTTCCCCGTCTGCCGCAGCCACAATATCCGACCCGTAAGGCGCACCGATATCAATTCCCTTATGGTTTGAGGATGCCCCCGCCGTAGGCGACTGCCTGTTTCCATAATCACTGGTAATCCTTGTGCTTGCGGGACAGGGCCACAAAAAAGCCCCCCCATTGTAAGTGTCCGGCTCCTGTTCTGGTTCCGGTTCCGGGGCAGAATTCTCTGTATCTCCCTCCTGGGGCTCTGAAGCTTCCTCTGTACTGTTTTCCTCTTCCTCCTGAACTGCCGCCTCCGCCTCGGCTTTTGCCCTGGCCTCCGCCTCAGCCCTTGCCCTGGCCTCTGCCTCAGCCCTTGCCGCCTTTTTGGCTTCCTCCGCTGCCCGAATCTGGGCAATCACTTCCTCCTGGGCGATTAGCTCTGCCTCAAAGACATCCGCCTGGCTGTTGGCCTCCTTGATATCCTGATTCACAGCGGAGAGTTCCGATTCCTTTGCTGTTAAAAGCACGGAGACGGCCTGTTTATTCTCCTCCACCTTAGCCTGCATCTGCTCTAATTCTGCTTTTTCCTGCTCCAAGGCTGTCTTGGCATCCGCCACTGTAACCTGGGTCTGCTGGTATTTCTCCAACATCTGCCTGTCATACCTGGCAATCTGGCTGATATATTCCACTGCGTTTAACGCTTCTGAAATGCTCCCGGCAGATAAAATCTTTTCCACATAGGACCGGTCCCTGTTCTCATACATATAACGAATTCTGATTTTCATCATCTCATACTGGGCTGCCGCATCCCTTTTCGCCTCCTCCAGTACTTTGGAGGTGTCAGAAATCTCAAGGTTTTTATCCTGAAGCTGGCTCTCAAGGTTGCTGATATCCGTGGATATTTTGGTAAGCTGGGCATCCAACTTTTTCACTTTATCCTGAATGTTGCTCTTTGAGCCTTTTAAATCCTGAATCAGGGCCTGGGCTTCATTCAGGGCATCCTGAAGCTTTTCTTTTTCCTGCTGCGCCTCCTCCAAAGAAGATGCCTGGATAAGGGGAAAGGGTTTTAGTGCCAGTACAATGGCCAAAAGAATTCCTGTTAATTTTTTCAATCTCCCACTGTGCATACGATTTCTCCTGTTAAACTTTTAAATGTTTCCGAATAGTAATCCAACTGCCTAAAAATCCGATGCCCACTCCCAAAATCAGTCCCACAGGAACCAATGTGTGGAATACTTTCTGGGCCGGAAGGAAGTTCAATAGAGAACTCAAAAAACTAAACTTGTCCGATATGTAAAACACTACCTTTTGATACAAAAAGTACAAAAGAGCCAGAGGCAGAACCGAGCCGATAAGCCCGATTAAAACTCCCTCCACCACAAAGGGCGCACGTACAAAATAATCTGTGGCCCCGATTAATTTCATAATTCCAATCTCATCTTTCCGCACGGCAATACCTGTGGTCACCGTGTTGCTGATCAAGAATATCGCCACAAGAAGCAGAATCAATATAATACCCACGGAAATATAGCCAATCAGGCTGTTAAAATCCGTCAAGGTGCGGCCTGCCACTTCCGAATGGCGCACCTCACGAACCCCCTCCAGGCCCTCCAGAAAATCCACCAGCACAGGCTGCATGGAAATATCGTTCATATAGATGGCATAGCTGGCGGAATTTGCCAGAGGATTGTCGTCTGCAAATCCTGCCGCTGCCTCCGCATTATCTCCGAAATATGATCCCTTAAACTCTTCCCATGCCTGCTCCGGAGAGATAAACTCATATTCGGAGACCTCCACCCGTTTTTTTATCTCCTGGCCAATGGCATCAATCTGCTCCTGGGAAATCCCCTCGTCAAACAGAACCGTCACCGCCATCCCGGACTCCGCCTCCTTCACCATTGCCTCAAAATTTGTCACAATGGCAAAAAACAGGCCGAAAAGAAAAATACAAGCCGACATGGTAGCTATGGATGCCAGGGAAAACATCTTATTTCTCCAGATATTGCTAAACCCCTGTTTTATCGTATATCCTATTGAACTAATCCTCATTGAAATCACCGTTTACATCGGATATAATGACGCCTTTCTTCATGGTAATCACCCGCTTGTTCATGATTTTCACAATATCTAAATTATGGGTTACTACCACCACCGTAGTCCCCCTCTCATTAATCTCCTCCAAAAGCTTCATAATCTCCCAGGCATTGTTGGCATCCAGATTTCCGGTAGGCTCATCCGCCAGAAGAATCTTGGGCTGGTTCACAAGGGCTCTTGCAATGGCCACCCTCTGCTGCTCCCCCCCGGAAAGCTGTCTGGGGTAGGACTTATATTTTGCAGCAAGGCCCACCATGGAAAGCATCACAGGCACTTTTCGCTTTGACTCTCTCACAGATGCCCCAATCACCCTCTGGGCAA
This sequence comes from uncultured Roseburia sp., assembly GCA_947174805.1. Classification (GTDB taxonomy): domain Bacteria; phylum Bacillota; class Clostridia; order Lachnospirales; family Lachnospiraceae; genus Roseburia_B. Next base: position 90,045 of record CAMWKH010000007.1, on the reverse strand, counting down.
AAGCCACGTTATCGTATACATTTCTGTCCTTTAACAGCCTGAAATCCTGGAAAACCACCCCTAAATTTCTGCGGAACTTTGGAATCTGCTTGTGGCGGATAGCACCCAAACGCCTTCCGTCCACGATAATCGTCCCCTCTGTGGGCTCTAATTCCTTCAGTAACAGTTTAATCAGCGTAGACTTGCCGGAGCCGCTGTCTCCCACAATAAAGACAAATTCCCCGTCTGCAATCTCAAGATTCACATCATTTAACGCCGGCACCCCGGCACTGTATGCTTTGCTCACATTTTCCAGCTTTATCATGTATGCCTCCTAATCCCTAATAATCCAAGGACTCCATATATTTCATGTACTTCACCACCATCAGGGCAATTTTAAAGGTGATGGCATCCTCAAAGACACGAAGATCCAAATCCGTACTTTTCTGCAGCTTGTCCAGCCGGTATACCAGCGTATTTCTGTGAATATAGAGCTGCCTGGAAGTCTCGGACACATTTAAGTTATTTTCAAAAAATTTATTTATCGTGACAAGTGTCTCCTCGTCAAAGTCGTCGGGAGACTTGGAGTCAAAAATCTCCTTGATAAACATCTTGCACAAAGGTATGGGCAGCTGATAAATCAAACGTCCGATTCCCAGTGTGGAGTAAGCGATAATATTTTTTTCCTCAAAAAAGATTTTGCCCACGTCAAGTGCCATCCTGGCCTCTTTATAAGAACGGGATACATCCTTGATTTCCCCCACGATGGTTCCATACGCAATATGGATATCCCGCTCCGCATCTCCCCGGAACAGATTTAAAATCACTTCCGCTGTCTTATTTAAATCTTCGTAGTTTTCACTGTCCGAGAGTTCCTTTACCACAATGATGCTCTTCTCGTCCACCGCAGTGACAAAATCCTTTGACTTGCCTCCATAGATGCCCCGTATTTTTTCCAATTCATTTCCCTCTTTGTCACGGTTCAACTCAATAATATATACCACCCTGCGCACTTCCGTGTCAATATGAAGTTTTTTGGCCCGGTTATAAATATCCACCAGAAGGAGGTTATCCAGGAGGAGATTCTTGATAAAATTGTCTTTATCAAACCTTTCTTTATAGGCAACCAGAAGATTTTGTATCTGAAAACTGGCAATCTGCCCTACCATATACACATCTTCACTGTCCCCCACAGCCAAAAGCACATATTCCAACTGATGTTCATCAAACACTTTAAAAAACTGACAGCCGGAAATCACCTGGGAATCTGCCGGCGATGCGGCAAATGTCTCTGCCGGTTCCACGAACCGTTCTGCGTCAGGAAATGTTGCTGCCAGAACTTTCCCCTCCGTATCTATAATACATAAGTCAATTCTGGTAATTCCCTTCAATCCATCAATAGTACTCTGCAGTATTTGATTTGATATCATAGCTTATTCTCCTTCTTGCCCCCCATACGGACCCCGAAATTTGGCATGGCTGTCCGCAGACTGCCATATATGGATATACAACTTTCACAATGAAGCCCCCGTAAATCTTCTATTGTAGATACACCTATCTGCTATTTTAAACTAAAATTACCAAAAAATAAAGAGGAAATACATATTTTTTTATGCATTTCCTCAATTTTTTCTGGTTTTTCCGAATGATTTTTTTTGTCTATTTTTCCTAGTAGAATTTTTCCCAATCCACATACCAGATCATGTGGTTTCAAAGTTTTTCCAATACCAGATAAGCCCTACCGCATATTTGTCTCTATAAATCCCTCACCAAAGACTTCCCTGGCATCTGAGACTATCACAAAGGCATCCGGGTCAAATTCCGCCACAATGTCTTTTAATTCCACTATCTGCTTCCGCTCCACCACACAGTACAGCACGCATTTTTCCTGTCCGGAGTACATCCCCTTGGCAAAAAGCCCTGTCACCCCCCGGTCAAGACGCTCCATTATGGTATTCGCCACATCTTCCGCCCGGGCAGTGATAATGAAAGCTGTCTTTGTATACTTCATCCCCTCCATCAGGGCATCCGACATTTTTGATGTGACAAATATGGCCACAATAGCGTATAGCCCAGCCTGAACCCCAAATACATAAAGCCCAGCCAAAACCACAAGACCGTCAATCACCTGCATTATCTGCACAACGGAATAATGCCTCATCCTTTTTTGTATCAAAACCGCCACCATATCCGTACCCCCAGTGGTGGCCTTTGCCAAAAGCACAAGGCCCATTCCCGTGCCTGAAATGACCCCCCCAAAAATAGCAGCCAGAACATAATCTCCCTTCGCCATATCTGTGGCCGGAATAATGTAAAGCCATGCGGAGAGCATCAGGGTGCCAAAGAGGGTCCTTCCGATAAAACGCTTCCCCTTTACCCGGTAGGCAATGAGGAATACCGGGATATTCAGCACAATATTGGTAAACCACAGGGGAATCCTGCCCCCTGAGAGGCTTTTTAGGATAATGGAAATACCGGTAAACCCTCCTGTGACTAATCCCACCGGGTCGTAGAGCCACTGGATTCCCAGGGCAACCATTGCGGTTCCCAAAAGCAGCAGCAGGTAATCCACATAGTAAGGCCGGTTGCTATATAATTTCATTTTTTCTTTTCCTGACTTTCTTTCTCATATTTCTGCATTGCATGGTAAAGCTTTCCCCGCAAAGCCAGACTTTTCACATGGTTTCCGATGGCGAGCCCCTCTGACCTCCTGTTGTAACCTGCTCCCATGCCAAACCAAATGCTTAAGCTTAGTTTGTCCTTATGTTCCAAAATAAATTCTTCTTCAAAAGGAGAAGTCATTGCAGAAACCACTATATCCGGCGTGGTGCTGTTTATCTCGTTGACAATGGCATCCAAATCCCCGCCGCACTCCTCAAGGGCATAACTGCCTTCTATTTTAAACCTATCACTCTCCCCCTCAAAGAAAGCCTGCATTTTATCCACTTCCGCCCTGGTCATGGCCAGAAGAAATACACGTTTTTGATTTCTCACCACCCGACGGATCATTTCATATAAAAATTCATTGTTCCTGATTTCCCGAATCCTCTGTACAGAAGCCTGCTCTTTGCCTGCGAGCAGCTCTTTGTCCCCAATCAGGGTAAGGTCCGCCTGTCCCAGGCATTCCCCGATTCTGGGGTTTGTCCCTGAGAGGAGTATTTTTTCCACTGTAACCGTCTCTATGATATTTAGCGCCGTACTGCTCAAAAAGGTATCTAACTGCAGCAAAGCCTCCCGCACGGTATAATTGTCAATGCTTATTCCCAATATATCTATTTTCTTAACCATAATTTCCCTTATCAGCTTTTCCACTCTAAATATTTCCAGATACATGCAGTAGTATATCAAAAAGCCTAACTTATTTCAACAGAAAGGTTTTAGAAATCTTTTTCCCACCAGAGGAAATGACAAATTTCTACAATTCTAACTATTTTCTACAGATTTTCCTTATTTTCGCACAATTTCCGTTATATTTTCACATTTGAAATGTCAACAAATTTTCTTGTTTTTTTTCAATAGCCGTCAAGTTTATTGTAATCTGACAAAACGCGCGTTCTTATTTTACCCCTGTTATACCCTAACATTTATGTACTTTTTTGTGGATAAAGTGGATAACTTCGTGTATAACTGCTTTTTTTCGATAGATACAAGATTTTCTATGTGGATAACTTTGGCTTTTTATCCACCGGTTATCCTCGACCTTTTTCGACAGCATTCTGTTTTTGTGCATTATGTATAACCATATTTTTTTCCCAGGCTTCACCGATTTTCCAAAATGAAACTTTGGCTGCAAAATCTGTATTTCCACACAAAAAAAGAGAGCATGTCCTGCATACTCTCTTTTTTATGATTAAAATATTCTTCTGATCGCTACGATTGGTCTGTAGTTTACTGGTGAAGTATATTTAATGCCGCCTTCCGGTGTGCTGGCATGCACGATGGTATTATTGCCGATGTAAATTCCCACATGGCCGCTGTAACAAATAATATCACCGGGCTGCATATCGCTTACCCCGTATCCCACACCCTGGAGAGCGGAGGAAGAATGGGGAAGGCCCACGCCGAATGCCGCATACACAGACATTACAAATCCAGAACAATCTGCTCCATTGGTCAAACTGGTACCGCCGTACACATAGGGATTGCCCACAAACTGACACGCATAATTGGCAACCGCACTTCCTGTAGAACTTCCTGCACTGGCCTTGGCACCGGAACCTGCGGAGGATTTTTTCGCTGCCTTTTCAGCCGCTTTTCTCTCGGCCTCTTCCTTGGCAAGCCTTGCCTCCTCCTCTGCTTTGGACTCTGCCGTAACAAACTCTGTAGACATTTTCACGTAATCATTGGAAACATAGCCGTCTCCCTTTTCAACGGATACCTTTGTCCATCCGTCCACGCTCTCGTCTGTCACTGTAAGCTGTTCCTGGTCGGGAACCATCTCCAGCACATCAGACTCAGTGGTTGGCTCAGTCCTCACAAATAATGTCTCTGTATCTACGGTCGCCACACGTCTGCTCACCTGTTTTGCCAGATTTTCATCTCCACAGACTACAAAATCACTTTTTACATAACCTGTTACATTCCCGGAAGTAATTTTATACCAGCCGTTTTCTTCCGCCTCAACAGTGGCTGCCGAATTATTGTACAATTTTCCCACAACCTCGCCTTCCTCGGTGGCGGCGTCCCTTACATTGACAAAATTATCCACCTGGGCAATGGCTATATCATCATAAACAGACTTTCTCTCTGCCTCTTTTCTCTGCTCCTCTTCCGCTTCTTCCTCTGCATCTAAAATGCTGTCTGCGATAAGCTGAGTAATCCCGGCTCCCACAATATCCACCGGCTGGGGTTCCCCTGAGGACTCGTCCGGCTTTGCATCCTGTGAGGCCTCCTCTTTTGGCTCTTCCTGCTCTTTTTCAGCAGAATCTTCCGGCTGTTCTTCCTGAGGTGGCGTTGATGTCTCCCCTTCTTCTGTATTCATGCTCTCAGCAATCTGCTGGGTAATCCCAGCCCCGGAACTTCCCTGGGTATCTTTTTTTTCTGAGACATTTTCCGTATTCTCCGATGTCTCTGTATCCTGTAACGCTGACGCTGTAATATTTGTCATTCCAGCCACAGGTGCCTCTGTGGCAAAAACAGCGCTGGGCGATGCTGTCAAAACTACAGTAGCCGCCATACAACATGCTGCCATCTTAAGAGTCTTACGATTCATATTCATGATAATCTTTCCTCCAATAATGATGTACGTCTTGTACATTTGAGATTAGTTTGTCCATTTTTCTCATATCTGTTACAAAATTATTACATACTTACCGTGGCTATTATAACAAATCGTATTTACTCCGTCAACCACAATCTATGACATTTTTTTACAATATCCGGATGCTCTTTTCAGTAATCTCAATTTTATGTTCCCGGTACAGGCGCCCTACCGCTCTCTTAAAGGCTGCTTTGCTCATGTGAAACTCCCGTTTAATCACTTCGGGGGAAGCTTTATCGTTAAAGGGCAGAACACCGGCATATTCCTCTATCACCTGCAAAACTATTTTTGCATCTTCATCCATCTGAATATACGCTTTTTCCCGCAGGGTAAGGTCCAGTTTTCCGTCCGGTTTCACATTGGTAACTTTAGCCTCTATCACATCTCCGATGCGCAGATGGCTGCAGTCCTCAAATTTGGGTATCATGGCAGAATATCTGTCATCCACTGCCACAAAGGTTCCAAAATTCCCCCCTGTCTCATACACCCTGCCTGTGACTGTATCCTCTTTTTTATAAGGAGCGTCTTTGTCTAAAAGGTCATATATGCCTTTCATGCTTGCACAAAGCCTTCTGCTCTTATCAATATACAAGGTGACTAAAATTTCATCCCCCTGCTCCACTTTCCCCATCATTTCTTTATATGGAAGAAACAAGTCTTTTTCCAGTCCCCAATCCATAAATGCCCCAATTTTTCCCACTTCCTTTACAGACAGTGCTGCAAATCCCCCCAGCACCAGACGCAGTTCCTTCGTGGTGGCAATCAGCCTGTCCTTGGAATCTTTGTATAAGAAAACCTCCAGTTCATCCCCCGGCCCGATTCCCGGCGGAACCTGTTTCCCCGGAAGCAGGACTCTCGTTTCATCTCCCTGGTGTTCTGCAAGATAAATCCCAAACTCAACAGTTTTTACCACGGTCAGCTTTTGTTTTTCACCTAACTTCATTCTAATTCTCCTCTATAAATTCCAGGACTGCATAAGGTTTGCCCTCCTCATTCTCCAAAGAAACCGTCACCTGGTTTTCTTTTACGCCGATGCGGGGATAAAAGGTATCTGCCAACACAGCCGCTTTCTTATATTCTGCCCTCAGTTCTCCTATTTTAAAACCTTCCGGCAGGTACTCCTGGCCTATCATAACGTATTTGCTGTTATTCACATGCTGATTTGTATCTATATGAAATTTTTGCACTGGAACCGGAGCTGCTTTTTCCCACTCACCCTCCAGGTCTAATTTCCGTCCTGCCTTCTCCATCTCCAAAGGTTCGTCCATGGAATACACTGCGGCAAGCTCCTGGGGAATCCTTGCAGGGCGCATTTTTTCTGTATCCATGTAAATCCATATGGAATTTGCATACGCAATGGTTCCACCCTGTTCATCCACAACTTTAAAGTTCCGATAACCGTAAAATCCCTTGCACTCATATGCCCAGGTGAAGGCAGTCACCTTTTCCCCCAAAAGAGGATAGCGCTTTACGATAACCTGCCAGGAAGACAGCACCCATGCCCGTTTTCTCTTCTTTAGGTAATCCATGCCAATCCCCAGATGCTCTGATTGGAAAATACAGCAATCCTGCAAAAGCTCTAACAGCGCCGTCAATGTCATATGCCTGTGAACGTCCACTTCGCTGTATCTTACCACACTCTCAAAACCATACATATCTGTCTCCTCTCCCTATCACAAAATTCCATTCCGGAATCTCCAATCCCCTGCCCTTGAGGGCTGGAAAGAAAAAAACTCAGTAGACATATCTACTGAGTTTCGGAAAACAGGGCTACAAGGATTCGAACCTTGAAATGACGGAGTCAGAGTCCGTTGCCTTACCGTTTGGCGATAGCCCTTCATCTATTGCTGACAAGCTTTCCGCCGTCAACAATAGATATTATATAGCAACCGAAAACAATAGTCAAGTACTTTTTATAATTTTTTTTTACAAATTCATCCATCTAATTTCATTTGGCGCCAAAGATACCTGAAAACTGGTTCCGTCCCCGATATAGACTGTGCTTGTCTGCGGCTCGTAAGTATTGTTCACTACACAGTATTTGTGGTTGACCACGTAGGCATGTACATCCACATTATAGTTTGTACTGTACCAGCGTTTTACTTCCTCCTCCCCATGGCAGCTGTAAAGTACAGCCCGGTAGAGGATGCGGCTGTTTAAAAAGTTGTAGGGAAGCCCGGAAATATATACGCCCCGGCCTTTTCCAAAATCTCTTGCCGCCATCTGGACACTGCCATCTGCCACTGCCAGAACTTCCGTTCCCTCAAGGGCATAAATATTGCTTTTCCCCTCCCCAAAGTCCAGCTGTGATGTTTCCGCATCTTCCAGAATAAAATGCTCTTTTTCCTGCCAGTTGTATTTGTCATAGCCCAGTGTAAAACCGTTTTCTATCTCCACGCCAAGGATATCCCCAAGCTGAATCAGCCTGCCCTGGTGCATGGTGGCAGAAGGCTCTCCCACTCCGATAAAACCGCCCCCCTGTGCCACAAACTTCCGGATGCTGGTGAGAATCTTCTCATTTGTCCAGTAGCTGCCGCCGCTTTGCGCCGTATCCATATCCCCGACGTTGATAATCACATCCACGTCATCCAATATGCGGGAATCCTCTAGTATATCATCAAAACTGATAAAGCACACATCCAAAGGAGCACCGGAAAGCGCTTCAAGAATCCCTGCATAGGAATAGTTTTGTTTGTGATAAATGGCATGGTGCTGCATATGACATCCCCAGGAACGCATTTTCCCAAAACAGTTTAAAACCGCTGCCTTTTTCACACAGTAGGGGGTTGTTCCTTTGGCATTCTGGTAAAGAAGCCGGAATTCTTCACAGACAGACTCCACATACTGTATAAAATCCGGGAAGTCAAGGGCCAGCTTTAAATATCCCCCGTATCCAATCCGGTCTATCGGGCTTCGCAGTATGGCCCGGCGGGCAGTCACCCAGTTTTTCTTGGCCTCCTCTAAAGGTTTTCCCCCCTCATAGAAGGTATCCGGGAAGAGATAGGGCAGCAGCCTTCCCTCTGTGTACTTTACCCCTTTGATATCGCTGATTAACCGCAGGGTAGAGCCATTTCCCACAGAGCCTACCACAGCGTCGATGCCAAGGGTCTGAAATTCCTCCAGGTAAGGTTCTGTGCCAATCCAGTGGTCCCCCAAAAACATCATGGCTTCTTTTCCGTACTCATGGCAGATATCCACAAGTTCCCTCACAATTTTTGCAACTTCCCTCACTTGGAATTTTTGAAAATCCTTGTACTCTTTTGTGGGAATCCTGTACTGGTTGTTGTAGTATCCCTGGTCGATAATGTACTCCGGCCGGAAGGGATATCCCGCTTCCTTTTCGAACTGTTCTAAAATATAAGGGCTTACAGAGGCAGAATATCCAAACCAATCCACATATTTTTCCCTTGCCTTCTCGTCGCAGATCAGGGTAAACTGGTGAAAAAATGTGGTAAACCGAATCACATCCACATATGGGTGCTCCTCTATAAATTTCCGCAGCCGCTCTAAAGTAAATGCATGGGTCAAAGGCTGGCGCACATCAAAGGTCATCTGTTTTTCCACATTGTCCCAACTGTTCACCACCGCATTGTACATGTGCACCGGGTCCCACATGATATAGGCCAGAAAACTCACAGTGTAGGCGTGATAAGCCTCCCCATGCACTGTGACAACCCCCTCCTGGTAGCTCCAATCCGATGCCGGCACTACATTCCCTGTGGTGCGGTCCACAACCTCCCACCACCGCTTAATGTCATCCCTGTCATTAGGCTTCATCATATCTGGATAAATTCCCTTCATAATGGGAATTTCCAAATTAGAATCCATCGCCGTGTACAGGGGAGTCATAATGTAGCACTGCTGAATTTCTTCGGGATGGGCATTGGCCCAGCCATTGTCTTTTCGGGTGGTATAATAAGTGGCATAGACTTTTGCATCCACCTCCCGAAGCTTTCCGGGGAACTCTGTACCATCACAGTCCCGTATGGCATCCGCCCCCCATTTTTCCATTAAATCCAATGTCTCATCAACAACATTGACATCCGTTGGAATCGTCACTCGTCCTCTCATAAAAACACCTTCCTCCTTCTGCTTAGTCTTCATCAGACTCATTTTCGTCTTTGGGTTCTTCCTGCTGGTCCTCCTTTTTGTCATCATTTTTGTCGTCTTTCTTGTCATCTCTCTTGTCGTCTTTGTCCTTCCGTACCTCTCCGTCCTCAAAATCTATGTCAGGCAGATTTACCGGCTCCTGCTGGGGCGTTGTGTGCAGAGGACAGGTATTTGTGGTGGAACCCTCACTTAACAGGTACGGCTCATCCGCCGACCCAGGCGTCCCCCCTGTGATATACACGCCGCTGACACGGTTTGGACAAAAATCCGTTGCCAGCATCCCGGATTCCGCACACACGGTAACATTTACATGGTGGTCGCAGTGTTCTGTGGGGACTGTTCCCTCTGCAAAATACTCGGTCTGAATCATACTTCCCCTGGGGTCACAGTCACAAAGTCCCGCAACTGCCAGTTTCCCGGACTTTTTGCACACAGTTGCCGTGGTAATGTCCGATGGCATAACAAAATCTTTATACTCCAGATTTTCATGAATCCGGCTCATTACAGCACGCCAGATTTTCTTTGGGTAAGAAGTCGTCCCCCCCGCCTGGGGCGTGTTATCATCATATCCACCCCACACCACACAGGTATAATAAGGCGTAAATCCTGCAAAAAGAGCGTCTCTGTTCTTTGTGGTAGTTCCCGTTTTTCCGGCAATTTCCATATTGGAAAAATTAACAGCGGTTCCTGTACCGGAAGTTACCACATCTTTCATAGCATCTGTCAAAAGCCATGCGGTGGAGGACTTTAATACCCCATGGGTCTGGGGCGTATTGTCAATCAGCACATTTCCGTCATGGTCCAAAATCCTGGTGTAAAATCTGGGTCGAATATAAGTTCCCTCATTTGCTACCGAAGCATAGGCCGCTGTAAGTTCCAGATTTGTCACACCGTTTGTAATACCTCCCAGGGCAAGAGCCTGGTTATTGTCATCATCCACCAATGTGGTAAATCCAAAATCCTGGAGATAACTAAACCCTAGATTTGTACCGATTTCTGTTAAGGTCTTAACTGTCACAATATTTATGGAATGGGTTATGGCCTCCCTTAAAGGCGTAAATCCTCGGAAGGAATTGTCGTAATTCCGAAGGGAAGTGCCGTTTTCATAGGAGTAGGGGGCATCGTCCTGGACAGAAGCCAATGTCAGCCCTCCGCTGTCCAATGCCGGGGCATAAGCCGCCAGTACCTTATAGGTAGAGCCGGGCTGCCTGGTGGTGCTTGCGGCACGGTTTAATGTCTTGCTGGCTGTTTTATCCCCTCTTCCCCCTACCAGTGCCACAACTTCACCTGTGGACTGGTTAATCACAGTCAGAGCGGTCTGGGGCTGCAGGGTATACGTGATACTTTCCCCGTTTTCCACAATTTTATCTCCCGGCTCCATAATCTCCGCTTTGTAGGCTTCTATAGCAGCATTTGCCTCCTCCTGGGATGCAAAATTTACGCTGTAGTCTGCATTATGTGCCTGATAATAGTACAACATCGTCTGTTCGCTGTAATTTTTGTAGCTTCCGTCGGCTTTTTCCACTGTCAGACGGTAAGAGAAAGAATACTTCGGCGCTGTGGGGTAATTTTCCAGATTGTTTACCTCTTCGTCACAGATCGCCTGAATGGCCGGATCCTGGGTGGATTCAATCGTGAGACCGCCGTTGTACAGCGCCTTGTACGCCTGAGTTTCTGTGTATCCCAACTGGTCGATAAAATCCTGAATTACCTGGTCGGTAAGGGCATCCACAAAATAAGATGTCACGTCCTCCTCCTCTGTCTGGGTATTTACCACCTGGATTCTGTCATACACGTCGTCTTTCATGGCGCTGTTATATTCCCCCTCGGAAATGTAACCCAGCTTTAACATATTGTTTAGGACTTTTTCCCGGCGCTCAGCGTTTTTATCCGGGTTGCTGATGGGATTCAGCCTGGAGGGATTCTGGGTAATACTGGCAATTACCGCACTTTCCGACAGGTTCAGCTCCGAGACATCTTTTCCAAAATAACGCCTGGAAGCAGCCTGTACCCCCAGAGTATTCTGCCCCAGGTTGATTGTGTTCAGATAATTTTCCAAAATCCAGTCCTTGGACACTTTTTTCTCCAGCTGAATTGCCAGATACTGCTCCTGAATTTTTCTCTGAAGCTTGTCAGCAAAAGAGGATTCACTGGTCCAGCTGGTAAACACATTGTTTTTCAAAAGCTGCTGGGTGATGGTGCTGGCTCCCTCGGAAAATTTTCCGCTGGTAATTCCTTTTACCCCGGCACGAAGGATACCCTTTAAATCAATTCCGTTGTGTTCATAAAAACGTTCATCCTCAATAGCCACAATGGCATGCTGCATTTCTATGGGTATCTCATCTATAGTCGCATACACACGGTTGGATCCTGTCGCCACTAAAGTAGCTGTCTGTTTGCCTTCCTTATCCAAAACAGTGGACAAAAAGCCTGTCGGGGTCGCATCAGCCAAATTAATCTCCGGAGCGGCGTCAATTACGCCTTTCATAAGCCCGAAACCTGCACATCCACCTACGATAATGAATGCAAAGAGGCAAAACAGCAAGGTCTTTAAAAATATTATGCTGAATTTTTTCCGAATCATAGTACCTTTGGAAGTCAGTTCTTTTTCACGCTTCTTTGTACTATTTTTTCCATAGTTCATAATAAGCCTCCTTTTTCATATAACGCATCTATTATAACAAAAAGTTTCCTATAATTAAAGAAAATAATGTGAATTAATTTGTAACGAACATACTCTATACTCTGATAGGTTTTCCTTTTTTCCGTTGATTCAAACATAAGGGAATGATATAATCGTAACAGTTCCTATTACATATTATCAGACAAAAGGAGTTTTCATTCTATGAAAATAATTTACACAGGTGGAGAAGGAGAAATTGTAGAGAAGAAATCCCGTTTCATCGCGACGCTCCGCCCGGTACAGACAGAAGCGGAAGCCATCGCATTTATTGGGGAGATGAAAAAGAAATACTGGGACGCCAGACATAACTGCTCCGCCTTTGTCATAGGGAAAAACCAGGAAATTTCCCGGTGTTCCGACGACGGAGAACCCAGCCAGACAGCAGGGCGGCCTATGCTTGACGTTCTTTTAAAAGAAGAAATCCACAATGCCGCCGTGGTGGTGACCCGGTATTTTGGGGGAGTTCTCTTAGGAACGGGAGGATTGGTGCGGGCTTACCAGAAAGCTGTCCAGGCAGGCCTTAACGGCTCTGTAATTTTAGACATACAGCCTGGCCAGAAACTGGCCGTCCACACAGATTACAACGGACTGGGAAAAATCCAGTACCTTTTGGGCAAAGCTAAAATTTCAATTATAGAAGTGGAATATACAGACCAGGTAATTATACATGCCATGATTCCACTGGAATTAAAAGAACAAATACGGAAAAAAATCACCGAGGGGACAAATGGGACTGCAATGTTTGAGTGGCAGGAAAGTGTGAATTTTGCTGTTTTGGAGGGGGAGGTTATCACAATTTAACAGGAAATCATAATCCTCACACTATTTTACTGTCACCTTTATCTCCTTTGACACTCCGTTATTGGCGATGACAAAAATACTGCAGGAACCTTTTTTCTTTGCCCGGATTTTGCCCTTCTTGGTAACTTCTGCCACTTTGTTGTCATTGGTATAGTAGCGAAACTTGTCCGTATGGGCTAAGAGTTTCTTTTTCTTATTTTCCGCCTTGGCACTGGCTTTAATCTGGAAGGTCTTTTTTGCCTTTAAAGATACCTTTGTCTTATTCACCGTAATGCTTTTCACATTGGTACTCTTTTCCTGAGACATAGCCACATGGATGACGGGAGATTTTGACTGGTAAAACTTTTTCCCTCCTTTTATTTTATAGGAGACAATATAATACTTATACGCCCGGCTCTTTTTCAAATTCTTGTGAATATAACTCCGCCGTCCGGTACTCTTTACCGTCTTTGCTTTTTTATAACTTCTCTTTCCGTCACAATAAGACCAGTATACTTCATAACCAGAACTTCCGTTCTTTTTCTTCCAGGTCAGCTCTATGCCGTTCTTCCCTTTCTGCTTTCCGGTGGCAAGGAGAAGGGATAAATCTTTCCTGGCCTCAATCTGGTTTCCCGTCAGGTTAGACTCGTCGGGCTTATCAGGTTCATCCGGCTCAGGACTTGGGTCTGGTATGGGTTTCGGCCCCGGTGTAACCTCCGTGGAATTGGTCTCTGCTTTTTTTACCGTCACCGGAATATCCACCTCAAGGGATATATATTTTCCTGTATCTTTTGGCGTGTAGATTCCTTTAAATGAACGGGTTCCCACTGCTCCCACAAAAAGTGCAGAATCTTTCCACGCAAACCCCTCCGGCAGGATAACCTTTGCCAGGGTATCCCCTTCCGTGGCGGTTAAGCCCTGGGGAATGGTATAAGAAGGAACCAGCCTGATGGGTTCAAAATAAATGGTGGAATCCGAAAGTTTTCCCCCCCTTACCGACACAGATGCCCTTGTCTGCTTTGGCTCAAAAATAAGTTTTGTTCCATCGCCGGATAAACGGCAGTTATTAAATTTTTCCAAAGTACCATGCAGCCTATGGTTCCCATCCATAATATTCTTTAGAATTTCCGGCATCTCACATTCCAAATCCGGTGCAAAATTGCCTGAAATATACATTCTCTGCCGTTCTAAAGTAATGTTTTTACTCTCCAGGCCTGCAAAGTCACTGATCCTATTCTGGGAAAAATCAATGGATATGTTGTCCCTTAAACCGCGAAAAGCCTGGAGCGAAGTAATTTTAAGAGCTGATAAATCCATTCTCTTCACCAGTGGAAATCTCTCCGGGAGCCGTGCCAGCTTTTCCATATCAGTAAAATTGTTTTTGCTGTAACTGTTTATATTGTAGGATAATCCAGTCACATCATGAACTTTAATCCCCAGATTAAGCTCCTCCAAACCAGCCAATGTCCCCTGGCTCATATCAAGCAGTAATGACAGGGAAGCATCTGTAAGTCCGTTATCCGCCAGTGACAGGCTTATTAACCCCCCCCCGGTATTTTTTATAAAATCAATATTCGTCAGCCCGCAATCATCCAGCCACAACGTTCTCAAGTTCGGAAAGTTAGTCCTGGTAATCGTGTTGCAAGCGCCGCTGGCAGACAGATTATTGCTTGACAGACACAATTTTCTTAAATTCCCTAATTTTAAATTCGGAACCGCAGTCATTTTCGTATCAACCAAATATAATTGGGACAATTTTTGCCTCTGGTTCAGTAAATTATAATCAAACCCGGTAAGATTACAGGTATCCAAATACAACTCTTCTAAATTGTCGCAGCCGTTAATCAGCGTTTTAAAAACCTCCAGGGAATTGTCCTTCGTCATGTCCACCCGTTTTATTTCAATAGATTTCACTTTCTCCATATTCAGGGTAATTTCCTGCTTCCCCTCATCTTCACCAGCCAATGCACCTGCATTAGACCAAGAACTCTTATTAAAGTGGTACAAAAGAGCATCATACAACTCCTTATTTTTTACCGTAAGAGTGGTTCCAGAAGCCCCCGCCGCAAATACTTCTGTCTGCATCCAGGGAAATAAAGGACATACCATAAGAATCAGAGCCGCCATTATCCCAAGAAATAACATTTTACTTTTTGTTTTCATTCTTTTTCTCCTAACGTTTTTGCCTTGTTCCGTATCCCTCCCTGATTCTTTCTGTCATAAGAAGTTACGTTTCTGTTCTCGCCACAATTTTTTCTATTATACAAAATACCTCTCAAAAAAGCAATAAGGACATTTTCCAAAATTAAGTTCCTGCATTGTCCTGATTTGCTGCTAGGAGCAAAAAAATCCCCCTGGCATTTGCCAAGGGGGATTTTTTGTGGATTTTACTCCACATCCTGCAAAGCCTCTCTGTCCTCTTCCCCGGTACGAATTTTAACCACCTTCGCCACATCGTAAACGAAAATCTTTCCGTCCCCGATATGTCCGGTATAGAGCACTTTCTTTGCAGCCTCCACAACATTTTCCACAGGAATCTTGCTCACAACTACTTCCACCTTTACCTTTGGCAGCAAAGTTGCATCCAATTCCGCACCACGGTATCTCTCCCCGGCCCCTTTCTGGATGCCGCAGCCCATAACCTGGGTTACCGTCATCCCTGTCACACCCAAATCATTCATGGCCCGTCTCAGCTTGTCATACCGTGACAGTTTTGCAATAATTACCACTTTGTAGATACCTGTAGTCTGGACAGGCATAGATACCACTTTCACCGCCGCATCCATTACCTGAGATGCCGTCTCGTAATCCGGCGCCCCAAGGTCCGTGTTCTCATTGATATCCATAGTCATGGTGTTGGACACATCCATCAGAGAAAATCCGGAATAAGCGGAGGGCAGGCCGTGTTCCGTGATATCCAAACCTAAGATTTCCTCCTCCTCAGAAGCCCGAAGCCCAATAGCTGCACGGATTGCCAAAAAAGTAATGGTGATGGTCACTGCCGTAAAGGCAATAATGCTTGCCATTCCAAAGAGCTGGATTCCCAGAAGCTTAAATCCGCCTCCGTAAAATAAGCCTTTTCCCACAATCTGGTTTGCACCAAAGGTAACGCCGTCCCCGTAGCCTCTGGCAAATGCCGGAGCTGTGTCCGTTGCAAAAAGACCTACTGCAATGGTTCCCCAGATGCCGTTCATCATATGTACCGCAACAGCTCCCACCGGGTCGTCAATGCGGAGTTTTTCATCTAAAAGCCACACGCCGAAAACCACCAGAAGCCCTGCCACAAATCCAATTACGGAAGCCCCAAGTGCATCTGTCACGTCACAGGAGGCTGTAACTGCCACAAGCCCTGCAAGGGATGCATTTAAGCACATGGAAACATCCGGTTTTCCAAACTTCATCCAGGTAAATACCATACACACCACCGTTGCAATGGCCGGGGCAATCGTTGTAGTCACAAAGATAGAGCCAAGTTCTGCCACAGACGCTGCCGCAGCACCGTTAAATCCATACCAGCCCAGCCAGAGGATAAATACTCCAAGGGCTCCGATTGGGATGTTATGTCCCGGAAATGCGTTTACTTTTGTAATATTTCCCTGTTTGTCTTTGGAAAACTTACCGATACGGGGCCCTAAGATTTTTGCCCCTATCAGGGCACATACGCCCCCCACCATATGAATACAGGCGGAGCCTGCAAAATCGTGAAATCCTATCTGGGAAAGCCAGCCGCCGCCCCAAACCCAATGGGCTTCAATGGGATAAATCAGCGCGGAAATCACGCCGGAATAAATACAGTAAGACAAAAATTTTGTCCGCTCCGCCATGGCTCCCGACACGATGGTTGCCGTTGTGGCACAAAATACCAGGTTAAATATAAAATTTGAAAAATCAAAATCTGCATAGCTGGTAAAAATATCAAACCCCGGTTTTCCCAGAAATCCCATAAAATCTTCCCCAAACAGCAGGGAAAATCCAATGAGGATAAACATCACCGTGCCGATACAGAAATCCATCAGGTTTTTCATAATAATATTTCCGGAGTTTTTAGCCCTGGTAAAGCCTGCCTCCACCATTGCAAAACCTGCCTGCATCCAAAATACCAGCGCCGTTCCAATTAAAAACCATAGGCCGAAAATGTTGCTTTGCATTACTTCCATAATCTCATTTGTCATAATATTTCCTCCTCTTTTTCACAGATTTTCTGTGATATTCGGACAGCATTTCTGTCCGCTGTAGGGGTACATGCAGCTTTGCTGCTATTTTCTTTATGTGCCCCTGTAAATAAAAAAAGACACGTTCCCCCTTCTCCACAGCTTCGTGGTTCCAAGAAAACGCATCTTCTTTTTCCTTACTTAAAACTACACTTCAAATATCAAATCGCCGTAGGATGGCATTGGCCACATATCTTTATCCACCAGCATCTCCAGTTTGTCCACAGGAGCCCTCAACGCATCCATAGCAGACTTCACCGTATCCCGGTAGAACACAGCCTGTGCCCTTCCCTCTTCCATAGACGCTCCCTGCTCTGCCACATCCTGGAGGGCTGCAAGGGCTTTTTTGGTATCGGAGAGCAAATCGGACACCTCCATCAATAATTCCTTCTGCACGCTTACATCCGCTTCCCCGCAGGCGCTTGCCACAGCGGAGAGAGATGTGGCAAGGGCTGTGGTATATTTGATGACTGCCGGAATAATCTGCTTTCCAGCAATGTCAATCATAGCCCTGGCCTCTATATTAATCTCCTTTGCATAGGTCTCGTACTCAATCTCCACACGGGAATCCAGCTCAGCTTTGGTAAACACGCCGAATTTTTCAAAGAGTTTTACAGATTTTTCCGTATTCAAAGCCGGAATTGCATCCACCATAGACGTAATGTTGGGAAGTCCGCGCCTTTTAGCCTCCTCCACCCACTCGTCGGAATATCCGTTGCCGTTAAATACCACCCTCTGATGCTCCGTTGCATATTCTTTTATCAGGTTGTGGACTGCCATCTCGAAATTGTCTTCCGCCTTAGCCTTTTCCAGAACGTCACAGGCCTGGGAAAATGCCTCTGCAACAATAGTATTTAACACCACATTAGGCTGTGCAATGGAATCCTGGGAACCCACCATACGGAATTCAAATTTATTTCCTGTAAAGGCAAAAGGTGAAGTCCTGTTTCTGTCCGTGGCATCTTTCATAAAGTCAGGAAGGGTTTTCACCCCGGTCTCTAACTTGCTTCCGCTTAAACTGTGGGTTGCGGAACCGGTGCTGATTAACTGGGTAAGCACATCCTGAAGCTGCTCTCCTAAATAGATGGAAATAATAGCGGGAGGCGCCTCATTTGCCCCAAGCCTGTGGTCATTTCCCACATCCGCCGCAGATTCCCTTAACAAATCTGCATGGATATCCACCGCCTTTAAAATACAGGTCAAAACCAAAAGGAACTGTACGTTCTCATGGGGTGTCACGCCGGGGTCCAAAAGATTAATTCCATCGTCAGTGGTAATGGACCAGTTATTGTGTTTTCCGGAACCGTTTACCCCGGCAAAAGGTTTCTCGTGAAGAAGGCACTGTAAGCCGTGGCGCCCTGCAATCTTCTTTAAAGTCTCCATAATCAGCTGATTGTGGTCAACTGCCACATTGGCGGTTGCATAAATAGGCGCCAACTCATGCTGTGCCGGTGCCACCTCATTGTGCTGGGTCTTTGCGGAGACGCCCAGTTTCCACAACTCCTTGTTTACATCCCGCATATAAGCCGCAATTCTCTCCCGAATTGCCCCAAAGTAATGGTCATCCATCTCCTGACCCTTAGGAGGCATTGCCCCAAATAAGGTGCGCCCGGTAAAGATCAAATCTTTTCTCTTTAAATATTTCTCCCTGTCCACAATAAAGTATTCCTGCTCCGGGCCCACGGAAGCTGTTACTTTTTTGGATGTATTATTCCCAAACAGGCGTAAAAGGCGGACAGCTTGTTTGTCCACTGCCTCCATGGAACGCAGCAGCGGTGTTTTCTGGTCCAATGCCTCCCCGGTATAGGAACAGAAGGCGGTTGGGATGCAAAGAGTTGCCCCGGCAGCATCCTGTCTCACAAAGGCAGGTGAGGTACAGTCCCATGCGGTGTATCCTCTGGCCTCAAAAGTGGCCCGAAGTCCTCCGGAGGGGAAGGAGGAGGCGTCCGGCTCCCCTTTAATCAGCTCTTTACCGGAAAAACTCATAAGAACTTTTCCGTTTTCCATGGGTGCGGTGATAAAAGAATCATGCTTTTCCGCCGTCACCCCTGTCAGGGGCTGAAACCAGTGGGTGTAATGGGTTGCCCCTTTTTCTATTGCCCACTCTTTCATCTCATGGGCCACCACATCTGCAGTGGCCAAATCAAGCTCCCTGCCCTCACTGATCGTCTGCTTCATTTTCTGATACACTTTTTTCGGCAGACGTTCCTGCATCACTGCATCGTTAAATACGTTTTCTCCAAAAATTTCAGATACGCTGTAATATTCCCCGGCTCTTTCCATAACAAATCCATCCTTTCCATATGCGTCCTGCATATAAATAAGGGCATTCCAAATACACTTGGAACACCCTTGTTCTTTTCATCAATTAGCATACTTCATTTGCTGGTAGTAGAATACATCAACCAAATGAAAAATGCAATAGAAAAAGCAAATTTTTCTTCTTTTTTCTATTTTTTACAACTTTTTATCCAAAGCAATTCTTTTTTTGTGAAATTTTACAGCATCTTAAGCTTTTCCCACAGAGCCGAATAATTCCATTTTCTCTTTTACGGTTGCTTTAATTGCCTCTGCTCCCGGAGCCAAAAGTTTTCTGGGGTCAAATCCTTTGCCCTCCAAATCTTTACCTGCTTCGATATATTTACGTGTAGCATCTGCAAAGGATAACTGACACTCTGTATTTACATTAATCTTGGCAACGCCAAGAGAGATGGCTTTCTTAATCATATCCTCAGGAATACCTGTACCGCCGTGAAGCACTAAAGGCATAGCCCCTGTAAGCTTCTGAACCGCATCCAGTGTCTCAAAGCTAAGTCCTGCCCAGTTTTCCGGATATTTTCCGTGGATATTGCCGATTCCTGCCGCCAGCATGTCTACGCCTAAATCAGCGATAGCCTTGCACTCTTCCGGGTCTGCGCACTCTCCCATACCCACAACGCCGTCTTCCTCTCCGCCGATAGAACCAACCTCAGCCTCAATAGACATGTTGTTGTCATGTGCCAGTTTCACTAACTCCGTTGTTTTTGCAACGTTCTCATCGATAGGATAGTGGGAACCGTCAAACATGATAGAGGAAAATCCTGCTTCCACACATTTTAAGCATCCTTCATAGGAACCATGGTCTAAGTGAAGGGCAACAGGAACTGTGATATTCATCTCTTCCATCATTCCCTTAACCATGCCCACAACAGTCTTATAACCTGTCATGTACTTTCCGGCACCCTCTGATACTCCCAGGATAACCGGTGAATTTAACTCCTGAGCGGTAGCTAAAATGGATTTTGTCCACTCTAAGTTGTTAATGTTGAACTGTCCCACTGCGTAGTGGCCGGCTTTTGCTTTGTCAAGCATTTCTTTTGCAGAAACTAACATAATTATCTCTCCTTTATATCCTAAATTTAACTCCTACGTTACATTATATCAATTCTTAACCATAATGTCTAGTGCCCTCTGTTCATTTCTCACAGTAACTTCTCTGGTTGCCCCTCCAAATTCCCCGTCTAAGGTCCAGGGGACTTCCTCCTCCGACAAAAAGGACACCTGGCTGCTCTTAAAAGAATGAATTAAATCCGTATCGTCAATAAGATTTGTCAGGGATGCCAAAATGGCATTGAGCTCCACAGGATTTTTGGGCATATGGATCAGGGTCACTTCAAAGACCCCGTCGTCCAATTCCACATTTTTTCCCGTCATATTTTTAAATCCCCCCACAGAGATGGAGTTGGTAATCATGCCGAAAATAAACTCTCCCTCAAGAACTTCCCCGTCGTGTTCCACCCGCATATGGTAGGATGCAAAACTGTGAAGGCTTTTTGCCCCCTCCAAGAGATATGCTGCGTGGCCTAAAATATTTTTCCACTCCTGCTTGGTACTGTAGGAAACCTCCGTAAAAATCCCAAATGCAGCCACATAGATAAAAGGCTTCTCGTCAAATTTCCCCACGTCGCAGGAAAACTTTCTCCCGGTTACTGCAATCTTTGCCGCCTTTGCCATATCTTTTGGTATTTTTAGGGAACTTGCAAAATCATTGGTGCTCCCCGCAGGGATATAGCCTAGGGGAATCCTTTTTGGACATTTCATCATGCCGCTCACCACTTCATCCAAAGTGCCGTCACCGCCGCTGCACACCACCAAGTCATACTTTCCCGCATTCTCTTCCGCCACCCTGCTGGCATCGCTCCTCTCCTGGGTGGGGTACACAGTGACTTCATACCCCGCCTTCACCATAATATCTACAATCTGAAGCAATTTACTCTTTATCTGAGCTTTCCCGGAATGTGGGTTAAAAATAAACAAAAGCTTTTTCATAGATGTTTACCCTTTCTGGAATTTTCAGCGCATTTCCTCCGCTATTTTTGACAGCTTCCTCAGCCTGTGGTTCACACCGGATTTCCCCACCGGAGGGCTTAAATAAGACCCCAGTTCTTTTAAGGGAACGTCCGGATACTTAAGGCGCAGCAGCGCCATCTCCCTCAAATGGTCCGGCAGGCTCTCAAGCCCCATATGGTCCCTGATGTACACAATATCCTCAATCTGTCTCACCGCCGCATTCACCGTTTTGCTGATATTTGCCGTCTCACAGTTTACCTGCCGATTCACGGAATTGCGCATCTCCTTTACAATGCGCACATTTTCCAGATTCATAAGGGCCACATGGGCTTCCATAACATTTAAAAGGTCTACAATGTGCGCCCCCTCTTTAACGTACACCACTTGATTTTTTTTGCGTGAAACAATTTTTGCATCTGCGTCAAAGCTATTCATTGCGGACTGGATCTGCTTTGCCTGGGGCAGGGATGCACATACAATCTCAAAGTGATATCCCTTATTGGGATTGCTGATGGAGCCTGCTGCTAAGAAAGCGCCTCTGATAAAGGCCCGCTTACAACAGTTCTGCTGAATTAAAATGCCGTCCACGGCAGAAGTGTTTTTAAAACAATGATTCGACTTATCCCACAATTTTACTCCCTCAAGAACCCTTAAAATATCCGTCTGGGACAGTTCCCTGGGATCCGCCTTTATCTGAAACAGACGTTCCAGCAATATCTTATACTTATCGCCTACCAGCTCATTATCCGTCTGGACCAAAAGGGAAACCTCTCCCTTTAAGACTCGGACTTTCCCTGTGTAACTGATAATTGCCGCCAGCTCAGCCAGCATACAGTGCCGGCTTTTGGCAAAAGAGCCGGCCAGTTCCTGTTTAACCTCGCTTGAAAATGACATGTTACTTCCTCAATGCATCCTTTTCAATATCTCTGTGCTCAATTTTAATCCCGTACTCTCTGCTGTCACAGAGATGATGGTACAGTTCATTTGCCAGGGTTACGGAGCGGTGTTTCCCCCCGGTACAGCCGATACTTATCACAAGCTGATTTTTTCCCTCTGCTATGTAGTTTGGAATTAAAAACTTCACCATATCCGTGAGTTTTTCCAAAAATTCATGGGATTCTTTGTACTGCAGCACAAAATCCTGTATCTCTTTGTCATTGCCGCTTTTTGACCGAAGCCCTTCCACATAATAGGGATTGGGGAGAAAACGCACATCAAAGACCAAATCCGAATCCGCAGGTATTCCGTATTTAAAGCCAAAGGACAAAATTGTGATAAACAGGCTTTTATAGTCCTGGTTTTTCACAAAAATCTTTTCCAGCTCCCCCCGGAGTTCCCTGGTTAAAAGCTGGCTGGTGTCAATGATATAGTCCGCCCGCTTTCTTAAAAAGCCAAGTTTCTCCCGCTCTAAAGCAATTCCGGATTCCACCCTGGCTTCCCCTGCAAGGGGATGGTTTCGCCTTGTCTCCTTATAACGCTTTACTAGGACGCCATCCTCCGCATCCAGATATAAAATCTCCGGGGAATCCCCTTTTTTATAAAGCTTATCCAAAACCCCCCGCAATTCCGCAAAAGAATTTCCGCTGCGGATATCTACACCAATGGCAAACTTTTGAATCTCGTCCGTACTTGTCTCTGAAAGTTCCACAAACTTCTCTATAAGGGGTATGGGCAGATTATCCACACAATAAAACCCGATATCCTCCATCATCTTCAATGCCGTACTTTTTCCCGCCCCGGACATTCCGGTTAAGATTACCACTTTCATAAAAACTCTCCCACCAGTTTAACTTCTGTCTCTAACTCCACGCCGAATCTCTCTTTCACTTTCTGCTGCACATGTGAAATCACTGAAAGCACATCCGCCGCGGTTCCGCCTCTGTTAATTACAAAACCACAGTGCTTTTCCGATACCTGGGCCCCCCCCACAGAAAAACCGGAAAGGCCGCAGTCCATAATGAGTTTCCCTGCAAAATATCCCTCCGGCCGCTTAAAGGTGCTTCCGGCGCTGGGATACTCTATGGGCTGCTTGCTGATTCTCTGCTTCCTCAGTTCTTCCATTTTACTTTTTATCTCCTCTTTCTCCCCGGGAGTGAGGACAAACTCTGCCTCCAATACCACGTATCCTTTTTCCGCCACAATACTCCTGCGGTATCCAAACTCCATCTCATCCGCCCCAAGCTCTAAAATGTCTCCCCGGGGGGTGAGGACTTTCACCTTGGCAACAACATCTTTCATTTCCCCGCCGTATGCTCCGGCGTTCATCACCATGGCGCCCCCAACGGATCCTGGGATTCCCGCTGCAAATTCCATCCCTGTAAGGCCGTTTTGGCAGGCCTTAGACACCACGCTGCCAAGAATTGCCCCTGCCTGGGCCCTTATGGCTCTCCCCGAAACGGAAACTTCCTGCATGGACTTGCCAATTTCAATCACCGCTCCCCGGATTCCCCCGTCTCCAACCAGAAGGTTACTTCCGTTGCCGATTACGGTAATCTCTGTATTCGTTTCCCTTAACAGGGCAAGGAGAGGCGCAAGCTGGCCGGCCCTTGGCAGAAGATACCAATCCGCCGGCCCTCCTGCCTGAAAAGTGGTGTGCCTTTTCATGGGCTCATTTCTCAATATTTGATTTTCATCCAATACTTTTCTTAACTCATCCCACAACTTTTCCACCTGCATTATGCCTCTCTGAAAAATGCTTCATACCCCAAAAGTGCCTCATAGAGATCTACTTTGCTGATAATCTCCCAAGGGGCATGCATACTTAACACTGCCACGCCGCAGTCAATCACCTGCATCCCGTAGTTTGCAAGAATGTATGCAATGGTTCCGCCGCCGCCCTGGTCCACTTTTCCCAGTTCTGATGTCTGGAAAGTCACATTATTTTTATCTAAAATATGACGAAGTTCTGCCATATATTCTGCATTTGCATCATTGGAGCCGCTTTTCCCCCTGGAACCGGTGTATTTGTTAAATACCAGTCCCATTCCGAAATATGCCGCATTCTTTTTCTCCATGGTTTCAGGATAATTGGAATCAAAAGCTGCACTTACATCGGATGAGAGCATTTTGGAATTCCGCATAGCCCGGCGCACTTTAATGCCGGAATACTCTCCCTCAAGTTCTAAAATTTCAGCTACGGCGTCCTCAAAAAATCTGGAGTGCATACCGGTTGCCCCTACGCTTCCGATTTCTTCTTTATCCACCAAAAGGCATACGCATGTCTTCTCCGGGTCTTTGGTATTTAAAATAGCCTGGAAAGAGGGGTATGCACATACCCTGTCGTCATGGCCGTATCCCATAATCATGCTGCGGTCAAATCCGTAATCCCTTGCCGGCCCGGCAGGAACTGCCTCAATCTCCGCAGAGAGGAAATCCTCCTCTTTAATGCCGTACATTTTTTCCAGAATGGTAAGCATATTCGCCTTTACCAGTTCTTTCGTCTTCTCCTTATCCTCCCCGGCAAGTTCTGCAGGGATACTGCCGATAAGGATATCCATTTTTTCCCCTTCTATCACTTTGGACGCCTTTTTCTCCATCTGGTCTCCGGAGAGATGCACCAGAAGGTCGCTGATGCCAAATACCGGGTCCTCCGGATTTTCTCCAATACTAAAGGAAACCACGCTTCCGTCTTTTTTGGCAAAGACGCCGTGGAGGGCTAAGGGAAGCGTCACCCACTGGTACTTTTTCACCCCGCCGTAATAATGGGTGTCCAGAAGGGCCATCTGGGTATCCTCGTACAAGGGCACTTGTTTCAAGTCAATTCTGGGGGAATCCACATGGGCTCCCAAGATATTCATCCCCTGCTCTAAAGGCTGTTTTCCCAAAACAAACAGTGCGATGGATTTTCCCATCTGGTTATAATACACTTTGTCGCCGCTCTTTAAAGCCGTTCCTTTTTCCACTAATTCTTTTAAATCTTTAAATCCTGCAGCTTTTGCCCGCTCTACAAACTCTGTGACACATTCCCTCTCTGTCTTACAGGATGAAATAAATCTGCGGTACTCTTCTGCAAAGCCCAATACTTTTTCTCTGTTTCCTTCGGGATATTTCCCCCATGCATTTTTGTTTTCCATTTTTTCGTCTTCTTTCTATAATATTTTTTTATTCTTCATCATCCGGCTTTGTAAGGTTCGCCTGAACTCTCCGGTACAACTCCTGTGCGGCATTGTATCCCATCTTTTTCTGACGGTGGTTTACGGCAGCCGCCTCGCAGATAACTGCCAGGTTACGCCCCGGACGGATGGGAAGGGAATGGCACACCACCTTATTTCCAAGAAACTCGATATACTCTTCCTCCAAGCCCAGCCTGTCATAATCGTTCTCTTTTTTCCAGTCCTCCATTTTAATGACCAGGTCGATGCTCTGTTTTTCCTTTACGCACTCCACACCAAACAAGGTTTTTACATCCAGGATGCCGATACCCCTTAATTCGATAAAGTATCTGGTCACATCCGGGGAAGTTCCAATCAGGGTATTGTCGTTAATCTTTCGGATTTCCACCACATCATCTGTCACGAGACGGTGTCCCCTTTTTACCAGTTCAAGGGCAGCTTCGCTTTTTCCGATTCCGCTCTCCCCCATTATCATAAGACCCTCGCCGTAAACGTCCACCAGCACACCGTGAATGGTAATACAGGGCGCAAGGGCCTCCTTCAATGTATAGATGAGCTCCGCCATAAATTCGGAAGTTCCTCTGGATGTCCCGAATATAGGCACGTTATTCTTCAATGCTGCCTGCATAAAAGAATCATCCGGCTCAAATCCCCGGCAGAAAATCACGCAGGGAATATCAAAAGATAAAAACTTCTCGTACAAATCCTTCCGCTGCGCCTCTGACTGTTTCCGGAGATAGGCGTATTCCACCATCCCAATAAGCTGCACCCTGGATTGTTCAAAATGCTCGAAATATCCACTTAACTGAAGTGCAGGACGGTTTACATCCGCAAGTAAAATTCGGTGCTCCTTCAAATCTATGTCCGGGGTATAATTCATCAAATCCATTTTTTTTGCTATCTTTGCTACGCTTACTCCCTCCATACGGCTACGCTCCTTTTTCTTCTTTCTTCATCTTTTCCTTTTTCTGATACGCTTAAGAGTATACCATATTTTTCATTCTCCATCAACTGTATGAAAGTACTTATAGACCGCCTCCGCCGCCTGGATATTCATGGAGGGCGTGGCGGCAAGTTCCTCTATGCTGGCCAGCCGTATGGCATCCAAAGAAGAATACCGCATCATAAGGGCTTTTCTTCTGGAGGCGCCGATTCCCGGGATATCATCTAAGACAGAGTGCACCTGCCCTTTGCTCCTTAAAGAGCGGTGGTATTCAATGGCAAATCGGTGGGCTTCGTCCTGAATCCTTGTGATTAGTTTAAACCCTTCACTCCCTCTGTCAATGGGGATTTCCACATTGTTAAAATACAGTCCCCTGGTGCGGTGATTATCGTCCTTTACCATGCCGCACACTGGAATGTTAAGATGCAGCTCGTCTAACACCTGCAGGGCAATGTTTACCTGCCCTCTTCCCCCGTCCATCATTATGAGGTCAGGAAATTTGGTAAAACTTCCATAGTTCTCATCTAACTCTTTTTCTTTTAAGGTCTCCTTTTCTTTCATTCCGTGCTGGAAACGCCTGGTGAGTACTTCATGCATGGAGGCATAGTCGTCCGGCCCTTTCACGGTTTTTAAGCGGAATTTCCGGTAATCGCTGCGGCAGGGTTTCCCCTTCTCATAGACAACCATGGAGCCAACGGATTGAAAACCGCTGATATTTGAGATATCGTAAGCCTCCACCCTTAAAATAGAAGGAAGACTTAATAAATTTGCAATCTCCTTCATCGCCCCGATGGTCCTGCCTTCCTCCCTCTTGATTTTCTCCTTGTCCTGGCTTAACACAAGATGGGCGTTTCTCACCGCCAGCTCCACTAGCTTTTCTTTCTGGCCCCTCTGGGGAATCTTGATATGGACTTTCTGGCCCCGCTTGTTTGTAAGCCATTCCTCCAATACCTCTTTTTCCTCTATGGGCAAGGGCAGCATAATTGTTTTGGGAATCACAGGGGTACCCCCGTAATACTGCTTGATAAAGACAGACAATATCTGGCTTCTCTTATCTTCCCCGGCCACATTCACATAAAAATGCTCCCTGCCGATAAGTTTTCCCCCCCGGATAAAAAACACCTGCACCACAGCGTCTTCCCCGTCTTTGGACACCCCGATAACATCCTTGTCCTCCCCGTCGGAATGAGTGATTTTCTGTTTCTGGGCAATCTGCTTTACACTGTTTAAAAGGTCCCGGTATTCCATTGCCTTCTCATATTCCATCTCCTGGGAAGCGGCGTTCATTTTTTCCGTAAGTTCTTTCATCACCGGCTGGTACTCCCCGTTTAAGAACTTAACCGCCTGCTCCACCCGCTTTCTGTACTCCTCCTTTGAGACATATCCCTGACAGGGGGCATTGCACTGTTTGATATGGTAGTTTAAGCAGGGGCGCTGCTTTCCAATATCCCTGGGCAGTACCCTGCTGCAGGTCCTAAGGCCATAGAGTTTGTTTAACAGGTCAATGGAATCTTTCACCGCCCCGGCGCTGGTGTAGGGCCCAAAATACCTAGATTTGTCTTTTTTCATCATGCGGGAAAAAAGGACTCTTGGAAAGTCTTCCCCCAGAGTCACTTTTATATACGGATAGGTCTTGTCATCCCGAAGCATGGTATTGTACTTGGGGCGGTGCTCTTTTATCAGATTGCACTCAAGGACTAAGGCTTCCAGCTCGGAATCCGTCACAATATACTCGAACCGCACAATCTGTTTTACCATCTGATTTTTTTTAATTCCCTCATTGTGGCTGGCCTGAAAATACTGATGCACCCTTTTTGTCAGGGAAACCGCCTTCCCGATATAAATTATAGTATCATTTTTGTCGTGCATAATATAAACTCCCGGCTGATCCGGGAGTTTTTTTAACTCATCTTCAATTACAAACATATGGCTCTCTTTCCTATTTCTCCTGCTCTTCCTCCGGTTCCGGAAGCCCTTTTAACTCACGGAATATCTTCATAAACTCTTTTCCTGTAATGGTCTCATGCTCGTAAAGGTAATCGGAAATCTTGTCTAAAACTTCCCTGTTCTCTTTTAACATCTTAACTGCTGCGGAATAGCTCTCGTTTATGAGTTTTAACACCTCTTTATCCACCTGGGCAGCAGTCTTTTCCGCACAGTTCATGGCAGCCCTTCCGTCTAAGTACTGGCTCTCCACAGTCACCAGGTTCATCATTCCGAATTTATCTGACATACCAAACCGGGTAATCATGGATTTCGCCACATTGGTGGCCTGCTCAATATCGTTGGCAGCTCCGCTGGTAACGGTTTTAAATACAATCTCCTCTGCGGCACGGCCCCCCATAAAGGTGACGATTTTTGCCAAAAGCTCTTCCTTTGTCTCCAGATACTTTTCTTCCTCCGGGGTCTGTAAGGTATATCCCAAAGCTCCCATGGTTCTTGGGACAATGGTAATTTTCTGCACCGGCTCCGTATTCTTCTGCAGTGCGGCAACCATAGCATGGCCCACCTCGTGGTAGGCTACCATTCTCCGCTCTTTCTCGCTCATCACCCGGTTTTTCTTTTCTTTGCCCCCCACAGCCACAAGCTCAAAAGCTTCAAATAAATCGGGCTGATTTACAAATTTCCTGCCTTTTTTTACCGCGTTGATAGCAGCCTCGTTTATCATATTGGCAAGGTCAGAACCCACCAGCCCTGCAGTGGCAAGGGCAAGGGCATTTAAATCCACGGATTCGTCCATGCGCACGTCCTTGGCATGTACCCGCAAGGTTTCCAGACGGCCTTTCTGGTCCGGTCTGTCCACGATAATACGCCTGTCGAAACGCCCGGGACGAAGGAGGGCTTTATCCAAGACCTCAGGGCGGTTGGTCGCCGCTAAAATCAAGAGCCCCTTGGAAGTATCGAAACCGTCCATCTCGGCGAGAAGCTGGTTTAAGGTCTGTTCCCTCTCGTCATTCCCACCCCCGTAACGGGAATCACGGCTCTTTCCGATAGCATCTATCTCATCTATAAAGATAATACAGGGTGCCTGTTTCTGGGCCTCTTTAAACAAATCCCGGACACGGGACGCTCCCACACCCACAAACATTTCCACAAAATCAGAGCCTGCCAGGGAGAAAAAGGGGACTTTCGCCTCCCCCGCCACGGCTTTTGCAAGAAGGGTCTTACCTGTTCCGGGAGGTCCCACAAGAAGGGCTCCTTTGGGAAGTTTTGCACCGATTTCCCTGTACTTCTGGGGATTGTGAAGGAAGTCCACCACTTCCTGGAGGGACTCTTTTGCCTCGTCCTGCCCCGCCACGTCTTTAAAAGTAACTCCCGTACTCTTTTCCACATAGACTTTGGCAGTGGTTTTCCCCACACCCATCATGCCGCCGCCCCCCATGCGCCGCATTAAAAACGCCATGAGAATCCACACAAGGGCCAGAGGAATCACAAAACTTAAGATATTGTAAATCCAGGTGGAAGTGTTATCCGGTATGTAACCGAATATCTCCACATTGTGCTTTTTTAAGAGAGGCATCAGTTCCGGGTCGTCCACCATACCTGTGTAATAAGTAATCTGATACTGGGGCCTTCTCCCCTTCTCCTTGTCCTTTTTCTGGGTAATATTAATCTGAGTACCTGTATATTTGATGCTTTCTACTTCGTCCGCCTCAATTTTTTCCAAAAATTCCGTGTAGGAAATTTCCTGATTAAACTGCTGGCTGACCCGATTGGAAACAAGCGTCATAATAAACAGGGCAAACAGTGACACTATAATAAAGGTCATAAGCATCTGACCGTTTTTATTGTTCCTGTTATTCTGATTATTCTGTTCCTGGTTATCCAT
Organism: uncultured Roseburia sp.; assembly: GCA_947174805.1. Classification (GTDB taxonomy): domain Bacteria; phylum Bacillota; class Clostridia; order Lachnospirales; family Lachnospiraceae; genus Roseburia_B. The sequence continues at coordinate 59,809 of CAMWKH010000007.1, read as the reverse complement.
AGTTTCCTCCGTGTATTAAATTTCTAAACAGTTTTATTATATGTGTAATAGGCGGTAAAAGCAATAAGATGTTGGTGAACTTTTCTTGTTTTTTCTTAAGTTTTTATAAAAAACCTTCAGAAATCCCGAAATCTTTTAAAAATTTGTAGATTTCTCTGACAAGAGGTTGTATAATGAATAGGTTATTTTAATTGTAAAAAAGCCAGCATTTTTCATTTGAAGGAGGATAAGACATGCCCGTAAAATATGTATTCGTCACCGGCGGTGTGGTATCCGGCCTGGGTAAAGGAATCACAGCAGCATCTCTCGGCCGTTTATTGAAAGCCCGCGGATACAAAGTAACTATGCAGAAATTTGATCCCTATATCAACATCGACCCGGGTACCATGAACCCCATCCAGCACGGTGAGGTGTTTGTAACCGACGACGGTGCGGAAACGGATTTGGACTTGGGCCACTATGAGCGTTTTATTGATGAGAGCCTGACAAAAAATTCCAATGTAACTACAGGAAAAATTTATTGGTCTGTTCTGCAGAAGGAACGCCGGGGAGATTTTGGCGGAGGCACGGTACAGGTCATCCCCCATATTACCAATGAAATTAAAAACCGTTTTTACCGGAATTTTACTACAAACGACACTCACATTGCCATCATAGAAGTAGGCGGAACTGTGGGAGATATTGAAAGCCAGCCCTTTTTAGAGGCTATCCGTCAGTTCCAGCAGGACGTGGGCCATGAAAATGCCATTTTAATCCACGTCACTTTAATCCCCTATCTGAAAGCCTCCGGGGAGTTGAAGACAAAGCCCACCCAGGCCAGTGTTAAGGATTTACAGGGGATGGGAATTCAGCCGGATATGATTGTATGCCGTTCCGAACAGCCCTTAGACCAGGGAATCAAGGATAAAATCGCCTTGTTCTGTAATGTGCCAAACGGACATGTTCTGCAGAATCTGGACGTGGAATATTTATACGAAGCCCCCCTTGCCATGGAAAAAGAAAATCTGGCAAAGGTCGCCTGCGAATGTCTCCACTTAGACTGTCCCGAACCGGATTTAGAGGATTGGAAACAGATGGTGGACAACTTAAGGCACCCCACGAAGGAGGTAAATATCTCCCTGGTAGGGAAATACACCCAGCTCCACGACGCCTACATCTCTGTGGTGGAGGCATTAAAGCACGGAGGCATTGCAGAGTGCGCCACCGTAAACTTAAACTGGGTGGATTCCGAGTTGTTAAATGCGGAAAATGCAGAGGAAATATTGGGCAGCTCCCAAGGTATCCTGGTTCCCGGCGGGTTTGGCAACCGTGGGGTGGAGGGCATGATTGTGGCGGCAAATTACGCCCGGACCAAAAACATTCCCTACCTTGGCCTTTGCCTTGGCATGCAGGTATCCATTATTGAATATGCCAGAAATGTCTGCGGGATGCACGATGCCCACAGCATTGAATTAGACCCCAAAACCACCCATCCCGTCATCGCCCTGATGCCGGACCAGGATGGCGTGGAAGATATCGGAGGAACCCTAAGGCTTGGCTCTTACCCCTGTGACCTTGACCCTTCTTCCAGGGCGTATGCCTTGTATAAAGAAAAAACCATTCACGAGAGGCACAGACACCGCTATGAGGTAAACAACGATTTCAGAAATATATTAACGGAAAACGGCATGAAGCTCTGCGGTATTTCCCCGGACGGCAGAATTGTGGAGATGATTGAGCTTCCAAATCATCCCTGGTTTATCGCCACCCAGGCCCACCCGGAGTTAAAATCCAGGCCCAACCGCCCCCATCCCCTGTTTAAAGGCTTTGTGGAGGCTGCTTTAAAGACGGTGAGATAACATCTTTATGACCGTGTATAAAAAAACAGACAGCTCTTATTCATCATAAGGGCTGTCTGTTTTTTCACCTATTATCTCCTGCAATCCAACAGGCACAGGAAAATCTTACATCTGATGCCGCACCACCTTGTACTCATCCCCGTTTTTAAAGTAAGGGCAGGATTTGTATTTTCGGCTCATAAACCTGGCCATATCGTCCTCGTCTAAATTTACGGAACAGTAATACTCCTCCTCTTCCTCATCATAGGCATTGTAAGCACAGTAATCACATTCCACTTTTTCTCCCCCTCTTTCCGTGGAGAATCGTCTTCTTTGACTGTTCGATGGCTTTTTTCTGTTCTCTCTCCACCACCGTTTTCTGCAGTCCGTTCTCCGTCACCAATTCCAATCCGTCTATCTGGGAAACAAATTTCTGCAATGTGGAATAACCGTACTCTTTTACCTTAAAATCCGGATACTTTTTGTGGAGTTTCTGGCCCAGGGCAGCCAAATCCACCCCTTCCCCATTGGAATTTGCCACCTGTTCTCTCACATAGGACTCAAGCTGTTCCCGCTTTAAGCTCACGTCCTCCAACTTCACATAGATGGCATTGTCCTTTTTGTGCAGGGTAAAGGTATCCCGCATTTCCTCGATAAACCGGGACAGGGAACTGTATCCATAGCTGCGGACGTCAAAATCGGAATATTTCTTTAACAGGGAATTTCCCACTTCCGCAAGCCCGGTTTTCCGCCCGTTGTTTTCATTTTCCGTGATAATTTCCACGATGGCTTCCTGTATGGTTTTCATGGAGATATTGTCCACCTTATCCGCCTCCTGCTCTAGGAGGATTTCCAGGTTGGTAAACACGGAGCAGGCCGCTTTAAAAGACTTGGGGGTCTTTGCCTCTCCCATGCCGATTACATCCATGCCGGATTCCCTTAGCCTGCTGGCAAGTTTTGTGAAATCGCTGTCCGAGGATACAATGCAGAACCCGTCCACATGTCCTGTATACAAAATATCCATGGCATCAATAATCAGGGCAGAGTCCGTGGCATTTTTCCCCACAGTATTGCAGAACTGCTGAATGGGAGTAATGGAATTTTCCAAAAGCTCCTCCCGCCATTTGGAAGCCTGATTGCTTGTCCAGTCTCCGTAAATCCTTTTGTAAGTTATGGTGCCGTACTTCGTCATCTCGTCTAAAATTACTGTTATATACCTGGCCGAAACATTGTCTGAATCAATCAGCACCGCATAGTGTTTGTCATCCATTTTTTTCACCTCAGATATAGTATATCACAAATTGCCTCCGATAAGTACCTGTTAATTCTCTAATTTAAGACCTGTTTTCTTCTCAAATTCTTTTGCCCAGCCTTTTTCACAATAAAAAACAATACATTCCTGGTATCCGTCAGAGCCAAAATAAAGTTTTTTAGAGCCGCCCTTTGCCTTGATTATCTCATTTAAACCCTCCGCCACCTGAAAATCAAACCAGTCTTGATTCTCTTCTGCCTCTAAAGTATAACTCTCTCCCTTCCAGTCAAAGGTGACAATCCGCACTCCCGTCCCGGCCTCCTGGTCCACCCGGCTCATATCCTCCGCCACATTGGTAAAATCCAGCTCCCCGCCGCCGATTGCACTGACTCCCATTAGAAAATTTGTATACATCTTTGAAATGTCCATAACTTCCACATCAAAAGCATACACGCTGCTGCTTCCCGGCGTCCATGTCCAGTTTTCGTAATCATATGTCCCACTGCCCACTGCGGCAAGGAGCATTGCCGTTTTATTTGGCTGCTCTATCTCCATCATGTCCACAAGCATCTCCTGGGGTATGTCTGCATAACTTTTATCCATTTCTGCCACAATTTCTTCTGAGAGCCCTTCGATTCCCAACTCCCTTAAGATCTCTGCAATTTCAGCATAACTTTTCTGATTCATCATTGTTTCCATAAACTCATCCTTTGCCTCTCCTGGACTGTCCAGCCATTGTACCACAAACAGCAGAATTAGAACTGCTGCCAAAATTCCCATTACGGCTTTGCCTTTATCTCTTCGCATTGTCCTTTTCCTTCATGACATTTGCCACATTTCCATTATTTTAAGTATTTGAGTTTGTATCCATGTGCCATCCATAAATAAAATTATAGTAATACCGACAACTCCCTTTTAACAACAGCCTGAATTTCTTCCTCGCTTTTTTCCATAACTTCTGCTATTTGTTTTAACGTATAACCATTTTTATGCATATTCACAATACATCTATTTTCCGCCCGCTCCATCCCTTTTTCTAAACCCTGAGCCAGCCCCTCTTCCGATGCATTCCTTTTGATATACTCTTCCCATTCCCACGATTTCATATGACGAATGCCCACCTCCTCACTTTCCTTGATATGCCTCACCAGTTCATCCACCCGTTTAATATCCTGGTTCTTCACATTTTCGTCTGTTGATTCCTCAATATATTTTAACATATCAATTAAATCTTGGCTAGGTTTTCCTTCTGTTCCCCTGGTATATAGGAATAATTTCACTGCACCATCCTCATATGAAACCGTTTTATCCTCCACACACTGATTCTTTATGGTATATACCATTCGCTTATTCCCAAATGGGTCATAGGGCAGTATCATAATGATAAACACATTTGGAAGTTTTTCATAGTTTACGCTTGTTTTTAAAAGTTTTGTATCTATCAGTCCATGATAATATCTCATCTTTCTTGGAAGCCTTTCCTTCTCATATATTTTATTCGGCTCAATATCATATATATCCGAATTTTCCGGCATAACCTGGGCATCAAACATCTCCATTTCCCCCATTATTTCATCCCTGGAAACATCCTCTATGTAGGCGTCCAAGCGGATGCCATGCTGTTTTACATCCACTCCCTGTATCGCCCTCTGGGGAATTACTTTTACTTTCCGTACTTCCTTCCCAAGTACTACCCGAAGCAAAATGCGGCAGAATTCTTCCCCCACCTCCGGACTTGATGCTATTTCCTGAAAGAGAAAATCATCTAAAAGATTTAATTCCTCCAGTTTGCGAAACGTACCTTTCTTTGTGCTTACTCCTCCGCTTGCATATTCCATAAGCAAATCCTCCTGTAAAAATTAGTCATTGGAAACCTTTGGCGAAACGCCTGACGCAGCACCGCTGCTTCTGTGAATCATAAGAATCCATTTGTATCCATACAAAGGCCTATGTATTTTGATAGGATTAAGAATATAACCTTTTAACTATATTTGCAAGACTTTTTTGAAAAACAATGAGAGTGCCCCATACCTATGGGCACTCTCACTTGTTCATCACCTATTTACTTTCATTTTCCACATACAAAGCAACAGTAGCGAAACACATGGCATAAAGTTCATTATTTTGAGGATTCTAAACTAAAATCAACTTACTAGTTCCTTTGATATATGGTTAATGAGGGAGAACCATAAATATCTATTATGTCAAACTCAGAACTGTGTGTTGTATTCCATGTTTTCTCTTTACCGCTCTGCTTATCCAAATGGCCAAAAAAACCAATAGTCCAACCATAAAAATTTCATCTTTAACACCTCTCTTTCTACATATCTTTGCTTACAACTTCATAATATCTTCCTCTATGATAAAAAGCAATTTACTTTGTATGAACGACACTTTTTTTGTATGAACGACAAAAAACAACACACCTCCCGAGAGATGTGCTGCCTTTTCATCTAAAATACGTACTTTTAAATACCAATTTTCACTTCAAACCATCCATTTTCACATAGGTAAAGAATGGTTCCATCATATTTTTCCACTGCTTCTTTCACATTCTGACTTCCTATACCGTGATTGTCTCTGTCTTTTTTAGATGTGATTAAATTTTGATTTTCCACTATCACCTTCTTTGCTACTGTATTTCTAATAGTCAAAAAAATCTGATTATTATAACTTCCCACTTTCACTTCAATTTTCCGCTCATTCTCCTCCGGTACTTCATCACAAGCTTCAACGGCATTTTTTAAAAGATTGGACATTATCGTACACAAATCATACAAAGCCACTTTTGTCTGTTCTGGAAGAATACCGTTCCATGTGATTTTTATATTCTTTTCCTGTGCCATCTGAGCCAGCGGTGCGATAACTGCGTCCACACTGCGGTTTCGTGTATAAACAGCCACATCGTAAACTGCCGATTCTCGAACCATATTTGAAAGATAATTATTTAACACCGGATACTGCTGGCTTTCACAGTAGTACTTTAGCATATTAATATGGCTATTCATATCATGTCGAAATTTCCTCATTTTTTCATCCTGAGCCATAAGCTGCCGATAATGTTCTGCCTGCAGTTCCAAATATTGCTCATTCATCTCACATCGTTCTTTATACTGAATTTCCCGGTATACCACAATTCCCTGCCAAAGAATTAAAAATATAAAAACGATACACGCAAAAGAAATTGCTAACCCACAAACATTTATTACACTCTTTGAAGCATTCTCTTTAGACAAAACCTGCAAAGCGCTTATCATGAAATAGGTGCAGACAATTCCTATATAAAATAATATATATTGCTGCCGTCCCAACTGAATATAAATTAATTTCTTCTTTTTGTGCCTCCTATACATATCTAATCCAAACATCATTATAATTGGCATACATTGACAAAATAGCCTTATGATATCATTTTCTATTATATTAAATTCTGATACCTCAAATAAAACAGCGCATAAAAATGATACACTTATCATAATATTAGATGTGCCAATCACGATGAAAGGATATATAATAAAATTCTTTTTTTCTTTCTTTTGAAGCATGCAAAGAGGCAACATAATCATGGTAACAGCACTGACAGACTCTGATGTTTTTTCACCGTACATAACCATAATGAAAAAATGAATCACCAATAAACTAACAATCCCTGCTGCCCACCGTCTCTTATCCCTGGTAATCTCCGCCTGAAAAATAACCCTGTAAGCCAAAAGATAATTCATCATCTCCGTAACCAAATACAATGTCAGGTAAACGATATCCTCCCTCATGTTCTTCCTCTTACTTTCTCCCTTCCAAATTCCAAATACTTCTTCCTAACGGAATCTTTAAAAGTCCTTCCTATAGGTATCCTGTCCGCACTGTCTCTGATGGTTATCTCCCCCTTGATGTCCATAACATTTTCCAGGTTTACCATATAGGATTTATGTACCCGCAAAATAGGAAAATTGCTGTACTCCTGCTCCAGCTCTCCGATTTTTTTCGTAACCAAAATATACTGCTCCTGGGAATCCTCCTCCGTATGGAGCACGATTTTCGTGTAATTGCCCTCCGCAGCAAAATATTCAATATCCTCCAGCCTTACATACCTCTCCTCCGCGGTCTTGGAATCCGCAATGGCAATCATAACATCTTCTTTCAATTCCTCCAAAACCACTTGAACCCATTTGCAGATATCTTCTCTGACCACAGGCTTTACCAAAAAACCCAGCGTTTTTAACCCAAAAGATAAAAACACCTTATCCTGATTACCGGACACAAACACAATTCTCCACACCATATCCTTCCGTAAAATCTGGTCTTTCACCTGAATACCGTCAATCTCGCCCAGTTCAATATCCAAAAAAAGCAGGTCCACCCGCTGTTGGTCTTTTTGTTTACAATATTCTAATACCTCCTCCCCGCTGGAAAACATCCGATATTGATGTTCCATATCACAGCGGGCAAAAAAAGCTTCACAAAAATCATAAATCTGCTCACGGTCCCTGGCCAGGTCATCACAAATTCCTATTACCATATGCGTCCCCTCCTTTTTACCATGATAACTTGAAGTAAAAACAGCGTCAATGCATATTTCTCACCTTTTAAGAGCCTTCACAACGCTGTTGTATTTCTTTTGCAAATATTAAATTTCCGCTGGTCAAAAATTAATTCATATGTTAAAATTATTTTTATTGTCTGGGAAATGAATCCTTCAGACTGAAAAAAGAGGAATAGTGAAAATCGAATCCATGAAAAGGAACATCTACCTTTGAAAAGACGTGGTTGGAATTTCATCAAAAGACCTGTCTTAATTTCATAGAATTAGAAAAACAAAAAACAGGAGGATTACTATGTCAGAAACTAATTCCGCCCAAAGGGCGTCCCAACAGGAGAAAGCCAGGGGATTGTCCGGCAGTACTTTAAAACTAATCGCCATTGTCACCATGTTTATCGACCATTTAGGGGTGGTGGCATTTGAAACACAATTCAGCAGATACATGGCGCCCTACTATATTATGCGGGGGATCGGCCGCCTGGCATTTCCCATTTACTGCTTTCTTTTGGTGGAAGGCTTCTCCCACACACGAAATGTGAAAAAATATGCCCTGCGGCTTTTACTCTTTGCCTTTCTCTCCGAAATTCCCTTTGATTTGGCATTTAACAGGCAAATGTTTTACTGGCAGTATCAGAATGTATTTTTTACCCTCCTTATCGGACTTTCCGTGATTGCCCTTATGGACCATGCCAAAGAAATATCAAAAGGCTTTCTTTGTTTTTTATGGGAGTGCGCCGTTTTAATCGCCGGGATTATACTGGCACAGCTGCTGCATACCGACTATGGGGCTGTGGGCGTACTGGCCATTGTATTTATCTATCTATTTAGGCAGAATAGAAGCAGCACTCTTGCCATGGGGGTGTCTGTAATCTGGCTTTCCGCTATGAATATAGCAGAAAGTCCAGCCCTCATAGATATCCTGCTGGTAAAATTTTACAACGGGAAACGAGGACTGGACCTGAAATATATATTTTACGCTTTTTATCCCTTACATTTGCTTTTACTGTACTTTTTCTTCCATTTTATTCTAAAGACTGTATAATATTGTTCAGCCACTGACGGTAGGCCTCCCTGACACTCTCCGGGGATAGGATTTTTATCCTGTCCCCCAAGCCTGCCAGCCAGCCGTAAAACTGAGGGGATACTGCAACATCCGCCCGGAGGCGGATGCCTCCTTCCTCAGTCCTTCGCATCGCTACATCTGTTCCAAACCGGTCAATACATACCCCTGTCAATTCTTCCCTGCACTCTAAAACCACCGTCATCTCATTTCCCGCAAACATTCCGAATGTTTTCTTTGCATAGGCCGCAAGATCCACGCTCTCCGCCAATTCTCTCCCCTGACGCTTCTCCTTTGTGTTTCCCGGTTTCAGCATTTTGTCCACCCGGTAATGCTTCATTACATCCGCTTTTCCGTCATAGGCAATAAGATAATAATTCTCATCCTCCCAGGTTAAAAACCAGGGGCTTACCTGGTAAAATTCCCCGTCTCTGCGCAGTGCCATTTTCTTATCCGGTGTCCAGGAAAAATATTGGAATCGGATTTGGACATTATCATTCATGGCGGTATAAATAGCGTCCACATTATAGTAAATGGATTCATTTACCGCTTTGTTCCTGTTATTCACCACCACCTGACGGTGAAGTTTGCCCCCGTTGGCATGGCTGGTAAGAGTCTCCAGCTTGGCAATCAGCTCCCTGGATTTCTTTTCCGTAATAAATTTGGATGCCTGAACGGAATCCACCAAAAGCTTTAGCTCCGGGAGCTCAAACTGACGGCTTGCAATATAATAGCCCCCCGAACGGCCTTCCTCTTTTACTATATCCATTCCAAACTCCATCAACGCCTCTATATCTGCGTAAATACTTTTCCGCTCCGCTAAGATACCGTACTCAGAGAGCCCTGCAATCAAATCTTTTGTAGAGAGCAGATGCTCCTCGTCTGATTTATCCAACAGCATCTGCGCAATATAAAGTATTTTCAGCTTCTGATGATAAGACTTTGCCATATGTCCTCCTTTTCACCCATATGTTACCTGGGCAATGCCAGCAGTTTTTTGCAAAGCCTGATTTTCTGCTGTGTATTTTCACTGTTGACAAATAAAATCTCCCCCGTTTTTTTCTCCTGGCCCAAAAGCCCTTTCTCTGCCAGACGCCGCCGGGTCTCCCTGGCCACGCCCTCCCCACCGTCAAATAAGGCCACTTTATCTCCCAGAACTTTTTTCAGCTCCCTGCTCACAAATGGGTAATGGGTACAGCCAAGGACAACGGCATCCAGTTTCTGCTTATCGAAAGGGTCAAATAATTTATCCAAAAAAGCCAGAAGTTCCTCCCCCTGGATGTTGCCCTGTTCAATATATTCCATAAGGCCCGGACAGGGCAGCGGGATAATATGGGCCATATGGGTGTAACGGTCCATAAGGTTATGAAACTTTTCTTCCCGTATGGTCATGGGGGTTGCCATAACCACCACATTAGGATTTTCTTTGGATAACACCGCAGGTTTTAAGGCCGGCTCTATCCCTATAATGGGAACATCCCCATATTTCAGGCGCAGAAGCCGTACCGCTGCGCTGGTAGCCGTATTGCATGCCACCACCACGGCCTTCGCCCCTTCCCTGATAAATTGATCCACATGCCCAATGGTCAGTTTCCTTACTTCCTCCAGCCCCTTTGTGCCGTAGGGGGCATTTGCAGAATCCCCATAATAATAAAAATTTTCCTGGGGCATGAGGGCAATTAATTCTCTTAAAACACTGATTCCCCCCACCCCTGAGTCAAACACTGCAATCGGTGCTTTTCCTGTGCGCTTTATGAAATCTCCCAACATACACTGCTTCCTTTCTCGTTTCTGGTAACACATAATTTATCATCCAACTGTTCCTTAAGTTCCGTCACATGAGAAATAATGCCAATGAGACGATGGCCCATGGAGAGCTGCTGTAACACTTCAATGGCTTTTTTTCTGGATCCCTCGTCCAGTGAACCAAACCCCTCATCGATAAACATCATATCCAGACGGATTCCTCCGCTCTGCTTCATAACAATATCGGAAAGCCCCAGGGCAAGGGATAACGCAGCCAGAAAAGATTCGCCCCCGGACAGTGTTCTGATATCCCGCAGGGTTCCTGTTGCAATGGCATAAACCATTAAATCCAGCCCCTCATTTCTTCCCTTCCCCAATGTCTCCTCTTTGAGCCGCAGCATAAACTGCCTGTCCGTCATGGCAATAAACCTCTTATTTGCCTGGGCAATAATCTGTTTAAAATATCTTCTCTGGATATACGTCTCCAAATCCATTTTCACCGACTGGTTCAGCCGTCCCCCGGCGGTGCGGGAAAGGCTTTCCGCCACTGCGGCATCCTCTCTTAGCATCTTACACTCATTTTCCAGAGAAATCAAATTCTGACGCACATTTCGGTTGTTTTCATTGGCGGAATGACATTTCATATACTGGTTTTCCAGTTCTCCCTGACGCTGTCTCAGTTCCTTTTCCCTGGTTTTAAGCCCTTCCATATCCCTCTGTTTTTTCCCTTTTACCTGGGATGAGAGGCCTTTGACTTCCCCCTCTTTTAATACCACCTGGTTTTGGTAAGAACGGATTTCCTCTGCCCACCGGTTCCGTTCTCTCTCTCCGGCCAGACTTTCCCGATAGGCTGTCTCATCCTCAAATCCAGCTGCCCCCAGAGCGCTTTGAAATATGGTATTCTGGTTATCCCATTCTTTGAAAAGCCTGTCCCCCTCCTGCTCCACAGCTTCCAAAGTCCCCCTGTTTGTATCTTTCTCCTCCTGCATCTTTTGAATGCGCTTATCCGCCTCCCCTTTCATTTCCTCCATGTAAGAAACTCCCTCCTGCCCCCGGCAGGTTTTGGCATGGGCTTTGATTTCACGGATAAATCCCTGCCAGTCCCCGGATTTCTCCAGCTTCTTTTCCCTCTCAGCCGCCTCTTCCTCCAAAGATTCCTCCGCCCTTATCATCTTCTCCTCCGCCTCTCTCTCCGAAAGTTCCTCACCAAAGGAATCTTTCACATGAAGGAAAAACTGCTGCCAAAGATTTCTGGACTGCTGCTCTTTCAGACGGTATTCCTGATGGGCTTTCTCTCTTTTTTCCTCCGCCTCATCCCGGATTTCCCTTGCCTTTTCCACCTCCTGCTGTCCTACCGCCTCACAGGTGAGACATGCAGGATGGGGATGCTCCCTCGCACCGCACACAGGGCAGGGCTCTTTCTCCTTCAGTTCTTTTGCCAGTATCCCCGCCTGTTCCCGGAGAAAAACAGAATACTTTTTCTCGTAGGCATCCCGTTTTGCAAGGCTGTCCTCCACCGATTTCTGCCAGATTTCTTTTCTCTCCTCCTCCTGCTTTCTGTGTTTGATACACTCTCCCAGCTCCTGGGACAAAATGCCCAAGAGAAACATCTTCCTATAACTCTCCAGCCATAGGACTGCATTTTGGGACAACTCCAGGGACTGCTTTAGCATATCATCCTTTGCTCTTAGATTTCCTTTGTATTTCTGGTTTTCCTCCCACGCTGTTTTGGCATCTGCCGCATTTTCTTCCTTCTGCCTGACCCATTCCGCCGCTTCCCCTTTCTTAAGCCTCTTTTCCAAATTTAAAATTTCATCCCTGCGCTGGGACAGCTCTTCCTGCTCTAAGAGTGCTTTTTTCCAATGGGCAAAGAGCTTTTCCGTTTCCTGTGCAATGCTGATTTGCTCCAAAATCTTCTGGTGTTCGTCTTTACACTCTGTACGGGCCGCCTTTATCTCCCTCTCTCTGTTTTTTCCAAAAGATATATACTCCTCCAAAACCGAAAGATTTGACACATACTCCCCCGTATCTTCCCCTGTATCCTCCAACCCGGGGGGAATTATTTTCCGGGCATACTCCTGCCTGTAGGCCTGGCTTTTCTCTTTAATCCTATCCTCCAAAACTGCGGCATGCCGCCGGAATTCCTCTTGAATTTTTACATAAATGCCTGTGCCAAAAAGATGGCTGAAAATCTTTTTTCTCTCATCGGTTTTGGCATATAGTAATTTCAAAAAATCACCCTGGGCAATCATGGCCATCTGACAAAACTGCTCCCCGGTCAAACCAACGATTTCCCGGATGCGCTCCTCCACCTCCTGCTTTTTTCCCGGAAAAACTTTCCCCTCCGGCAAAAGCAGTTCCACACTCTGGGACACTTTCTGCTGCTTTATTTTTCCGTTTTTCAAGGTCTTTTCCATCACATATTCCGGGTTTCGGGTAATCTGATAATTCTCCCCCAGAAAAGTAAACGCAAACCGCACATAAGTTTTTGTATTCCTTCCGGCATAATGGCTTCGCATCATGGCGCCGCTTCTCTCCCCTCCGCTGGTTTTCCCGTAGAGGGCATACATCATAGCGTCAAAAACTGTGGTTTTCCCCGCTCCCGTATCTCCGGTAATTAAAAACAATCCCTCCTGTTTCCGGGAAAAATCTACGGTCTCCACGCCGCCGTAAGAACCAAAGGCAGACATCTCAATATAAATCGGTTTCATATTCTCCCTCCCCGGATTCCTCTGTACATCTCAAAACCACTTTCTCCGTCAAAGCCCTCTCCCCCTCTGTCATATCCCTGCCTCTCATCTCCCTGAAAAATCCCAAAAAAGCCGTAAGAGGATTCATATCTTCCACTTCCTCCAAGAAAATATCCGTCACTTCTCTGGTGCGCTTATTGTCCACCCCCAGCTCCAGAATTCTGTGGTATATTTCTTTTAACTGTTCCATGGGCTCATAGGCTTCTATCTCATCTGTTAAAGTGATACTCACATAATCCTCCACTATGCTCCCCTGTGCCATTTCAAGTATCTCGTGGAGTCTCCCTTTCAGCTTCCTCACCCTGCGCAGGGGCATCAAGGGCAGTTCCCGTATGTCAGGTTCTTCCCCCTTCCCCTCCAAAGTTACCATTGTAACAGTTTTTGCCTGCTCTGCTTCACTGACAGAATAGGCCAGAGGCGTCCCGCAGTAACGGACATGCCCCCCTATATTCTGGGGCTTGTGAATATGCCCCAATGCCCCATAGTCAAAATCTTTCAGAAGAGAGATATCCACTTGCTCAATACCTCCCACAGAAATTGTCTCCGAATCACTCTGCTCCGGTTTTCTCCCGGATGAAGTGTAAAACTGATGGGAGAGAATCACATTTCTCTCCTCTCTCTCTACCTGTTCCCTTTCCAGCAAAAATTCCACCGCCTCCTGGTAGGAAGAAAAGGGTTCCTTTTTGAATTTTCTAAGGTGGGAAGGCTTGGTAAAAGGCAAGAGATAAAAATTCACCCTGCCCCATGCATCCTCCAAAACCACTTTTTTCAGAAACTCTCCCTCCTCCATGGGGGGTAGCCCTGCGATACAAATCCTATGCTTTGCCAGAATATCACTGGCGAAGGAAATCCGTTTTCCGCTGTCATGATTTCCTGCAATCACCAAAATCCACATCTCTGGCATAGTGCGGGACAGCCTGGTAAGAAAAGAATCGAAAAGCCCTACCGCCTCGGCGGAGGGAACACCGGAATCGTAGATATCCCCTGCCATAAGCACGGCGTCCGGCCCTTCTCTTTTAGCCAAATCTATTATAGTGTTCAGTATATGTTCTTGTTCTTCCTTCAGGCTGTAATGATGAAGCTGTTTTCCTATATGAAGATCCGATATATGAAAAAATTTCATATTTGTTCCCTTTCTGCAAATTATATGGTATAATAATTGTCGGAAATGACATCAAGTGACTGTAAAAGCCGCAAATACTATTTGTAAAGGAGGCTTCATGAAATGCCCGCTTCTGGTAAACATTATCTTTTTGACGCACCCAGAGAATGCAAAGACTGCCGACGTCCCCTGCCGAAAGACTACACAGAAGACATCTGCCCTCGTTGCAAAGAGCGCGACCTTTTTTCCCGGGTAAAGGAATACATCCGGGCCAATGACGTAACCGAATATATGGTGGCGGAAGAATTCAGAATTCCCCTCAGCAAAGTAAAAAGCTGGATTCGGGATGGAAGAATCGAGTACAAGGAATTGGCCAGCAAACCAATCATTGAGGCCATGCACTGTGTAAAATGCGGTGCCCCTATCCATTTTGGCTCTATATGTTCCCAGTGCCAGAGAAAATCAAAAATGTCTGGCGCCACTACATATGCCCTCAAGGATAAGGATGACCGTTTCCATACACTGTCCGATAAAGAAAAAAAATAAAGAATGAGAAACACTTTCTGGTGTTTCTCATTTTTTTATTTCAAAAATCCACTGATAATCTGCTGTTCTGCCTCCGCCTCGGTTAGCCCCAGAGTCATAAGCTTTATCAGCTGCTCCCCTGCAATTTTTCCTATGGCCGCCTCATGAATCAAACTGGCATCCACATGATTCGCCGTGAGCTGAGGGCTGGCAGTGACACAGGACTTGTCCATAATAATGGCGTCGCATTCACTGTGCCCGGCACAGGCTGCGTTTCCGTTTATCCGGGAAAAAAACTCCTGTTTGGAGGTATCCCTTGCCACAGACCTGGAGATCACATTGGCACTGCAATTTTCCCCGTTTAAATCCACTTCAAACTCCGTCCTGGCATACTGCTTTCCGTGGGTCATAATTTTTTCCTTTACCTCGAGTCTTGCTCCCTCTTTCAAGGTGCCTCTTGTGACGCGGTTGGTGGAATCAATGCCTTTTATCTGAGTCGTCTCCATTTCCAGATAAGCATTTTCCTCCAAATGCACCTCTGTGACCGGGTTCATAATATTTTCCCCGCTGCCGTCCCCCTCACCGTAATGCTTTTCCACATAGCGGACTTTGGCGTTCTTTTTCACATAAAAGGTATGGATTCCCTCATGTTTTGATGTGTCCACGCCGCAGTTGTGGATTCCGCACCCGGCAATAATGGTGACATCACAGTCCTCACCGATATAAAAATCATTGTACACCATCTCCTGATGCCCGCTCTCGCTTAAAATAACAGGAATATGGACGCTCTCATTTTTTGTCCCGGGCTTAATCACAATGTCAATCCCCTGTCTGTCCTCTTTCGTGACAATCTCTATATTTGCCGTGCTGTTTCTTCCTGCCATCTGCCCGTTGGCCCGGATATTATATGCCCCGGCAGGCACCTCATGCAGGTCCGCCACCTGCTCTAAAAGATTTTTTTGAATTTTGTCCATAGTATCCCCCTATTTTGTCTTATCCATCAATGTCTTACAGCTCCCCTCCGCATTTAACAGCATGGGAAGAATTTCGTCCTTCGTTCCCACCGCGGAGACTTCCCCATCGTTTACCAGCACAATCTTATCCGCCACATTTAAAATTCTCTCCTGATGGGAGATAATCAAAATCATGCCGTTAATCTCCTGGTGCATTCTCTCAAAAACATGGATTAAACTGTTAAAACTCCACAGATCAATTCCCGCCTCCGGCTCGTCAAAGATGGAAAGCTTTGTCCCTCTGGCGGTTACCATGGCAATCTCAATCCGCTTTAACTCTCCTCCGGAAAGGCTGTTGTTAATCTCCCTGTCAATATATTCCCTGGCGCAAAGGCCCACCTCCGATAAAATATCGCAGATTTCCGAAATCTTCATGGGACGCCCCGCAGCTAAAGTGATTAAATCTTTTACGGTAAGGCCTTTAAAATGTACCGGCTGCTGAAACGCATAGCTGATACCTGCCTTAGCCCTCTCTGTAATATTCATCCCGGTAATGTCTGTGCCGTCCAGAAAAATCTGGCCGGATGCCGGGGTGATAATCCCAGCGATTATCTTGGCCAGGGTAGATTTTCCCCCGCCGTTTGGCCCTGTAACCGCTACAAAATGGTCATCTATCTTTAAATTTATATTTTTTAGTATCTCACGGTGTTCGCCGTCGTCCACCTCATAGGAAATGTCCCGCAACTCTAACATGGCAGCCTCCTGTATTTAGCCTAATTCATATTTTGGTAAAATTACTTTTCTATTATACTACCGGAATGTAAAAACGGCAACCGAAAAATCACGCCCCGGCAAAGCTTGTTTCCCCGGCTTTTCTATGGTATCATAAGTACTATATAAAATGTAAAAGGAGACTGTGACCGTGAAAATTTCCACCCGTGGACGGTATGCATTCCGTATGATGATTGATTTGGCAAAACATTATAATGAAGGCTTTGTCTCTCTAAAAGACATTTCCGCCCGTGAAAATATCTCCAAAAAATATTTGGAACAAATTATTCCATTCCTAAACAGAAGCAGCCTGCTTTACTCCAACAAAGGCCACACGGGAGGATATCAGCTGGCAAAACCTCCTTCCCAGATTACCGTCCGGGAGATACTGGAAAGCGCCGAGGGAAGCCTGGCCCCTGTGAGCTGTATGGACAATGTCCCCAACCTGTGTGAAAACTGTGACGGCTGCCTTACCCTTCCCATCTACGAAGGGCTGTATCAGGCCATGCTGGATTACTTAAACGGCATCACCCTGCAGGATGTTTTGGACAGACAGCCCAAATCAAACGAATATTGCATATAACATCACAAAGATTTACGGAGGGCTTATGAAACACTTTTTATTCTTTCAGCTGAGGAATGTCTGTTACAATTCCTACAATTATTTCTCCGGGGCCCTGGCAAAAGCGCTTCAGGACAAGTCCTGCAGCATTACCATATTTTCCGGGGAGAGAGAGCCATTGGAGGCAATGGAACGCTTTGTGGGACAGCACTTTGATGCCATGGTAGATTTCAACTCCAACCTGCCCAAACTGAAAATGGAGGATGACAGCTATTTTCTGGACCAGATTGACGCACCTTTTTTTGACATTATCCTGGACCATCCTCTGTATCACCACGATATGTTAAAACACCCCTTGTGCGACTTTCATGTGGTCTGCCTGGATGAAAACCACAAAACCTATATTGAAACTTACTATCCCCACATCGCCTCCGTCCATGTGCTCCCTATGACAGGGGAGGATATGGCACCGGAGCATAACGGCCTGCCGGACAAAAACATAGACCTGCTCTTCTCCGGCTCCTACACCCCACCTGAGGAAGTGGCAGCTTCCATTGAAAACATTCCGGGGTTTATGGGGAAGATTACGAAAAAGCTAATAGAAGACATGAAAAGGGATGCCGGTCTCACCCAGGAAGCCGCCCTGAGGGCCATGCTGCCGGAATTGGACGAAATTGTGGAGGAATTGTTTCCTCTGCACATGCAGGCATGTTTTCTGGCAGACTCCTATCTCCGGGCTTGGCGCAGGGAGGAGACGCTCACTGCCCTGGCAAAGTCCGGGATATCCATGACGGTCTGCGGCAACGGCTGGCGCAAGTCCCCCCTGGCAGATTATTCTAATGTGTCCATCACAGACGACATGGACTTCCAGGATACCTTTTCCTATTTCCGCCAGGCAAAAATCACGCTGAATCTTATGCCGGAGTTTAAAGCCGGAGCCCACGACAGGATTTATTCTGCCATGTTAAACAAGAGCCTCTGTTTAACGGATTCCTCCTCTATGCTAAAGAGACAGTTTACAGATGATAAAGAGCTGGTTTTCTTTCCTACGGACCAACCGGATATACTCTGTGAGACAGTGGGAAACCTGCTCCTAAATGATAAAAAGAGAATCGACATTACAGAAAATGGATACAGAAAAGCAAAGGCGGAACACACCTGGCAAAAACGGGGGGAAGAGTTCCTTTCCATTACTGACCATTTAATTTTCTGATTCATCCCTGTACACAAAAAGCCAGACTCACCGTCTGGCTTTCAATTACCTTGTAATCTTCCTTCCATATTTTATAGAAATGGAATCCAAAAATTTTTCGTCCGGCTCAAAGCGTATACAGGTAGTCACCCCTGCATCCTGGTGGACAATCTCATACACCTTCCGATTCGGCTTGCGGCTGCTTACATCCACAATCTTTGCCCCGGAATTCTGATGCACACTGTAAAGGGAAGGGTCGTCTGCGGGAACAATGGAAGTTACATTGTCCAAATGAATGCTTAAAATGTGCTTGCGCTTGCTCTTAGCCCGGATTTTATCAAAATCCAAATCCCCGTCAAAATAAGTGTACTCATACTCCAGTCCGGTGCGGAATGCAGCCCACCACCAAAACGCCATAGCGGCAATAAACAGGGGGGCAAAGGAAAACAAGTTAATCCACACACATCCCAGCAGGGTGACTGCCACTAAGAGCAGGGCCACATTGCGCATAATAAAAGTTCCTTTTGTAGGTCTTGCGGAGAGCAACACCGTATTTTGAAAATCGTACATACATCTAACCTCTCATCTAAAGTCTTTCGGACCAGTAACCGTAATAATCATTATAATACTTTTTTCATAAAATTACTAATAAAATTTTTGTGAATTTTAATACTCTGATAAAATCAAGAATTTTTACCGGCCCTTTCCCCCGGAACCCTTGTATTTTCCCCTGTAAAGTGGTACTATAAAGTTAAATTTTTAACAAAGTTGATAGGAGGTTTTTTCATGGATTTTGCAAAAGAATACGAACAGAAACTCACAACTGCCGACGAAGCGGTGAAAATTATTAAATCCGGCGACTGGGTGGATTACGGATGGTGCAACGGCACAGCTGACGCCCTGGACAAAGCTCTTGCCAAAAGAACCGACGAACTGAAAGATATCAATCTCCGGGGTGGAATTCTCTTAAAACCTCTGGCAGTGTTTGAACGGGAAGATGCAGGGGAACACTTTACCTGGAACTCCTGGCACATGTCGGGACTTGAGAGAAAATACATCAACCGTGGATGCGCATATTACGCTCCCATCCGCTACTCCGAACTTCCCCGGTATTACAGGGAATCCGCCACAAAAAATGACGTGGCAATGTTCCAGGTTACGCCTATGGACAAACACGGTTACTTTAACTTTGGACCGAATGCTTCCCACTTAATGGCTGTCTGCGAGACATCCAAGAAAATTATTGTGGAAGTAAATGAAAACATGCCCCGGTGTTTAGGCGGTTTTGAAAACGGCATCCACATCTCCCAGGTGGATTATATCGTTGAGGGAGAAAATCCGGCAATCGGTGAGCTTGGTGCAGGGGGAGCTCCTACTGATGTAGACATTGCAGTGGCAAAATTAATTGTGGAAGAGATTCCAAACGGCGCCTGCTTACAGCTTGGCATCGGCGGCATGCCCAACACCGTAGGCTCCATGATTGCAGAATCCGACTTAAAAGACTTAGGGGTACATACGGAAATGTATGTTGACGCCTTTGTTGACATTGCGAAAGCCGGAAAAATCAACGGTTCCAAAAAGAACATTGACCGTTTCCGCCAGACCTTCGGTTTTGGATGCGGGACAAAGAAAATGTACGACTATCTGGATAACAACCCTGAAATGTTAAGCGCTCCTGTAAGCTATACCAACGATATCCGCTCCGTCAGCTCCCTGGACAATTTTATCTCCATCAACAACGCTGTGGATTTAGATTTGTTCGGTCAGATAAACGCAGAATCTGCAGGGGTAAAACATATCAGCGGCGCAGGCGGACAGCTTGATTTTGTACTTGGCGCTTACCTCTCCAATGGCGGAAAGAGCTTTATCTGCTGCTCCTCCACCTTTAAGACAAAGGACGGCACTTTAAAATCACGTATATTACCCACATTAAATCCGGGCTCCATCGTAACCGACACCCGTGCAAATGTACACTACGTGGTAACAGAATATGGTAAAGTAAATTTAAAAGGTTTATCTGCATGGCAGCGGGCAGAGGCACTGATTTCCATTGCACACCCGGATTTCAGGGATGAACTCATCAGCGAAGCAGAAAAAATGAAAATCTGGCGCAGAAGCAACAAATAAAAAAACTTATATAAAAATGGTCATTGCAATTTTTGTCGAAAGAAGGTATAATAAGCACATAAAATAATGTGCAGAGACATTGATTTATATGTGACCTAGAGAAAAAGAGATGGTTATATACATAACAGAAATGTTATTTTATAGTCATGCTCTTTTTTTATACCCCATAGGGACAATGAATACATGCCCTGCCACAATTTTTACTGCTTCAGCAAAGGGTTGATCTATAAGAAATTTACAGGAGAAGGTTCTTATACAGTGGATTGTCCCGTAAAATATACAGAAATACCATCTGGGTATATCTGGACGCGCAGTTTACAGCGCAAAAACTTAGAAAGGAGATTTGAATGAAACAGGCATTTTACGATGCGGTTACAAACAATCCCATCATAGCGGCCATTAAAGATGAAAAGGGATTGGAAAAATGCTTAGGTTCCGGAGATACCAGCGTGGTATTTGTGCTGTATGGGGACGTCAGTACCATCGCCGGAATCGTAGAGCAGATAAAAGAGGCAGGCAAAACCGTGGTGGTGCACATGGATTTAATTGCAGGTTTAAGCTCAAAAGTGGAGGCAGTGGATTTTATCTCCTGCTACACAAAGGCTGACGGAATTATTTCCACCCGAATCGAACAGATTAAACGTGCCAAAGAATTATCCTTAAATACCATATACCGTATTTTTGTGATTGATTCCAAGGTCATCGACAATCTGAACACCCATATCAAAGAGTATGCAGATATTGTGGAAATCCTGCCGGGATTGATGCCAAAAATCATAAAGATTATGGCATCAAAACTGGGAGTTCCCATTATCGCAGGGGGATTGATTTCCGAGAAAGAAGATGTCTTATCTGCACTGAAAGCAGGGGCTATTGCAATTTCCACTACCAATCCAAAAGTGTGGGAAATGTAATGGCAGGTACACGTAAGTGTTAAGGGGGATTATGTATGTGTTATTCGACAAAGAGAAAAATTGCGGATTGTGTCAAAGAATTAATGTATCACAAAGAAATTCGGAAGATTACAATTCAGGATATCATGGCTGCGACTAATATGAGCCGTCAAAGCTTTTATTACCATTTCAAAGATATCTATGATGTCTTAGAGTGGATTGCAATTCATGATTTTGCAGAAGCAGTTAATTGCGACGAGAATGCCGGTTTGGAAGAGTGGGTTCTCCAGTTAGTAAAAGTCATTCAGAGAGATAAATTCTTTTATGACAAAATTGTGCGTGAAATCGAATGGCCCAAAATATTGCAAAGCGTGAAAAAACCCATAGAATGGCAGATTAAAAAAATGTATAAAAATTGCGACAGATTTGGCGTGAAGAGATACGCAAAAGAGTGGCAGTTTTGCGTGGACTTTTTCAGTACTTCCTTTTCCTATTACATGTTAGACTACATTTACCAGAGAAAACATTTAAGCGACGAGGAAATTATAAAAGACTTTCAGTTTATGATTTCTATACTCAACGGCTCCCTGTTAGTAGCGCCTGTGGATTATATCGGAACAAATGTAGCTGCAAGCTAAAAATCTATATAAAGAACATAAAAAAATTGCAGGATTTACCTGCAATTTTTTTGTGGACAAATCTTAACTCCTTTTTGTAAAATATGCACAAAAAAAAACATTTATTATCATATAATTTGTCAATTTATTTTACTCTTGTTTTAAGTTAATATTAAGTAAATTAAGCATTTATAATTCACCTAAATTTACTTTGGTTTTGTTTTATTTGTCTTAATTTATGTAGCAAACAAGATAATTAAGGAGGAAAAGCATGAGAAGAAAAGTTTTATTGAAGCGAATGGCTGCAATGGGCTTGGCTGCGGCAATGACAATCTCGTCTGTTTGTCTGCCAAACGACCAGGTTACGGTGCATGCTGCAAGTGCAGCGTCACCGGAATCTTCTGTTTCGTCAGAAAACATCCCGGAGACAGAAACCCAGGAAGAGCAGGAAACCAACCAAGACACAGAAACTGTCCAGGACACAGAGACACAGGAAAACGCCCAGGACAAAGAGACACAGGAAAATGCCCAGGACACAAATGCAAATGAAACTCAGGCAGACCAGACCCCGGAGACGGAGACAAATCCTGAGACAGGGGCAATTCCCGAATCTACAGAGGAAACGATTCCCACGGAATCCACGGAGGAGACAACAGAAACCGAGGATACAAAAGAGGAAGATTTATCGGAGGATACAGAGGAACTTGCTGCGGCAGGGACAGCCTTCTATACTGGCACAAAAACAGTTTCATCAGACCCTTTGAACCTGCCAACAGAGGATTGGGATAATAAATCAGAAATCAAGTATGATGAAAGTATTTCCGGTATCACCGCACCGGAAAACTTTACCATGACAGCTGCAGTCTCCATGGATGCCGCATCTTATACTTCCTTGTCCGCTGAGGACAATTATGTAAAAATCCAAGGCGTTGTAAAACTGGGGGACGATTGGTCATGGAATGACAGCAGCGACATTAAGCAGTTAAAAAAAGGCAGCTTTACACAATCAGGAAGTACCTATCAGACAGATATTTCCATATCATTTACTGATATTACGCCTGCTGACTTAAAAGGTATTTATTTTGAAATTGTGGGACAGGGATTTAACGGAACCGTGTCTGTTTCCAATGTAAAACTGTTAAAAGGCGAGGATTCCGCTCCCCTTCCCTCCCAGGGTCCTTACACCGTGGACGACTTTGAAGATGCTGCAGTGGGAAGCAACGCAGGATGGACAAAGGAAGAAGGATACAAATACGATGGGGATGTCACCACCTCTGTGGCAGCTCTAAACGGCAGTAACCAGTTAAAAGTAGGGCTGGATTACAGCCAAAATTCCGCCGAGGGATGGAGCGAGGCAAAAATCAAAAAGAATATTGCCGGAGGCATTGACGTGTCCGCCTACAATCTTTTGACCTTTGACCTGACATACCCCGCTTCCTTTGACAGCTTTAAAGTGAAAGGATTTGCAAACAATTCCGACAGCGGTACAGAAATTATCAACAAAGACACTGCTGTAGAGGGAACAGACATAGGAGGCGGCATGAAAAAAGCGGCGGTTTCTATTAAGTTTCAGCCCAACAAAACAAAGCTTACCGACCTTACCCTTGGTATTGTAGGTGTATCCACCGCTTTTCAGGGAGATGTATACATTGACAACATCGTCCTCTCTCAGTACGACAGCTCCGCAGACTTTGTGGATATCACTTCCACACCAGGGGCCGGAACAAAAGCGGATACCAGCCAGATGCCGGGAGACGTTGTCCTGGCAGACGCAGATGCAAACAGTACCACGAAAGCGCTGTATGCATATTTAAAAGGGTTGGACAGCGCAGATCAGGTGCTCTTCGGACACCAGAACGACACCCACAAATGTGTAGGAAAAAATGACGGCGTATATTCTGACACAAAAGATGTGACAGGGAGTATCAGCGGCGTTGTAGGTATCGATTCCCTGGCCCTTACCGGTGCAGAGCTTGGAATGACCGATGTATCGGCAGCAGTGGCAAAATCCGTGGAAATCAGTAAAAAAGCCGCATCAGAGGGTGCTATTATCACTCTCTCCACCCACATGCCAAACATGAGCAATTCCAAAATTATAGCCACACCGGAGGGAAAATATAAATATGATTTTTCCGGCTGCGACTTTATGGAATCCAAAGATTTATCCAACAACTGTGCAAGGGAATGTCTTCCGGGAGGAAAATATAACGCACAGTTCACCGCATACATGGATATTATTGCCGACTATGCCCTGGCGCTTCAGGCAGAAAACATTCCGGTTTTATACCGTCCGTACCACGAAAACAGCGGCGGCTGGTTCTGGTGGGGCGCTGCGAGCACAGATGTGGAGACATACAACGCACTGTTCCGCTATACGGAGGACTACTTAGCATCCAGAGGAGTACATAACTTTATCTATGTGTATTCCCCCAACGGCCCTATCTCTTCCGAGGAAGAATATGCAAAACGCTATCCGGGAGACGAATATGTAGATATCGTTGGATTTGACTATTACAACGACTACAACTCCTACCCTGCTCAGTATTCCGACAGCTTTATGGACAGCCTTCGGACTACCTGCCAGGTGGTAAAGAGCTTCGGTGATAAGAGGGGCAAAGTGGCAGCAATCGCAGAAACCGGTGTCCGGGTCATGAAAGCGGACGGCTCTGATATCGAAGGTATTTTAGTAAAAGACAACCCCATCAAGGGTCAGAATTGGTACAGCAAAGTAAACCAGATTGCAAAAGACACTGGAATGCCATATTTCCTGGTGTGGGCGAATTTCGGCGACACAAACTTTTATATCCCATACAAAAACGGTGATAAGGGACAGGAGTTAATCAACGAATTTATTGATTTTTACAATGAGAGCTCTTCCGTATTTGCCAACGGCACAAACTTCTACGGGAGTGCGGCAGGCAAAGCAGTGACCAACAGCAATCCCAGAAATCCGGGAGGCTATTTTACCAATGTATTCCCCAAAGACGTGATAAAAGAAGGAAAAGTTTTATCCGCAAACGTGAGAAACGCATCCCAGGTACAGTTTGTATTACAAAACGGCAGTAAGACAGAAACCTTAACGGCACAGAGCAACGGCACAAGTTATGAGGCTGTGGTAACTAAAGGGACTTTAGATGCTTTAGGACTTACCGATGTGGGAACAATAAGCCTTGTGGCAAACGGCAAAACTTTATCAGTACTTACATTCATAAGTTTCGGCAAAGAAAAAGACAAAATGCCGGCAAATATGATTGACAACTTTGAACTGTACTACGGGGACAATGATTACCTTTCCGGAACTTACACGGAAAATTCTGCGGCAGCCTGCAGTTCCGCCTTTGAATTGGACAGCACGAACAAATCTGGCGGCAGCTTCGGAGGCGCATTCCACTACCGCTTAAAGACAAGCGGCCCGGAAGTATGGACAGGACGGATGAAAGGCTTAGATTCTATAGATTACAGTTCAAACAACTGCCTTACCATGTGGGTAAAACCCGACGGAAAAGGCCAGAAACTGGTAATCCAGCTAGTGTCAAACGGAGAAGATTTTGAGGCAATCCTCACAGATTTCGTAAAGACCACAGATGCAAAATATGTAACCATCCCATTCAGCCAGCTGAAAGGAAAACAGAACGGAACCTTCGACCCCAAGAGCATTACAAAATTTGCCGTGTGGTGCAATAGTATCCTGCCCGAGGGCGGAAACGGGGTTGACGTCGATTCCTCTATTGTATTTGACGATATCCAGTTTGCAAATGTAGATTTATCCAAGCTTACCATTGTAAACGGCTACGCAGTGACAGACCAGCCCGTAGTGGCACCGGAAGAAAAAACCAAAATTAAACTGGGTAAAACGGCTGCAGTGAAAAAAGGAAAAACCTTACAGTTAAAAGCTACCGTTACACCTGCTGACGCAAAAAAGGCAGGACTTACCTGGTCTTCTTCCAATAAGAAAATCGCTACTGTGAACAGTAAGGGCAAAGTGAAAGGCAAAAAATACGGCAGAGTAACCATTACCGCAAAGGCAAAAGACGGCAGCGGCGTAAAGGCAACCTGCAAACTTACGGTAGGATACGGCATTACCTACAAGCTGAATAAAGGAAAGAACAACAGCAAAAATCCGGCGGCTTATTATAATGAAAAAGTGAAGCTGGAAAAGCCCAGCCGCAAGGGTTACGCATTTAAAGGCTGGTATACAGACAAGAAGTTCAAGAAAAAAATTACTACCATTAAAAAGGGAACAAAGAAAAACTATACCCTCTATGCAAAATGGGAGAAAATCAAGGTAAATAAAACAGAACTTACCTCAGCGAAAAACAATAAGAGCAAACAAATCGCACTGAAATACAAAAAAGTATCCGGTGCAAAGGGATATGAAATCTCCTATTCCACCGATAAAAAGTTTAAAAAATCGGTGACAAAGAAAAGTACCAGCAAGACAAGCTACACCATAAAGAACCTGAAAAAAGGTAAGACTTACTATGTGAGGGTCCGGGCATACAAGAAAGACTCCGCAGGAAAGAAAGTGTACAGCAAATATTCAAATGTAAAGAAACTTAAAATAAGCAAATAGAAATACTGCTAGACATTGATATTAAAAACAGGGCGTGTGAAAGATGATGACACACGCCCTGTTTTCCTTTTTATCCAGTACGGCAAAATTTATTCACTCTGTACTAGCCCACTTTTTTAATATCTTTTGTAGCAATGATATTCACCCCGGTGTCTGCCGCATTTGCCACAATCACATCACCAATGTGAACGGGAGCTTCCACCTTGATATCTTCAATGCTCTTCATAATATCCATAATCTTCTCTTTCGGAATATCATTCTGGGTTTTTACGGATACCATGGCAATATCCCCTCCTGTCACAGCTACGGTGCTGGTGACAATACGGGTTGGATGCGTCACTTCTTTTCTGGCGTAATCATCCCCGCGTTTGCAGGTATTTCCGCTTACGCTAAGTACTTCTCCGTTTTCCATTTCAACCTTAAGGGCGCAGCCTAAAGGGCAACCGATACAGGTAAGATTTCTAACATCCATGATTTATGCCTCCTCTATTTTCACAGTAATATTTTCTAAACCGCCAAATGCTTCCAGTTCGGATTTTTTCAGCTTAATCTCTTCCATCTCGCCGGGAGCCATAATAGGTCTCTTCCTGTGGATAATCTGTTTATCATTTAAATATGTGGTAATATAGCTGTTTTTGTAAACGGCGCCCACACGGAAACGGACTACAAGCTCATCCTCCATACGGTTCACATGAATCGTCTTTGGAACGGTGTAACGCACGCCGTCGGTGGCGATAATAGGAATCTCTTTTCCTGCCTCTCCCATGGTACAGTTGTTCTGTACATATTTTGCCGCATTCTTTCCTGCTGCCGCTGCTTCCTCCGACACAAAATCCACCAGATCATGCACATGGAGCACATTACCGCAGGCAAATACTCCCTCGATGCTGGTTTCTAAGGACTCGTTTACGGAAGGCCCGCTGGTGATGGCATTCATATCCACGCCGATTCCCCTGGACAGCTCGTTTTCCGGAATCAAACCGCAGGATAAGAGCAAAGTATCACAGGTATAATCCTCCTCTGTGCCGGGAATCGGTTTTCCGTGATTGTCAACTTCCGCCAGAGTAATTCCCTCCAAGCGCTCCTTGCCCCGGATATCCACTACAGTATGGCTTAATTTTAAAGGAATGCCAAAATCGTCAAGACACTGTACAATATTTCTCTTTAAACCGCCGGAGAATGGCATCAACTCTGCTACAACCTTAACTTTTGCACCCTCTAAGGTCATACGTCTCGCCATAATCAGTCCGATATCACCGGATCCTAAAATTACAACTTCCCGGCCTGGCATATACCCTTCAATGTTTACCAGACGCTGGGCTGTACCTGCTGAGTATACTCCTGCAGGACGGAATCCCGGAATATTTAATGCTCCTCTGGAACGCTCCCTGCATCCCATGGCAAGGACAATGGCTTTTGCCTCAATTTTAAATAATCCATCGGTACGGTTCATTGCCGTAATGGTTTTATCGTCGGCGATATCCATAACCATGGTATTTAATTTATATTCAATTTTCAGCTCCTCCACCTGGTCAATAAAGCGTTTTGCATATTCCGGCCCGGTAAGCTCTTCCTTAAATGTGTGAAGCCCAAATCCATTGTGGATACACTGATTTAATATACCGCCTAACTGACTGTCTCTTTCTAAGATTAATATACTGTCAATCCCGTTTCTTTTTGCGGATGCTGCTGCTGCAAGTCCTGCAGGACCCCCGCCGATAATTACGATATCATAGGAACTCATATTCTTATACCTCCTGTGCGCTCTTTTTGCTGTAACCCACTACCATATTGGATTTTCCGCCGTTCTTTGTAATCTCAAGCTGGGAAAGTCCCAATTCTCTTCCGATAATCTCCATGGTCTTCGGTGAACAGAAACCTGCCTGGCACCGTCCCATTCCCGCTCTCGTCCTGCGCTTCACCCCGTCTAAGGATTTTGCACCTAAGGACCTTGTGATGGCATCTATGATTTCACCCTCTGTCACTGTCTCACACCGGCAGATAATATTACCGTAAGCGGGTTTCTCTTTAATGAGTTTTGCATACTCTTCCTCTGAGAGTTTCTTAGGATCAACAATCCCTTTTCTCGTGCCGTTAAAGGCCGGGTTCTTTTCCGGTTTCAACAGTCCGCATACAATATCGGCAACCTTAACTCCGATAGCCGGGGCGCTGGTAAGTCCGGGGGACTCAATTCCTGCAGCATCCACAAAGAAAGGTGCGTCGCTAAGTTCCTCAATAATAAATTCATGGTTGTCTTCATGGGCACGGTTGCCGGAGAAAGAGGTGATTACCTGGCGCACGGGAACACTGGGAACACTTCTTGTGGCAGCCTGGCATACATGGGCAAGGCCTTCTGCTGTTGTGCTGGTGGATTCCGGATCGTCATGGTCATCTGCGGTAGGCCCGATTAAAGTATTGCCGTGAACCGTAGGCGTTACCAGGATTCCTTTTCCGTATTTTCCTGGAAGCTGGAATATGGTTTTACTTACCAGTCCTCCGGTGGTTTTGTCAAGGAGGCAGTACTCTCCTCTTCTGGGGGTGATATGAATCTTTTTAGCGCTGACCATATTATGGAATTTGTCTGCATAGACCCCTGCTGCATTCACCACGCATTTTGTACGGATACTGCCGTTGTTTGTGGCAAGCTCATAGCCGCCTTCTATCTTTTTAATGGTTCTCACTTCCGTGTTAAAACGGAATTCCACGCCGTTGTCATAGGCATTTTCCGCCATAGCAATATTCATGCCGAAGGGACATACAATTCCTCCGGAAGGTGCATAAATCGCAGCGACGGCTTCATCGGAAATATTGGGCTCCATCTCGTGGAGTTCCTCTTTGTTTAAGATTTTAATATCGGGTATTTTATTATCGATTCCCTGCTGATAAAGTTCTTTTAAGTGGGGCATATCCTCCTCTGCAAAACACAGGATCAAAGAACCGTTTCTCTTAAATTCAAAATCCAGCTCCTTGGAGAGAGGCTCCATCAGTTCATTTCCTTTTACGTTCATCTCGGCCATTAAAGTCCCCGGTTTGCAGTCGATACCAGAGTGGACAATGGCGCTGTTTGCCTTGGATGTGCCGCAGCATACATCTTCCTCTTTGTCTATCACACAGATATTCAGATTATAACGGGAAAGTTCCCTTGCACTGGAACTTCCGGTCACACCGGCTCCAATGATTACTACATCATACATATTATAGTCCTCCTAATTTTGTTTTTTTACAAGATGAAACAGCCAGCTGTTTCACTTGTCGTGAAAAAGAGCCATGCTTATTAGACATCGTTTCCGATGTATCCTGCATGGCTCTTAACTCTTACATTCATTTAATTTTTAGGTTTTATGTAGTTCCCTTTTGTAAAATGCAAGTGTAAAGTCAAGCACGAACAATATTACCATGGAATAACTGCATATAATCCAACTGCTGCTAATGCGCCAAGGATTGGCCCGATAACCGGTACAACCAGTCCGTATCCAAAGTTGGAATCGCCTTTTCCTTTAATCGGAAGCACAGCATGTGCAAGACGGGGACCTAAGTCTCTGGCTGGGTTAATCGCATATCCTGTCAATCCACCAAGGGACATACCAACGGAAACGATAATTCCAAATACGAATAATTTATCCACACCTACGGAAAGTCCTGTTACATTGCCGATACCTTTGATGGCAAATACTAAAACAAATGTACCAATGGCCTCACTTAAGATATTCAGAGGCATATTGGGAACAGACGGGCCAGTGGAGAAACATCCCAATTTGGAGCCGGGATCTTCTGTGGCGTCAAACTGCTCTTTAAATAAGATATATACAATACATGCACCTAAGAAAGCACCTGCTATCTGTGCTACAACATATCCGGGCACCATGCTCCATGCAAAACTGCCGTCAGCAGCTAGGGCAATGGTAAGCGCCGGGTTGAAAGATGCGCCGGAAGCCTCTCCGAAAATGAATGCCGGAACCAAAACTGCAAGACCCCAAGCAAGAGTGATTTGAATCGAGCCAGCTCCCTTCATGCCTGATTTGTTTAAAGTTACATTGGCAACAACACCGTCACCTAAAATAATAAGCATACATGTTCCAACGAATTCTGCAATATACGGTAACATAAAAATTCCCCCCTCAGTCTGTTTTTAGTCTTCTTTTGCCCAGTCAAATGCGTAAGTAACAGCCTTTTTCCACATTTTAACTTTAGCAGCGGTTTCTTCTACGGTAATCTCCGGTTTAAATGTGCGGTCGATTGCCCAGTTCTTTACAACATCCTCTTTGCTCTTCCAGTATCCAACTGCAAGACCTGCAAGGTAAGCTGCGCCCATAGCCGTTGTCTCTACGCAAACCGGACGGTTTACAGGAGCCTGGCTGATATCTGCCTGCATCTGCATCAACAGGTTGTTAGCGCTTGCGCCGCCGTCTACCTTAAGGGCTGCAAGGTCAATGCCGGAGTCAGCTCTCATAGCTGCAAGAACGTCATTTACCTGGTATGCCAAAGACTCTAATGTTGCACGGATAATATGATATTTGTTTACGCCTCGTGTTAAGCCTACAATAGAACCTCTTGCGTACTGATCCCAATAGGGAGCGCCAAGTCCTGTAAATGCAGGAACAACGTAACATCCGTTTGTATCTTTTACTTTTCTTGCCATGTACTCGGAATCCGGTGAGGAATCGATGAAACGCATCTCATCCCTGAGCCACTGGATTGCAGCACCTGCAACGAAGATAGATCCTTCCAAAGCATAGTTTACTTTTCCGTCTAATCCCCATGCAATTGTAGTTACCAGTCCGTTTTTGGAGAAAACAGGTTTCTCGCCGGTGTTCATAAGAAGGAAACATCCGGTTCCGTATGTATTCTTAGCCTCACCTTCATTGAAACAGGTCTGGCCGAAGAGTGCTGCCTGCTGGTCTCCTGCTGCGCCGCCGATAGGAATGGGGCCGCCGAAATATTCTGGATTTGCATCCCCGTAAACACAGCTTGACGGTTTTGCTTCGGGAAGCATGCATTTAGGAATGTTTAACTCTTTTAAGATGTCCTCATCCCACTCTAATGTGTTGATATTAAAGAGCATTGTTCTGGAAGCGTTGGAATAATCCGTCACATGTACCTGGCCCTTTGTAAGTTTCCAGATTAACCATGTCTCAACTGTACCGAAGAGCAAATCGCCTTTTTCTGCTTTTTCTCTTGCACCTTCCACATTGTCCAGAATCCATTTCAGTTTTGTTCCTGAGAAATATGCATCAATGACAAGTCCTGTCTTCTGACGGAAAGAATCGGTAAGTCCTTTGTCTTTTAAGGAATCCGCATACTCGGAAGTCCTGCGGCACTGCCATACGATAGCGTGGTAAACAGGTTTGCCTGTATTTTTATCCCACACGATAGTGGTCTCACGCTGATTGGTAATTCCGATTGCACCGATGTCCGCTGCGGTTGCATTCACATTTGCCATAGCCTCTTTTGCAACTTCAAGCTGTGTGGACCAGATCTCGTCTGCATCATGCTCTACCCAGCCTGGCTGTGGAAAATACTGTGTGAATTCTTTCTGAGCAACACTGCACATTTCACCTTTCTCGTTGAAAAGAATACAGCGGTTGCTTGTGGTTCCGGCATCTAATGCCATAATGTACTTTGCCATGTTTTACCCCTCCATTTTTTCGTTTTTTTGTTAAGTATCACGCATCTGATGAATTAAGTGTAACTCAATTTGTGCGAATTGTCTTTAGACAAAAAGGGAGAAGTGTTAAAATTTTTACAAATTGCACAAAATGTAAAAAATGTGAAAAAAATTGCAAAGAAAAAGGCGAACATCTAAAAAAACGATGTCCGCCTAAGTGTAAGGGGGCTAAGTTAAAGTTTCAAATGGCCAATCCCGCTGCAAAAATACAGGCATTGACCCCCCGCAGGAACAACGGTTACTCTACACAGTTCATGTCATTTAACCCACAGGTCTTATCCTCGTTGTTTGTATCTCCGTTCATATTGTTAAGTCCATGGGAAGGCTGATCTCCCCCGAGGCAGTTCATGTCGTTTAACCCGCAGGTCTTTTCTTCGTTGTCAGTATCCCCGTTCATGTTATCAATTCCCAATTTCTTATCATCCATAATAAAATCCCTCCTGTTTTCCATTCATTGATAAAGCATTTTCAGATGCAACTTTATTATATCCTGTAAAATTACAAATTACAATAAGTGAAAATGTGGAAAGCCCCGAAAAGCAGGGAATTTTTGAC
The DNA here is from genome assembly GCA_947174805.1 of uncultured Roseburia sp. Taxonomy (GTDB): domain Bacteria; phylum Bacillota; class Clostridia; order Lachnospirales; family Lachnospiraceae; genus Roseburia_B. The sequence continues at coordinate 27,112 of CAMWKH010000007.1, read as the reverse complement.
AGTTGGGAAAAATTGTACAAATAATTTGGATTTTTTTCATTTTTTTCTTGCAGTGTCCCGGCTCTAAATTTAAAATAGGAGTATCAAACAAGAAAGTGAGGTACTTCTTATATGGAACATTTTATTGGAAAAAAAGTGGAGCCTTTTTGTGTACAGGCTTTCCACAACGGAGAATTTAAAGAAATTACAGAAAAGAACCTTTTAGGGAAATGGAGCATTTTCTTCTTTTACCCGGCAGATTTTACCTTTGTATGCCCCACGGAGTTAGGGGATTTGGCAGACCATTACGAAGAATTTCAAAAACTGGGATGTGAAATTTATTCCGTGTCCACGGACAGCCATTTTGTCCACAAAGCATGGGCGGACGCATCTGACACCATAAAGAAAATCTGCTATCCCATGTTAAGCGATTGTGCATGGAAACTGTCAAAACAGTTCGGAGTGCTGCTGCCGGAGGAGGGACAGGCTCTAAGAGGCACATTTATCGCAGACACCCAGGGAGTGATCCAGGCCTACGAAATCCACAATCTGGGCATCGGCAGAAACGCATCGGAGCTTTTGCGGAAACTCCAGGCAGCCCAGTTTGTAGCGGAGCACGGGGATGAAGTCTGCCCGGCAAAATGGCAGCCCGGAGCGGAGACATTAAAACCCAGCCTTGATTTGGTAGGTATGTTATGATGGCCCCGGATAAAATACCGGAAGTATCCCCCCTTCTGGATGAGGAAATGAGAAAACAGCTTGGGGATGTGTTCTCAAAATTAGAGCAGGATGTATGGCTTTTGTCCATTGTTGATATAAAAAATGACAAATGTGTGGAGCTGGCATCCCTGTTAAAAGATATGGAACGTCTGAGCGAAAAAATACACGTGGAACTCTACGAGCCGGGGGAAAACCCTGCCCTGGAAAAAGAACTTTTGGATGACAGCCGCCTCCCCATTGCGGGCATTTACAGGGACGGCCATGTTTATACCGGACAGAGTTTTCTGGGTGTGCCGGGAGGTAAAGAGTTAAACTCCCTGGTGATGGCCCTGTACAATACCGCAGGAGCCGGACAGCCTTTGGAGGATAAAATAAAATCCCGCACCCAGGCGGTAGACAAACCCGTAAATATTCAGGTATTTGTCTCCCTTGCCTGCCACCACTGCGCGCAGACAGTGATTTCCTGCCAGAGGATGGCATCTTTAAATCCCAGCATCCGTGCCCAGATGGTGGATGCCAATCTCTTCCCCGACTATGTGAAAAAGTACCACATTGAGCGGGTGCCAATGACAGTGATAAACGGCGTCCACACCTTGATGGGAGGAAAATCTTTGGAGGAAGTGCTGGATTTTATCGAAAAAACAGTTTAGTTTTTCCCGGCGTTGTGGTATACTTTAAATACTATAAAAGTTTACGGAGCGTACCATGAATAAAGAAGCACAGAAAACAGAACAGTTAATACAGATATACAAGGAAGACCCTGCAAAAGAGAATCTAAATGCACTGGTACACCAGGTGCAGAAAACCATTTTTCTTGTTCCTGCTAACCTGCCGGACTCCATCGACAAAGAGGCTTTAAAACAGGAAGTAAAGGACAACCCCAATGAGAAAGTACAGCTTCCCGAGGGGGTCAGCCCCATTCCCTGTGTGTTAAAAAGTCCGGAGGGAAAAGTATTTATCCCCGTTTACAGCAGCCAGGGCCAGATTCCAAAGGAGCCAAAATTTGACTTTATTATGACCCTGCCCTTTATGGCGTGCCTGAAAATGGCCTTAAATGCAAAAGCACCCTGCGAGGGAGTTGCCTTAAACCCCTTTTCTGACAACCTTCTGTTTAACAGACAAATCTTAGAGGCCATCAGCAAAGATTACGAGACGAAGGCGGCAGGGGCCAAACAGATGAAGGTTTCCCCTCAGCAGTATCACATTATGATGCGCCAGAAAGCGGAGTTCCACGACCTACCCCTCCGGGTGTTTCAGGAGGGAGCGCCCTTTATTCACCAGCTCTCTGATGAGAAGGAACCCCTGGTAAATGAAATTTACCAGAAAGCTTTCCAAAATCCCGGACTTTATCCCTTCCGGGAAAGCGACTTTGAGGTGATGCCCTTAAATATCAATGAGGAACTGCTGCTAATCCGGCTGGATTTGCCGGAGGTAAAAGCACCGGCACAGTTGTGCTACCGCATTTATATCACCCTGAATCCCAAAAACGAAAAACAAATTCACTACTTCACCATTGAGCGGGGTAAGGAGAAAGGGGAACGCAATTTAGGAGCAATCGGCCCTGACGGCAAACACTACACTTTCGAGGAAGCGCCGGTGGAGGGAGCGGAAATACAGCGGATTATGGATTTGTTAGAGCAGGAAAAAGAAAAGACAAGCTAATTAATAAAACCGGATTTTCTCTGAAACAGAGAAGAATCCGGTTTATTTTTGTATGGCTCCCATCATTTTAATTTGTCGTCTGCTTTCTGCTGGAACTTGTCAGACTGAATGATAAAGCGTTCATGCGTTCCCGTCCCCACTTTGCCTTTCTCATCTGAAACCTCCACATCAAACATAAGCCTTCTGCCCTCAACCTCAATCAGCCTGGTGACGCAGGATACTTTCATCCCCACCGGAGTGGCGGACACATGTTTGATATTTAAACTGGTGCCCACTGTGGCACACCCCTCCTCCAACTCAGGAGCCACGCTTTTCCACGCCGTCTCCTCAATCAGGGCAATCATAGCCGGAGTTGCAAACACCGGAAGCGTCCCGCTCTTTAACACCTCCGCCGTTTCCTTCTGTGTAACTGTCATTTCTTGTTTTCCCAAAATTCCTTCTGTCAACATTTCTGCCTCCTATTCCCTATGTACACATAAATATAGACTGACTGCTTTACAAACTACGCTGCAGTCCGTCACTGTGAGCCTGCAAACAGCAGCGGACTGACTGCCTCCGTATAAATCTGCTGGTCAATATCAGTCATATAAGAATACAGCTGTTTCAGCCCCTGTTGGTTTACAAACATCGCATCGGAGACCTCTTCCTCCTGCAGCTTCAAATCTTCCCTTCTGGCATCTGATTCCACCAGAAACACCTGCATAAGCAAATGAAACTTTTCATAGTACACTTGTCTTAAAAATGTGGCCTGACGGGAATAAACTACGATTCCCGTTTCCTCCTCTAATTCTCTGCGCAGCGTCTGAATGGGCTCTTCCCCGGTTCTTGAACCTCCCCCCGGAAATTCCCATTTTCCGCCCATACTTTTTCTCGGACTGCGTTTTGTTACAAGGTAAGACTCCTTCACCCGCACAATAGCAGCCGCAGCCATCAGGTATTCCCCCTCCTTAGGCTTTTCCCCCCGTACTAAGGTTTTGCCGGTTCTCTTACAGTTGGCATCAAAAATGTCTGTAATCTCCCTTTTTTTAACCATCCGCTTACCTTTCCTATTTCATGAACTTATCGATAGCTTCATTTAGTTCCTGGATTTTTCTGGCATCCCCCTCCTCCACCGCATGAACGATACAGTGTTCAATATGGTCTTTTAAAATAATTTTCCCTGTGTTGTTTAAAGCCGCCTTCACCGCCGCAAGCTGAACCAGAACTTCACTGCAGTCCTCCCCATTCTCCACCATGGAACGGACTTTGTTTAAATGCCCGGCGGCCTTTGCCAGACGGTTTTGCACCTCCTTTGTGTGAGTATGGGAATGTTTATGGGCATGGGATTTCCCAAAACTGTTATCCTCTGCCATCGTTCCTCCTATTCCTGATACTCCAGGCGTTCTTTTGTAATATGCATAAGCACTTCCTCATAAAACTTCCCCGCCAGATAATTTGCCATGGGAAGATTCATGTCGAGGTAATTCCCACAGTCCCTTTCCGCTGCCCCGGGAACTTCATCTTTAAAATCCCGCATAAATGCAAACAATTCTTTTATCAATTCCATAATGTCCTCTGACTTATAATCCCCTGCCAGTATGAGATAAAAGCCTGTGCGGCACCCCATGGGCCCGAAATATACCGTCTTATCCCCATACTCCTTGTGATTTCTTAAAAAAGTCGCCCCCAAATGCTCTATGGTATGGACTTCCGCCGTATTCATCACAGGTTCAAAATTGGGGCGCGTCATGCGGATATCAAATGTGGTGAGAGTCTCTGTTCCCACATGGTCCTTTCTGGATACATAGACTCCCGGCAAAAGAGTTAAGTGATTTACTGTAAAACTTGCTATTTTTTCCATTATAATCTACCTGCCATTTCTGCAATTAACCGAACAGAATGTTCAATTGCTGCTTTTTCAAATGTGGGATAATCCATCTGGGCGCTGTCATCCGCTTTGTCGGAAATTGCCCGGACAATAAGGTAAGGCACTTTATTCAGATAGGCCGCATGGGCGATGGCGCCTCCCTCCATTTCCGTACAGTATCCCCCGAAGGTATCCACAAGCCATTTCTTTTTCTCTTTATCTGATATAAACTGGTCTCCTGTTACAACCCTTCCCTCATACACGGAAATATCGGGATTTACCTTTTGGCAGCTCTCTTTTGCCACCTGGCGTAAATGCTCGTCCGCAGGAAAAGAAAAGGTATCCATGCTTGGAACCTGCCCGGGAGCGTATCCGAACACTGCGGCGTCCATATCGTGCTCCACGGCATCTGTGGCCAAAACCACATCCCCGATATTGATGTCTGCCAGAAGGCCTCCTGCAATTCCCGTATTAATCACACAGCTTACAGGAAAGGCATCAATCAATGTCTGGGTGCAGCAGGCTGCGTTTACTTTTCCCACTCCCGCCTGGACTACCACCACCTCTGTCCCGTTTAGTTTCCCTTCAAAAAACTCTCTGGATGCCTTATTTGTAACCTTCACATCCTCCATCATCTCTTTTAACTTGGCAACTTCCTGATCCATAGCTCCAATTATCCCAATCATCACTTCTGTCCTTTCTGTGTATTTCCTCTATTTTTTTATGAGGGAAAGAATATTCTCCCCTAAAAGATTGTTAATCTTAATTTGATTTTCCGACAGTACACATGTATAGTCCGTGCTTCCGGAGGAATCCGACAATGTAAGCTTTTCCTCCTCAATATAATAATACTCGTAAATCTCCATCAAAACCCTTCCGTCCTTAGAAAAAATATACTGGTAATCGCTCCCCTCTCCCCCGATTTGATAAGTTCCGGAGAAAGGCTCTCCTTTGGAAATTCCCTCCGTGCCCTTTAAGAGACGAAGGGCCATGGGTTTTGGCTTCTCTTCCTGCTCCGAATCCCCTGCCGGCTCCACATCCAAAGTAAGATACACATACCTTCTGTCCCAGTCCACAAGATACTCCGTAAAATTATAATCCTCCGGAAGTTCCCTGGTGATATCATCAAAACATATTTTCAGTATATTTTTCCCCTGGCTGTTTTTTCCAAACTCATAGATGCCTGACTGCTCCACTTTCAGAGTGCTGTCTTTATAAAAAGTAAAAATAATATTTTCCACGCCTTCCACCCCGTACTGCCCCTCCAGTATCACTTTGGAGATGGGATGCTCCTGGCTCTTCCCGCAGCCGGATAAAAGTATGACACAACAGAATCCCAGGACAAAAAATGCAGTGTCTTTTCCCATAGGTTCACCTCACTTCATATGCCAACGCCTATGAATCCATTATACCGTCATCAAATGATTCCTGCAAGATAAAAACAATTTCTGCTACTTAATTTTTCCTGTCCGGATTAGCTCTAACAGCGCCCTCACCACATTGGCATCAAGCTGGGTGCCCTCCGCTTTCTCAAGCTCCGAGACAATATCCTCCATTTTCATCCTGTCCCGGTAGGGCCTGTCGGAATTCATGGCATCAAAGCTGTCCGCCACTGCCACAATCCGCACGCTGAAAGGAATATCTTTTCCCTTTATCTCATTTGGATAACCGTTTCCGTCCAGGCGCTCATGGTGATATCCGGCCCCCAGTGCCATATCGGGAAATATTTTAATCTCTTTTAATATATCAGACCCGTAAGTGGTGTGCTGTTTCATAATCTCAAACTCTTCGTCTGTGAGAGGCTCAGGCTTATTTAAAATATGGTCCGGTATAAATATCTTTCCGATATCATGGAGCAGGGCAATGTTATGTACATGTTCAATCTGCTCCTGGCTGCAGCCAAGCTGTTTGGCAATCATCTGGGAATACTGCGCCACCCTTGCGGAATGGCCGTTGGTATATTTGTCCTTTACGTCGATAGCCTTGCTGAAGGCCCGTATCATCTGGGTCTCAAACAGCTTATTCTCTATCTGTTTCCGCAATAGCTCCTCCGTTTTCTTTTTTGCATAAAACCAAGTCATGGCTGCCACTGCCAGCAGCGCCACAACGATAGAAATCACGATAAACTCAGGTTTTTCATAAAGCATTTTCTCTTTGTGGAGGTAAACTTGCACCTGATTTACTGTCTCGCCTGTATTTCCATCCAATGCCGACAAGTGGAACGTGTAATCTTTCCCCTTCAAATTTGTGTAGCTGATAGGTGACAGAGCCGTCTTATTTGTAATCTGGGGCTTCTCGTTAAATCCTTCCAGATAGTAGCTCACCGTGGGATTATACAGAGAATAATTCAGCACATACCCGTAAATAGTCACCCTTTTACAGTCTTTTGGTATCTCAATGGAATCCCCGTCATGAAAATATACCATCTCATTGTCCAGACTGACATAGGGCACTGCAAGCCTTACCTTTGTCTCCTCTCTCTCCATCTCATCAATATTTAAACTGCCCACGCCGGAAGTGCCTGAGAGATACAAGGTTCCGTCCTCCTCCAGATGGTTCCTGGAATTTGCGGTTATGTTGCAGGGCAGACCCAGAGAGGTATCATAAAAATGATAGTTGGTTACCTCATCTTTATATAACTTGTCCAACTCCACGCAGTAAATCCCGATACCGCTTAAAATCCATGCCCGGTCCTGCTTATCATAGATAATGTCAAAATTATTTGCATAGGGAAAAGAATGGATTGTGCGGATTTCTCCCTTTTTCATATAGGCGATGGAATTCCCTGTAATCACCCAGTACCCTCCGTATTTCCCGTCCTTTTTAATGCGCATTATCACATCTGAGGTAAGCCCGTCGTCCCGGTTGATGTTCTCCACTGTATCCCGCTTTAAATCAAGGGCATAAATGCCCCCTCCGTCACTTCCGCCGTAGAGAATTCCGTCCTCCCCCTCTGTCAGGCATAAAATCTCTGTATTGCTGATTCCCTCCTCCACGCCGTAGTTTTTCACAACTTTTCCCTGGCGGAGAATACTTATGCCTCCGCTGGTTGCAACTGCCATATCTCCCCCGGAGAGTTCCAGTATGGTACGGATATGGTCGGATTTTAATCCCTGTTTCTCCGAAATGCACTGGTATGTCCCGTCAGGATAACAGCAGACCACCCCTAAACTGCCATACGTGCACAGCCACAGGTTTCCCTTGGAATCCTCCTTGATACAGCGGATTTTTACTCCCTCCAACATTCGGGTAAGCTCATTGTATATTTTCTTGTTCCAGTCATTGACAATATATAAACCTCTGTCAGAGCCAATGTAAACCATATTGCGGTACCTGCAGGTACTGTTTACAACAATAGATTCCAAGCCTGACTGAAGGCTGATGTTACAGAATCTGCTCTTGGCTAGTTTCATAACCCCCTGGCGGGAGGAGACAAACCAGTAATTCCCCTCATAATCTTCCATCATATCATCGATGGAGTTTTGCATGGGAAGCTCTGAAACCCGGACAAAAGTGCCGTAACGGTTGATGTAGCCCATGCCCGAATCCCCGCACACAATCACGCTCTCGTCGGACATCATAAACATTTTATTCACCGTAGCGCCGAAAAATGTGGAAATCCGCCTATATTCCATGTGCTTACTAAGCAGGTTTATCCGCAGAATCCCCGCATCCTCCGTCCCCAGATACACATCCCCCTCCTCTTTATCCGTGGGACATATGCTGGTAATCAGCTCATTGCCTATTTCCCTTCTGGGAAAATGTTTTTCCACGGCAAGCTCCTGCAGGACAAAAACATCCCCGCTCAGGGAAACTCCATATACATTGCCTTCCCTGTCCCGCTCCAGTTTGCTTATGTAAGAAGAGTTAATCCGTGGGTCGTCAATTTTTCCCACCTGCATATTTCTGTCAATATACGCAATTCCCTGGGTGGTGCCCAAAAGGATATTTCCCTTGCCATCCTCGGAAATTGCCTTTATGGAACTGGATTTTAAACCCATGTCTTTGTCAAAAAAATAAAATTCACCGTTTTCATACAATGCGGCCCCGTTATCGTTTGTCCCCACCCAAAGCCTGCCGGATGAGTCCACACATAAACTGGCCACACTGGTAATCCCTCTGGAGGCATCCACCCAGATAAAATCATTTCCGTCATATCTGGCCAGTCCCTGATAACACCCCACCCAGATAAATCCGTCGGAAGTCTGTACAATGGCATTTGCCTCTGCCGGTGCCGCCCCGTTCTGGCTGTCATAGAGCACAGCAGAGCGCCCCCCGTCCAACAAAGGATTTCTTACCTCCGATGCGAAAACTTTCTCCTGCCTCCCAAAAACCATCCCCCATAGAATCAGGAAACAAAAAAAGAAAAAAGGAATAGACCAAAGGGCAGTCCCCCCCAAAGCTGTTTTTTTAAATATCCTCATTTTATATTCATCCCTATGTATATCTCTAATCACAAAATGTTCCGGTATTCATTATATAATGAATACTAGGAAATTCCAACCCTGGTTTTACAGAATATAACTGGGTTTTCCTCTATTTTATAGCTGTGGGGGTGCTCATATCACCGTTACCATCCCACAGTGTAATCCGATTCCCCACCAAAATACAGGCTGCCCCCAAAACCGTATAAATCCCTGCTGCTATATAGAGTTTTGTCTTCCACCTTAAAAAATCCGAGAGAAATTCTTTCTCCCCCGTCCCGGATTCCTCTGTAAAATAAACGTTATTGTACAAAAACACCTGACGCTCTGTTTTATCTTCCCTGTTTACCAGTTCCATGGCATCCCCGATGGTGGCAGTGGTGTGTTTATAGGTGACAATCTCCCCGCTGTCCAGTGTTCCCTGGTATTCCACAAAATTGGTATAACTCTTTGTGGTGCGGTGCCGTACTCTTCTTGTATGCTCCTCCTGCCAATACCTCTCTGCCCTAAAGGGATATGATCCTAAATCCTCAATTTCTTTAGAGCCGTACCCTTTGGAGATGAGAAATATGCTGATTCCCATGCAGAGCACTGCGAGGAGAAAAAACAAAACCCCCGTACTCTTAAGCCCCGGCGAGACGATCAGACATAAAACATACAACACAACCCCTGCCGCCATCCCATAAAAGGACATTTTCTCCAGATTGCTGTCCGCCTTCCCGTAGAAGCAAAAAATCAACAGAAACACAAATCCCACAACCCCGATCACCTGAATCCAGTGACATATCTTTTCCATATTTTTCTCCGTCATAACCGCACCTGCTTTCTTTTTACCAACACTTATTTGAAATCAGTATAGTACAGCAGGATGCCTCCGTCAACTACTCCCTTAGCAGATGACGCCGTACCGGAACCCCTGCCCTGTGAAAACCTCAAAATCTGCTCCCCTCTCTGTGATAAAAACAGTACAAAATTACGCAAATCACCTATATTTCTCTCCCGAATTGTAGTATAATAGCTGATAGAAAATATATTAAAGATACCAATCTAAAAAAACGGAGTGAAGAATCATGGAGAACAACAAGAAAAATCTAACCGCTTTAGATGTCTACATTAACAAAGTATACCCTATCACATTATTATCTATCACCCTTACATGTTTATGTGCAGGGGTTGGCCTCACCTTAAACAGGCTCAAGGGAATCTTTAGTTACACCCCCCTGTATGTCTTTTTTATCTTTGACCTTACAAATATCATTTATCTCCTGTTTGCTGTCTATTTTATCAAAACAGGTTATGAAAACGGCACGGTAAAACCCTCAAAAATAAAACAGGCAAAAATATTTTTGAGTTTGATTTTGCTGATACAGTTTAACTTTATTTTATATATGGCCCCCTCCCAGGAATTCTGGGCATTTTCTTTTCTGTTTACGGTAGTGACAGCACTTCTTTTGGACACCAGAGTCGTCACCGTCACCATGGCAGAAATTATTGTTTCCCTCATTACTGCCTGGATAATGAAAGGGGAAAATCTGCTCCCGGTAAGGGACGAGCTTTTCGCCTCCAACATAGCAGACCGGATTTTGTGCCTGGGATTCACCATGTTTTTCATTTATCTGAATACATATATGGTTTCCCGGTTCCTCATCCATGCAAAAAAAGATGAGCTGGAGAAAAACAATGAGCGGGTGCAGAATGTTCTGGATAAAGTAAAAGAGATTGCAGGACAGTTGGAGGAAGCCAGCAGCCTTCTGTTAAAGACTTCCCAGTCAGAAGCCGACTCCACAGAGGAACTCTCCTCCATCAGTGAGGAACTTATCGAAAGCAGTTCCCATATGTTGAATAAAACAGACAGCAGCAAGGAAAATCTGGACCGCCTGGAGGAGAGCAGTAAAAATATGGAGGTTCAGATGCAGGACGTGGAACAGATTGCCAAGGGACTTATGGATATGTCTTCCTCCAGCCAACAGGCCCTGAACAACCTGATGAGTATGAGCGGAGAAGTGGAACAGTCCACAAAGCAGGCCAGAACTGTCACCGACAAACTTTTAATGGAGACAGGTGAAATCGGCGAGACCTTAAACCTGATCAATGAAATTGCAGAATCCACAAATCTTCTGGCCTTAAACGCCTCCATTGAGGCTGCCCGGGCAGGGGATGCGGGAAAAGGCTTTGCCGTGGTTGCCCAGGAAGTCGGACAGCTTGCAGCCGGCACAAAAAATTCCCTGCAGAATGTAAACAACATAATTGTCCGGGTACAGACCGGTGCAAACAACGTTTCCAAATTTATCAATGAAAACGCTGCGCAGGTTCAGAAACAAAATCAGGTTGTTGTGGAGACTGTGGAAGCCATCCACCAAATGATGGAACAGCTAAAATCCACGGTTACTGCAGTGGAACAGGCTGTGGAGACAGGTGTGGTGCAAAAGCAAGTCATAAGGGAAACCGTCTCCATAAACGAAGATATCGCCGCAGACATTAAACAGGAAAATGAAGAGTTTAACCATATCGCCGATATGCTTCAGAATAATGTAGGGGAAATTAAGACCATGACCAGCCAGGTAAATACCATTAACACTATGGTGACAGAACTGGAAAGCCTGTTGGAACAGTAATCTTACGCATCTCTTCCAAGCCTTTTATATACCACAAAATACATTGTGAGAAAACAGGCCAGCCCTCCTATGGCATTGGAGATGGGTTCTGCCAAAAAAACCCCATTTACCCCAAATCCAAGCCGGGGCAGCCCTATGGTGAGGGGCACTACAATAATGGCTTTCCGCAAGATAGAAAAGAAAACCGCATGTCTTGCAAATCCCAGGGCAGTAAAGGCAGACTGCCCGGTAAACTGGAAAGCCATAAAGAAAAATCCGAAAAAATACAGCCGAAGGGCGGAAACCCCCTGAGAAATCATGGCTGCATCCTCCGTAAAGATGGAAATTAGAAAATGGGGGATGAGCAGCACAAGTATCCATGCTATGACAGTGTAACCAGTGCCAAGATACGCTACAAAACGTATGCCCTGTTTTACCCTGTCATATTCTTTTGCCCCGTAATTGTACCCTAAAACCGGCTGAGCCCCGCTGCTTAACCCGTTTACCGACAGGGAGAGAATCTCCCGCACCGAATTGATTACCGTCATAATCCCCACATACAAATCTCCGCCGTAGATTTTCAAAGTGGCGTTGCACACCACCTGCACCAGGCAGTTGGTTCCCTGCATCATAAAACCAGCCATTCCAAGGCTTACAATCTCCCTTGAAAGTTTCCAGTCCACTCTCATATTTTCTTTTTTTATTGTGAGAATCGCTTTTTTCCCCATGAGAAACCGAAGCACCCAAATAGCTGAGACAATCTGGCTGACTACTGTGGCGGCTGCGGCTCCCCCCACCCCCAGTTTCAACACAAAAATAAAGACAGGGTCCAAAAACAGATTTAAAACTGCCCCAATCATCGTGGTAAACATACCCACTTTCGGGAACCCCTGGGCATTGATAAATCCGTTCATCCCTGTGGAAATCATTACAAAAACCGTTCCGAGAAGATAAATTCTCAGATATTCATCCGCATAAACATAGGAGGCATCGCTGGCCCCAAAAAGATACAGCACAGGCTTGCGAAATATATAGCAGAGTACAAAAAGAATCATAGCCGCCCCCAGTAAAAGGGAAAAAGTATTCCCCAGAATTCTTTCCGCCTTCTGCTCCTCCCTGGCTCCCCTGGCGATGGAAAAAAGGGGGGCGCCCCCTGTTCCGAAGAGTAAAGTAACCGCCGCAATAAAAGTGGTTAGGGGAAATACCAGCCCTACCCCGGTGAGAGCCGTGCTGTCCGCCCCCGGGAGATGACCGATATAAATTCTGTCCACTACATTATATAAAAGCTGTACCAACTGCGCCAAAATCAAAGGAATCGCCTGTGCAATAATATTGGACGAAACCTTTCCCCTGGAAAAATCCCTTTCCATCCCTCATCCTCCCAATTCTATTAAGACAGCCATTCTTTCATGGTGGAGATTACCTTCACCAGTTCTTCCTCCTGTATCACGTAGGGAACCATGGCATAGATATACTTTAAAAAGGGCCGCGCAAACACCCCCCTCTCATAGGCGAACTGCTGGTATCCCTCTATGGTCTTCCCATCCTTCACCTCTAAGCAGACACATCCTCCCATAATGCGCACTTCCTTTACCTTGGGACTGTGAAATCCTTTTAACTCCCGCCTGGTAATCTCAGTAATCCTTGAAATCTTTTCCATATAATTTTCTTTTTCAAAGAGTTCGATTGATTGATACGCCACGCTGCAGGCCAATGCATTTCCCATAAAAGTAGGGCCGTGCATCAGGGCAATTTCCGGGTCATCCCCGTAGAATCCCTGGTAAACTTTGTGGTTTGCCACAGTCACCGCATGGCCGATATACCCTCCGGTTAAAGCCTTTCCAAGCACAAGAATATCCGGCAGGACTTCGTCCGACACAAATCGGTATCCGGTTCTTCCAAATCCGGTGGCTACCTCATCAAATATCAGAAGCACGTCATATGTATCGCAGAGCTCCCTTGCCCTTTTCAAAAATGCCATGTCATACATCAACATGCCTCCGGCTCCCTGCAGTAAGGGCTCTACGATAAAACTGTTCAATTCCTGGTGATGCTTTAAAAAGGCATCCTCCAAAGCGGAAATCTCTGTGGGTATATGATACACACCCTTTTTCTCCCCAAAGGCAAAGTGGTAATCCGGATCGTCACCCACTTCCATGGCCTTAAAGGTATCCCCGTGGTAGGCGTGCTCCAAAGCCAGCACTTTCGTCTTAAGGCTTCCTCCGTGATGGGCATTATGGAGGGCCAGCACCTTATCACGACTTCTCCCCTGATTTATGTAATACTGCAATGCCATCTTTAACGCCACTTCCACCGCCACACTGCCGGAATCGGAAAAAAAGCAATAGTCTAAGTCTCCGGGAAGCCACTCTTCCAGCTTTTGGGAAAGCCTCTGCACCGGCTCATGGGTCAGCCCCCCTAACATCACATGGGAAAATTCATCTGCCTGATTTTTTATCGCTTCTGTCAAAAGGGGATGCTTATAACCGTGAATTACGCTCCACCAGGAAGATATAGAATCTATGAGCCTCCTGTCCTTTGTGTATAGGTATACCCCCTCTGCATCCACAATTTCATAGGGCGGCCTCATGGTTTTCATCTGTTCATATGGATACCAAATCATACGTCTCCTCTTTTCTTATTCTATTCTTTATACAAAGACAACAGTACTTCTTCTTCTATATTCAGCTCACATGCCCCGTCCTCCACGCAGGCGACAATGGGAAGTCCTGTTATATGCCTGCACATTGCCAAATTATCCTCCTCCATCACATTTCCTTTGTGGTAATGGTTAAAAATCAACCCCAGGAGAGGCAGCCCTTTCTGCCTCATATACTCCACTGTGAGAACAACACTATTAATCGTTCCAAGACCTGCATCGGCAACAATAAGGCTGCTCAATCCCAGTTCTCTGACGATATCTTCCAACTGGATGTCGGCCTCATCAAAACAGATGGGACATCGTATTCCTCCGCTGCCCTCCACAGTGACGTAATCATAAGCGCCGCACACCTTTTGAAATCCTGCTTTCACCACATCCATTTTCACTGGATTTCCCTCTAGGCGAGATGCCAGATGGGGAGAATAGGCGTGCTCATACACATAGGGGCACATATCCTCTGTGGGCTGTGTTATCCCTGACATATTTTTTACAAAAACACTATCCCCCGGAATCAGTTTCCCTTCCCCGTCCCTGTCATTTCCGCTCATCGCCGCCTTGTAGTACGCCGCAGATTTTCCTAACTCTTTTAATTTTTTTATCAAAAGCCCGGTAACATATGTCTTTCCCACATCCGTTCCTGTGCCTGTAATAAACAACTTTTTACTCATGGGACAGCCTCACCTCATATCCTAATTCTTTTAACAGTTCCATATCTGTCTCTACCGTAATCCCTGCCGTTGTGAGCATATCTCCGCTGATGGCTGCGTTCGCCCCGCTCCTAAAACAGGTTCTGCCCTTATCCTCAAGGAGACCCCTTCCTCCTGCCAGGCGAATCGATGCCCGGGGTATGATAAAACGGAAGATAGCCGCTATCCTGCAAAGTTCCTCATTGGTGAGCACCCTGTTGTTCTCATAAGGTGTTCCCGGAATAGGATTTAAAAGATTCACCGGAATAGAGGTTACCCCCAGCTCCCTGGCGGTAAAGGCCATGTCCACCCGGTCCTCCATGCTCTCCCCCAGCCCCATAATCCCCCCGGAACAAATAGAAAGCCCCGCCTCCTTTGCCGCTTTTAAAGTTTCTATTTTTTCCTGGTATGTATGGGTGGTGCAGACTTCTTTAAAATACCGTTTTGAACTTTCCAGATTACAGTGTACCCGGGACGCCCCTGCCTCTTTTATTTTCTGAAACTGATTTAGCCCCAAGAGCCCAAAGGAAACGCACACTTCTATCCCTGTCTCCTCCCGGATTGCCCGTATACTCTCACAGACCTGGTCGACTTCCCTGTCCGAAAGACGTTTTCCACTGGTTACAATGGAATACCGAAGCACCCCCTGTTCTCTGTTACGCTTTGCCTGCTCCAATAACTTCTCTGTGGAGAGCAGAGGATAGGACTCCTTGCAGTTTGTGTGAAAATAAACACTTTGAGCACAATACTTACAGTCCTCAGAACACTTTCCGCACTTCCCGTTTATAATCGTGCACATATCAAAACCATTCCCGCAAAAGCGCTCCCTGATTTCATCTGCCGCCTGTGTAAGCTCCTGGAAAGGCGCATCCACAATCTCCATAATCTCCTGTTTCTCCAAAAGATTTCCCCCAAAAATCTTTTCCTTTAATTCTTCTATTTTTTCCATCTCTTCCTCCCTGTTTAAACAATTCTTTGCGATTCCTGTCAATACCCCATATTCCTGAGAACAGGCTTGATTCTCTTTGTCACCAGGGCCGCCAGAACACAGAGAAAAATATCTCCGGGAACAATTAACACAAAGCAGTACAAAAATAAGGTTCCCACACCAATGGGGGTTTGTATCACATAGTTACAAATCACATAATAGTAGACCATGCCTGCCCCGTAAACGATGAAAAGTCCAATTAAGCTTATGCCAATCAATTTCCAAAACGCCAGGTTGTCCATGTTTTCCGCCAGTTTTCCCATCACATAGGCTGCAGCTATAAAGCCGATAAGGTAACCGAAACTTGGCTTTAAGATATACCAAAATCCTCCCCCCTCTGTAAAAACCGGAACACCGGAAAGTCCCAGTAAAACATATACCCCCACGCTGACGGCCCCCCTTTTGCTCCCCAGCAGAAGCCCTGCCAGAAGCACGAACAAAAACTGCAGGGTGAAGGGCAATACCGGGATGGGTATTTTTATGTAGGCTCCCACTGCGGTAAGGGTGGTAAATAATGCACATACCGCTAGGTCTCTTGCTGAAAATTTTGTATTCTCCCCCTGTGTCAGACCAGGGGTGTCTGTTGTTTTTTTCGTGTTTTCCATGAATATCTCTCCCTATTGTCAACTTTGTTTGCGTTTATGGTTTACAATAAGAAGTATAGCAGGAGAAAGGGAGGGTGTCAACAGATTAGATGAATTTAACCCTTTGGTTTATGATATTAATGAATTGCAAAACATCATGATTATTTCCTGCAGGGAACATTATGAAGATTAGAAATTCAAATCCTCATCTCTGTACACAATCTCTCCATCAATAATCGTAAACAATGTCCTGGTGAACACTTCCATGGGATTCCCAGAAAACACCGCGATATCCGCATCTTTCCCCGGCTCTAACGTCCCCACCCGGTGTGCCACGCCGCAGATTTCCGCCGGATATCTTGTCATGGCAAGAAATCCCTCTTCCATATCCAGTCCATGCTTCACACTGAGCCCCGCACACAGCGGTAAATACTGGATCAGTGATACAGGATGATCTGTCATAATGGCAGTCTTCACCCCTGCCCGGTTTAGCACTCCCACATTTTTGAAATCCAGATATTTCACTTCTATTTTGGACCGGGAAGTCAAAAGAGGCCCTGCAATGGCAGGAAAGCCGGATTTACGGATTTCCTCCCCGATCAAAAACCCTTCCGTACAGTGGTCTAAGGTCATATCCACATCAAATTCTTTGGCAATCCGGATGGCAGTCAAAATGTCGTCTGCCCGGTGGACATGTGCTTTTAAGGGAATCTCTTTTTTCAACACCGGAAGATAACACTCCATATGAAAATCTTCCTCCTCCAAATCCCCCCGCTCCTTTTTCTCCCGGTAAATCCGGGCTTTAAACAGTTCCTCCCGAAGCATTGCGCCGATTCCCATGCGGCTTCCGGGCATCTGATCTTTCTGCCCATAATTCGTCTTCGGATTTTCCCCGAAGGCAACTTTCATAGCCGCCGGAGCTTTCACGATCATATCGTCAATCACCCGGCCCCGGGTCTTTAAAAACACAGATTGTCCCCCCACCACATTGGAACTTCCGGGACCGGTCATCAGGGATGTGATACCCGCCCCGATGGCGTCGTGAAAGGCCGGATCCATGGGATTGATCCCGTCAATGGCGCGAAGTCCCGGGGTAAGAGGGTTTGTCGCTTCATTGCTGTCATCCACGATCAGCCCGCCCTTTTCCTCGGCTATCCCCACATGGCAGTGGGCGTCGATGAGCCCCGGCAGCACCCATGCCCCCTTTACATCCAGAATTTCCTCCGACTTCCCATCTCCCGAAAATTCTGCCATATCTCCCAGCGCCTGAATTTTCCCCCGGTTAAACCGGATATATCCTCTCTCCCACCTATTTCCTGCCATTGTAAGAATTTTGCCGTCTATAAGATACATCATTTTTCCTTTCCGATTTTACAAAATATAACAGAAAAAGAGGCTGTCAGCCTCTTTTTTATCTATACTATATACAAAATACATAAAATTATTCTTTCCATAAAAAACTGTGCCATAAACAACAACGGGATTCTTATACTATACTAACACAGTCCATGCTCCTCTAAGAGTTTTTTATCCGACAAGACCTGTTTTGCCTCCCCCTCCGCCGCAATGGCTCCATGGTCTAAAAGAATCACCCTGTCGCAGCACTGTTCCACCATATCCAGATCATGGGTTGCGATAATTTTTAGCCCATCCAGTTCCTTTAATATACCCATAAAATTTTTCCTGTTTTTGGGGTCCAAGGCTACAGTAGGCTCATCCATAAGTATAATCTTAGGTGACAACGCCAGGATAGTCGCAATGGAAATCAGCTTTTTTTCCCCGCCGGAGAGCTCATAGATCCTCCGGTTTCCAAACCCTTCCATATGCACCATGGCAAGAGCCGCATCTGTCCGCTCCTTTGCCTCCTTCTCATCAAAACCATAATTCTCAGGGCCAAACATCACATCCTCATACACTGTAGGCATAAAAAGCTGGCTGTCGGAATCCTGAAACACATACCCTGTGAGGCTGCGGATTTCCCTGTAATTCTCCTTCTTTAAAGGTATCCCACAGATTTCCGCCTGTCCCTCCTCATGCTCCAAAAGCCCTACCAAAATTTTAAGAAACGTGGATTTTCCCATTCCGTTTGCCCCGATGAGCCCGATGGTCTCCCCCTCCCTGGCTCTCAATGAGATATTCGACAGAATCTTTACATCCGGGTGATAGGAGAAGCCAAGATGATCCACTGTAAGACATACCGGTTTATCCATATAAAATTTCCCTCCCGATCTTTCCAGTTCCTTTCGGATTTTTTCAGGTTGAAATTCCCCCTGATATCCCCTTAAACACATGCTCTCATACACCGTCTGTGCCCTGTCTATGCTTCGCAGAAGAAGCTGGCCGATAAAAGAACCCCAGGCGCTGTAATGTATCCCCTTCTGCCCCGGCGCCCGCAGCATATACGCCTGGGTCATAAGCTCTGCCTCCTCAAACAGCACAAAGAGATAACGGTAGATCAAAAGCACCATTGTGACAAAAATTTTAGGGATACGCAGGATCCGAAGAGCCAGACAGATATCTGTGATGGAGGTAGTCACGATCAGCAGATATCCGGCCGATAACGCCAAAATCCCCTTTAACAGCAGCGTTATCATGGAAAGTATGCCCCCTGTCACAGGAATTCTGCCCCAATATACAATGACCTGCCTGTCAAAAAAGGGATTCAAAAGTCCCATCAGAAAAATCAGAGGCAGCACCATCCGAAACCGATAGAGACACTCCCGAAGTTTAAGATCCGAAACGGAAAAACCTGCCACCGGGTAAACCGCCATCAGCAAAACTCCCGCCAACTGATATTTTCCCATGGACAGAAGAAGGACCAGATAAAAAAACGTCAGCAAAAATTTTACCAGCGGGTGAACCCGATTCACCCACTGGTCTCTCGCCGACAACTCATCCACCTTATGTATTTCCAAAACTGCCTTACGGATCTTACTCATCTGTCCGCTTCCTTTTTACAAATTTCATCAACTGACACAAAAGGATACAGAACGCCACCACAAGAACTGCCCCTGCTACACCGGAAAAAGACGTCCCTGCTGCCGACTCGCTGTTTTTAAATGCATAATCTGGTAAAAAAGCCGTAAACTCCTGGATTTTTCCTGCCAATGCATACGCTGTTCCCTCTGTGGTAAGTTCTGCCGTCCCTGCCACTTTTTCCATGGACCACTCCAAACCGTCGGGATATGCCGATGCAAAAAGAGACACGACACCGCCAAAGAACAGTGCAGCGACACCCAGGATGCCGAGGGTTTTTTTGTAAGAAATTTTTCCTTCTTTCTCCCCTGATCTTCCGACGCCCCAGAGAAGTTCCGGCCTCGCCTCATAGACAAAGCACAGCACTGCCGCTGTGATCAAACCTTCCACCAGGCCGATCAAAAGATGGATCGGCTGCATTGCCGCCAAAAACACGCCAAAGGGAAGTTCTGTAACTCCTGAGACAAAAGTCTCCAATGTGACGGAAAAGGCACCAAGCTGAAGGGTTAATATACATCCTGTAACAGACGCTGCTATTATTTTTCCCCTGCCTGCCCCTCTTTTCATCATGGGCCTCCATATGAGAAACGCTCCCACAAAACAGCCGTAAAAAGCCATGTTCCAGATATTGCATCCCAGAGCCAAAAGCCCTCCGTCTGCAAAAAAAAGGCATTGTATCGCAAGCACACCGATCATAGTCAAAAACCCTGCATAGGGACCTAAAATTGCAGACAACATCATTCCGCCGCACAAATGACCGGAAGAACCGGTTCCCGGCAAAGTGAAATTTAACATCTGGGCGGCAAACACAAAAGCCCCCATCACTCCCATCACCGGAATCTTTTTTCCCTCATCCTCCAGTTTTACTCTCTTTATGGAATATCCCCCTGCCCCTGTGGACAGAAGATACATGGTGCCCGCCACTGCCGGAGCCACCAGCGCATCTGCCATATGCATAAACATTCCTCCTAAATATCCGCTGTATCGGTTTTTCTGTCCCCTATTTTATCTATTTCTATGCTGTGGCACAAGCCCCGGGTGGGGTTATTTAATCATGCTTTCATTGACTTATTTTTCTAATTTGTTTCCCCGGAAGCTGCGGTTGGCTGCTTCCGAGGCACTTCTATGTCTGACCGCCGAATATGCTTATCTCTTTGTTCGCACCGTTTTTGGTTTGCTTTCAGTTTTCCCACGTGGTGGATTTGTATTCTTTATTGTAATCTTTTGCCGTCGTCCGGCAGATCATTCTATTTATTCTGTTCTCAATCGCTCAACAATGCTCTGCTTTTCTAAATTCTTGAAACATAGAAACGGGATAAGCACCGCAAAAGCCAAGAGGATAGGGGTACAAATCATCAGCGGCATCAGAGTGAAATGGAAAGTGCTGAACTCATTAGCTGTCATGGCACGAACACCGATCCCAACGGCCAGAGTGCTGACAATATAAGAAACGATCAGCGTAATCGCTGCGTAATCCAGTCCCTCACAAATCAGCATCTTCCGCAGCTGGCGCTTGGTCATGCCCACGGACTGAATCATGGCAAACTCTTTTTTGCGGGAAACAATGGCCGTGACCATAGAATTGATAAAGTTGAGCACACCCACCAGAGCAATGATCACGCTGATGGTATTTCCCATGACTGCCGACGCCTGTGTTTCTGTCTCATACTGCTCCGTCATAGTTTTGCGGGATGTCACAGGCAGACTGGTGTCAATGGTCTTGGTATACGCATCGAGCATCTCTTGTGCTGCGGGAATATGTTCATCATCCACATTGAAGAACAGTCTCCGCAGCGTATTCTCCGGCCACTGCTGCCGGAATACCGAAGTAGGAATAACAAAGCTCATGCAGTGCTGATTCTGTACGCCGCCTTCATAAGCTCCTTCATCCACAGCTTGCAGCGGATATACAACAGCCATTACCGTATAGGTACGATTTTCAAGCGCAATACTGCTTCCAACGGCAGGAACAGGTAATGCAGCATTTCTCTTTAGGTCTGTGGAATCTATGGCAGGACCGATAGCCAGCACATAGTCGCCCCTGGCAAATTTTTCTGCATCATAACTGCCGGAGAGCAAATGCCTCTCATGCGTAATTGTATCCAGAGGGATACCGTCCATTCCATACAGTACACCCACCGCTTCACGGGTTTCCATGGCGTTTTTTATCTGAGCAGGACCAGACGGATCGTAAGCTGCCCAATCGTCCAACATTTCCTGTGTATAGAATACGTCGATATTTTGCACAGTCTCATCATCCAGTGTCAGTTCAAATTGATGAGAATATTGATGACCAACAGCTTCCAAACCAGCCAATCCTTCTACGGATGCCACCAGTTCCGTATTCAGGGTGAAACCATAAGGGTCATATCCGCCAATATAGTCTGCACTGCTGCTATCATCCAGCTGGAAATCACTGATCGTCAGTTCAGACAGGTATTTCTCCATATCAAAAGCAGCATTCTTAGCGTAGAAACAGCTGAGCAAAACCAACCCCAAGGTCAGAGAGCAGATGACTGTCACTGTCCGTTTTTTGTTCCGCCCCAGATTCGCCCAGGCCATACCGGCAATGGAAGCGCCATTCCGGGTACGTTTGCTTTTCTTCTTGCTTGTGGCGGCATCACTCATCCGCAGAGCTTCGATAGGAGAAACCTTACCAGCCAGCCTTGCCGGACGCAGGCAGGAAATCGTAACCGTCAGCCATGCAAAAAGGGCAGAGCCAAGGAAAATCACAGGATTGGAGGAAACAGCATTGCCCTCCAGCCGTCCCATCAGCACAGGAACCAGCACCATACCCAGCAGCCAGCCCAAGAGAAGACCCATCGGGATACCGATCACGCACAGCCGGTTTGCCTGACCATAAATGAGTTTCTTGATCTGCTTTGTGGTAGTTCCCAGTGTTTTCAACTTTCCATAGAACTGGATGTCCGCAGTAACGCTGATCTGAAAGATATTATAAATAATCAGATAGCCGGCAAGGAACACCAGCGCCATACCCAAATACATGGGAATGCTTTCCTGCGCTGCAGTAGCATTCATCTCTGGTGAATATGCCAAATTCACGCCAAATTTCAAGTCTGTCAGTCCGGTGTCTGCCAAAATATTCTCCATGGTGGCCTCAATATTACGGTCACTATGCAGGATCACTTGTGCGGTATGCAGGCCTAAAATGCTTGTTTTTCCATCAGCAACATAGTCACCGATCATCTCATCCGCAAATTCCCGGCTTACCCAAGCCATGCTGGCATAGACAGATTCGTTGCCCTCCCAGAAACCACAGAGGGTAAAGGTGGAGGCAGTCACCTCATCCTTTGCAAGATCCTTGCGCCATTCCAGCGTTATAGTCTCCCCCAGCTGATGGGGAATACCCAGGCGATCGAGGATCAGTGTGTCCAGAGCGATCTCATCTGCTGCCGTTGGCATTGTTCCGGTGGCAGGCATAGCAAAGGAATGCTTTGCATTGATGTCACTGCTCCAACGGATCTCAACCTGTTTGCCACCCAGCTTTTTGTTTTGTGCAAGACCAAGAACAAGGCTTTCTCCGGCTTCTGCAACATCCGGGTGATTCGCGATCAACAAAAACTGCTCTGCGGTGATGGTCTTAAAGGATGCCTGACCATCATAACCGGTTTGCCGGAACGCCATTTCCACCATGTTTTTGCTCATACTCTGTGCCAGGGTAAAGAGGGTGGTGAACATGATCGTAGTCATTAAGATAGCGATGACCGCCACCAGGTTCCGGCCTTTATTTTTCTTAAAAGTACGCTGATTCAGCGTTTGAATTGGTTTGAATACTGTTTTCATCATGCATCCCTCCCTTATTGAGACACGATGCGGCCGTCCTCAATTCGGACAATACGATCCGCCATCTGTGCAATTTCCGGGTTATGGGTAATCATCACGATTGTCTGGTTAAATTCTTTGCTGGTCATTTTCAGCAAACCAATCACATCGTCACTGGTTTTTGAGTCCAGATTACCGGTAGGTTCATCCGCCAGGATAATAGCAGGCTTAGAGGCCAGCGCACGGGCAATCGCCACTCTCTGCTGCTGCCCGCCGGAAAGATTGTTCGGCAGACTATCCAGCTTCTTCTCCAAACCAAGCAGACGAACAATCTCCATGATAAACTTTTCATCAGACTTGCGGCCATCCAGAGAGATGGGGAAAACAATATTTTCCCAAACACTGAGTACCGGCACCAGATTGTAATTTTGAAAAATGAAGCCGATATGATTGCGCCGGAAAATGGTAGCCTGTTCGCTATTCAGCTTTGCCAGTTCCGTATTTCCAATTTGAATACTGCCCTCGCTGGGGGTATCCAGTCCACCCAGCATATTCAGCAGCGTAGATTTTCCAGATCCGGAGGTGCCAATGATCGCAGTAAACTTACCACGCTCAATCTCCAAATCTATGCCATCCAATGCCTTGACCAAAGCTTCACCCTTACCGTAATATTTTTTAAGACCGGTAGCCTTCAAAATTGCTTCCATAAGTATTTCCTCCTTGTAACTGGGAATCCGTTTCCCTTTTCTGACTATATTTTACCAGTTCAATGTCACAGGGAAGGTACAACAAAGGTACGGTTTTGTACCTTTTGAAAAAAGGCGGCTCCGCCTTTGTGAGCGAAGCTGCCTTAATATTTTGTCTTTATAACTCACGCTGCGATCCGCAAACGCTCTGTAATGCTTCCTTTCTCAATAAACCGGCAGCACATTAGGGGTACTGCCACTGCCAGCATCAGCATGAGAGGCAAGGCTGCCCATAGGGGAGCCAGCGTATAATGATAGGTTATACACCAAGTGTTAAGCTGTGAAAAAACTGCCGGCATCCCAAACCAAGTCACAAAGAAGGTTACTGGCAGCAAAATTACTGTCAAAAGAGCCGCATGAAGCAAGCCCTCTATCAGCAAAAGCCATTGCAGCTGTCTGCTTGTCATGCCAAGGCTCTGATAGACTGCAAATTCTTTTTTTCGTACCATCGTCTTTGTAACCAACATATTGGCAAAGTTCAGCAGGCCAATGGTCATCAACACGATCCCGACAATCAGCTTCGGCAGGCATTTATTCAACCTGGCGTTCTGGAAAGCCTCTTGATAATCGCTGCGCATCCAAACACCAATCCCGCGATTCAACCCCTGCTTATAGGAGCTGAGATAGTGTTCAAATTCCTCCTGCCCGCTATGGTCAATGTTGACTGCCAGCTGACGGATACCCTCATCAGGGAACAGCTGATCAAATAAGGACAGTGGTACAAAATAAGCCAGATGAAAGCTGGACTCCAAACTGTTTCTTCCACTTAAAAATGTGGTATCCCCCATAACAGAAGCCAGCACGGCAAGCTGCTCTCCCCCCAGCTCCACAGTTTCACCGGCGGCAGGCGAGGACACGCCCTCCGCATAAGCGCCTGCGGCCACAACATACCGCCCATCAGCAAACTGTTCTGTATCAAAATCACCGCTGGTGACTGGACAGTTATCCAGTACATACCGTAGGTAGGCGTCCTCCAACGCAATCACTATGCCCTAATAGCTGCCCGTCTGTTCCAAGCAGTCCAAACCGGCACACCAATCGGGGTAGGCAGCCTGACTTTCTCTGCGGGTCATGGTTTCATCATAAGGTTCATTGTAAAAGTCAACGATTCGCTGGCGCAGCTCGTCAGAAGCCGTCAGCTCCACTTCCTTAGATTTCAGGACGCTTACTTCCAAAACTTCACTGCGTCCACGCAGATCGCTGACGATCTGTTCCGTGATAGCTCGGTTATTGGGGTTATACCGCTGTACAGTGGAAGCCGCAGAGCCATCCTCTATGGTGTAGTCCCACGGAGACATCCCGTTTAAGTACAATCCTTCGTCGTAGCTGGTGTAACTAATCCAGGTAGAACAGAGCAACAGAAGGGAGAAAAGTAAAGACAGCAATGAAAGAAGTGTACGCCCTTTATTTCTCCACAGGGAGCGAAGGGCCAGCCGAAGAATACTGACTTTCCCTGTACTGCTGCGTCCCCGTCCTTTCGGCGCCTGTTCATCCGAATTCCGCAACATCTGTTTTGGCATCATTCCGCCTGTCCGGGCAGCAGGCAGAAAGTACGCCAGTAAAACTGTTCCGAAGGTACTGAGTGCTGCCAGAGCGAAGGGCTCCCAGGATAGGAAGTAGATTGCCGGGTTTTGCTCCATGCCAGTCACGATCCGCGGTGTAACCAAATAGTGGATACCAAATCCCATCAGCCAGCCGGGGAGCAGGCCAAAAAGAGAGAGCAGCGCAGCCTTTTCCAACAGAAACCATCGGATTTGCCGTGGTGTCATACCCAAAGTTTTCAGACCCGCAAAAAATCGGGTATCCTGATCCATGGCCACATGAATGATACTGTAAATCATCAAAAAACCGCACAAAAGCACCACCAATGCAGGAATGTAGAACGGTGTTGCCTGCTTGCTTGCCATTTCCATTCTGGCTTCGTTATAGGCCAAATTGGTAGTGTAAGTAATCTGATTTACGCCCTGATCTGTCATAATCTGCTGCGCCTGCTGTTCCAATTCCTTTGGCTGATGGAGATCGACCCCCATCGTGACGGATGCCGTATCCGGGTATCCGGTCAGAAGTCCGGCAGCACACTCCGCTGTCACCCAGGCACAGGCTTCTGTGAAGTTTGTGGGGCTTGCCCACCATCCGCAGAGGGTAAAATCCGTACTGTGCTGTCCTCCCTTGCTATCTGTCCACTGAATAGACACCGGAGCACCCAGTTCATGAAGAACCCCCAGAGAGTCCATGGTAAATTCATCCAGAGCGATTTCTCCCGCTTTCTCCGGCAAACGCCCCGTTGTAGGAACAGAGAGGATGCTCTCGGCATAGTCCTGATCGGTTACCGCCAGCTTAACACTGCGAACACCCATCATCTCATCAGAGAGCTGACCCAAAGCGCTGATCCGGACCGTGCTTTTTACATTGGGATGCTGCGCTAATTTATCTGCCTGATGTGCCGTCAATCCATGATAGAGAATGTGACTGGTGGAGCCGTATTGGTACTCAAAATTGAGCAGAAACGCATTTTCTACTGAGCTGCCCAGAAGAAAAGTGAAGGCATACAGTCCTGTAATCAAAACCACCGCAAAAGCCAGCAGTAAATTTTTTACTTTGTGAAATTTGAAATCCCGCCGCGCAAGTGTGTGACATATTTTTAGGTTGTTATTTGGAAGCATGACAACCTCCTTATGCCTTCAGGCGGCCATCTTCCATGCGAAGCACACGGTCAGCCATCTGTGCGATCTCAAGGTTGTGGGTGATCATAATGAGTGTCTGGTGATAGGTCTCTACGGACATTTTCAAAAGTCCTAACACATTTTGTCCACTTTTTACATCCAGGTTTCCAGTAGGTTCATCGGCAAGAAGAATGGCTGGCTTAGCAATGAGTGCCCTGGCGATAGCTGCCCGCTGCTGCCCGCCGCCGGAAAGCTCGTGGGGATAGGCATTCAGCCGGTCCTCCAGCCGAAGCTGCCGCATGACATCCGCAAAGAAACGCTGATCCGGCGTACTGCCAGCCAGACTAAGTGGAAACAGGATATTTTCTTTTACGGTCAGTGTCGGAACCAGATTAAAATTCTGATACACAAAACCTACTTTGCTGCGGCGAAACACAGCCAGCTCTTTTTCCTTCAAACCGGACAGATTTACACCATCTACGATTACTTCCCCCTCATCAGGGGTATCCAGCCCACCGATCATGTTCAGCAAAGTGGTTTTGCCGGAGCCGGATGCACCAATAATGGCGGTAAACTTACCTTTCTCAATAGAAAGGTCGATACCATCCAAGGCTTTGACTTGTGCCTCTCCCTTTCCAAAATATTTCTTTAATTGATGTACCGTTACGATTTCCATAGTTTCATACTTCCTCTCTTTTTCATATACGCTATTTGCTCAACTCAGCAAATAGACAGAGAAGGTGGTGCCTTCTCCATAATTTGATTTTACGCTGATATAGCCTTTCTGCCGCGTAATGAT
>CAMWKH010000006.1 GCA_947174805.1 uncultured Roseburia sp. | reverse complement strand
AGAGGTTTCGGCTTCTTCCCTTTATTTTTGCCAACTATAATTTTACACTAACTTCTTTTTCAGAAAACAAAAATTTATCCTTATCTGGTATCACTCAAGGTTCAACATGAAACACACAAAATGGGTTGAAAGCGGCAGAGTTCTTTTCTATACGCTTTGACCCTGTGTTACTTATTCCGTTGCGATTGAGATAATGGTTCGCTGATAAATCCTATCTCACTTATGAATGACTTTCCTCATACCAGAACCACAAAATTCATGTGGAATTATTTTAAACCCCATTTTTTCATAAAATGCTTCTTTTCCTTTTACTGCAATCAACTGTATACTGGAACGTCCGCCGATTGGTGTATCCTTTTCAACATATTCAATTATCTTATTGACAATTTTATTGCCGACACCCTGTTTCTGATAATTCGGGTGTACCACAATATCAGCTATCATATAGTACACTCCGTCACCTATCAATCTCCCCATTCCGATGGTCTGATTATCGTCAACTGCTATTACCGTGTATAGACTATTGTCAAGCGCTTTTTGTGTCTGCTCTTTTGAATAAGGCTGCCACTCAACACTTTCCCTTAGCTTACAATAATCCTCATAGTGTAACGCATTTTCTTTATATTCCATGTGCTTTTCCTCCAGCGACTAATTTTCTGAACTATGAATGTGTCTTTCATTCCAATAATTAGTTGCCAAACTCAAATCATGTTGTGATAGTTTGTAAGAGTGATTATCAGTCCACTCTAATGCCCAAAAGTCTGTTAATGTAGATACTTTATAAAATTCTCCATTCATTGTCCAGCAAGTACCTGACGGATATAATTCTAATTGTTCTGCTCCAAGTTCACGAAACCTATTTTCAACAACTGATTTTACATCTGCTTTTTCCATAAGCAACACCTTCCGCAACTTCCGATTTTTTTGAATTGTTCAACGTCACTATTATACCACAAACACACACATTTCTTCTTACAGAAAATTTATTAAGTTGTTCTTGTATGATTATTAAAGATATTGAAAGAAAATACTTTAAAAACTTAACAATTCCACCCATTTTCTCCTTTTAGGGGATATGATTTTTTGAGAAAAATGCTAATATAAATTATAAAATATTTTGGAGGTACAGAAAATGAATCAACTCTTGATAGGAAAATTTATCACGAAAAAGCGAAAAGAACAAAATTTGACCCAGGAACAGCTTGCAGAAAAAATTGGTGTTTCAAATAAAACTATTTCAAAATGGGAAACAGGAAAATGTATGCCCGACTATTCCGTAATTGAATTGTTATGCAAAGAACTAAACACTACACTAGGGGAACTGATGAATGGGGAGGAAGATGAAAAAAGTATACATACCTATGACAATGAGCAGATTGTAGAAATGCTCAAAGACATTCAGAACTTAAAAGCCACAAAGACAATAATTATTGGATATATTTTAATTATTATGGGCGGTATAATGTTAATACTCTCACAAATGTTCAGCGGTACAAATATTCAAGATTTTCTTTCAGGTGTTATGTTAGGACTATCTATTGGCGAATTTATTACAGGTACTTTCCTTCTCGCCTATAGTTTCGTTTGTAAAAACAAAAAGAAGAGAGGTGATTAACTATGGGTTCAAAACGAATTATGGCTATTATCGGAATTCTACTTTCAATCATAGGGCTTGTCTGTATTTCCATTTGTATTTACCAACAAGGCGAAAATAGAATTTTACTGCCGTTTGGATTAATGTGCAATTCTATCGCTTTATTGCTCTGCTGTGTAAACAGAAAAAAATAATTTCATAAGGTTTCTGCTCTAACGCCGTTACTGTGTGTGATTTTGATTGACATAATTGATTATGCCAACTGCAATGGGGCGCACTCCCATTTTTTGTTTCACATGAATACAATTATTCCCCTCCGCTCAAATTGTATATCATTGCTAACGCAATCTTTCCTGCCATATCTCTATCACTTGTATCCTGGGGTGATTTCCCATAGATAGCAAAATTGTATCCATGATATGTCCAATCCATCATAAGCATATCCCCGGATTCATTAACCCTCATAATAGGAAAAACATACTCCCCTGTTTTTTTAACCGCAACATTTGAGGTAATCGGCATATTTTCCAACACTTCTTTTGGGTTGCCAAATTCGGCATCGTTCACAATCTCCACTTCACCCAAATTGTCGCAATCTCCCTGGCAGCCTTTAGATTCCGTTCCATCATTTTGCCCCTCCACATCCCATTCTGCTGTAGTATCGTCAACCTTAGGAACGGTTGCTGTCTCTTTTGTCTGAGTTGATTTGGAGGATATACTGCTGCACCCTTCTAGTCCTAATAACGCACCGGTTACAAGAACCAGACAGCTTACTATTATAAGATTTTTCTTACGCATATAAAGCCTTCCTTACACATTCATTTTCCATAAGCTATCGCAAATTCCTGCCATTATTTCATAATTACTTTTTCCTTAAGGTTTCTTTTTGCTATGATAGACAAAACAGGAAGAAATGCCGGAATACCCCGAAAGTACGGGCCATTCCGGCATAATTTTTCCAGCAGGTTATCACTGCCCATGTCTCACAGAAGCGTTAAGCTCCCCGTTTACCGTATCAATATAAATGGTATCTCCCCCTTTCACCTGGTCTGCCAAGATAATTTTAGCAGAAAGGGTCTCCACATATTTCTGGAGAAAACGCTTTAAGGGCCTTGCCCCGTACACCGGGTCATAACCGTTCTCCACTATATAATCCTCCGCAGCAGGGCTTAATTCCACCTGGATTCCCTTGTCTTTGACCCTGCTGTTTAATTCTTCCATCAAAAGATGAATAATATTTCCGATATTGTCTTTTGTCAGTGCCTTAAACATAATAATCTCATCCAGACGGTTTAAAAATTCCGGCCGGAAACTTCCCCGAAGTTCCTGCATCACCCCTTCTTCCGCCTCCGGGCAGATGCTGCCGTCCTCTGTCATTCCCTCAAGAAGATGGGCGGAGCCCAGGTTTGATGTCATAATGATAATGGTGTTCTTAAAGTCCACGGTACGGCCCTGGGAATCTGTAATCCTTCCGTCGTCAAGCACCTGCAAAAGCACGTTAAACACATCCGGGTGGGCTTTTTCCACCTCATCGAAAAGCACCACGGAGTAGGGCTTTCTCCGAACGGCCTCTGTGAGCTGCCCTCCCTCGTCGTAACCCACATATCCGGGAGGCGCCCCAATCAGCCTTGACACGGAATATTTCTCCATGTACTCGGACATATCCAGCCTTACCATATTGCTTTCATCGTCAAAAAGGCTCTCTGCCAAAGCTTTTGCAAGCTCTGTTTTTCCCACCCCGGTGGGCCCTAAAAACAGGAAAGAACCGATGGGTTTTCCCGGGTCTTTAATGCCTGCCTTGGAGCGTATAATGGCCTCTGTCACCTTGGTTACGCCGTCGTCCTGCCCCACAACCCTTCTGTGGAGTTCCTGGTCCAAATGCAGGGTTTTATTCCGCTCGCTCTCTGTAAGTTTTGCCACGGGAATCCCGCTCCATCTTGAGATAATACGGGCGATTTCCTCCTCACTGACATTCTCGTGAACCAAAGAGTACTCCTCGCTTTTTACTTTAGATTCCTCTGCTTCCAATGCCTTTTCCAGTGCAGGCAGTTTGCCGTACTGAAGTTCTGCAGCTTTCTCCAAATCATAATTCTGCTGAGCCTGCTTTATCTCATTTTTCACATTTTCCAAATCTTCTCTCAGCTTCTGCAAATGCTCCACAGAATTTTTCTCGTTGTCCCACTGGGCTTTTTTGCTGGAAAACTCGTCCCTTAACTCTGCCAGTTCCTTCTGCAGTGCGGCAAGACGCTCTCTGCTTAAGGTATCCTCCTCTTTTTTTAAGGCCGTCTCCTCAATCTCAAGCTGCATCACCCGGCGGTTTAACTCATCTAATTCACTGGGCATGGAGTCAAGCTCCGTCTTTATCAGGGCACATGCCTCATCTACCAAATCGATTGCCTTATCCGGCAGAAATCGGTCGGAGATATAGCGGTTGGAGAGCACCGCCGCCGACACCAGGGCAGAGTCTGCAATTTTAACCCCGTGGAACACCTCGTAGCGCTCTTTTAATCCCCTTAAAATAGAAATGGTATCTTCCACGGTGGGTTCCTCCACCATAACCGGCTGGAACCGGCGCTCCAGGGCTGCGTCCTTTTCAATATACTGCCTGTATTCATCTAAGGTGGTGGCGCCGATACAGTGGAGCTCTCCTCTGGCCAGCATGGGTTTTAACATATTTCCCGCATCCATGGCACCGTCGGTTTTCCCAGCCCCCACAATGGTGTGCAGTTCGTCAATAAAGAGGATAATCTGTCCGTCAGATTTTTTCACCTCATCCAAAACGGCTTTCAGCCGCTCCTCAAACTCCCCTCTGTACTTGGCCCCTGCCACCAGGGCTCCCATATCCAGTGCAAAAAGTTTTTTATCCTTTAATCCCTCGGGAACATCCCCTCTTACAATGCGCTGGGCAAGACCTTCCACCACTGCAGTTTTTCCCACTCCGGGCTCGCCGATAAGCACCGGGTTATTTTTTGTTTTCCTGGAGAGGATGCGCACTACATTTCTGATTTCTCCGTCTCTGCCAATCACCGGGTCTAATTTCTGGTTTCTGGCCCGTTCCACCAAATCATAGGCATATTTTTCCAATGTATCATAAATGGCTTCGGGATTGTCCGTTGTCACCCGCTGGTTTCCCCGCACCGTGGAGAGGGCCGTTAAAAACCTGTCCCTTGTGATGCCGTACTCCTTAAAAATTTCCTTTAAGGCAGGGTTCGGATATTTTATCATGGACAAAAACAAATGCTCCACAGAAACATACTCGTCTCCCATGGCCTTTGCCTCATCCTCGGCACTGATTAATACTTTATTTAAGGCCTGCCCCATATAAATCTGCCCGCCTGAGACTTTCACCCGCTTCTCCAAATGTCGGATGGCATTGTCCATAAAATGCTCTTTATTAATTTCCATCTTCTCAATCATTTTCTGGATTAAGCCGTCCTGCTGGCGCAGAAGGGCTACGAGCAAATGCTCCTGCTCAATCTCCTGGTTGCCGTATTCATAGGCAAG
Source organism: uncultured Roseburia sp. (assembly GCA_947174805.1). Taxonomy (GTDB): domain Bacteria; phylum Bacillota; class Clostridia; order Lachnospirales; family Lachnospiraceae; genus Roseburia_B. The sequence continues at coordinate 108,374 of CAMWKH010000006.1, read as the reverse complement.
CTTTTCACAATCGTTGATCGCTTCCACTGACTTTTGTGTAAATTTCTGTATGTTCATAATAACACCCCTCTCTTGCTGCGCAGACAAAACTTCTGCCATTTACGGTCAGTATTGCTCTTTGTAAACCGGTAAAATATATTCTTCCTCTTAGGATTTTCGGATTTTGGGTAAATTATAACCTTTTTTGTAAAACCGGAAATCTTATTACTGGTTTAAGTGAACTATATCACCTATTGTTAGCACAGTCAAGAGGTGAGTGCTAAAATTTTCTGAAAATTTTATAAACTTTAAAAAGTGCAATGGCCACACGCTGCTGCTGGCCGCCGGAAAGATTGTTGGGCAGGCTGTCCAGCGCCTTTACCATTGTGTCGTCTTTCCCATAATATTTTTTCAGCCCCATGCCTTTAAAATGCTTTCCATAAACATATCCTATCTTTTTTATTCCGCCACGCGGAGCTGTTCCACAATGCTGCCCTTGTTAAAGACTTTCAGGGCTAAAACCGGGACAATTCCAGACACAAGCAACAGCACAATACTGACACCAAGGGCTGGCACCAGTGTGAAATGGAACGTATATTCCCACCTGGAATTTAGAATGCCAAAAATCAATGTCAGATTCATCACCGCCGCCCAGAGCAATCCCAAAAGACATGCCCCAAGGGCATAATAAACACTCTCAAATACCATCATTTTTGTAAGCTGCCCGCGGGTCATACCAATACTTTGCATCGTTGCAAATTCATGCCGCCGGGTTAGAATTGTGGTAATCAAGGTATTAATGAGGTTTAATACCCCTGCAAAGCCAAAAATAGTACCGGCCATCCCCCCCACAAAGTGAATCATTGTCCGGGTCCTCAAGGCATTCTCCCGGGCCGACTGGGCTGTCAAATAACTGACACTGGTATCCACATTGGAAGTATAATCCTCCAAAAATTCGGCCATTTCCCCCTGATGCTCCTCTTCTACATTAAAAGCATATTTATAGACAACCGGCTCGTCATACAGTTCTTTATAAATGTTGTCAGGCAGGTAGAGAAACAGGCCGTCACCCCCAACTTCAGTGGGGCCGTTGCAGGTATATCCAATTTCCGCATCATCCCCATTGATAGCCGCTTTTGCCAGAACCGGCAGCTTCCTCACAGGATGCCCGTCTTTGTAGACGGTAATCACCTGCCCCACATCCACGAAATCCAAGTCTTCAATCGGGCGCATATTCACACGATTGACTTCTACACCCACAAGGACTCCCTCCCCTCTTGACATTTTCTCGTAGAGCAAATGGGCATCCTTTTCTCCCTGGCGTATATCCATTCTGGCAATGGCGCATTCCTCCATACCATAGACGTTACAAATAGGACGCTTATCATCCCCCAGGCCAAATTTCATATACTGACTGTCAAAACCAAATTCCATTCCATTGTTTTCGTTGGTGTAAATTTCTTTTGTGCAGGAGTGTCCAAAATCATAGGTAACATTCCTATCCTCGATGGTATTTTTATACACCGGCGCACCCTCTGTTATGCCCGGCCGGTTCCCAATATCCCTGACGGCCTGGGGATTCAATTTATCCTCCCGGGACACAAATCCCTTTATGAGATTAGAGCTGGCCGCATTGGTAATGGCAAAATCTGTCCGTATCATATAAGACACCTGCTTTTCAATATCCAGGCTGGAAGATATGGTTCCAACACAATTCAGCAATATAACACACAGCATGAGAGACACGATGATAAAGGCACTGCGGCGGGGGTTCCTTCCCAAATTAGACCAGGCAAGACGGGGAATGTCTGCACCGGAGGCACTTTTCTTTTTCCTGCGCTTTCCCGCACCCCTCTCCACATAGCGAAATGCCTCAATAGGGGGGATGCCCGCCGCCATTCTCACTGGCTTGCGGGTGCTTAAAAAAACGGTAAATGCTGCCAGCAATGCCCCGCCCAAAAAGATAACAGGGGAAGGTGACACCTGGGCGGGCCTATTTTTGTAACCGCTGGCATCTGCATTCATAATAAAGGGCAGGGCAGCTTTGCCAATGAGAAATCCAATCACAAGCCCCAGGGGAATGCCGATGCAGGACAGCCAGACAGCCTGCCGGTTAATAAGCTTTTTCAACTGTCCCTTACCCATGCCAATGGTGCGGTAAAGCCCATAACGGCGGATTTCCTGCATCACAGCAATATCAAACACGTTGTAAATCAAAAGGTATCCACAGAAAATAAACAATAGTACAAATACCGAAACTATAGCAACAGAACTAAACTCAAAGGTCTGATGTGTCGTGCTGTTTACTACTGCGGGGAGATAATTATCTGCGTCTAGGTTTTCCGGGTCGCCCCCCAGGCTGACGGCCAAATCCTTCATTTTATCCTTTAACCCCACGGAACTTTTGGAAGTAAAGTCAGACCAATAGGTTCCCGCCATCTCCCGGTCCTCCCCGTAGGTGTATTGGAAAATCTCTGAATGGGCATCCCGAAATGCAGTATTGGACCACATCATACTTATTTGGTCGCTGGTGGCTTCATACCATCCGGACACTACCATTGGCAGCTGATAAGTTTTTCCATGGGCTGTAAACATAATGGGCACTTCCGCACCGATTTTTGGTTCCACCCCCAAATCCTGTAAGGCCAAATCTGAAGTCACAATCTCGTTTTCTGCTTTTGGCACGCTGCCATGGCTGGGCATACAAAAAGTCAGTTCCGCCTGTGTCTCATCCAACACGTCAAATTCAATCACATGATGGCATGCATTTGACAAAAATGCCACCGGCATGCGCAAACCGGCTGTTTCCACAAAGTCAGCCTTTCCCATAGCCTCAAATTGTTCCAACGTCATATTGCGGAAATCCCCGTCTGACTTACTTCCCTTTTGCATTTGCATGGCAAGGGTCATGGACTGGGTGGTTCCTATCCCAATCGTGGTGACAGATGTAAACAAAACGGCAGTCAAGGCAATGGCCAGCACCGCAATAAAGTTTCGCATCCTGCTGGCGGCGAAGCTGCGTCTGGCAAGAATTCTTAACATTTCTCTCATAAGTATTCCCTCCTGTAATTCTTACTGGCAGAATCATAACACCTCAGTGTCACATGAAAGGTACAGCAAAGGTACATTTTTGTACCTATTCCATAAAATAAAGAAAGCGCCCCAAGATAAAGGCGCTAAAACTAATACTTATGTCACTATACGGCCGTCCTGCAGACACACCATGCGGTCCGCAAGCTGGGAAAGTTCCAAATTGTGTGTTATCAAAATAAGTGTCTGATGAAACGCTTCCGCAGTCATTTTTAAAAGTCCCGCTACATTTTGGCTGGTCTTGGCGTCAAAACTCCCGGTTGGCTCGTCAGCCAGGATAATGGAGTTTTTATTGATTAAAGCTCTTGCAATGGCAGCACACTGCTGACCGCCCCCTGAGAGCATATAGGGAAATTTGTCTAATTGACGCCCCAATCCCAAAGCCGAGACAACTTCCGCAAAATACGCATCGTTTGGCCGGGAATCGTCCAGCGCAAGGGGAAATAAAATATTCTCCCGTATTGTCATTTCCGGAATCAGATTATAATCCTGGAACACAAAACCTATCTTCCTGCGGCGAAACACGGTCAACTCTTCCTCCGTCAACTCTGCTAAATTTGTACCGTCAACAATCACCGTCCCCTCAGTGGGTTCGTACAATCCCCCTATCATATTTAAAAGGGTAGTCTTTCCGGAGCCGGACGCCCCCACAATAGCGGTAAATTTGCTCTTCTCAAATGAAAGATTGATGCCGTCTATTGCTTTCACCTGTCCAAAACCTTCTCCAAAATATTTTTTCACATTATGTAACGTCACGATATCCACTATTCCATCCCCGCCTTGTCCTAAAAAACATAACATCAGTTCAGCAGAAATACGGAAAAGGTAGTGCCTTTTCCTTTTTCTGATTTTACACTGATATATCCTTTCTGCCTGGCAATAATGCCGCGGGCCAAATACAGTCCTAATCCAACCCCTTCCACAGCAGCCACTTCCTGGGCCCGATAAAACCGCTTAAACACGTCATTATAATGTTCAACTCCAATTCCTATTCCCGTATCGGAAATATCTATCCTGGTATAAAACTGCCATGGACGGACACTCACCCGGATATTTCCACCCTCCGGCGTATATTTTACCGCATTGTCCAATATGTTTTCCAATGCCTCCGCCGTCCATTTCCTATCATGCCTGACAGCCGTCTGACTGTCGCATTCCACGTCAATCTGAATGTTTTTCTGCCCTGATTTCGCCCATATACCGTTCACCGCTTGGGCGATGGTATGATATAAACTGCTCTCCTCCATATGGAGAATAAAAGTCCCTGTTTCCAGACGGGACATTTTAATCAGGGACTGCATGAGAAAATCCAGCTTATTAATCTGGGCCGCCATAGTGTTGAGAAATTCAGCCCGTTTTTCATCGGACAAATGATGCTGCTGTAATATATTCGTAAACATCTGAATATTTGCAATGGGTGTTTTCACTTGATGAGAGATGTCGCTGACTAACTCCTGAATAGTCTGCTTGGCCTGATCGCTTTGGCTTTGTCCCTCCCGCATAAAGTCATAGTACTGCAAAAGTTTTCCCTGGACTTTGGAAACCTGGGAATCTTCATAGGGGCAGTAATTCTCCGGGCTGCATCCATCCATAAGGGCATCCACAGTCTCACAGATATCATTTGCAAAATTAAATTGCTGCTGCTTCTGGTTTAGGCGCCATAGATACACCAGCAGAAAAATCCCAGTGCCCAACCCAAGGAGAGCAGCCCGGATTCCCCTGGAAGGGATATAATCCCAAAACACTCCCATTAGAACCATTAGGATTGCAAAAAAGGATAATACCCCGTGTACCGATATGATTTTTAAATTAATTTTTTTCATACTCTTACACCTACCCCTGGCCTTTCACTGCAGAAACTCCCCTTCTAAGCATTCATCTCCACGGAACATTATACCACACTTTATCATTTTTCTCTAATACTCTTCTTCCTCTTCTATCTCCGAAATATCCTCCACTGGTTTTTTCAGCCCCTCTATCACAAGGTTATTTTTCTGGGCATAATCCCACAAAGCCGCATGAATGGCCTCCTCCGCCAAAAGGGAACAGTGCACTTTCACCGGGGGCAGGCCGTCTAGGGCCTCCATAACCGCCTGATTGGTGACGGCGAGGGCCTCCTGCACCGTTTTTCCCTTTACCAGCTCCGTGGCCATGCTGCTTGTGGCGACAGCTGCACCGCAGCCAAATGTTTTAAATTTTACATCCCTGATAACGCCCTTTTCGTCTATGTCAAAATACATCCGCATAATATCCCCGCATTTTGCGTTGCCCACAGTTCCCACTCCGCTGGGGTTATGAAGTTCCCCCACATTTCTGGGGTTGTTAAAATGGTCCATCACTTTTTCACTGTACATAATATTCCTCCAATCTATCGCAAAAATTTGGACGGCCTGCTTTTTTCACAAAATCCTCGTACAAGGGGGACATATCCCGTAGTCTCCCAATAATTTTTTTCAGCTCATCCACCACAAAATCAATCTCTTCCATTTTTGTATCCTCCGATAAGGTAAGCCTTAAGGATCCGTGGGCAATTTCGTGGGGCAGCCCCAAGGCAAGGAGCACATGGGAGGGGTCTAATGCGCCGGAAGTGCAGGCGGAACCGCTGGAAGCACACACTCCAAGCTGGTCTAAAAGAATCAGCATGGATTCCCCTTCAATAAACCGGAAACAGAAACTTGCGTTGCCGGGAAGTCTGTCTGTTTTATGTCCGTTTAACCTGGAATAGGGAATTTCCGACAAAACCCTTTGGATGAGATGCTCCCGCAGGGCAGTTACCTTCTCCATATCTCTCACCATTGACTCCCCTGCAAGTTCTGCCGCCTTTCCAAACCCCACGATTCCCGGCACATTTAAGGTGCCTGCCCGGCGGTTTCTCTCCTGGGCGCCTCCGTGAATAAAAGAGCGGATTTTTACCCCTTTTTTGATATATAAAACTCCCACTCCCTTGGGACCGTAAAATTTGTGGCCGCTGGCGGAAAGCATGTCAACGTTCATCTCCTCCACATCAACTGGAATATGCCCGCAGGCCTGCACTGCGTCCGTGTGGAAAAGTACTCCTGCCTCCCGTGCAATTTTTCCAATCTCCGCCACGTCTTGCAACGTTCCGATTTCATTATTTGCCATCATAACAGAGATTAAAATCGTATCCGGCCGAATGGCTTCTCTTAATTCCTCCAAAGAAACTTTTCCCTGGGAGTCCACATTCAGATATGTGATTTCAAATCCCTGTTTTTCCAGATAACCACAGGTGTGTAAAATAGCGTGATGCTCTATTTTGCTTGTAATAATGTGTTTCCCTTTTTCTTTATATGCCTCTGCGGCAGCTTTTAAGGCCCAGTTGTCCGACTCGCTGCCCCCCGCAGTAAAATAAATTTCCTCCGGTTTTGCCCCAATCAGTTCTGCGGCCTGCTTTCTGGCCAAATCAACGGCCTTTTTTCCCTGTCCTGCAAAGGTATAAATTGCAGAGGGATTTCCGTAATTTTCTGTAAAATAGGGGAGCATGGCTTCTAACACTTCCCCTTTCACCTTTGTTGTGGCCGCATTATCTAAATAAATCAAAGTATCCATATTTATTTTTCCTCCTATTACACATCCTATCACCATTTTCCTATCAAGTCAATAGGTTTATAGGATTGACTTTTTCTCATACCATGGGCTATACTGTAAAAAAAACAGGGGGGATACTATGATTTCAACAAAGGGAAGATATGCTCTGCGCCTGATGATTGATCTGGCGGAGCAGGACACAGATATTTATACTCCGTTAAAAGATATCTCCAAAAGACAGGGGATATCTGAAAAATATATGGAACTTATTATGAAAGAACTGGTAAAACACAACCTTATCAAGGGCCTTCGGGGCAAGGGCGGCGGATATAAGCTCAGCCGCAGGCCCCAAGACTATTCCGTAGGGGAAATCTTAGAAGCCGCAGGGGAACAGCTTGCCCCTGTTGCCTGTATGCTCCCGGATGCAAAAAGCTGCGGGCGGGAAAAGTCCTGCCCCACCATTTCCATGTGGGAAGAATTCGGCAGGCTCTCCCATGACTACTTTTACGGAATTTCCCTGGCAGATTTAGCCGGTAATTCATTACAAAACATCCCAAAAACAAATAGATGAAACTCTTACCCTATCCTTCCTTGGATGTTTCATTCAGCCTCACCTTCACCTCTCTCCACCCCGGATAAAACTTGTCCATATACCCATAAAAAACCCCATTGTGCTCCCGCTCAAGCAAATGCACCAGCTCATGCACCACCACATATTCTAAACACTCCGGCGGCTTTTTTGCAAGCTTAAGATTCAGCCAGATCCGCTGCTCTGGAATATTGCAGGTTCCCCATCTGGTGCGCATATTCTTAATTCTCCATTCCTTTGCCCGCACCCCCACAATTTTTTCACATTTCTTGAGGACACCTGGAAGGGCCCGACGCATCTCCCTGCGATACCAGTCGTTCAACACCTGTTCCCGCTCTTCCCTTGTGCTGCCATGTCCTATCCTCAGCACCACATTTTCTCCCCACAGAAAAACCCGGCTTCCATAATCAGTATCCTGAACGTCAAGTATATATTTCTTTCCCCACAAGTAACAGTTCTCCCCTGTGACATATTCCCCCTCTGCCTGGACAGAAACTTTTTTACATCGTTCCTGCTGCTTTTTTATCCAGGCTATTTTTGACAGGGCAAATTCCCGGATATCGTCGTCGCTGACTCCTATGGGAGCCGTAAGTTTCACTTCCCCCTCCGGAGGCTTCACCCGGATATACATATTTTTCATCTTCTTTTTCACCACGGGAATTGTAATTCCCTCCAACACAATTTCTTCCATTCCCTATTCTCTATCCTTCTTATTCTCTCTATATAGTATACCACCAAAAAATTCAAACAGCAGAAAAACCTTTACAAAGGTAAAGACCAGCAAAAAAATTCGGAGTTGTCTTTTTTACAGGAGTTAAAACGCAGCAACCTGAGACAGAGAAAATCCCTGGTATTTTTCATCACCTTTGCTGTTTTCTGCTTTTCTGCCATGATACAGATGTCCATTGGCATGAAGGAGCTTTCCAGCGCAATGATGGCTGTTATGACAATTTTAATCGGAATCACCTTAGCATGCGTCACCCTTTGTATTGCCATCACCTCTGTGGTAAAAGCCAATGGCAAAACCATTGCCATGATGAGAGTTTTCGGCTATAATGAAAAAGACTGCTCAGAGGTAGTGTTGGGGGGCTACCGTCCCTTTGCGTACCTGGGGTTCGCCCTTGGCACCGGCTACCAATACGCTCTTTTGCGCATTGCGGTTACTGTAGTGTTTGCCAATATAGCAAATGTACCGGATTACCAATTCAACGTAAAAGAAATGGCAGTCACTTTCGTCCTTTTTGTGGTTTTATATGAATTCATAATGTATTACTGCACAAAGAAGATGAAACAAATGCCCTTAAAAGAAATCATGCTTGATTAGAAAGGAATGTTTATGAAAAAGAAAAAGATTTTGTTCCTCGCTGTACTTCTTCTGTTCTTTTTGTTTCTGGGCGGCTCCTATTACATAGGTACTTCAATAGTAGACGGCTCCACACAGCTTGTCACAAATGCGGACACCAAAGACATCAAGGAAAGTTTCTGGGAAAAGTACAGCATTTCCTTTGACGACTTCCAAAATACATACGAGATAAAGTCTCTTGCCATCCCCTCCTCCTTTGACGGCCATACCGTGCCCGGAGAACTGATTTATTCCCCGGAAAAATCAAAAAATACGGTGATTCTCGTTCACGGCCTTGGCGGGAACAAGTATACAAATTATCCCTTGGCAGAATTTTTCCTGGAAAACGGATATAACGTAATCACTTACGACCAGAGAAGTTCCGGGGAGAACAGGGCCGAAAAAACCACCTTTGGATACTGGGAAAAATATGATCTTATAGACTGCATTTCATATGCCAAAAATAACGGCCTGGGAGATACCATTGGCATCTGGGGCACCTCCTTTGGAGGGGCAACAGCAGTCCAGGCAGCTGCATATGAAACTACCCAGGATGACCTTAGCTTTCTCATTTTGGACTGTCCCGTCAGCAGTATGGCATGGATGGTAGAGGAGGAGATGCGTCAGATGGACATCGGACTCCCCCTCCCCTATCTCATGTGGTGCGGAAACATAGTAAACCGCATAAAGCTTGGATTTTCCTATGGGGATGCGGATTGCGCAAAATCCGCAGAAAAAATCCATATCCCCACCCTTGTGATAAACAGTGAAATCGATGACGTCACCCCTTATTTTATGGGAAAATCCATTTATGACAGCCTGAAAAGCGCCCACAGGGAACTGTGGACTGTCCCGGACAGCAAACATGCGGATGTTTGGCTGGATTACAGAGAAGAATACCGCCAAAAACTCCTCTCCCTGCTAAGGGATAAGGCTGACTAAGTGGCAAATATCACGCCGCAGCCAATTTTATCCCCGGAATTTCCCGAAGGCTGGGTGGTAAAATCATCCGGCATACTGTGTATCACCACAGATCTTCCCACAATCTGGGGAATCTCTAATTTGCCGTCATAAAACACCATCCATGCGTTACCGTCTGCGGACATCAGGGGAATCAAATCCCCGGCATGCATGGGGTGTTCTCTCTTTGCGGGATTATAATGCTCTCCTGTTTTTGTAAAATTTTCCGAACAATCTCCATTCTCATGAATATGAAATCCATAAAAACGGTTTTCCGGTGCTCCCTCCCCCTGAGGCAGCCCGCTTAAATCTGTCTCAATTAACACGCCCCCCTGGGGCACTGAAAAAAAACGCACAAACCCCTGAAGGGGCGTGACTCTGCTGCTGCCGTTTATCTGCGCCACCGCCTGGGGCATATCTCTTTCAAGCATCCGATATAAGGCCAGCCGCTCTGGCATTTGATTCATAAAAATTCACCTCTTGTAACAGGTAAGACTGACTTTCCCGTTACCCTTTTCTTTTATCATATGCACTTTCTAAGATATTTCTCTAAAAAAAACATTCCTTCCTGTATTTTTATGCTATAATTAAGTATAAGGTCATTTTGTAGCAAAGGAGAACATTAATGAAACGAGAACCCAAAAAAAGAAGTCTCAGAACGATTATCATGCAACTATGTTTCGGCGTAGCTGTTGTTACGGGTGTCACGATCGGCGGCAGCAGCACTATTTCCCTGTCCAATCTATCCAGGACAACATACGAAACATATGAAACCGCCATGGATGACGGCTACAAAACAGAAATCAAATCACAGGTACAAAGTACCATGTCTGTCCTGGAAAGTGAATACGCCAAAGTACAGTCCGGTGAAAAGACAGAGGAGCAGGCAAAGACGGACGCCAAAGAAATCATACGTATCATGCGCTACCGAGACGACGGCAGCGGATATTTCTGGATCGATGATTTGGACTACATACTTGTCATGCACCCCATTTTGGCAGAGCAGGAGGGAAACTGCCGCCTTGACCTTAAAGACCCTGACGGCATAATGATTATCCAGGAAATCGTCAAAACCTGCCAAACCCCTGAAAAAGGCGGATTCAACCAGTTTTCTTTCACAAAATCAGACGGCGTGACAGTAGCTCCCAAGATCGCCTACTCTCAAATATTCGAGCCCTGGGGCTGGATCGTATCAACAGGAAACTATATTGACGACATCAGCATTGCAAAAAACAGTATGAAAGAAACGCTGGAAAAGGACTACAAATCTACCATGGGAAGGCTCGCCCTGGTCTTTGCCGGTGCCATGCTGATATCTTTAACAGCCGCATATCTTATCAGCAAAATGATTATCGCTCCCATAAAAAAAATGCATGCATTTGCCATCGCATTGTCCCAGGGAGATTTAGCCACTGAAGTCACTATCCACTCCAGAAGTGAAATCGGCCAGGCTGCCGATGCCTTAAAGATAGCCCAAAAAAACATGCGGAGCCTGGTACACCGCATCAACGAAGTGTCACAGAGCATCAACCATGTAATGAACGATTTTGCCGATTCCTTTGTGAACATGAGAACTTCTATTTCCCAGGTGACAGAAGCCGTGGGCTCTATTGCAGACAATATCACCCAGCAGGCAGCATCCACAGACAATGCAGCGACTGACGTAAACACCATGGGAAACAATATTGAACAGACAGGTTCAGAAATCCGTAATCTAAATGAAGATTCCAGTGAGATGAAAGAAATCAGCGAGGAATCCATGCATACGCTTGCAAATCTAATCGATGTAAATAACCACACAAGGAATAATATCGCCATTATGGCAGAGCAGACCACCAACACCCAGCATTCTGTGGAATCCATCAGCAACGCTGCCCACCTCATCGACGAAATATCCAGCCAGACAAACCTTCTGGCATTAAACGCCAGCATAGAAGCCGCCCGGGCAGGAGAATCCGGCAGAGGCTTTGCCGTTGTGGCGGATGAAATCTCAAGCCTGGCAAGCCAGTCCTCCAACGCAGTCAACGAAATCCGCAATGTAGTCAATGGCCTAATTGAAAATGCAGAGAAGTCTGTTTCTATTATGAAAGAAATCAACAGTTCCGTGGAGGAACAGGAGATAACCTTGACGAACACGAAACAGTCCTTCCAAAACTTATATGAGCGCTTAAATAACTGTGTCAATTCTGTAGAATCCGTGGACAGCATGACTCACTCCATTGAAAACCAGCGGGCAAATGTAACAGACGCATTATCTTTCTTAAACGGCCTTGCCCAGGACAATGCCGCTGTTGCAGAGGAATCCTCCGCCATGGCAATGGAACTGTCCAAAATTGTAGAAAATTCCAGCAGTATTGTAAACGAGCTGGACAGCCAGGTCAGCATCCTGATAGAAAACGTAAACAAATTCCAGGTATAAAATGTGCCTCTTATTTGATAATTTCCACTGTCTCACAAATCACATTTTTTTCCTGGTCGTAAGAGTAAGCCTTTAACTGAGGCTTACTCTTTTCTTTCAGGGATACGATGACATAGATGAAACTTGTATCATAGGCCAGACGCTTATCCTCCTGGGAGGGCCATGGAGCTGTTTTCGGGTGAGAATGAAAATTCCCCAAAAGCAAATATCCCTCTCTGCGCATATCTTTTACTGCCTGAAACTGCTCTTTGGGAATCATGGAAAAATGGTCCCGGCTCTTTTCCCCGTTGGTGAGAAAATAGACCTTTTCTACATCATAATTTCCCCTTTCTTTTTTTCCACCCAAAAGTCCGCAGGCTTCCAAGGGAAATTCTGCCCTACAGTGCTCTAGGATGGCAGCAAACTCTTTTTCTCTTATCCGTATCATAATATTTTACTTGTGGGATTTTTCCCGCAGATGGGGCAGGTACTATCCCTTTTAGAAAATTTAGCAGTGTGAAATTCCATTTTTAAGGCGTCATAACTTAACATCTTCCCGGTAAGCAAATCTCCGGCTCCCGTGAGATATTTTATCGCCTCCATGGCCTGCAGGCTTCCTATGACACCGCACATCGCCCCGATAATCCCTGTCTCTTTGCAGGTTGCCACGGATTCTTCCGGGGGCGGACTTTTAAATATGCATCGGTAACAGGGGCCTTTCCCCGGCACATAGGTCATAGTCTGTCCCCCAAAACCTAAGATCCCCCCGTGGGAAAAAGGTTTTTCCTGCAGCACGCAGGCGTCGTTGATTAAAAATTTGGATGGGAAATTGTCCGTGGCATCTATGACAAAATCATATCCACAAATCAACTCCATAATATTTTCCTCTGTGACAAACATGGGATATGTTTGGACAATTACCTCCGGGTTAATGGCATGTATGGTTTCTTTTGCCGACTCTGTTTTCTTTCTGCCAATGTCATCTGTTTTATGGATAATCTGTCTCTGAAGATTGGAGAGGTCCACCCTGTCTGCATCTGCGATACCAATAGTTCCCACCCCTGCTGCGGCAAGATACATTGCCCCGGAGCTGCCAAGCCCTCCGGCTCCGATAAGCAGAACCTTACCCTTAGCCAGTTTCTCCTGCCCTCCTTCTCCCACTTCCTTTAATGCGATATGTCTGGCATAACGTTTTTTCTGCTCACTGGTTAAAGCCACTTTCCATCCCTCCATCGCCTCATTCTTTACCGCTTTATATCATAGTTCATATTCATCAAATTGCGGATGCTGCCCACATCGTCTGTAATATTTGCATCTCCCCGGATGGTATGTTTAATAGCACTGCTGGCGACTGCAAAATTTACCATATCCATGGGTTTATAACCGTGCATCATTGCATAGATTAACCCGCTGGCAAAGGCATCCCCGCCTCCTACCCGGTCTAGGATATTAAAGGTAAAAAGCTTGCTCTCAAAAGTATGGTTTTCATACCAGAGATATGCTTTCAGGCTGTTTTCACTTCCGCTGTGGGCATAGCGCACATGGCGTGCGATGCATTTGAGGTTGGGATAACGCTCCACAAATTCCTGGAATACCTCATCCTGCTGCTCATAGCTTGGCTGCAGAGGAATATTATCCTTCACATCGCCTTTACTGTGGTCATTTTCATCTCTCCAGATATGATAGGGTTCAATGCCTAAAAGCACGTCCACATAGGGAAGGCATTCTGTACAAAAATCTCTGGCTTCCTCCCAGCTCCACAGCAAACTCCTGAAATTCCCGTCAAAACTCACGGTAATCCCTTTTTCTTTGGCAGTCTTTAGACAATCCATCATCAGCTTGCGGCAGTTTTTCGACAACGCAGGGGTAATCCCGCTTAAATGCAGCCAGGTAAATCCGTCCAAAAGCTGATTCAAATCCAGGCCGCTGTACTCGTACTCTGCAAAGGCGCTGTTTTTTCTGTCATAAATCACTTTGCTTGGCCGTATGCCATATCCAGTCTCCAAATAATAACTTCCCAGACGGTGGGTAGGTGTTTCCTCCCTGGTGCTCAAGATCATAGGAGTGCAGTGCACATCATTGCTCCTGAGCATACGCACAGCGCTTTTTCCCAGGCTGTTATTGGGCACTACGCTAAAAAACGTGCTGTCCACCCCCAGATTTGCCAGTGCCAGGGCAATATTGGCCTCACTCCCCCCGTAGCTTGCCTCAAATGTGGATGCCATACGGATTTTCTCATAGCTTGGCGGCGTAAGCCGCAGCATAATCTCACCGATGGTAATAAATTTATGGTCTGTAACTTCCCCTTTTGTAATTGGATTGCAATGTTCCATCATTAATCGTCCTCCCTCTACATTCTATATTGTATCTTCTCCACTTTATTGTATTTCTTTCCCCTGTATATTTCAACAGAAACTTGCCGGCTTCTGCAGTTGCGCCAAGTTTTGCCTAATTCCTTTCAATAATTTCCATAAGCTCATATACTCTCTCTTTTGTCATGTTCGCCGCCTTAAGATTTTCAAGCATTGGCTGCATGCTTCCACCCTCACACTCTGCTCCCGCCTTTGCCGTCTCCTGGTCTTTAGATTCAATCCACGCCCGCTCTTCTCTTGTAAGCAAAGCCATCTTCTCCTCATCCAAAATCTGTTTTAAATCCTTCCACAAAATGTTCAGGGCATCATCCCACAGCTCAAACAACTCCATGGATGTTTCATTCAGCTCCGATTGATTCAAGGGATCGTTTGTGATGGAATTTTCCAATTCTTCAGACCGCTCACTCACAGACTGGATAGCGTTTTCCCAATTTTCCCTGATATCATAACTGGAAAATCCCTGCTGCAAACTCTCATTGTTCAGGGCATAAAAAGGCAGAACCGTCTCCTCTGTACCGGAAAGTTCGTAATATCCCACCCAGCCTCTAAAATCCTGGGAAAGTTCAGAAAGAGGGGCTCCCGGAAGATAAATCAAAATATTTTTGGCTTCCTCCAGCCCATATGGCGTGGAGTATTTGTACAGGATATCACCTTTGATTTCCTCTGTCCCAGGCTCCTTCCCACAATTTAGTTCCTGTATCTCCGTGGAATATGTATATGCATTCACTTTCTCCGGCTCTGTAAACCTACCGGTAAAGTTACACAGATACATAGTTCCCGCCGGATAACCATCCCCTGTATCTCCCATATCACTGTCCGAATATTCTCCGGAGAAAGTTCCATCTTCACGGACTACCATGGTGGTTCCCCAGGCTCCCGCACCGCTGGAAAAACAAAAACGGAGATTTTTTAAACTGGCAAAGGAAAACTCCTCCTCTGTTGATTCCACCGTCTCCATGGAAGAATTCTCTTTCTCGGAAGATTCCTGTTCCCTAACTGCATCCCCATTGTTCCTTTCCCCGCTCTCCTTCTCCCGGGAAATCCCGCAGCCCAAAATAGAAAACGCCAAAAAACCTGTCAGCATAAGTAAAAACATATTTTTTTTCAATGGTATCACCTCCAACACAATTATCTCAAATTAGATTTTACAGCTTGTGATACTATATTATATCATTACAATTACTTTTCTACAAATGAAATAAGAGTGTTGGATTTTTATAATGAATAGAAAAATACTTTAGATGTTTCAATTATAATCTCATAGAAACGCAGTTTTAGAATTTGTCCGCAAAAAATAAGAATGACAATGCCTTAATTTCGATTTCTCTCATAATAGAAAATATACTGCTGTATAATTCCGGCATACTCCCCAAAATCCTCAAAGATATTCTCACCATCACACTCCGTCTGAATTGCCCTGGCAATCCACACATCCACCGGAACCCTGGAAGTTCTGCCATATCCGAAGAGACAGATGCAATTTGCCACTTTTTTCCCTACTCCGTGAACTTCCTGCAAGGCCTCAAAAAGTTCCTGGTCTTCATATGCTGCTATGGCCTTCAGGTCCAGACATCCAGCGGAAACTTTTTGGGCCGCATCCATCACGTATGGCGTGCGATATCCCAAACCACAGGCTTTTAATTCCTCTGCAGTGGCATGTCTCAATTCTTCTGGCGTGGGAAATGTATAAAGCGTCTCGTACCGGGTTTCCATTTTCTTTCCGTAGTGCTTGGAAAGCGTCTCAACAGCCTTAGAAATAGCAGGTATATTTTTCCTCTGGGAAATTATAAAAGTAATTAACATTTCCCATGTATTCTGGCGCAGCACACGGATTCCCGTTCCCTCCTCCAATGCCCTGTCCACAAAGGGATTCCTATCCCCCGCTTTTTTTCGGATAGCTCTGTAATTTCTGGACAAATCAAAATAATCCCTCCACACTTTCTCCCAGGCGTCTTTGGCACAGGAAACACAATACGCCCCGTCCCTTTCCCGGCGTATGTAAACCGCCTGATTTCCCGTTATGAAACGGTAGAAACCATCTGCAAATTTCTTTACCCGGAAACACTGGCCGCTGTCAGCAATTTTTTCCAAATCAAAATCATCTTCTATATGTACTGTAAAACTTTCAAAGTCATCTTTCGTAGAAAACATGTTTTTTTACTCCTCTCCTGATTTTCTCATTCTAAGTAAAATACGCTTTTCCATACGGGAAACCTGCACCTGGCTGATGCCCAGCTTTTCTGCAATCTGCACCTGGGTCATCTCCTTAAAATACCGAAGTTCAATCAACTCTTTTTCCTCCTCGCTTAAAGCCTCAAGGAGCTGCTCTAAAAGCAAATGATTTACCAGTTTCTCCGTACCCTCCGCCCCGGAATTGCACACCTGATCCACCAGATAGAGCTCACTGTCTCCATCTTTATATACCGGCTGATAGATGGATGCCACTTCCCCGTTGGCCTCGATGGCTTCCACAATCTCCTCCACGGTAAACCCTGTCTCATTGGAAATTTCCTCTAAGGTAGCCTCCCTGCCCAGCTCTTGGCACAGAGCATCAGAAGCTTTTTTTATTTTCCACCCGTTTTCCTTTAAAGAGCGGGAAACCTTCATCATACTGTTATCCCTTAAAAAACGCCGCATTTCCCCCATAATCATGGGGACGGCATAGGTGGAAAATTTTACCTCATAGGAGGTTTCAAAGTTGTCCACCGCCTTTATCAGGCCAATGGTTCCAATCTGAAACAATTCCTCCTTGTCATGCCCCCGGTGCTCAAACCGCTTCACAATGCTCCACACCAGCCCAAGATTATCTGAAATCAGCTTTTCCCTGGCAGCTTTATCCCCTGCGTGTGCCTGATTCATAAGAGCTGTCACATCCATCTATTCTTCCAGTTTCCTCTCTCCAAACCTTTTTTTCATAGTTACCTTTGTCCCTTTGAAAGGCTCTGATTCCACTTCCACCTCATCCATAAAGGCCTCCATAAATGCAAATCCCATACCGGAACGCTCCAATTCCGGCTTCGTAGTGAAAAATGGTTCCATAGACTTTTCAATATCCGCAATGCCCACGCCGGAATCCATTACCACCACTTCAGAATCATTGCCATGATATGTACAGGACACAATCACTGTGCCCTCCTTTTCCCCGTACCCATGGATAATCGAGTTTGTAACAGCCTCGGACACAGCAGTCTTCACATCCTCAATCTCATCTAATGTAGGATTTAACTGTGCAAAAAAAGCGGATACCGCCACCCTGGCAAATCCTTCATTTACCGATACGGCATTAAATTCCAATCTCATCCTATTCTCCATCGAATCTTCCTCCCGCTTTTTCCTGAGCTGCCCCTATAGGAATCAGTTTTGAAAGCCCTGAAACCATAAATATTTTTTTTACCCTTTCATTTAAATGGACAGCCTGTACACTTCCTCCGGTATACCCCAGATTTCTGCACCTTCCAATTAAAACACCAATCCCCGAACTGTCCATAAACTCCGTCCGTGAAAAATCAAACACCAATGTCTTTACATGGGAAATCTCAAGCATCCTGTCAATATCCTCGCGCAGTTCCTTGGCGCAGTGATGATCAATTTCCTTTGGCATCTCCACAATTAACTGACCATTTTTACATTGATATTCCTGTCCCATTCTATCATCACCCTTTCTATCATTGTCTATCAACCTTTTCCTGGAAAAAAAGACATAAAATACCAAAGGTATCCCATGTCTTTTGTTAATCATATATTTAATTTAATTATTCTACCTGTTTTCGTTAGGATTTTCCGGAGTTTGTCCGTCTCCCTGATTATCAGGTTCCTCCTCCTCATCCCCTGCATCCTGTGGTTTCACTAAATCTGGATTTGAATTTATGAAACTTTGGGCTACCCTGGCCCGCTCCGTACCCGGATGCGTCTCCACAACAATCTGATAATATCCCATGGCCTTTTCCAGCTCTTCCGTCCTGCGGTAGGACTGGGCCAGGTAATACACTGCATTTCCGTTTTGATAGTCTTCCTGCAGCTCCACCACTTTACTTAATTTGTCAATGGCCTCCTGCCAGTTCCCCTTGGTGTAAGCGCTGTAGCCCTCCTGGTACATAGTGGCTAAATATTTCTCATTCACTTTTCCGCTGATGTCATCGTAAATACTTTTGGCAGCGCCGCTTAAATCCTCTTCTTTTACTTTTGCCAGGCTGTCCCCTGCCCCGTCGATATTATCACTGCTGAAAGCGGAATATGCCCCTAGAAGATTCTCATAAGAAGAAAGCTTTGTCTCCACTTCCTGGGAATCCCCTTTTACAGTTTCCAGCTCCTTTGTTAAATCTTCCACTTTATTTTCCAGGGATGCAATAGACTGCTCCTTGGTGGAGATGGTATCGTTTGCAGCCTTTAACGCCTCATTGGCATCACTTTTTGCCTTTTGATTGATGTTGGGCAGCATAAGAAAAACCATAATCGCCACCCCTAAGGCAATTCCAATGATAATATTAATGATTGTCTGCCCCGCCGTGTTGTCTTTAAAGTTGGCAGGCATAATAATGGTATCATTGCCGCTTTGGTAAGAAATTAAATCATCATTCTTTTTTCTCTTTGGATTCAGCTCTTTTAACTGTTTCTCCACTTCCCGGGTATACCTGAGAGTGGTGGTATTATTTTTATCAATTTTAGCTGCATGGGCAAGGCTTTTCCTTGCCTGGTCAAATTTTCCCTCCTGCATATATAAAAGAGCCAAAAGCTGATGTCCCTTCACCATTTTAGGATTCAGGGACAGCACTTTTTTTAATTGTATTGCCGCTAAGTCACGGCTGTCCTGTCTGCAGTACTGCAAAGCCTGATTATATTTTTTAATGGTCTGATTTATGGTGTCAAGCATGGAGGCATTGCTCTGGACTTCACTTAAGTAATACCCTGCCTCATTATTTGCCGACCGGCAGTTTTTGCTTATGACCCACTCGCTGAGAGCGGCAACGGTCTCTCCCATCTCAAAATATACAAGTCCCAGAAGATTTCTTGCATCTACATTTAATTTATTTAATTCCAAACTCTTTTTCAGGCTTGTGACGGCTCCGGACAAATCCCTGACACCGGCCCGCTCCAATCCCTCATTATAAAAAGCATTGGATGTCTGTATGATTTTTTTATATATTTTCACATCTACGCCGCACTTTTCACAGAAATCTTTTCCTGTGAGAAGCGCTCCACAGTTAAAACATTCCATCTATATCTCCTTCGCCCTCTAACGGCTGCTGCTATTTCTTTCCTTCATCATTTCCAATAAAATATCTGTCATATCTGTAAGGCCGTGGTTATATATAGACTCCTCTGCCTCCTCCACTTCAAGGCTTGGCTGAAATTTTTTTAATTCTTCTTCAAAATTAAGCATACTATCCCTCCTGGATAAAAACAGTCATTTGTTTCCGGTATTAAGAAAACACCACTATATTTCATGTATTCCAATACCAATAACATTATAATATAGTGGTGCTAATATGCAAGTAAAAAAATATGAAAATTTTATTATTTTATCGCAAAAATCTTATTTATGTGCCTGGATTCCGTGTCTAATCCTATTTTCCGTGATAACTTGACAGGTTTTGTAACAGGCCGTTAGGGGGATGGTAAGGAAATACTATTTCATACCCGCAAGCTGGTCTAATACCTGCTGCATCATCTGCTCATATTTTGCCAGCTTCTCTTTTTCCTCAAGGACTTTCGACTCCGGCGCTTTACTTAAAAATTTCTCATTGTTTAACATGCCTTTGGAACGGGCAAGCTCTTTTGTCAGACGCTCCTTCTCTTTTGTCAGGCGCTCCCTCTCTTTTTCCATATCCACCAAATCCTCTAAGGGGATATAAACTGCTGCGTCGGGAATAACGATGGAAACGGCGTCCTCCCCAATCCCTGCCTTGTCATTTTGCACGGTTACTTCGCTGGCTCCCATAAGATTTGCGTACATATCCCTTAAACTGTCAAATACCGTTCTGACCTCCTGCCTTTCAGAGACAATATATACCGCTGCCCTTCTGGAGGGGGGCACATCCATTTCCGAACGGCGGTTTCTAACGGCTTTCACCAGTTCTTTGCACCGCTCCACTTCCATTTCTTCCTGCTCAAAATTATATTCTTCTTTAAATTCAGGCCAGGAAGTAAGCATAATCGTCTCCTCCTGGGGATGCAGTGTACAGTAAATCTCCTCTGTGATAAAGGGCATAAAGGGGTGCAGCATTTTCAGTGCCTGAGTTAAAACTTCATTTAATGTCCACAGTGCCGTGTCTGCGCTTTTCTGGTCTTCCTCCCTGTGGTAGGTGCGGCGCTTTGTCATCTCAATATACCAGTCACAGAACTCATCCCAGATAAAGTCGTATACTTTCTGCACTGCGATTCCAAGCTCATACTTGTCCATATTTTCTGTCATCTCTCTCGCCAGACGGTTGACTTTTGACAAAATCCATTTATCCTCCGCCAAGAAATCTTCTTTTTCCGGTTTTTCCAGAGCCACATCTTTCATATTCATCATAATAAAACGGGATGCGTTCCAAATTTTGTTGGCAAAATTTCTGGAAGCCTCCACCCTCTCCCAGTAAAACCGCATATCATTTCCCGGCGCATTTCCTGTCACTAGAGTGAGCCGCAGGGCATCCGCCCCGTATTTGTCAATCACCTCTAAGGGGTCAATGCCGTTCCCTAAGGATTTGCTCATTTTCCGTCCCAGGGAATCCCTCACCAGGCCGTGAAACAGTACGGTGTGGAAAGGTGCTTTGCCCATCTGCTCATACCCAGAGAAAATCATGCGGATTACCCAGAAGAAAATAATGTCATACCCTGTAACAAGTACATCCGTGGGATAAAAATAGTCCAAATCCTCTGTCTTTTCAGGCCACCCCAGAGTGGAAAAAGGCCACAATGCAGAGGAAAACCAGGTATCCAACGTGTCCTCATCCTGCTTTAAGTGGGTTTTTCCGCATTTGGGGCACTTTTCCGGTTTTGTTTTGCTCACCGTCATCTCCCCGCAGGCTTCACAGTAGTAGGCGGGAATCCTGTGCCCCCACCAGAGCTGCCTGGAAATACACCAATCCCTGATATTGTCTGTCCAGTTAAAATATATTTTTTCCATGCGCTTTGGAAGAAGCTTAATCTCTCCGTTTTTTACTCCCTCCACTGCAGGCTGAATCAGCTCGTCCATTTTTACAAACCACTGCTGCTTTACCATGGGCTCCACGGTAGTTCCGCAGCGGTCGTGGGTTCCTACGTTATGGGCATGGGGTTTTACTTTTACCAAAAGTCCCATTTCTTTTAACTCTTCCACCAGGGCCTTTCTGCATTCATATCTGTCCATCCCCTGAAATTTTCCTGCATTTTTATTCATCACGCCGTCATCCCCGATAACCACCACTTCCTCTAAGTTGTGGCGTTTTCCCACCTCAAAGTCGTTGGGGTCGTGGGCGGGGGTAATTTTTACGCATCCCGTCCCAAACTCCTTGTCCACATAGGAATCTGCAATCACCGGAATCTCCCTGTCCACAAAGGGCAGGCGAAGGGTTTTTCCGATAATATCCTGATAACGCTCGTCCTCCGGGTTTACAGCAACGGCAGTGTCCCCGAACATAGTTTCCGGCCTGGTGGTGGCAATCTCCACAAACCGCCCCTCTTCTCCTGCTACCGGATAATTAATATGCCAAAAGAACCCGTCCTGCTCCTGGTGCTCTACCTCCGCATCGGAGATAGATGTCTGACATACCGGACACCAGTTGACAATACGGGAGCCTTTGTAGATATATCCCTTTTCATACAGTTTTACAAAAACCTCTAAAACCGCATCGGAACAGCCCTCGTCCATGGTAAACCGCTCCCGCTCCCAGTCTGCGGAAGAGCCCATTTTCTTTAACTGGTTGATAATGCGCCCGCCGTACTCTTTTTTCCAGTCCCAGCACTTATCCAGAAAGCCTTCCCTTCCCAAATCCTCTTTATTAATCCCCTGCTGTTTTAAGGAATCAATAACCTTTACCTCCGTGGCGATAGCCGCATGGTCTGTCCCCGGCTGCCACAGGGCATTATAGCCCTGCATACGCTTAAATCGGATTAAAATATCCTGCATGGTATTGTCTAAGGCATGTCCCATGTGTAATTGCCCTGTAATATTGGGGGGCGGCATCACAATGGTGAATGGCTTTTTACTTTTATCTGCCTTTGCACGGAAATAGCCGTTTTTCTCCCATTTCTGGTAGAGACGGTCTTCAATTCCTTTGGGGTCGTAGGTTTTTGCCAGTTCTTTGCTCATAATCTGCTCCTCTTTTCTTTTATTTTTATATCGTATTTCCTCTCTGCATCCCATATGCAATCGAGTGGGAAGAGCCATCTTCCCCTACTCGCTGCGCCGGGCATCCGTCAGCGCATGCTGACATTTTTCCTCTGGATGCCCGTGTGCATAAAAAAGAAACTGCGCTCCTGGAATTTACCTTCCAAGGGCGCAGTTATGCACGGTACCACCTTGATTATATCTCCAA
The DNA here is from genome assembly GCA_947174805.1 of uncultured Roseburia sp. Lineage (GTDB taxonomy): Bacteria > Bacillota > Clostridia > Lachnospirales > Lachnospiraceae > Roseburia_B. The sequence goes on along the minus strand of CAMWKH010000006.1, from coordinate 85,597 downwards.
TAAGAGATACATCTCTTTGATTTATAACGGAATCATCCGTGGGGACTTACTTGCTGTCTTTGCCGTGTGAAATGTTCCATTTATTACCAGCCTAAAAACAGGTTCTGCCCTCCAGTTTGGGAGCTACCTTCCCGAAACCGTTTCCTAAACAGCCTTTCACCCGATGGGCCGTTCTCTCTAAAGAGCGTATTCCGGTACTCCTCTCCTTCATCACCTTTACCATGTATCTTGTTTCTTATTTATATTCCTTCGTCCTCGTCACGTTTCTGTGCAATTGCTGCTGCTGCACCGGAAACGGCTGCCACCACTGCGATCACTGCAACGATAACTACAAACAAAATGATAATCATCAAAAATATCAATAATCCGCTTTCTGTCATGAATTCCACTCCTTTGTCATTCAGTTATTCGCCATTTACTGTTATATTATAACCTATTTTTCCTGAAATGGAAAGAAATTTTTTATAATTTGCATCCATAGGCTTCCCACTGTTTACACTTTTTACCTGTTCTTCTATCATTATATTGTATCGAAAGAAAGCGCCTCTAAGATAAACAAAACATGTTTATCTTAGAGGCGTTCCTTTTATCCTATAACAAACTGCAAATTTCTAAATCCCCCTAAAGGTAAAGGTAAATTCTAGTTTTTCTGACACGTCAATCAAATACTCTGGATGGGTCAGGGCACCCCAGCTGTCATCCCCGGCCACGCCCATCTGCTGCGCAGACACCCGCACCACTGTATAGTGTACCTGGGGCAGCTCATAGGAATGCATGGCATTTTCCAGCTCGTGGGGGGTGTAGGGCAGGGCGGAGAAGTTCATATTATCTCCGGTAAACAAAATTCCCCTTCCCTTTTTGTCCGTAACTTTTCCGTAGCGGACATTAGTCTTGTTGCCACACTCCTGGGGAACCAGGTACTCCGCCATATTATCGGCCACCTTATTTTTATAAATACCTAGTTTTGCACCCATTTTTCTGTCCTCATAGGTTTCCGCCGGGCCGTTTCCGTACCACTCCACATTGTCATAATCCGCATCAAATTTAAAGAGCATGCCAAATTCCGGCATATCGGAAAGCTCTTTCACCGGGTCGTAGGAGAGCGTCGTTTCTATTCGGCCGTCCCCGAATACTTTATATTCCACCTTACAGTATGCCTCCGGTTTGGTCTGAAGAGAGTAGGTGTATGTGACGGAGACAAATTCCTTCTCCTCTTTTACCACCGGATTTTCATACCACACTCCTACCGCCCCTTTCCGTTCTTTCCCCACGCCTTTGTGGGTTAAGTACATGCTGGCAGTTTTCCACTGGGCGTACCTGCCAGGCATATTATTTCCCTGGTCATTGTCCGTAGGTGCGCGCCAGAAATTTGGTTTCGGTATGGCCTGTATCAATTCTTTCCCCGCATAGCGGTAAGACGCCAGCCCTCCGCTGAGTTCGGAGAACAAAACGTCAAAGTTTTCTCCCCGGACACCGATATTATTTTTTCCCGGTATAACGGTGCAGGGTTTAAAAGGCGCAGAAGCCTTTTCCACCTTTTTCACAATCCCCTGCCCAAAGGCCGTCTCATGCCCTGCTTTTGCCCACAAAGTATCCTCCTTTAAAACGAAGGAAACTGTCAGGACATACTCTCCCGGATATGAAGGGATTTCAAAAGGAATGGGAAATGACTTTTTGCTCTCCGGCGCCACGGAAACAGAAAGTTTTTTCTTCTCTATAACTTTTCCGTCTAACATCAGCTCTGCCACACAGTCATAATTGTCCGTATCTACAAAAAGATTTTTATTCCACACCTCAAACTCTGTTTTTCCTACGGAGACGGCGATGTTCTGGTAATCAAATTTTACCTCCTGCATTTTGGGTGATGGATTTCTCTCCCCCCCGTAGGCGATGCCGTTGCCGCTGAAATTATAGTCCGTGGGACGCTCCCCGAAATCCCCGCCGTAACCTAAAAACCACTGGCCGTAACGGTCCTTTTTATAAATGGACTGGTCAATATAATCCCAGATAAAGCCTCCCTGATAAGCCGAATTTTCTTCATCCGCAAGGTCTGTATACTTATGAAGCGCCCCGCAGGAATTTCCCATGGCATGGGAGTATTCACAGCAGACAAAGGGCTTATCCTGACTCTTTAAATATTCCTTGATACGCTCCACAGAAGGGTACATCTGGCTCTCCATATCGGAACTGCCGTTGTAGCTTCTGTCGTGGAATATCCCCTCATAGTGCACCAGCCTTTCCGGATCAAGTTTCCGGAATAACTCCGACATTTCAAAAATTGTCTTTCCCCCGTAGGACTCATTTCCGCAGGACCAGATTAAAACAGCAGGATGGTTTTTGTCCCTTTGGTAACAGGAATTCACCCGGTCAAGCATCATGGGCTGCCACTCTTTTTTATCTCCCGGCAAAATAAAATCTTTCCCCGCCACTCCCCTGATATAGGCATCCCAGGTCCCATGGGTTTCCATATTTGCCTCCGCAATAAGATACAGTCCATAACGGTCGCACAAATCATAAATCTCCACACCATCGGGATAATGGCAGGTACGGATGGCGTTAATATTGTTCTGTTTCATGGTTACAATATCTTTTTCCAGTTCCTCATATGTCACATGCCTGCCGGACACAGAACTGAACTCATGGCGGTTTACCCCCTTAAACACAATGCGCTTTCCGTTTAAGAGCATACGGTTATCCTTCATCTCAAATTTACGGAATCCCACTTTCTGGGTGATAAACTCCAAAACCTCCCCCTCTTTTCCCAGGGCTTCTATTTCAAAATCATAGAGATATGGGTCTTCTGCGCTCCACAGATGAAGGCTGTCTATATTCTCCTCCGCCTTTACCAAGTCCTCCCCAGCAATGTTCTTTTCAAACAATACATTTTCCCTGTCCTTTAAGGTAAGCTTTAAAGAACCCTGGCCTTTTAACTTAAATTCTGCCGCAAACAATGCTTTGGACAAATCCTCTCCAAACAAAGTCTGTATCTTTATGTCCTCCACATGGAAGGAGGGAACGGCGTACAAAAACACACTGCGGTAGATGCCGGAAAACCGGAAAAAATCCTGGTCCTCACACCAGCTTGAGGCAGTCCACTTAAACACCTGGACAGCCATTTTGTTTACGCCCTCTTTTAAAAAGGGAGTCAGGTCAAAATCGGAGGGGGTAAAGCTGTCCTCGCTGTAGCCCACAAACTCTCCGTTTAACCACAATGCCATACCGCTCTCCACTCCCTGGAAGGAGATTCGGATTTCTTTCCCTTTCATCTGGGAGGGAACTTCAAAATATTTCACATAGCTTGCCACCGGATTAAATCTCTCCGGTATCTCCCCGGGTTGTAAATCTTCCCTGCCGTCCCAGGGAAACTGGGTATTTGCGTACTGGGGAATATCGTATCCTTCCATCTGAATGTGGGAGGGCACACGAATGTCGTCCCAGGTGCTGCAGTCATAGTCTTCTGCCTCAAAGCCGGAAATTACAGCCTGATAATTTTTTGCGTAGTGAAACTTCCATACGCCGTCCAAATATGCTGTAAGAGAGCTGTCCCCCTGGAACAGCTCTCCTTTATTTCCATAAGCTACGTGGGCAGAATGAGCTGGAAGAACGTTGTCCTTAAAGTATAATGGGTCTTTCACTTTATTATAATCGAACTTTGCCATAATCTTAACCTCGTATTTCTTATGAATTTATTTAGTTTTTACAATACTATTTTACCGCACCGGTAATACCTTCTGCAAAGGATTTCTGCAAGCAGAAGAACACAATGGCGGTGGGCAGTGTACAGATCAATACCGCAAGCATTAACATACCGTAATCCGTCACATACCCCTGGGTCAGGTTCGCCACTACCATAGGCATAGTCTGGCTCTTTGCATCTGTCATTATAACCTTGGGCCACAGATAATTGTTCCAGGCGTTCATAAAGGTAATGGTCATTGCCGCTGCATAGGTAGAGCGCATGGTGGGGATAAACATTTGGAAGAAAATACGGATTTCCGATAACCCGTCAATCCTTGCCGCCTCGATAATATCGTGGGGGAAGGATCTGGCGCTCTGTCTAAACATCATAATCAAAAACGGCGTGGACACGGTGGGAAGTAAAAATCCCACTGTGGTATTTAACAGGTGTGCTGAGGAAAACATGCGGAACAGCGGAATCATGGTAGCCACAAAAGGAACCATCATAGCCAAAAGGATTACGCTCATCACCGCATCTTTTGCCTTGTCATGAAAAATTTCAAATCCATATCCTGCCAGGGAACAGATAATCAGGGACACAAATGTAAGTATAATGGAATACTTAAAAGAATTTAACATTGCGCTTCCCACATCCTGGGCTGCCAAAAGATTTTTAAAATTCTCTATGAGATAGGTTCCCGGCAGCAAACGCCCTCTGGTAACGTCCACACTCTTGTTTGTAGCGGCCATTACCATCCACAGCAGAGGAAAAACAGATATAATTGACATCAGTATCAAAAAAGCATACATTAAAAATTTTTTACCTTTAGTCACGTTTATCACCTACTTTCATCTGAATAAATGCCAGAACTGCAACCAGAATCAAAATCAAAAATGACATTGCCGCTGCATATCCAAAGGTGGGCACATATTTAAAGGACATATTGTATATGTAATGGGACATGGTAATGGATGCATTGGCAGGCCCGCCGTCTGTTAAGTTTACAGACTCATCGAACAACTGCAGTGTTCCGTTTGTGGACATGATTGCAGTTAAAAGGATGGTGGGTTTTAAAAGAGGCACTGTAATTTTGAAAAATGTCTGTATCGGGCTCGCACCATCAATTTTTGCCGCCTCATACACGGAATACTCTATATTCTGAAGACCGGACAAATAGAAGACCATGTTATATCCTGTCCATCTCCACAAAAGACCTATGATAATAATAATCTTGGCGCTTGTGGCATGGGTCAGAAATGCATAGGGCGTCTTTAATATGCCAAGGTTTACTAACGCCAGGTTTACAAGACCGTCATTGGCAAACAACGTACGGAAAATAATGGCATAGGCAACCAGGGATGTGGCACAGGGCAGGAAAATCATCGTACGGAATAATCCTTTAAACCGAAGCTGCCGATTGTTTAAGATAGATGCCAGAATCAGTGCCAGCACCAGCATAATGGGCACCTGGATAATCAGGTAGAAAAATGTATTTTTAATGGACTGGGTAAATACAGTATCCGTAAACATTCGTGTATAGTTTGCAAATATAGGATCTGCCGTTGATAAATTATTTCCCTTTCCCATTTTAAAAGAAAGCAGAAACGCCTGTATCATGGGAACAAAACTCATAAGAAAAATTAACAACGCTGCCGGCGTCAAGAAAGCCCAGCCGGTCATATTGTGTTTTTTGTCTAAGGACATTTTACTGGATGGCTTACTCAAAATAACTCCCTCCTTCTCTCATTATAATGATAAAACTTCTTGGGTAAGCGGGCAAATAAACTCTGCCCTCCGTGTATATTTTGCGGAAAAAGAGGTATAAAAAGGGAGCGGCCCGGTGAGAACCGCTCCCTCATAAAATCCTCTATGGATAGTTTTGGAAAATTCTTGCTTACTGCATCTGATTGTTCACGGTAGACTCTGCTGTCTGCAGTTCCGCTTCGATATCGCCGCCATTGATATAATTTGTGATTGCTGTAGCCACAGCGTCACGAGCCTCGTAATAGTACACACCTGTGATATTAGAAGGTACTTTTGTGGAGAACTCTACAATCTTAGAAGATACTGCGTCACCGCCGAAGAAATCGTTGGGTGCTGCGTATGCCTCGGAATCTCCTGCCGGAGCATATGTAGCAAGTGCTCCACAGCTGATAATATTGTCATATAACTCTGTGCTTCCTGCAAATGTGCTTGCAAGGAAATCAAATGCCAGCTCTGTGTCTTTGCAGTTGGATGAAACTGCCCAGGAAGAACCGCCGTTATTGCTGTAGTTTGTAGCTCCCTCAGCACCTACAAGGCTTGGCATGTTGGTAATTGCCCATTTTCCGGACTGGTCTTCTGCTGTCTGAATGGAAGCCATAATCCAGCATCCGTTGATGGTACCTGCAACTGTTCCGGAAGTAAGGGAGGATACATACTCATCCCAGGAGTTTACCTCTATCAATACTCCCTCGTCTTTTAATTTTTTGTATGTCTCCATAACGATTTTCAAGGTGTCGTTTCCTAAGATATTTGCTGTTCCGTCCTCGTTGAAGAGGGAAGCTCCTGCGGACTGCATCATCATCATGATAAGGTCGCATTCACCTGCCTGCATGGAAAGTAAGGGTTTGCCTGTTTTTTCCAGAACTTTCTTTCCGTTTTCCACATACTGGTCAAAGGTGATATCTGTGAAATCATCAATGGTAAGTCCTGCCTCCTCCAACATATCTGTGCGGTAGCAGGCGATAACTGCACCGTTATCAAAAGGAACGCCGTAGTTCTTTCCGTCAATTACAGAGTAAGCTGTCTTACCTGCTGCAAACTGGGAGAAATCAACTCCGCTGTTCGTCAAATCTGTAAATACATCCGGGAAAGTGATAACGTTCTTCTGGAACGCATTGTCCTGTACCAGCATTATATCTGGAAGTGTATCTAAAGCTCCTGATGTAGCTGCTGTTGTAAGCTTTGTCTGGATATCCTCCCAGGGAGTCTCGATCACATTTACTGTCACATCGGGATGGTCTTTCTGATATACTTTTGCAGCTTCATTCATAGAGAAAATATTAAATGCCGGGTCCCAGCACCAAACTGTCAAAGTATTCTCTCCGCCTGACGCTGCCGCATCTCCTGCTGCCTCTGTGCCCTCTGCCGCATCTCCTGCATCATCTGCTGCCGCATCTCCTGCATCGTCTTTTGCTGTGTCTGTTCCGGCATCTGATTTTCCGGAATCTCCGCAGCCAGCCAACATACTCGCTGTCATTGCTCCTACCATCAAAAGGGATAATAATTTCTTCTTCATCTTTTTTGTCCTCCCAAAAAATTTGTTAAAACATCAAGGTACGCATTTGGCCAAATGCTGTTGTGTGTTTTGTACACATTTGTAAGATTCCTTTTTGTTTATATGTGCATTATACCTATTCTTATGCTATATTTGTCTTTATTATCAACCATAAAAAGAGCATATATGTCCATTTTTGTGGACGAATATGCTCTTTTTCTTTTAACTATTGTGAAATATTACAAATAATCTAGGGTTTACCACCCCCTCTTGGCAGAAACCCTGGCATTTAACAGTTTTCCCTGGTAGGCATCACTGTTTTTCTTATATTGGTAGGGGGAAGTCCCTACAATTTTCCGAAAATTCCGGTTAAAAGTGGAGATGGAGATATATCCCGCCCGCACCGCAATTTCCCCCATGGAAAGATTGCTTTTTTTCATTAGGTCACAGGCCTGGCGCACCCGCACAAGATTCAGGTACTCCATGGGCGTCATATTCATGGATTCCACAAAAAGCCTGCGGAAATGGGTCTGGCTGAAACTGCAGGCATCCGCCAGCTCCTTTAAAGTAATGGGCTCCATGTAATGCCTGCTGATATACTCTAAGGCACTGGAAATCTGATAAATACCCCCCCCCTGTACTTTTTCCGCAACCTGGTTCTCCCCCGAATCGTTTCTTGCAATAGAAACCAGGGCCGAGAGGAGCATCCCCCTGATACTGTCCCTTGTAAAATTCTTTTTTACCCGGCACTCATCCATAATCAAGCGGATCAGCGTCACAAGCTGGGAATTTTCCCCGGGCTGGTACACCTTGGCCTTTTTATTCACCTGTTCCATAATCCTCTGGACAAAAAGCTTGTTTTCCGGATACAAGTCTTTTAAGATGCTCTCCGGGTCAAAAAAGAGGTATTCCCAATAACTTTTTGTATGGGGGCGGCTGTTGGTGGTATGGGGACAGTTTACCGGTATGACAGTAAGCATTCCCGGCTCGTAGGGCACCGTCTCCTCGTCCACAACCACTTCCCCGTCCCCGTCTATACAATATCCAACCTCTAAGAGATTGTGAAAGTGCAGTTTTGCAACGTCATGGCCGTATTCCCGAATCCAGCTGTTCCCCAAAAGGGCCAGCACAATCTCCCCATGGGGAATCTCATAATACCGAAATTCCACTTCCTGTCTTTTCTTTCCTGGCATGGCATCTCCTCTCCGCTCTCCGATATATCTGTTCTATTTTACCCCAGATAAAATCATTTGTCCAACAGATTACGTGGAAAAGGACCGAAACCTGTATGGGGATACAAGCCGGCCCTTTTCCTTTGGGTTATAAATTGGGGTGTATATAAAAAATTTGGAAGAGAGGTATAATAACTACCTGCAATTATATTCTAATACAGAGAGTACATCAAAAGTACACCAAAATGTCACAAAATAATACCAAAATAGCACAAAAATTTTTTATCCTTTCACGGCCCCTGCAACCATCCCTTTGATAATCTGTTTGCTGAATGCAAAGTATAAAACCACTACAGGTGCCATAGTTGTGAGCATTGCAGACATAATCTTTGGGTAATCCGATGCGAACTGGCCCTTAAACATAGTCATTGCAAGGGGCACCGTCTGAAGCTTCACATCCTTAATCAATACCAGGGCAAAGGAAAACTCATTCCAGCAGGAGAATGTCTGTATAATTGCAATGGTGACAAGTATGGGTTTTGCCACAGGAAGAATTATGGAAAAAAGCGTTCTGGTAAAAGAACTTCCATCTATGGCCGCAGCCTCCTCAAGCTCCACCGGAATGGCCTTGATAAATCCTTCCACAAGGAACACTGCAATGGGCATGCCAAATGCCACATAGGGGATAATCAAGGTGAACCACTGGTTTCCAAGCCCTGTCTTGTTAAATGCAACATAAATGGGCACTAGGAGGGAATGTACTGGAATCAGCATACCCATTAAAAACATGATATAGAGAAGCCTGTTTCCCTTAAACTTGATTCTGGAGAGAATATATCCCACAATAAATCCAAATAAGGCTATGAAAAATATAGAAATTACTGTGGTGCGCACGCTGGCCCACATGGACTGGCCGATGTGATAATCTGCATTTGTCATAATCTTTTGATAGTTGCTGAAGGTGGGCGACTTGGGAAGCCCCATGATATCCGCATTAAATACCCTCTTTGTCTTTAAGGATGAATAAAACATCCACACCAAAGGGAAGATGCAGGATATGGAAAAGAGAAGCATCAAAAGATTTAAGAAAAACCCAAGAATACCTGTTTTCATTTTTTCCCCGGTGCTTCTTCCCCCAGTAATTTTTTCCATCTGTGCCATATTATTCTACCCCCTTATCCCGCATAAGCCAATTCATCAGTTTCTGGCTTCCGCCGATTACAATCAGGCTGACAATAAAAATACCTACGGAGATTGCACTTCCGTACCCCATATTCATCTGGGCAAAAGAAATCTTATATCCGTACATGGCCATAACCATGGAGGAGGTTCCCGGTCCGCCTTCCGTCATGGTGTATATATGGTCGAAGGCTTTCATGTTACCTGCCACGCAGAGGGTGACACAAACCAAAAGCGTATTCTTTATCAAAGGAAGCACAATGTAAATTGCCCTCTGGAAGGCATTGGCCCCGTCCAGCTCCGCAACCTCGAAAATCTCTGCGTCCACCGAGGAGATGGCGGATAAAAGAATTACCATATAATAGCCGATAAACTGCCAAATCAGCGGAATAGCCACAAGCACCATAACCAAAGAGGGTTCATTCAGCCATACCCTGACTTTATCCTCATGTCCTGTCACGGTAAGAAGCCAGTTTAAAATACCCCTTTTATAATCGTAAATCATCATCCAGATAAATCCGATACATACCGCTGATATGGTGCTGGGAAAAAATCCGAAGGTTCTGTGAATACCTTTTAATTTTACTAACCTTGAATTTACAATTAAAACGAACACAAAAGCTATGCCCACCTGCCCCACAATACAGGCCAGCACCAGATAGATATTATGGCTGAACGCCTCCCAGAATGTTCCGTCTTTTATCAGGTCTATGTAATTTGCAAGTCCGATAAATGTTTTTTTCGGTCCCCCCTTCCACTCAAAAAGGCTGTAGAACACAGCAGTCAAAAGGGGAACAAAAACGGAAAACACATACCAGATAACAGGGATACATAAGAATAATGCAATGGTACGCCCCTTAGGCTTAATGGATCTAAGCATATAACCCGCCCTCCTTAATCAATTTAAATTTTTAAGGTCCCGCCCCGCACAAGGGACGAGACCTCCAATGCTCTTTTTATAAAGGTTTTCTCTTAGTAATTTGCTTCGTATGCAGCCTGGGTATCTTTTGCCACTGTATCCGGGTCTGTGTCACCGTTTAACATATCCTGAAGTTCTGTGTTAAATACATCCCAAACTGCGCTGCTTACATAAGAATCATAAATTTCACAGGTGTTTGTATCCACATAAGACCAGTTGTAGAAATCCTGGGTCACGGAATCAAATTTGCTTAAATCCACATCCTCCACCTGGGTTAATCCGCCAAGTGCATAATTTGCTGCTACAAAGTTTGCAAAATCAGGACCTGTGAGTTTGTAAATCAAATCGATAGCCGCATCCAGTTTCTCCGGGTCTTCTGCCACTTTAGCGTTGATTGCCATACCGTATCCTAAACCGATATTCTGTACGTTTGTGTCTCCTTTTGCACCTTCCACAGAGGGGAATGTAGCAAATCCGATGTTGTTGTATTTCTCCTCGTCACCTTCTAACAGCGTAGCCATAATATAGGAAACATCCCAGTTGCCGCCGATAAATGCTGCCGCCTCCCCGGAAATATAATATTCACGGGCGTCCTCATTGGAAATTGCATTGAAATCAGCGTTAAATACGCCGGATTTGAAAGCATCCTGGGTAAATTTCAGGGCGTCTACAAATTCCTGGTCTGTAAATGCAGCGCCTCCCTTGTCGATAATAGACTGGAACCAGTCTTTTCCTGTAAACATATCGCCAATGGTAGACATAAAGCAGGAGTTCGCCTGCCACTTTCCGCTGTTTCCAAAAGCGATGGTGTCAACGCCGTCACCGGAAAATTTCTCTTTTGCCGCCAGAACTTCATCCCAGGTTGCAGGGAAGGACTCATAGCCTGCATCTTTCCACATCTGTTTATCATAGACAACTACGGTACAGGTACCGCCTGTCAAAACAGGAAGCCCGTAAATCTTTCCGTCACCGTCTTTAAAGGGGGTAAAGTAATCCTGTTTGTAATCTGCCGCATAGGGGGAGCTGTTTATGATATCTGTCAAATCCATCACAAGGCCCTGCTCTGCCCAAGCCTTTGTATTCATACCCTGAAGCAGGAACACATCGGGAAGGTCATCTGCTGCCGCCAGTGTGGCAATCTGTGTTTTGTACTCGTCATTTGCAAGCACGTTCTCAGATAAATTTACATTTGGATTGGCGTCTTTCCACTCCTTTAGCATAGTACGGAATCCGTCGGAACCGCCATTTCCTTCTGACTCCTCGGAAGTGGAGTAGTGCATAAGGCTCAGTTCCCCCTCATAGCTTACGCCCCCTGACGCTGCCGCATCGCTGCCCTGGGAAGCCTCTGTGGAATCCACTGTCTCATCCGCCTTGTCTTCCGCCGCATCTTCTTTTGCAGGTGCGTCTGTGTTTGTGTCTCCTCCGTTGCCGCATCCTGCCAACATGGATGCTGTCATTGCTGCACATAATAATGTACTGATAAGTTTCTTTTTCATATTTTTTCCTCCTGTTTTATGAAAATTTTTAAGTGTCCGATGCTTCCACATCCAGGAAATCTTCCACTGACTGCCCCGGTATCAGATTTCCCTCTATAACTACTCTTTGAACAAGAGTGGTTTTCGGTTTTTCAATGGCCTTCACAAGATGTCTGGCGGCTTCTTTTCCGATTTTATCTGCATTTTGGCTTACCGTGGTAAGCTTTGGGTGAAGCAGCCTGGAAATAAGATTTCCGTCATACCCTGCGATGGATACATCCCCCCCTATCCTAAGCCCCGCTTCAACGATAGCGTTTCTCCCTCCGATAGCGGAGGAATCGTCAGGATAAATAATGCAGGTGGGAGAATCTTTCAATCGTAAAAGCTCCCTGGTAATCTGTGCAGAAGGCTTTGCCACCAGGTACTTAGCCTCCCTGATAAAACTTTCCGGTATCTCAAGTCCCAGGGAATCCGTGGTTCTGTAAAAACTGGTGAGACGCTCCTTGGTCACATAGGAAAAAAGTTCTCCATGGATATAGGCTATCTTTCTGTGGCCCTTCTGATATATGTAAGTGACCAGCTCCTGCATACCTTTTACGTTATCCGAACTTACGGAAGTACAATTCTGATGCAGATAATCAATAGTCACCATGGGAATATCGCTGTTTAACAGCTCCTGGACCTCCGAATCCCGAAAATCCGCACACACGACAGCCACCCCGTCAAAATTCCGGTATCTGCAGTGTTCATAGTAGGACATCTGCCTGTTCCCTGAACTTAAAAAACTGATGTCATATCCCACGCTCTCCGCCTGAACCTTAAATCCATTCAGCACTGCTGCAAAATATTCATGGGTAAGGCCCCTGCCGGCTGCATCCTGAAAAAGAACACCCAGGTTATAAGACCGGTTTGTCTTTAAGGCCCTGGCTGCCGAATTTGGAAAGTAACCCATCTTCGCCGCCGCATCCCTGACTTTTACCTTTGTGTCTTCACCGATATCTTTTTGATTATTTAACGCTTTGCTCACCGTGGCTGTGGATACTCCACAGACTTTTGCAATATCCTTTAAAGATACCATAGGCCTTCTCCTTGTTGAGTGAAAGAAATGACTTAATCGTTTTCGTAATTCAACTATACATCCTTTGACAAAAAATTGCAACTCATTTTTACACATTCGTGAAAACAGACATTTGTTGCCTTTCTTTTTTGTGCATATTGTATATAGAACAATCTTGTTTCTTTTATCATAATGTTGTTTGTATTTTCCCCTTGCTTTTTTTCCCTTTATAATTTATACTCAAAGTCAGAAAACACAGTACCTTAAACGTTTTCGTTCTTTGCAGGCAGCAGAACATACAATAGAAAAACAAATCAGATTAGGAGGTTTCACATGAAATTCGGATATTTTGACGACAAAAAGAAAGAATATGTAATTACATCCCCGAGAACGCCCCTGCCCTGGATAAACTACCTGGGATGCGAGGACTTTTTCTCCCTTATTTCCAACACCGGAGGGGGGTACAGCTTTTATAAGGACGCAAAACTGCTGCGCCTTACCAGATACCGCTACAATAACATTCCTTTAGATTCCAACGGGCATTACTATTATATTAATGAAAACGGGACGGTGTGGAATCCCGGATGGATGCCCTCTAAGACCGATCTGGACAGCTATGAATGCCGCCACGGCCTGGGCTATTCCGTTTTTACCGGGGTGAAGAATGAACTTAAGGCAGAGATGACCGCTTTCGTCCCCATGGGCTCCTCCTGCGAGGTAAACAGGCTGACTTTAACCAACGAGGGCAGCCTTGAGAAATCTTTTTCGGTTTTCTCCTATGTAGAATTCTGTCTCTGGAATGCCATGGACGACATGACCAATTTCCAGAGAAACTTTAACACAGGGGAAGTGGAAATCCACGGCTCCTCCATCTATCACAAGACAGAGTACAGAGAGAGGAGAAACCACTATGCCGTGTACTCTGTCAACGCTCCTGTGGACGGGTTTGACACGGACAGAGATACCTTCCTGGGGGCTTACGGTGAAAACTCTGCCCCAAGAGCTGTGACAGAAAATGCCTCAAAAAACTCCGTGGCCAGCGGGTGGGCCCCCATAGGTTCCCATCAGATTAAGGTAACGTTAGCCCCGGGAGAGTCCAAAACATTTGTTTACATTTTAGGGTATGTGGAAAATCCTGAGGAGGAAAAGTTTTCCGCTTTAGATGAGATAAACCTTTCCCCGGCTAAAGCACTTCTGTCAAAATTTGATACCCCGGAGAAGGCCGAGAAGGCTCTTTTTGACTTAAAGGATTACTGGAATACTCTCCTGTCCCATTTTACCGTATCTTCCAGTGAGGAAAAATTAAACCGCATGGTAAATATATGGCACCAGTACCAGTGTATGGTTACCTTTAACATGTCCCGCTCCGCCTCCTATTATGAATCCGGCATCGGAAGGGGCATGGGATTTCGGGACTCCTGCCAGGATTTGCTTGGTTTCGTCCACTTAATCCCCGACAGGGCAAGGCAGAGGATTTTGGATATCGCCTCCACCCAGTTTGCTGACGGAAGCGCATACCACCAGTACCAGCCACTGACCAAAAAAGGCAACTCCGATATCGGCAGCGGCTTTAACGATGACCCACTGTGGCTGATAGCCGGAACTGCCGCCTACATAAAGGAAACTGGAGATTACAGTATCTTGGATGAAATGACTCCTTTTGACAACGATATGGACACTGCCGTTCCTTTTATGGAACACTTAAGGCGTTCCTTCCACTATACCATAGAGCACTTAGGCCCTCACAAACTCCCCTTAATCGGCAGGGCCGACTGGAACGACTGCTTAAACTTAAACTGTTTTTCCAAGGAACCAGGGGAATCCTTCCAGACTTTCGGCCCCTCGGAAGGACCTGTGGCAGAGTCTGTATTTATTGCAGGAATGTTTGTAAAATACGGGAAAGATTATGCAGCCATCTGTAAAAAGAGAGGCCTTTTGGACGAGGCGGCTCTCGCCGAAAAGGCAATCGAAGATATGTGCCTTGCCGTGGAAAAGGACGGCTGGGACGGAGAGTGGTTCCTTCGGGCCTACGACGCCTATGAGCAAAAAATCGGCTCCAAAGAGTGCGAGGAGGGCCAAATTTTTATAGAACCCCAGGGATTCTGTGTGATGGCGGAAATCGGCAGGGAAAAAGGGCTGTGCCAAAAATCCATGGAATCCGTGGAAAAACTTCTGGATACCCAGTACGGCATTGTGCTCTTACAGCCCCCCTACCGCAGATACCATGTGGAGCTGGGAGAGATTTCCTCCTACCCTCCGGGGTACAAAGAAAATGCAGGTATTTTCTGCCACAACAACCCCTGGATTTCCATTGCAGAGACAGTTATCGGAAGGGGCAGCAGGGCATGGCAGGTTTACACCAGGACATGTCCCGCCTACATTGAGGATATCAGTGAGATTCACCGCACAGAGCCCTATGTATACGCCCAGATGATTGCGGGAAAGGACGCCAAAAACCACGGGGAGGCAAAGAACAGCTGGCTTACCGGAACGGCGGCTTGGACATTTTTAAATGTGTCCCAGTTTATTTTGGGAATCCGGCCGGAGTACGACGGGCTGGCCGTAGACCCCTGTATCCCCTCCTCCTTAGAGGGCTTTACCGCAAAGAGGGATTTCCGAGGCGTCACCTATGAAATTACGGTGAAAAATCCAAACCATGTGGAAAAGGGAGTGCCAAGTCTTACGGTAGACGGCGTTTCCCTGGAAGGAAACCTGATTCCCTTCGACAAAAATATGGTTGGAAAAATTGTACAAGTGGAAGCCGTGATGAAATAATTCCGTGACAGCAATTATGTTCCAATAAAAAACAGGAGTTCCCCTCCTGTTTTTTTATTTCTATTCTATCTGCCGCAGTGCCCGTTTTTATGCTCACAGGCGCCCCCGGATTTATGTCCGCTGCAACCGGTCTGCCCTGTTTTTCCGGCACCTCCTGACAAGGCGCTTATCCTGTCCTGTATCTGGCACATGGTGAGCTTTCGCACTTCCTCCACCGTAATGTCAGGGTCCAGTGCCTGAAGCTCCAAAAATGCTTTATACTTTCCCCAGGAGAGCCCTGCGGCATGTGCCTGGGAAACTTCTGCGGAATTGCCTGCAGAACAGTGCACATTGGAATGGGAGGACATACAGGCTGACAAGTGGCCCAGCACTTCCCTGTTTTGCTCATCATCCCCTCCAAACACAGTGACGGCAACCATCTGGCCCTGGGCCGTATACTGCTCCATATTCTTGTCTGTCAAAATCTGCTCCAATGCCTTTTTATAATCCAGATAATATACATCCGCCCCAGACATGAGGTCTGCTCCCTCATCGTTAAAAGTCTCAATAGATACCACTTTATCGAACCTGTTAATTCCAAGCTCAATAGAAGGATTCACATCCACGCTGATAACAAAGGAGGGTGTGAGACATGCATAATATCCTGCCCCTCCCAAAAGCAAAGCGCAGCACAAAAAGGCTGCGGCCAATTTCCGGGGTAAATACATTGCCCTTTTCCCATACCCCTTTGTCTTTCTTCCAAGAAATTCCCTGGTATGGTTTTTCAGCTCTTCCTCCGCACTGATTTTGTCAAATGTACCCTGAAATCTGTTACGCATCCCCGTCACCTCCTAGCTTTTCCCTGAGCAGCTGTTTTGAACGTGTCAGGAGTGTATAAACTGTATTCTGATTCTTTTTAAGAATCCGGGCAATTTCAACAGCGGAATACCCCTCATAATAGTAAAGATATACCACATCCCGGTATTTGGCAGGAAGAGACACCACCGCTTCCAACACCTCACTGTTGTCCGATGTCCATTCTGTAGTCTGCCCCAGCAATTCCTCCATGGGAACCGTATGGCTGCGGAAAAAATCCTTAAAAAAGTCCTTGCAAGCATTGATGGTAACACGGATGAGCCATGCCTTTTCATGTTCTTCATTTTCAAACATAACGGAACTTAGGACATACTTCAAAAATACAATTTGAAATATGTCCTCCGTATCATGATAATTCTTCAGATGTATCATACAAAGCCTGCGAACCATATCTGCATACTGCTCGATTGCCCTGTTTACCTCCCGTTCGCTCCGCATCACAAGACCTCATTCTGCACGGTGCCAGCCCTCCGGCCGCTATTTTTTCTGCCATTTAGCGTAAAGAGTCTTTTTCCCCACACTTCCCTTTTTTATGGTGGTTACTTTTTTCTTAAATTTCTTGTCCATATACCATCCCTTAAACACATAGTTTTTTCTGGTGGGGTTCTTTAATTTTATACTCTTCCCGTTATAATAGCATGACGGGTTCTTTTTATTATTTTTCCCGCCGTTTAGCTTATACTGAATGGAATATTTAGAGTTGTCACAGATGCCGTCTCCATTGGCATCGATGTGCCTGCCCCTGTTTCCGTGTCCGCAGCTGGCGCCTGCCCCGCATACGATAGTTCCCTTGTTGTCACAGACACCGTCACCGTCAGCATCCTCATAGTGATGGCCCTGGTTGTGGCCGTTGTGGCTCTGCCCGTTATGGCCTCCGTGACCGTGGGCAAACACAGTGGCTGTACTCAGTGACAGAATCAATACAAATGTTAAAATTGCCGTTACTTTTTTCATGCTCTTTTCCTCCATCCGCTTTTTGATTTCATATAGAATACGATTGAAAGCAGGAAATCCATTCAAAAATAACAAATTTTTCCTCTATTCTGAAAAATAGGCATCCACCCCGTCGGCAATTCCCGATGCCAGCTTATCCTGATAGGAAGAATCCGCCATATTTGCGTCCTCCGCCGGGTTTGTCATATACCCCATCTCCACAATGGTGACAGGCACCTGGCACCAGTTGATCCCGCTCATGGTATCGGTCTCCCACACATGTTCTCTGTTTGCCCCGGTAGCGTTTACCATGGCATCTAAAACTTTGTCCGACAATTTCCTGGACTGGCTGTAGATATTGCTGCAGTAAGGATTATTCTGTGTGGGGCAGATGGTCATAATACCGTTGGCGCTGCTGTTTTCAGATCCGTTGGCATGAATTCTTAAAAATATTTCCGCATTGCTGCTGTTGGCCACCTCCGCCCGCTCCCGGTTGCTGAGATTTACATCGTTGCTCTCCCTCACCATAATCACGCTGTATCCCCTGGCAGTTAAAATGTCCCGAAGCTTTTTAGAAACCTGAAGGGTCAGTTCATATTCCGCCAGGCCTGTGGTACTTCCCCTGGTTCCTGAGGCCACCTTTGCTTTTGTCTCTGAGGCTCCCGGCCCTATGGGCTCCGGCTCGCTGTTTCCCTTGGCCTGGTGCCCCGGGTCAATGCACACAATATGAGACCCCTCGGGAAGCGTTTTTGTTTCCCCGTCGCTTCCCTCCTGAGAATCGGGCTCTTCTTCCATGCCCCTTTCTTCTGTCTCAAGGACTGTTTGGATTCCGGTTTCTGTCTCTGTTACCGCCTCCTGGGTATCCTCCACAGAAATTTCCGTCTGCTCTTCTGTGGATTCTTTTCCCCCTTTTTCTAAAGACTCTTGAATGATCTCTCTCTCTAAAATTGTCTGCCCCTGCTCTTTCTTTCCCCCGGCGCCTATGGTTTTGCAGCCGGAGAGGGACAGACAGAGAATCAGCGTCAGGGCTGTGAAAAAGAAATACTTCTTTTGTTTCATATTCCCGCCCCCTAACAGCTTTTCATCTTTTTAATCAGGGTCATTAACTTAGAAGCATAGTTAGGGTCTGTGGCCCAGTTCCCGTTACCCAGATTCTGCACATAGGGGGTGGAGCCTCTTCTGTGGGTGAGGTACTGGAACCTTGGGTCTACACATTTTTGGTTTAAGCTGTCTTTTGATGCATAGCCTTTTAAGTGCTGCACCTGGGCTCTCAGTCCCGTTCTCACATCTTTAAAAGTGGCTCCTGCCGCCCCGTCGTCTGTGGCGCCCAAACCGCTGAAATTACACTGGCCTGCGCTCACCTGGCCCCCGAAACTTAAATATCCTGTCTCCAGGCACACCTGGGCAAAAATCACTTCGGCCCTCACCCCTTCTCTCTCAGACTCGTCCAAAAGAATCTCACAGAACTTCTTAATATTTTTGGCTCCTTTGTCTTTGTATATGGAAGGATATTTCTTTCCTGACAAGTTATAAAATTTTACCATCTGATCCACAGTTACCGTAGATTTTCCCATAATGGCATAATTTAAAGTGGCTTTCTTATACTCGGACTTATCTCCTTTTCCCGCTGCAATGATACCGTCATTGCTGGAATATGCCTGTACCTTATAGTAATAATTCTTTCCGGAAGTTACCTTTTTGTCTGTGTAGGACTGGGTATCTTTCCCGTTGGATTTTACCGTTGCAATGTGCTTGTAAGACCCCTTTGAGGAGGTGGCGCGGAAAATTTTATATCTCGTTGCCCCGGTAACTTTTTTCCACTTTATCTTAACCGCATCTTCCAAAGTGGAAGCTGCGGAAGAAATCTTTACTTTGCTTAAAGCCCTGTGGGATACTGGATTAGAATAGCCGCTGGTTATTTTTTTACCGTTTAATTTTCCCAGGGTAACTACTTTATAATAGTATTTCTTGCCTGTTTTTACGGACTTGTCCGTATATTTATCCGCATTTCTTTTCAGTGACGCTATCTTTTTATACCCGCTGTCTTTTTTTGTGCTGCGGTAAATTTCATATCCCTCTGCATTGCTCACTTTTTTCCACACAAGCTGCATGGAGCCGGAATTTAAGGAAGAAATTCCCGTAATCTCTGTTTTTGCCACAGTCTTTACTTTCATGGGAGCAGAAAAACTTCCCTTGCCCGCCACTCCGTTATTCGACACCGTGGGGAGAATTTTATAATAATAGGTCCTTCCCGGGACAATAGTATTGTCCGTGTATACTGTATTTTCTCTCCCTTTCACTGTGGCGGCGAGAATATAACCTTCCTCCTTTTTGCTGCTGCGGTAAATTTCATACCCGTTTGCCCCCTTGGAAGTGTTCCAGTACAATTTTACCTTTGTTGGGCTTTTCACACTGATTTTTGTAACTGCCACAGCCTCCGGCGTCTTCGCCTTCACTGTCCTTACGGCATGTTCCATATCCTGTTTTGTCCCTGCCTCCACAGGCACAATCCGATAGTAATAACTTCTTCCGGCTTTTACGCTCTTATCCAGATAAACCGTTTCCCCTGTGGTGCCCAGCTTGGAATACCCTCCTTCCAGGCTGTTGCTTCTGTACACTTTATACTGAAAAGCTCCCTCTGTCACACTCCAGCTCAGTTCCATTCTGCTGCTGGAGATAGCCGTTGCACGGATTCCTGTGTCACCTGCCAGAGCCGTCACTCCTTTTCCAGGCATAAACATAAGCACACAAAAGAGTGCTGCAAAAAGTTTCTGATATATTTTTCTCATATGTCTCCTCTCTGTTTCTCTTCCCTATTTTGAAATTATTTTGTTGATATTGTTCATTAATTTTACTGCGTAGGATGTGTCTGTGGCCCAATTTCCGTGGCCAAGCTGTTGTACATACTCTGCTTTCCCTCTGTTTACATAGTGAAATCTCTGGTCTATGCAGGGCTGGCGCAGGCTGTCCACTGAGGCGTATGCCTTTAAGTGCTGAACCTGAGCGCGAATTCCCGTCCGTACATCGGAAAAAGACGCCCCGCTCTCCCCGCTGTCTAATGCCCCCAATCCTCCGAAATTACACTGTTCCGGTTTCACCTGGCCCCCAAACTGTAAAAATCCTGTCTCATGGCAAATCTGGGCAAAGAGCACTTCCGGCTTTAAACCTTCTATTACGCACTCGTCGTAGACAATCTGACAAAAGGTCTGCAGGTCCGGTGCTCCTTTTGATGTGTAGATGGAGGATGGATAAGATTTTCCGGAGGCCCAGAACGCAGCCGCCATTTGGGCCGGAGTTACACTGGCAGCCCCCATAATCCGATAATCCGAAGGATTAGTAGACAGGGTGTCGGAATAGCCGCTGTAGATGGTCTTTCCCGATGCTGTTTTATAACTCCGCACCCTGTAATAGTAAGTGACTCCGGCTTTTACCTCCCTGTCCACATAGGAGGTTTCCTTTGTAGCGGCAACCTTTTGGAAAACCGTCAGCTTCTCGGAAGAACTGCGGTAGAGTTCATAACCGCTCACATTTCCTCCTGCTTGATTCCATGCCACTGACACTGCCGCTCCACCGGAAAAATCCGCTTTTGTCACTAATAATTTTGCAGCAGCGCAGCCGGAGGCCACGCTGCTGAATATGCTGGTTCTGTTATTTGCATCAACAGACTTTATTTTATAATAATATACGGTGTCTTTTACCACTGTGGTATCGGAGAAGACAGTCGTATTACCTGCCCTTCCAATCTCTGTATATTCACCCTGGGGCTGGGTACTGCGGTAAACAATATAACCAGAAGCCCCGTTTACCGCCGTCCAGGTAATATCAAGCTGTGTTTCCGATACGGATGTCACTGTCACATTCCCGGGAGCCGCCAGAGAACTGCCCTCCACCGGAGCGCTGTAACCTCCGTAAATTGTCTTGCCGTCATAGGTATTGACAAGGCGTACCTTATACCAGTAAGACACGGAAGGCTGTATTGTGGTATCTGCAAAACTGGTGACACTGTAGTCATTTACCCTTGTGAGAAGGGTGTAAGCTCCGTCCCACTCTGTGCTTCGGTACACTTCATAGCCTTTAATATCCTTTACCTGGTTCCACCGGATAAGAAGCGCCCCTGTATCGTTGGGCGCCACAGAAGCAATCTGTGTCTGCCGGATGGGATAAGCAGTGGCCCTGGCACTCTTGCCGCTGGTTCCTGTGGCTTTATACCCTTTCATCTTCACTTCCAGCTTATAATAATATTTCTTCGTCATATTAAGCTTGGAGTCCGTATAGCTGGTGGCGCTGCCTTTCGCCGTGCCAATCTTCTTGTAAGAGCCCCCGCTGCTGGTGCTGCGGTAAATCACATAGCTGTCCGCATCTTTTACCTTGTCCCAGGAGAGCTTAATTTTTGTTCCTGAGGCTCCCTCTGCCTGTTTGATTACCGCTTTTGCCACCCTAGCGCCCCGGACGGTAGAATAGTCGCTGTATCCAGTTGCGCCGTTTACTTTATTGGTAACCCTCACCTTGTAGTAATACTTTACTCCAGGGGTAAGGCCGGAGACTTTATAGGATGTGGTCTTTTTATTTTTGATGGTCTTTATTTTTTTGTATGTACCATTCTTAGAGGTACTCTGATAAATCTGGTAACCGTTGGCCTCGTTGCTTTTTTTCCAGGTAATAGTCTGCTTTGTGGAGGAAGTGGACTGGACTTTTGAAATGGAAACCGCCTTTAAAGTCTTTCCGCTGGCAGCGCTGCTGTAACCGCTGTACCCCTTTTTCTCCCCGTTATAGTTATAAGCCTCCACCTGGTAATAGTAGGTCTTTCCCGCCTTTACCTTTTTATTGTCATAGGTGGTTGTATTTCCTCCTTTGACCGTGGCAATTTTTGTATATTTTCCATTCTTGGATTCCCCTCGCTTGATGGTATAGCCTGCGGCATTTTTATCTCCCTTCCAGGAAATTTCCAAGGTTGTGCTGTTTTTAGACCTTACGCGGATCTCTGTTGGTTTTATTGCTGTCCTTCCAGATACGGCTCCGCTCCAGTCACTGTACACAGTGGTGTTCCCCTCCTGGCCCACAGCACGGATTTTGTAATAGTAAAGTTTTCCGGCTTTTACCGTACTGTCCGTATAATTGGACTGGCTCTGGGAGGCAATCATGGCAACCTGTTTATAAGTACCGTCTTTGGATGTGGAACGGCTAATTTCATAACCTGTAGCGCTGCCTACTACATTCCAGCTAATCTCAAGGCTCTTGTGGTTTTTTGATTTTAACGAGCTGATGGCCGTCTTTGCAATAGTTCCTCCGGACTCCACTTTACTGTAGCTTCCATAGTTGGTCTTTGACCCGGATTTTGTAAAGGTACGCATTTTGTAATAATATACTGTACCCGGCGTAAGCCCTGTATCTTTATAGTTTGTGGTATCTGCAGAGTTAATGGTGGCTATTTTTTCAAATCCTCCGTCACTCTTTGTACTCCGGTAAATTTCATAACCGCTGACGCCGCTTACTTTCTTCCAGGTCAGTTCCAGGCTGTCGCTTCCCGCCGCCACAATGGAGGTAAAGCCTACGCCTTTCTTTAATCCGTAATATTCCGCAATTCCTGTGGCATCCGCCACTCCCAGTCTTTTTAGATTTTCATCACTGCTTAAAAACTTTGCATCATTGACATTTGAGATAAAAGCATGTTCCACAATCAGCCCCGGGATTCCGTTTTCTTTACACCGTTTAATCACCCCGTAATAATCTGCCAGGGAACCGTCGGGATATCTTGTATTGTTCTCTGAATTGCGGATGTGGATGCCGCCGCTGGCAAGGCCCAAATCCGTAAGTTTGGATTCTATAACAGTGGCCAGGTTTTTTCCGGTATTTCCCACAGAGCTGTTGTAGCTATTGTTGGGGTAATACACATTGGCACCGTTTGGCCCGGCGCTGACATTGGAGTTAATATGAAGGCTGACAAACACATTTGCCCTGTTGTCAATGGCAACCTGAGCCCTCTGGGCCAAAGTGAGATAGGTATCGCTCTCCCTGGTCATAATAACTTTAACCCCTGCGTATTTCTCCAGCTCCTCTTTACAGTACTGTCCGATTTTTAAATTCAGGTTTTTCTCCACAAGGCCGTTTGCACTGGCACCGCCGTCGCTGCCCCCATGTCCCGGGTCCAGCACCACAATAAGGCTGCTCATGCCTTTGGGTGAAGCGCCTTTTACTCTCGCCCTGTTCTCCTGCACAACATCTGCATCGCATCCTGCCTGTTCCAGCGCCTCCCCGATTTCCTTTGCATCCGTATTTTCATCTAAGGTGACAACATTTGCCTCCACGCTTTCCGTCAAGGCGGAAAGTTCTTCGTCAGTCAAAAGCACGTCGTCCGGCTTCGTATCCGCCACTTCATTCACACCAAAGGACGCGTCTATCCCCATTTCGGCAAATGCTGTTGTGGTGGTAAGTCCTCCCATCGTGTAGGTCAGAGCCTTTAACTGATAGGTTCCGGTCTGGGAATCTTTGGGAAAATCCATGGTAAATAAAACGAAATCATCTAAAATTTCTTTATTCCCTACCTCATAGGTTTTTCCTGTCTCTTTATTCTCATAGGTCAAAACAGCAGATTCCACTTTACTGCTTCCGTCCCCGATACTTGTCATAATCTTCTGGGTTCCGGGGGTGTTTACCATAGGTTCTGAAACCACCAGGAAATTTACAAGACCGATTTCTTCCGCCCCCCGGGCCTTTTTTTCTGTCTCTTCCTCTAAGGGCTCCTGTGTCTCCTCCTCCGTATCGGGAATTTCTTCCATACTCTCTGTTGAAACCGGAGGCTCTAACACATCTTCATCTGAGGGAGTCTCTGTCTCCCCGGGCATCTCTGTCTCACTTTCCGTTGTCTCTGCGGAAATATTTTCCTCCGGTAAAACCTCCGGGGTTTCTGTCTCGATTTCAGTATCTCCCTGGAAAATATCCGGGGTTTCTGTCCCTGGGATATTTTCCTCCCCGAAAACTTCATTCTCCTCCTGTGCATCTGCCTCCCTGGCAGCGCTCTCCTCTGAAAGATACTCAGAGGAATCTGACACTGACGCCGCTTTTATATCTGTATAACCCGACGTAATACTCACCGCCAGGGCCAAGAACAGCGCCGCAGCTCTCCTTACCATTTTCATTTGTTTTTCTCTCCTCTTTTCTTTTTATTTGCGGATCACAGTACCTGTGCTCCCCTCCAACGCTTCTTTGGATTTATCTAATTTTGTAATAACCGCTGTCTTAACGGCGGAGTCTCCGATAAACTCAATGGCTGCCTGAATTTTCGGCAGAATCGTCCCCTCCTCAAACTGGCCTTCCCCTATGTAGGCCGCCGCCTCGCCCACCGTGAGCACATCCAACGCCTTCTGGTCGGGCTTTTTGTAATTTAAACAGACCTTTTCTTCCCCTGTCAAAATCACAAACATATCTGCGTTAAGCATCTGGGCCAGCTTTCCTGCCGCCAAGTCTTTTTCAATCACTGCGCTGGCGCCCTTTAAATTATTGTTCTGGGTAAGCACAGGGATTCCCCCGCCGCCGCAGGCAATCACAACCTGGTCTGCGTCGCTTAATGTGCGGATGGCATCGATTTCCACAATATTCATGGGTTTTGGAGCAGCAACAATCCTGCGGTAACCCTGGGGGGTCTCCACCACATGATTGCCTTTTTTCTCCTCCTCCAAGGCCTCCTCTTTTGTCATCACCCGCCCGATAATCTTGCTGGGGTGATAAAATGCTTCATCATAGGGGTCAACGCACACCTGCGTTAAAACAGTGGACACCGTCTTATATATCCCCCGGTTTAAAAGTTCCGTGCGGATGGCATTCTGCAGGTCATAACCGATATATCCCTGACTCATGGCGGAACAAACCGACATGGGAGTTTTGGTATATTCCGGGTAAAGCCGGCAGAATTCCGACATTGCCGTATGTATCATCCCCACCTGAGGTCCGTTTGAGTGGGAGATTACCACCTGGTAATCCGATTCAATTAAATCTGCAACCGCCTTGGCTGTCTTACCCGTGGCAACTTTCTGTTCTGGAAGGGTGGTTCCCAATGCCTCATGCCCCAGGGCAATTACTATCCTCTTTTTTCTCATACACTTCCTCCTGGATTTACAAACTCCTGCATCTCCCGGCCTGTCCTTTACAGGCCTGTCTTATCAAACAAATAGTTAGCCTTATTATAAAACAACTCCACAGCATCCGCAAGGTGGAAATCACAGAAAGCCCTGCCAATATTTTTTAATTTTTCTTAATATTTTCCAGTGGTAATGTACGCTATGAAATGGGGCATTGACTCCCAGAGAAACAAAATAAGCGCATCCCTGCGCTTATTTTAATACATGTATTTATGACTTTTCTTTAATTCTTTTTCCCCAAGGTAACTTCCACGGTAAATTCCTCATACTCTCCGTTTACCGCCCGCTTGTATCCCACTTCCACCGTGGTTCCCGCAGACATATACTGCATCAACTTCTCAATATCCTCCTGTGCGGTAATATTTCTTCCGTCAAATTTTGTAATAATATCTCCTTGGACAATCCCGGCTTTGTCAGCGCCGCTTCCCTCTACCACCTGTGCAATATAAACTCCCATAGGCATATTGTATGTCTTTGCCACTTCCTCTGTCATATCCACCCCGGAAGCTCCAAAATATGCACTGTCAGAACCTCTCACCACCTCCCTGGTAATGAGCTGCTTAATAATGGGAATGGCAGCATCCGCCGGAATGGCATACCCCATGCCCTCCACGCTGGTCTCGGAATATTTTACAGAGTTGATCCCGATGACTTCCCCCCGGATATTAAGAAGGGCTCCGCCGCTGTTCCCCGGGTTGATAGCTGCGTCTGTCTGAAGCAGGGTATTGGTCACAGCGGAACCTGTGCTCTCATCCTGCACTGTCACTTCCCTGTCAACGGCGGATATCACTCCCTTTGTCACGGACTGGCCGTATCCCAGTGCGTTTCCGATGGCAATAGCCGCCTGCCCCACCTTTGTCTGGCTTGACTCCCCAAAGGTGGCTGTGCGGATTTTTTCCTTTGTCCCGGCATCGATATCCGACAATTTCACGCTTACCACCGCAAGGTCGCTGTTTGGGTCTGTGCCCTTAACCTTGGCGGTAACCAGGGAATTGTCTGAAAAAATCACGGAGAGGGTATTGGCGCCTGCCACCACATGGTTGTTGGTGGCAATATAAAGATTCTCCTCATCCTGGCTGATGATAATTCCGGAACCGCAGCCTTCGCTTTCATATTCCTGGGTATGCCCAAAGAAACTCCGTACCGTTGTGGTGGATATTGTGGTAATAGACACAATGGAGGGCATAGCCATATCCACGATAGAAGAGACATCTGTCACCGCCCCCGTCTCCCCGGCATTATTTTCTTTATCCGACATATTATCCGTCACGAATTTTTCCGTGGACTGGGCAATATTTAAATCCGCCCCGCTCTTTTCCTCCCCTTTTTCCTCTCCCACGCTTACATACTGTTCAAAAAAATAAGATGTGCCGGAGAAAGATGTGCCCGCCACCAGTCCAAACACAAGGGCAAGGGCAATACACCTGAATACTTTCCCGGTAAAACCAGATTTTTGCTTTTTGGGTTTTTCCGGTTCCTCATAAGGAGTATAGTAAGTTTCATAAGAATTATTTTCATCAAACTGGTTCATACAAAAAATTCCTTTCATCCTCTGATTTATATAGTAGTAGTGTATCCCATTATTGTGTAAGTTTTGTGAAAAAAAAGAGAAACCCAGAAATTGGGCTTCTCCTGTGATACTTCCTTTTTATTCTGTTTATTCTGCGGATTCTGAACTCCCGTCATCCGTGGAAAATCCTGTGTCTGTTGTGCTGGTATTGTCGTCCCCGGTAAGAGGATTGTCATACCTTGTGGTGGCGTTTGTGGTACATCCTGTGTAATTCACAATATACTCGCTTAAACCTTTCACTGTGTTGGACACATTGTTCTCTTCTTGGAAGAGATACTGGTGCAGTTCCACCACGTTGGTCTCCAAATCCGTAGGAACGACAATGCTTCCCTTGGAGCCAAAGTTTCCGGTGCAAAGTTCAAAGGGCCAGCCGTGGTTTCCAGCCAGTTCATAATCCATGACATTGCTTGCCAAAGACAGCATTTCCTTGCTGGTGAAACTTGTGGAAATCTCCCCAAACATAGTGTCAATCAGGCTGCTCACCGTGGAGATGCTGGAGCCTTTTGCCTTGTCAATCATCTTGCCTAAAACTTCCCTCTGACGCTCAGTACGCTTAAAGTCATCCCCTGCGGTATAACGGATACGGCAGTAGGCCAAAGCCTGCACCCCGTCCACGGTGTAAGTTCCGCCGCCGGATAACTTGGAGGAAGAATGTTTTGTCACCTCATTAATCTCGTCAATGTAGTTGTCGTTCATAATCTTAACTTCCTCATCTGTGAGAGTCAGTTCGATTCCGTCCAATAAATCCACTGCATCTACCACAGCTGCAAAATCCACAGCCACATAGTTGGTGATATCCAAGTTCAGATTTTTGTTGAGAGCTGCAATGGCTCCCTTGGGGCCGCCGTAGGCATATGCGGAGTTCACCTTGTTGAAGGTATCCTCCTTAACGCTTAAGAAGGTGTCACGGTATACGGAAATCAATTTCACTTCCTTGGAGTCATTGTTAATGCTGGCAATCATAATACAGTCGCTGTTGCCGCCGTCATAATTTCCGGTGGAACGGTTATCCAGACCGAAAAGAGCAATATTGGTGTATCCCTTTAAAGCTTCCTTTGTCTCGGAATCCAGCTCGATTTCCACCTCGTCCGCATTGATAGGGCCGGTACTCTGGACTTTATCCACCTTAAAATACAGATACAACCCTAAAAGAAGCAGCACCAATACAACAATCTCAACCGCAAATATTACAAGTTTGTTTTTCTTGTTCTTTTTCTTTCTTCTGTTTGTACTCATCATCTCTCCATTCTTTCAGACACGCCTATGCCTGAAGTATAACATATTTTGGAAAACAATTAAAATAAATATATAACTTTTTTCCAATTCTGTCAATGATTCGGTAACAGGAATCGACAAAAGCAGTGTAGAATTTTCTTGTCATAACTTTGTAATTTTTTTAACATTTTTGTATATTTTTCACAAATTTTATTAATGTTTATTTAATATTTTCCAGCGCAGAAGGGCTTTTGCCAAAATTATCCTTTTTTTCACCATCTCCCACACCGTACCGTGGCTAAAATCGGAGACATTGCTGTCATGCCTGCGGTACAGAATCAGGGGCCTCTCCAAAAATAAACTGTCATTTTCCGTAAGATCATTGATTAACCCCAGCCACTGGTCATGCATCTCAATTTTATCGGGAATGGGAAGCGCCAATGGAAGAAGGCTTCTGTGAAATGCCATACAGCACCCCATATAACGGTTTTTTATGAAATTTTTCCAAAATCCCGGGACAGAATCCCTGTACGCAAAAAATGAGGGCATAATCTCATGTTTCAATTCACTGTCCATCACCCTGGCATCGTGGTTTAAGAGCCTGCAGACTCCTTTGGTAAAAAACTCCATGGAAAATTCAACCTTATCTTCCATCCACACATCATCCTGGTCGGATAGAAAGATGTATTCTCCCCGGCAATGTCTTAAGGCATTTTCAAAATTCTTTTTAATACCCTTTCCCGGCCCTTTTAAAATGGTGACAGGTATCTTCCCCTTTTCATATTCCTTTAAAATAGCAAGGGTGTTGTCCGTGGAGCCGTCGTCGGAAACCACAATCTCATCTTCCTGTGTCAAATTTGCCAATATGGATTCTATCTGCTCTCTAATATATCTTTCCCCATTATACGATGCTAATGCAACACTTACCCTCACTTTTCCCATGATATAAAAATATCCTCATAAGCTTTCGCTATTTTCTCTTTGCTGTAATGGTTTAATATTCTCTGCTTGGCCAGGTTTCCATAAACCATCCGCTCCTCCTGTGAAAGTTCATCCGCCCGGTTAATAAGGGATGCCAGATTCCCTGGAGTTTTCTTCCAGTACAAGGCGGCTTGCTCCCCAACTTCCCGGTTGAATCCCACATCTAACAGAAGGTTTAAACTGGTGCTCCCCAAAGCTTCCAACAGAGAAGGGTTTGTGCCTCCCACTTCGTGGCCGTGGAGGTATGCGTAAGCCTTCTCCCTGATTTTTTTCATCAGCTCCTCCTCGTACACGGTACCGCAGAACTGAATCCTTGGGTCTTTCAAAAATTCTGTCTGATTTTTCAGTTTCTCAAAAAAATCATTCTCCTCTAAGTTCGTGATAATAGCCAGCTTCTTTTTTGTCTTTGACTTCATAAACTCCCGAATCATGGTCTCATAATTGTTTTCCGGCACAAAACGCCCCACAATGAGATAATAGTCTCCGGGGATTAACCCCTTCCCTTCAAACCATTCCACAGCCCTTTTGTCTGAATCTTTTAACCTGCTTGCCGCCACATCCACGCCGTAGGCAATAAATGTGGTTTTTGGATGATACTTCCTGTAGGTATCCTTGATATAACGCTCCATATTTTTGGAATCGCAGATAATCAAATCCCCCCGTTTTACCATAAGCCTTTCCGAAAATTTCCAGTACCTGCGGATTGGCCTGTTCCACTTTGCCCGCATCCACTCGTGGCCGTCCGGGTTGATATAAAGCCTTCCTCCAAACCGTTTTAACCTCCGCTTTAAATATCCTGCAAAGGGACCGATGCGGCAGGCAAGTACATACACCACAGGACTTTTGGAAGGATGCTCCCTTAAATAAGAAAGACAGTGAAGAAACGCCGCAATATCGTAATATACTGCCTTTGCGGGCCCTATAGCGGGAACTTTAATCTGAAAGCACCGGGCATTCTGATAGGTATACTCTCCCTTTTTATCTGCCATACATGCCACATGGTACTTAATTTCCCTATTCATTTTACACCGTGTCAACTGTTCCACAAAAGTCTCAAAACCGCCGTATCTGGCGGGAATCCCCTTGCTCCCGATAATAAATACATCCTGCATGTTCTCTTCTATTCCCTCATTTCATAGGTATAGCCTGTCTTAAGTTTTAAATTTCTGTTATAACAGGGGTCCGGCCGGGAGAGCTCTTTCTCCCATTTCCGGGAAAAAATCTTTCTCTCCTCCTGATTCAGCCCTCCCTTTTCCCTGGATTTTAATATCACGGAAACCTCCGGCGTCACCACGGTAAAAAAACCGGCTCTCCTCATGGAAAAACTTAAATCCGCACCGTAATACTCCCCGGTAAACCGCAGATCTTCCTCCGCCATTTCCAGGGCCTTCCGCTTTATCACCACACAGGAAAAGGAAACTGCGCTGACCCATTTTGGTATCACCCCATGGAGAAAATATCCTTTAAACCCTCCGTAAAGACCCTTTAGAGAAGGGATGAGATGCCCCTCTCTGTCATAAATGTATCCATTGGAAAGGACCCTTTTTTTGGTATCCAGTATCTTTGCCCCCACAATGCCGTTTTGTCCTGCCCCGCATATGGAAAGGAGTTTAACCAGGGCATCTCCTGGAATGGTTACATGTTCCCCCGCCCAAAAAATATAATCTCCCTTTGCACGGTTTAAAATATCTTTTTTTAACCTGTCAGCCAGGAGATATTCTGTCTTGATTTTATAGCCCTCCCCGGTCAGATACGGGGTAATTTGTCTTTTTATATAAGCCAGTGTCTCTCTCGAAGCAGCAATTACCGATACTTGGTACACGCCCTTTCGCTCATAGGAAACCTGATATACCCCAAGATTTGGGGTTACCCTTGCCCTCCCCGGCGTTCCCATACGGCTCAAATGCCCCTCAATGGCCTTACAGCCATTGTCAAAAGCGTACTCCTTATCCGCGCTGTTCCCGGCAGTGGAACCCTCATGGATTCTCCAGTGGTAAAGGATTTTAGGCACATGGCCCACATAAGCCCCTGCCTCCACGCACCGCAGTACAAAATCATAATCCTGAGCCCCGTCAAAGTCCGGGTTGAGCCCTCCTGTCTTATGAAGCAGTTCCCTGGAAAACATTAAAAAGTGGCAAATATAATTATTGCGTCTTAAAAACTCCAGATTAAAATCCGGCTTAAAATGGGGTCTTGAATGAACCTTCCCCTCACTGTCAATCTTATCTTCAT
Source organism: uncultured Roseburia sp. (assembly GCA_947174805.1). GTDB lineage: Bacteria > Bacillota > Clostridia > Lachnospirales > Lachnospiraceae > Roseburia_B. The sequence continues at coordinate 54,161 of CAMWKH010000006.1, read as the reverse complement.
CAGAATAAATCATAGCAAGGTTTCTCTGATCATAAGGCACTTCATTTAAGCACTTCACCATCTCATACAATGCACCTGGGGCCAGCACATCGTCATGGTCCATAAGGGCTACAAACTCCCCGGCTGCCATCTCAAACCCAGCATTGGTGTTCTCAGAAATTCCTCCGTTTTTTGTAAGCCTTTTATAGTGTATCCGATTCTCTTTCATCTGATACTCTTTTACCACTGACTCCACACTGCAGCTTTTGCTCCCATCCGCCAGGCAGAGTTCCCAGTTTCCATAAGTCTGGGCCGTCAGGGAATCCAAAAGTTCCCGCAGATACACCTCCCCAGTCTCATAAGCGGGAATTACAATACTGACAAGGGGAGCAAAGGAAAGCACATCCTCCCTCTGCCTGTTTAGCTCTTCTTCCCCGGCCAGATATCGCTGGTACACATCTGTGTAGGAGAGCATGGGAGAACGGCTTCTCTCCAGGGTTTTTAGCACAAGGCCCTTAAGCCCATACCTTTTTAACAGGCTTTTCACATAGTTGTACTGATACTTTATATTCATATGTTATTCCGAACCTTCTCCTGTAAGAACAACCTGAAATGTCTTTACAAGTATTTTTAAATCCAGGGCCAGGCTCCACTGGGAAATATAGTGGGTATCTAAAGCTACCACTTCCTCAAAATCCGTAATATCGCTTCTGCCGCTGACCTGCCACATTCCTGTAATCCCAGGCTTAATCCCAAGCCTTGCCTTGTGGTGAATCTGGTAATGCTCAAACTCTTCCAATGTGGGAGGCCTTGTCCCTACCAGACTCATATCCCCCCGAAGCACATTAAAAAACTGAGGCAGCTCATCGATGGAATATTTCCGGATAAATTTCCCCACGGGAAAAATCCTGGGGTCATCCTCCATTTTAAACATCAGCCCCTGCATTTTATTCTGCTCCATGAGAGCCTCTTTTTCCGCCTCCGCATTCACATTCATAGAGCGGAACTTGTACAGTTTAAATTTCCTGCCGTTTTTCCCAACCCTGGTCTGGGAGAAAAACACCGGGCCGGGGGACTGTGTTTTTATAATGGGGGCAAAAATCACATAGGCAATTCCGCAGGCGATAAGGCCAATGATGCTTCCAAAAATATCCATAAGACGCTTAATAAAAAGCTGCCTGGGAGATGCGATTTTCATACTGGAAGTTAAAACCATAAAATTTCCATAGCGCTCAATCACCTTGTTGGGGGCCAGCGCATTCATGTGAACCAGGTTAAAATGAACCGTAATCCCCAGCTCCAAAAGCTCGTTGGCCAAGGCCTGGGAACTCTCGATGGTATTTCCGTTGATGAACACTTCATCCACCACATTTGTCAGGAGATAATCATAAAAATCATCTGCGTTGGCCACCACAGGAACCCCGCAAATCAGCTTCCCCTTCATGGGCTCGTCCACCACCACCACCCCGCTTACATAGAAATCCCGGTAGGGCAGATGGGCAAACTCCTCCAATGCGGCTTTGGCATACTGGGAGGTGGTGACAAGAACCATCACGGAAAGATTTTTCCCCACCGTCATCCGCCATCGGATGAGATATTTTAACCCAAGCCTTCCAAAGTACACAAATACCATGGAGAGAGCCCAGTAGAGGAAAATAATCTTTCGTGAATAAATTTCCGTCTGTTTCGTGGCAACCTCATACATCAAAAGCCCCACAAATATGGTTGTGGAAAAGGTAATACAGGCATGAATTTCCTGGAAATTACCCCTCCGCAAAATCCCATTGTAAGGCTCAAAAAAGAATACCACACAGATATCAATTAAAAACAGCACAACAGCCAGCCTCTCATAGGGCTCGCTGGAATAGGGCAGGCTCCAACCCAGACGGAACACATAGGCCACAATAAAGGCAAGCTGTAAAGAGATAATATCTAAAATTGTAAAATCAAGATGTTTTAACCAGTTTTTCTTCTCTTTCTTATACATGTCTGATACCTCTTCTTAGGAATTGCAATTCGAGTGCTTTTATCCCCGTCCATGGATATAAAGCCAGCTCTTTACATAATCTTCCCGTTCCTGTTCACTCATCTGGCCCACTTTCTCGTAGGGCAGACGTGTCACGGTCATCTGGGGTTCCCCGCACTTAAAACACTCCACATTTTTTCTTCTCGATACCACACGCATCCATCCGCAATTAGGACAAATATATACTTTCATTTCTTCTCGCTCCGCAAGCTTCTTTATCTATCTGTGCTCTAATAACTTATCCCTCTGTATACGCATTGTCTGTAGCTGCATCTCAAAATCCTGCCTGTTCTTCTGTCCCAGCGTGGTCAGAATCAGCCCTGAGAAAAAAGACTGAATGGCCGCAAGCATTACAAATCCGCAGGCAATCAATGTGGGAAAATGAGGAACAAGCCCCGTCTGTCCGTACTGAATCAGTATGGGAATCATAAAACCAATGGATAGCAGGGCTAAAACCGCCGCAATTATCCCAAAAAAGTTCATCGGCTTGTAAGTCTGGTAAAGCCTGGCAATGGTCTTTAACACCCGAAACCCATCGGAAAAAGTATTCAGCTTGGAAACGCTTCCCTCGGGCCTGTCCCTGTACTCAATCACCACATTCTCCACCTGCATATTTTTATCTGCGGCATGGATACTCATCTCCGTCTCAATCTCAAAGCCCTTGGACAACACGGGAAATGTCTTTACAAAGAGATAGCTGAAAGCCCTGTACCCTGTCATAATATCCTTGATATCCGTCTCAAAAAGCACGTTGATGCTCTTTCTCACAAGGGAGTTCCCAAAATTGTGAAAAGGCCTTTTGTTTTCCGTAAAGTAAGTAGAGGAAAGCCTGTCCCCCACCACCATATCTGCATTCTGCTCAAATACCATTTTCACCATCTCCGGAGCCGCCTCCGCCGGGTAGGTATCGTCCCCGTCAATCATAATATAACATTCTGCGTCAATATCCCGAAACATTCTTCGAATCACGTTTCCCTTGCCCTGTTTGTACTCATAGCGGACAATGGCTCCCGATGCCCGGGCAATCTCGTCCGTCCCGTCCGTGGAGTTATTGTCGTAGATATAAATGACAGCCTCCGGCAGGACTCTCTTAAAATCCTCCACCACTTTTTTTATGGTTCTGCTCTCATTGTAACAGGGAACTAATACTGCTATCTTGTCCATTTCAGATTTCCTTCCATCTTTTCATCCTGCGAAACACAAGGTATATTTCAATTATAATCTGTATTCCCAAAGTTATCAACAGTGCAATGACAACTCCGTCCATACAGTAACGTTTCACTAAAACCATGGAGGCAGCCAGGGAGGAGATAATTCCAAAAATCCCCACAAAAAGCTGCCCCTTTATCTCCCGGAACACAGTGCACACCGGAAAGAGACATGCGTTGATACTGATTAAGAGGGTTGTGGTGATAATGGGAACAAAAAGATAGGCGTAGGGGCGTATCTCCTCCCCAAATACCTGTACCAAAAACCACTCTCCCAGCAAAAACGAAACAATAACCGCCAGAACAGACAACACCACAAAAGCAAGAAACACCTTCTTTAAAATCCCTGCAAACCCTTTTTTGTCATCTGAAAGAAGCTTGTCCGCCAAAGGGGTGATTAGGGGTATGAAAATCGTGCTGGCTCCCACCTGGACAATCATGCTTGGGGTTGCCACCGATGAATAATACCCAAGCACCGTCTCGTCAAAATAGCGCTCTAAAAAATATTTGGGAAGGGAGATGGACAGATTATTTGTCACCGCCACAATCACCAGGGGAATTAAAATAACCACCAGAGTCTTTAACCCGTTTAAATCCGCTTTATCCCCTTCCTCCACAAATTTTAACGCCATATGCCTGTCATAAAAATATATTACCAAAAAAGTAGTAACCGTCATGGCTAAAACGCCGTACATCAGATTTCCCGTAATATAAATCAGGCCGCAGAAGCTTACAATCATAAGCATGCCCCTCATAAGAAAAGAGTAACAGATAAAATCCATCCTGCCCTTTTTCTGGCATATGCCGTGGTACACATCCACCCATGCCTCCCCGCATTTAAACACCATATACAAAAGGATGACACCCCACTGGTAGGGGGTGTAGGCATTAAATAAAAGCCCTATGGCACATAGGAGAAAGGCGGCCCCCATGGCGATATACCGGGATAAGATATACGTCCTGTCCGAATATTCCCCCTTTACGTCGGAAACCTGGTACTGCCTTGTGTTAAACAGGGCAAAAATGGCAAAAGCCGCCGTAAAGGTCATGGCCAGGGAATAATTTCCGGCATCCTGATACCCGGAAAGGCGCACAATTAAAATTGTGGTGAGCCACTGGCATCCATAGTAAAACATGGTGCCGAAGCTGTTGTAAAATATATTTGCTAATGTGGATTTTTCTTTCATGTCTTTTCCTGTCTGAAAACTGTTCTTACCTTAATCTGCTAAGTATAGCATATTTTTCCCTATATGTCCATGGAGTAATCGGCACGGTGCAGTGTTAAATTCGGATTGTAGTACTTATCCCCCGCCTTTATCTCCTCTTCCCATTTTTCTTGGAAACGGTCTATTTCCCGCTGGAATCTTTTCTGTTTTTCCGTCGTATCCTCGTAGCCTCTGGATTTTGACTCATAGTGGTACAGTTTCGCATAGGGGTTAAAAAGGATTTTATAGCCCTTCTCACAGATTTTCATACAAAAATCCACATCGTTTAAGGCCACGGCAAAGTCCTCCCCCATGCCTCCCACTTCCTCGTACACCCTCCGTTTTACCATAAGGCATGCCCCGGTGACAGCGGAGACTTCCCTCTCACACAGAGAGAACGGGTAATATTTCTCATCTCTGTCCCTAAGGCTCCACAGGGCATGGGCGGCAAATCCCCCCATGCCGATAATCACTCCGGCATGCTGTATGGTGTCATCCCCGTAATAGAGCATGGCGCCGCAGGCTCCCACCCCCGGTTTTAACACAGAGGAAACCATTTCTTTTAAGGCATTTCCATCTGTAAATTCCGTATCGTTATTTAAAAATAAGAGAATGTCCCCAGAAGCATGTTTCACCGCAAAATTGTTGATGGCAGAATAATTAAATCCCCCCTGAAAAGTCACCACATGGATTCTCCCATCCTCCCGCTGTATTTTCTCATAATAGTCAAAGGTGGCCTTATCTTCACTGTTATTCTCTGCGATTATCACCTCATAATTCTCATAGGATTCCTTGTTCTTTAAAGAATTAAGGCAGAGTTTCAGGTCGTCCGTATGGTCTTTGTTGGGGATAATAATGCTGACTAACGGCTCCTCTTTTAATTCATACTCCACATGGAAAAACCCCGGCACGTCAGAGGATTTTACATTTCCTTTTATCCCTTCTGTTTTAAGGTAATGTCTAAGGGCATCCCCCTGTTTTTCCCCGGTTCCCCGGACAAATCCCGTCCCCTCCCCTTCCGTTTCATTAGAAAACAGGACTTTTGGTATATGGCGGATCTGCCCTGCCAAAAGGAAGGACTGGATGGCGATATCGTACCAGTCGTCTCCCGTAACCGTTAATTCCCCTTTGGTCTTTTCCACTATTTTCCCAAACAGCTCCTTTTTTATCACAAAGATTCTCCCAAGGTACTGGAAATTGAAAAGAAACTCTAAACTTGCATCCGGCTTGAAAAAGGGACGGATACGTTTCTTTCCCCTGATATTATCCTCGTCCGTATAGATAAGGTCCGCCCCCTGCTCTGCCGCCAGGCAGATTTCATAGAGAAAATTTTCCCTGGGCACTGCCTTTTTCCCGGAAAATACCAGGTAATCTCCCTTTGCCTTTTTCAGAATATCCGTTGCCTTTTTCCCCTCTTTCAGCTTCATCACAGAAACCGGGAGAACCGTCTGCTTTTTCCAGTCCATACTCCGGTTTTCCTCTCCCTGCTCTAAGACAACGGTAAAATGAAACCGGCTTTCCAGTCCGGCTTTGCGCTGGAGGTTTAATTCTGCCTTAGACGGGCTTACACGCCTGCACCAAGTCATGTATTCACTCTCCTGGCTGATGGGCACCCCAAGCTTTCGCAGCGCTTTTTTCCCGGTGTAGCCCAGGCCATAATGTTTCAGGTAGTAGGCTGCTTTCTGAAATTTGTTTTTTCCTTCTAAATCAAAATCGCTGAGCATGGCTTATCCTCCCTTTTCAAAAAATTATTTCTTCTGCCAGAACCGGACATAAGACAAGTTTTTGTTGTAGTAAGGGTCGCCTGATTGAATCTCTCCTGCATACTGCCCCAACAGCTTGTCTTTGTCTGTCTCTGTCAATTCTGTATTATAATCCCCGGCAGGGATTTGACACAGGGCGTAGGGATTTAAGACGATGTCAAGCCCCTCTCTCCTTGCCTCTAAGCACAGGGCCAGAGCTGTTCCAAACAAAGAATACCCCTCTTTGTAATGCCCAAGAAAATAAGATTTCTTCATCATACAGGCACTGCCGGACAGGGCAGAAATGTTATGGGCGTAATAATTTCGTCCCATATATCCCGGTGCGTCAAAGGGCTGTCCCCTGTTCACTTCCAGGGCCAGATATTCTTTTTCTGTTCCCATGACAATATCTGAGCTTAGGATGTTGTTATTTTCATCAAGAATCTGCATCCCGGTGAGGGCTGTATCTTTTCGCTGGGCAAACATTAACAGCTCCTCCATAAAGCTTCCTGTGATCACTTCCATCCCTGCCAAAAGAAGAATGATATATTCTCCCCCGGCCTTTTCTACCTCTGCCTTTAAGTTCTCCTCCCCGGCTGCAATTCGTATTTCATAGTTTTTGTAGGAAGCGTATTCTTTAATAGAGGATTTGGTGCGCTCTGCAAGTTCCCCGGCACTGTTTCTGCTGTGAATGATAACCGTAATTTTAGGGTTGTCTATCTCATATTCCATGCGGTAATGAGTCTTGCAGATTTGGGCGCTGTGCACTTTAGCCGGATATCCCCTTCTGGCCTCCGCATCCCGAACAGCCCGCCGCCCGGCGTCAATGGCATAGGATTTGGAATCTAAATTCATGGAGGTGGAATTTTCATGGCATCTCCAGAAATACAGAACTTGGGGCACATGAGCCACAAGATTTGCCCCGTCTGTCAGTCTTAAAATCATATCGTGATCCTGGCTTCCGTCGTATTCTTTTGAAAACATCCCCACTTTTTCCACCAATGCTTTTTGAAACACGCTTAAGTGGCAGATATAGTTTACCCCTCTTAAATTGTCCGGGGAGAAATCCGGTTTAAAATGATAGGTCACAATATTTTCCAAATTTTCCCCCTCAAAGGTCACTTCATCGGTATAGACAAATTCTGCCCCTGTCTCAGAAATCGCTTTCCCGCAGGCATAGAGGGCGGAGGGGTGCAGAATATCGTCGTGGTCAAAAAGGGCCAGGTAATCCCCCGTTGCCATTTTGATGCAGGCGTTGGTGTTCTCTGCAATTCCCCCGTTTTTTGAAAGTTTCCGATAAACTACCCGGCTGTCCTTTTCAGCATAGGAATCCGCAATGCGGCACACCTCAGGGTGACCGCTGTCGGAGGCATCCGCCAGGCAGAGCTCCCAATTCTGGTAAGTCTGGTTTATGACAGACTCAATCATATCCCGAAGAAACTTCTCCGGGGTATTGTACAGCGGCACAAGAACGCTGATTTTGGGCATATAAGAAAATTTTTCTTCCCTCTGTCTGTTTTTTTCCTCCTCTGAGGGCATACTCTCCTGTAAAAATGCCAGAGCTCTTTTCCTTCGGCTCCACTTGTTGTTCTCTATTTTATTTTTTACTTTTCCCGGAAATCCTTTCATCCCGTGGACATAGAGAAACTGCATTCCATGCCACACCCCTCTCGCCGGGGTCAAGAGAGCCCATAGCGGAGTATTCCTCAACTTTTGAAAACGCTTTTTTCCGTTCCACACCTCCACATCATCCGGCCCCTGGTCATGGGTGTAAGCCAAAAATTTCTCATATGCCGTAAAATCCCTGGTTTTCTTTTCTTCCTTCATGGAAACTTTCCTCCTGTACAATGTACCCGCTATTCCTATTTGGATTTATGGGTTTATAGTGAGAATATAACCCGACTCATTCTCCATATAAATACCCACATTTTTATCTTTCAGCACTTTTTTCCCGTGCTGCTTTTCAAAATCTGAGCCCTTCAGCATCACCGCATAATGGATATCCCAGTCAAGATATGCCTGCCTTAATTCCTCTGTCGTATGCCGCCACTCATAAAAATCCGGGAAATCGTAACCGCTGACCCCCTCATACACATAGGTTGCGCCGTAATCATGCTCTTCTGTCATCAGAGGGACCATCTTTTCCTGGGAAAGGTCATCTATCACCACCTGGTACAAATCCAGCAAGGACTTGTCTAACCCTGCCAGCTTCTGCCGGAACAAAAATCCGTTAAACTGATACAAGGTAAAAAACTCCGGGCTGTGCATAGCCCCTGTGATTCGTTCTGTGGAGGTGACAATACGGTACTCTATTTTTCCAAAACAAAGCCCCGCCATTCCTGCAATTAACAGGCAGTAGGCAAAAAGCGTCTCCTTCGCCTCCCGAAGCATCATCCCCGCCCCGATAAGCGTTAATACCCAGGCAAACATCCACAGCGGGAAGTAGGACTTATAATAATAATATGTGGAAACATGGTGGGTTAAAGTCAGGGCCAAAAGACCTGCCGTAAAAAGGAAAAACGCCAGAAAAAATGTTACTTCCGGGGTAAGCTTTTTTTGTTTTAGGGTGGAAACCAGCACAAATAAAACGGGAAAAAGCGTCCAGAAAAAGTCCATGTAAAGCTCCGTGTAAATTCCTCCCTGATTCCCCAGGGCGCCGGTGATACTGGTGCCGGAGGAGATAAAAAAACCGTACAAGCAGTAACACAGGCCATAAATCGTGGGAAGCAAAAAAACCTTAAGGGCCAGCCACACATTTTTTATGGCAAAGATGTTTCCCTCCCTCTTTGCCAAAACCACCAGATAAAAAAATACGGCAATAAACGTCACAGGGGCAAAGAGCATATAGCTGGTGATTACGCCAAAACATCCAAGCATCAGCATAAACACCGTATATTTCCGCTCCACCTGGGCTTCCTCGTAAAGCCTTAAAGCCAAAACAAGAAATCCCACGTACATAGCCCCCATTGCCCAGTAGCCAAAAGAATAGTAATAGCCAAAATAAGGATATCCAAAGGTATAGGCCGCAAGAATCACGATTCCGAAAACTTTTGTTGCTGCGGTCTTTAAAAATCCCCGTATGAAAGCCGCAAAAAACAAGGTCTCCACCAGGAAAAAGAACCAATCTCCCAAAATGTATCCCTTAAACAAATCCGCCGTACGCACAAAAGGGGAAATCATCTCAATAACCATAGCATTCTGCAGATGCATAAAATACATCATCGTCACTTTCTGGGAACGGACAATCAAGGTGGCCTCTTTTAAGTGAAGCCCTGCATCCGTATTGTAATAACAGTAATTTAAGGCCGGGGAAAACTGCTTAATTAAAAGGAACACCATCCCTGCGGCAATTCCTGCCAGGAGAAGGATATCGTATTTCTCCCACACATAGGATTGCTTTTTCCCTTCCCGGCGGATAAAATAAAACAATATCCCTGCCAAAACAAAATATACGATTCCCATGGAATAGAGATTTACAGGAATGTGTAAGGGGCTTAAGATCCCGGCCAAAATACCTCCCATGGCTATGGTGATGAGAAAAGACAGGACAAGCCACACAAAGCCGTTTAAAACCTGAAAGGACTTTTTAAAGAAATACACCCCAAATACACAGGCGAGAAGCCCCAGGGGATAAAAAAATGTTCCAAAAATTGTTCCGTGCAGCATAAATCTTTCCTCCTATTTCAGCAGAATCTGATTTGGGGTGGTGGTAAAACTATAAATATCCGCCCCGAGCTCCGCCATCATTGCCGTATTTTTCAAAGTCGTGTAATGTCCGCTTCTGTCATACATCAGCCAGTCCGGCGCATCAAAAAATGCGGCCTTTGCACCTACCTTTTCATAAAAATCTCTTTTTAATCCTCCGTTGCCGTGGTGGCCCATCTGCACATAATCCGCCTCAAGCATATCCCCGTAAGTATCAAGGAGATAATCGCTCATCCCTTTTCCCACATCGGAACAAAACAGCATGGATTCCTCACCGGAGGTGACTTTAAATAACATGGAACCGTCATTTAAAAGGTCATCGGACATCTGGTCCACATAATCTCCGTAGGCATTAAAAATTTCTATCAAAAGCCCCTCAATTTCCAGGGTATCCCCCGGATGGACATAGGAAAGCTGTGGAATATCCAGAGTGAGAAGTTTTTCGTATACCTCCACCTCATCCCAGGGGGCGTTGGAAAGACACAAATCCACTGGGGCCATATCCACCATATACACTTGCTCAATTTCCAATTTCCCCGGGTCTTGATAAATTTCGTAAAAAGCCCCGGCATGGTCTCTGTGGGGATGGGTGATAAACCATGCGTCCACATGGTTTCCCAGGGCTTTTAACTGCTTCTTCACATAATCCCCATCGCTCCGCCATCCCCCGTCCACCACAATCACATGGCCTTTATTATCCGTTAAGGTATAAAACATTAACTGGGCCCCTTCTGCCCCGCCGTGCTGGGTTAAAAGCCACTGACCGTCCCAGGCCGCTATTTCCCTGGTCTGCCGGTACACGTCATAAGTGCCGTTGCTTCCGATTTTTTCATAACCGTTTTGTTCCGCCGCCTTTGTCACATCCTCATTTACCGGAAACGCCAGATAATTGCATTTTTCCATGGCCGCATAAAAACTCAGGGCGTCCCAGTTCTGATGCTCTGCACACATAATCCGAAAAATTTCACTGGCATTGTTATTTTTTATCCTTTCCCCCCGCACCGCATCGTTGCCGTAGGGCATCTTAATCTCCGGGTCATACTGTCTGATAAAGGGAAGAAGCTCATTTGTTACCACCAGCTTCTTTTCCGTGATGCCGTTGGCCTTTGCATCTTCTTCTATCATATCACAGATATTCACCACATCCTGGGGGATATTGTAATGGTTCTGTTTGTATTCAAACATGGATGCATTGTACACCCTTGTCCCCGTCATGGCAATGACAAGAACCATAACAAAAAGAAGAAAGCAGCGCCGAATCTTTTTTTCTGCGGTCATGATCACCTGCACACCTGCATAGGCGGTGACCACCGATGTGGGCAAAAGCCAGAACATCCGCCAGTACACATTTTTCCCGATACAGGCTATTATGATTTTTGCCGTCAGGGGAAAGAAGCAGATGATAAAAAACAGCAGGGTGTACCCCAAAAAAACATAGCGCTTTTCGTCTTTTTTCTGGAGCAGAAGATACAAAACCGCTGCAAAAAACAGCGCCATATGCATCCCCGTCCCGTTATAGTTATCATACATTGATTTTACAAATTGCAATATTTCTCTCAAAACAGCCTCCATCTGAAACGCATATTACCGCCGGATCCACAGATATGCCCCTGCACAGAATATATTTGGGATACAGCACAAAAAGGCGAGGACTAACAGAGAGAACCGCCTTTTCTTTAGGGCCAAAAGCAGCCCTAAAATCCCTGTCATAACCGCTCCAAGCATCACTCCCATGGAGGACACCATACAGCAGGCGCTCATTAAAAACACCAGAAGAATCCACTCTGCCAAACAAGCCCTCACTTCCTCTTCACGAAACAGCCTTAAAAACAGGTATAAAATCAATGGAAGAAGAATCCCTGCCAGAAAAGCTTTTCCCTGCCACAGGCGGATTAAGAGGAACAGCCCGCTGGTGCGCTCACTGTAACCGGAAAATATCGTAAGCATTGTGAAAAGAATTAAAAAATACCCCGTTTTTTCTTTGTCTCCGTGAAACAAATTCCTTCCGATTAATGCATACACCATATAGGCCACCAGGAGAAACCAAATCATGAAAACAGAGTGGGCGATAATGGCGGGATGGTTACAAACCGCCTTGCTCACTACAGCAATAAAGGCGTGAAAGGGAGACAAGACATAGCGGGAAGGCAGATTTTTATAGAGTTCCCCCGTGTAGGGATTATACTGAAATATGGTGTCGGTGGATAGAGATGTGGCTGCACTGGCCACATAAAAAGCGTCATCCGTGTTGGTGTACTGGTAACGTTTATAAATCAGCACCTGGCAGAAAATCAGAATGATTTCTCCCCAGACTGCCAGGGGAAACCTTTTCACCTCTGAAATCGTATCCAGGGCAGCCTGATATACTCTCTTGCAATTTATAATCAGGGAAAGTACCGCCCCGACCAAAAGTATCCCCCCGTAAAAACTTATGAGAAGAGAAAGGCTCTTCCTTCCATAAATCATGGGAAGCGCCAAAACCTCAAACAAGCCCAGGGCGAGAATATACCCTGCCACAAGGTTAAACATAACATTATTTTTTTCCATCTCCGTAAAACGGGTAATCAAAAGCCCCAGCAAAAAGGGGACAAGCAGCAGAAACACTGCCAGCAGAATCAGAGTTTTTAACATGCTAATTTCCTTCGTTTTTCGTGGTATTGGTTTCCTTGCAAATATAAATCGGGCGCTTTTTCACTTCCAGATACATCCTGGAAAGATAAGAGCCTAAAATTCCCACACACAAAAGCTGGATGCCTCCCAAAAATATCATAATGCACACCATGGAGGGCCAACCGTAAGCGGAACCTCCGTAGAGAATCTGCCGCACAATAATAAATATTATGGCAAGGGCGGAAATGCCGCACATAATCACTCCCCCAAAAGAGGCAAGGGACAATGGCACCGTGGAAAATGCCACAATTCCCTCAATGGAATACATAAACAGTTTCCAGAAAGACCATTTCGTCTCCCCGGCCACCCGTTCCACATTTTCAAATTCCAACCATTTTGTGCGAAACCCCACCCAGCCAAAAAGCCCTTTGGAAAAACGGTTATATTCTCCCAGCTCTAAGAGGGCATCCACAAAAGCCCTGGTCATAAGACGGTAATCTCTTGCCCCGTCTACAATATCCGTCTTTGAGATTTTATTGATAATCCGATAAAACATTCTGGCAAAAAAAGAGCGGATGGGCGGCTCCCCCTTTCTGGAGACCCGCCTTGTTGCCACGGAATCGTATCCCTCCTCCACAACCACCCGGTACATTTCCGGAAGCAGCGCAGGGGGATCCTGCAAATCTGCATCCATTATGCACACCATATCCCCTCCGGCATACTGAAGCCCTGCATAGATAGCGGCTTCCTTGCCGAAATTTCTGGAGAAAGACACATATTTCACACGTCTGTCCTTCTCTGCCATTTCCTTCACATTCTCCAATGTTTTATCCCTTGAACCATCATTGACAAACAACAGCTCAAATTCCACATCCTGCATAACTCCCATTACCTTTTCCATCTCCCGGTAAAAGTAATGCAGCGCTTCCTCCTCGTTATAACAAGGTACAATTACTGTAAGCAGCATAATATCCTCCAATTAAAGCGTATCCGGCATATCGATTGTCCCGGGCATGTCCGTCTCCCCCGGCATCTGGATATTTTCCTGGCTTTCTGTTTCTCCCGGCATGTCAACGCTCTCCGTATTTTCTACAGTCCCACTGTCCCCGGCAGAATTCTCCGTCTCACTACTCTGGGTATTTTCCGTGTCAGGGGTTACGCCTGTTGATTCTGTGGTATCCAAACTTTCCGTGTTTTCTACAGTCTCCGTATTTTCCGTAGTCTCCTCAGATTCCGTTTCTCCGGTACTCTCCGTACTTTCCGTGTCCTGGGTAGTCTCGGTGGCCTCGCTGCTCTCAGTGCTCTCTGTTGTCTCGGTAGTCTCCGTATCTTCTGTCGTCTCCTCCGTAGTATCCTCCGGAGGAATATCATTTACCTCAGTGGTATTCATGTCCTGTGCAGGTGTCAACTGGGCAATATTGGAGTCCGGGCTTAGTTTTCCGTTTTCCACCTCGGCTTTTATCTTAAACCGATAGGTTTGTCCCCATTCAAAGGGAACCTTTTCATTGGCCGGATTGACATAATTGACTCCTGACCAGGAATATCCGCCGACTGCCGGAGTTTTCACCACAGCTATCCGTTTAAAGTCTTCCCCTTCTTCTGCGCAGTATACACGGTAGGTTCCCGAATTTTGCCACTGACTCCAGTTTAATACTACCTTTCCGTCAATAACCGCAGCCCTTAGCCCGATCATTGCCGTCTCCTTTACGCTGTCCGATTCTTTTCCCCACAGATTCTGCCCGTTTGCAAAGACAAAGGCTCTGACTTTATAATAATATTCCGTGCCTGATATGGTATTTTCATCCACATATTTTGTGGAATCACTTTTTCCAATTAAAGTGTATCCTCCCTCTTCCTGAGTGGAACGAAGAATTTCATAACCACTTACTCCTTTTAATTCTTTCCATGCAATGGTAATCTTATTGCCGTCCACCTTACATTTTTTCGTGTCCAAAACCACCTGCCCGGTGGTGGCCACAGCTTTCACCCCGGCAGACCTGGGGCCGAAAATACTTTTTTTCTGATTCGGCTTTCCCTTTACAGGAGCTTCTTTAAACATCCTTACCCTGTAAGTATATGTATTTCCAGAGAGCACATTTTTATCCTGAAAGCTTACGGTAGAGTTGCCCCGAAGAGAAGCCACCAAAACATAGTCTTTATCCCCCGGACCTTTTCTCTCTATCTCATACCCGTCCCCTGTCCTAATTTTATCCCAGGTCAAGGTAATCTCATTGGTATCCGTACTCTCTGCCGAAGTAATTGCCGGCTTTACATTCCGTATGGAAGCCATCTTTTTAAACTTATCCTTCTTAAATCCTTTTATTTTCGTCCAGGATTTTATATTGGTGGAGCTCACCAGCGGGTCAGTAAATGTAAAGGAATCCGCCGTATCAATATACTGGAATACATGCCACAAAAGACGTTTCTGATGGTCTTTGGTGCAAAGCCCCCAGAGATACCCCGGCTCCCCGTCGTTGTCAAACTCCCTGCCATAGATAAAAGATTCTATCATGCTGTTTGTCTCGCTGATATAGTAGGCATAGGCGTAAGCCGCCGCCTGGACAACTTCTCCCCTGGTGGAGTTAAAAGACTGCTCCGAGAGCATAATGGTATATTTCTTTCCGTAATTTTTCTTCACATAGTCCGTCAGCACATTTAAATTTTTAAAATTTACTATCTTTGCCTTCACAGAATTTGTGGCGTTGCTGTCATCCCAGAATATGGGGTCCCCCAGTCCCTGGGGATATGCGTGGTAGGCAATCTGAAAAGTAATTTTCCCCTGTTTGTTAATCTTTTTATAAAAACTGTCCAGGGTGGATTTGGTGGAAAAAAATCTGGTTCCCGCCCCGTCCGGGTCCGTATTCCAGTTGTGGTCCACACTGATATATACCTTTGCCTTCTTGCTCACGGATTTCACCGCATTGTAGCAGATTCTAAAACTCCTGGCATAGTTGCTGATGTAGGAACTCTGTTTTTTGCTCCCCCCGTAATTCCAGTAAAAGGGACTGTCCACCTCATTTCCTAAAATCCAGCCGGAGACAAGGTTGTTTTTCGTACCGTAACGCTTGGCAAGATAGGTCATCACCGCCTCAAAAGTCCGGCATCCCGCTTTATTTCCCGTGTTAATGGAGGAAAATTTTGCCGCTGCAGGCCCGTTAAAACGCATGGAAGCAGTGGCATTGCTGGTATCCTCCGGCAGGAGCAGGATAATGGTCACTTTGGCTCCCCCCTGGTTATAGGCCTGCACCACCCCATCATTGTGGGACATCACATTTTCATCCAGGTAATAAGTCACCCCCCGGTATTTAAAAGGCACTGCGTTTCCATTGCTCTGACTGGTTAAGATAGAGCTTAAGGTCCAGTTAATCACCGCATGTTTTGTCCCAACTTCCAGGGAATCCGAAATTTCCTCCACCTGCAGGCCTTTTTTTGAGGAGGTCTTTGGCCCGGAGCCAGAG
Organism: uncultured Roseburia sp.; assembly: GCA_947174805.1. Taxonomy (GTDB): domain Bacteria; phylum Bacillota; class Clostridia; order Lachnospirales; family Lachnospiraceae; genus Roseburia_B. The sequence goes on along the minus strand of CAMWKH010000006.1, from coordinate 38,228 downwards.
TAAGAGGCCAGAACCTCCGGATTTGTGATATAGCTGTTATCGCTGACAATCTGATACTTTTTTCCCTTTTTATATGCCACAGCATATTTTTTATAAAGCATGTCGCTTTTATATTTTATCTTGAAAGTAATTGTACCCTTTTTTGCCCTTACATTGGCAAGCGGGGTGACGCTCTTTTTTCCGGTTTCCGAGTGATATGGTTCCAAACCTATAAGATAAAGCTTTTTCCCCATCTCGGAAGTTTTCTTTTTTACCTTTGCCTTAACGGTAAGCTTGCTTCCGCTGCCGTTTAATTTGCAAGATTTTATGGCCACCGGATTTTCCGCCGCCTTGACACACTCTGCCGGGAAAAAGGAAACTCCCAAAATCAAAATCAGCCCTGCGATAAAAAGCCTGATACCACTAAATTTTTTCATTCCAAACTCCTTTAATTCCTCTTAAGAAAACAATTTCTCTTTGTACACACCTTTTTTCACCAAATCGTGAATGGAATCCATCACACTCTGTTTATCTTCCTGGTAAGTCACTCCAAACCACTTATCCCTTGTCTCCAACACAGAAACCTTGGCCCTTCCCTCCTTTAACATCTTATCAATAATCCTGGGAAGAAGATACTCCGCTTTGATGTCTCCCTCTTTTATATTGGAAAGAAACTCTTTAAATCCAGTCTCCAGCTCCTCCAAAAAGCAGGGATATAAGCCCCACATGTTCATGGAAACGTAACTATCCTCATTTAATTCCACAGAATTTTTGTCGTCATCCACTCCCATGAGTTTTCCGTCTCTGTACTGAATCTCCCCTGTTTCTTTTACATTTTTCAAAGTGCCGCTCTCGTCTGTCTGACAAACCCCTCTGGTAACTCCCCCATTTTCGCTCAAGGTATTTTTCAAAATAAATCCTGCCATGGAAATCTCATAGGGTTCTTTCTGACCTGCTGCATCCATGTGGGCAAGGAGATAGTCGTGAAGTTTTACAAAAGCCTCTTTCCCGTAATAATCATCTGCATTAATCACCACAAAAGGATTATCCACAAGGCCTTTGATTGCAAGAACTGCCTGGCCTGTCCCCCAGGGCTTTGTCCTCTCCTCTGGCTTTTCAAATCCCTCCGGCAAATCGTCAAGTTCCTGGAAAGCATATTTTACAGGAAGAATCTTCTCAATCCTGTCTCCGATTATCTCCTTAAAATCCTTTTCCAAATCCTTTCGGATAATGAAAATCACCTCGTCAAACCCTGCTTCCCTGGCGTCATAGATAGAATAATCCATAATAATTTCGCCCCCTGGCCCTACCGGGGTAAGCTGTTTGATTCCTCCTCCAAAACGGCTGCCGATTCCTGCTGCCATAATAACTAATGTAGTTTTTGCCATATTCCTATCTCCTTTAAACCTATAATTCTTTTATTATACCAATAATTTACAAGAATCGCAACTTTTACTGCTTAAAAGCCCACAGTTTATTTAAAATAAAATTTAAGGGGACGCTGATTAAAAGGTTGATAATGGGGGCGGTAAATTCTGAAATATGAAACACCTGCACCCACAAGACCAGAAGGATACTGTTTAGAAAAAGACCTGTAAAAGAATAAGAAACATAGGTCTTTGCCAGGGCCTTCCACAGATTCCTCTCCCCTTCCCCGGAAAGAAACACCACTTTATTGTTCCAATAAAAAGACCACAGTACGCTTAACACAAAAGCGATTCCCTGGGAAACTATATATCCTGATTTAGGTAAAATCCCAATCTGCCGGAAAGCAGACAGGCTGGCCACATATATCACATAACTAATCACAGTATTGCTGACCCCCACAATGCCAAACTTTACAAACTGCATAAGGGATGCAAAAAATTCATCTGAGGGCTCTTTTCCCACCAGGGAAAAACCCCGCTTTAATATCAAATATGCTGTTTTTTCTATGAAATTCCACATGTATGTTCTCCACTTTCCTATCTTAGATCTTTTTTATATTTTTCACACCGCCTTTTAGGTGATATTTTATTTCCCTTGCAGTGCCCTCAAAACACCGGCTGGAGGGAAAACTGACAAATCCCGGCTGCCCCCCATGTTCTCTTCCCTGGCTGTAATAGACGTCTAAAATGCCTTTCAGCAAAAATTGCAGTCCCAAATGTTCCTCCCCCTGTCTGTGGACATAAACCTGGTAATTTGCGCTCTGGGTGCTTTTTTTGTGGGTCTTATGTACCGACCAGCGGCGGAGGCTCCCCACAAATCCCGGCATCTCCTCATAGGAGATACATTTTTCCTGAGAAAACACCTCCTCAATCACATCCAAAACCCTGACACCGCTGTCAAGGGGTGAGGCGAGCACTTTATCGTCCATGCCCACCAAGGCCAGAAAGGGCCCCTTGCGGTTCCTAAATGCACAGAGAGAAGCGGCCTCCTTCAACATCATAATTTCATGGGACAAATCATTTTGGGAAAGTGTTTTTTTTATGGAAATAATACCTGCGACACCTTCTGGAAGCACCACTGCCGTATCCCCAAACCGCTGATAAACCGGATAGTTTTTCGTATCATAGACAATGGCGTCCAACTGGCTTGTGTGCCTGTCAAAATCCCCTTTCCGGGCCTTCCCGGAAAAAGAACTTTTTACCCCGGAACGCAGGATAAACCCATTTAGCACTTCCAAATTCCCAGGGAGGAATTTCTCTAAAGTGCTTTTTATAATACTTTCCACATATCTGCCGTCCTCCCCCCTGTGGGCTGCCCCTCCGCCCTTGGCTGCGGGTATCAGCGTCTCAAACTGACGGTATGCTGCCAGCGCTGCTTCCATTTCACTGGACCAATAATTCCTTGCCCTGTTTCCTCCCATATCATACCTCCAAACTTTCCATTTTATCCAAAACCATTTCTATGCGCCTTAAAAGTTTCTCCGTCTCTTTTAATACCCCCGCTGTCTCCCTTTGATTTTCCCTGAGAACAGATATCAGAAACGACCGGTATCCCCCCAGATAATAGGAAATCTGCTGGGGAGAAGTAAAAGGCTCACGGCTGCATCTGCTTTGCGTCAAATAGGAATTCATACTTCTAAGGAGAGTCCCGCTGTCTAAAAACTTTCCCTGATCCGGCACAAATTCTTCTTTGGACTTGTCTTTAAAAAAATAGAGAACCTGCCTTAATTCCTCCAGCTTTTTCCTGGAAAGATGAATCCCATCCCCCAGCACATACCCGTTTAACACAATTTCATCCTCACCAAATCGGGTTTTCTTTCTGTTTAAAATAAAATAATTTTCCTTTAAAATATGGGAAATCTGATGAAAAAAATAGAGATTTTTCTTAAAATCAAAAAAATTGGAACTAAACAAGAGGTCGTCCGCATACCGGGTAAAACAGATATGCGGAAAACCAAAATCATATTTTCGCTTCTTTTCCTGGCGCACCCGCTCCTCAATTCTCTGACAGTATTTTAAAATCCTCTGGTCCACCCTGCGGAAACAAACATTAGATATCGCCGGGGAAGTCACAGCCCCCTGAGGCAGCTTTCCCTCCAGGGTGCAAAGGCGTATTACCTGCTGCAATGCCTGATGATCCGTAATCTGCTCTCCCAAAACATCTTCCATCATCTCTTCCGAAAAAGAACCAAAGAAATCGCAGATATCCAGACGCATAAAATATGTATTTCCCACATGGGGCTTTAAAAATGTGAGATAGCTTTCCTTTTCCACAAATCCTTTTACATTCACTGCAATGGGAACATAGCGCAAAAAACGCCTGTAGAGATTCCTCTGGAGCCTTAGAAGCTCCATGCCGCCTAAGTAGTTTTTCCTAATCGCATGTATTTTTCGGGTACCGTTTTTCTTTGGCACATCATAGGCTTCATACAAAGCGTCTATATTGGTTAATACTCCCTCAAGTTCTCTGTGATTTGTCTGCAAAATATAGTTTGTCAAATATTCATAGGTATATATTTTCATAAGTATCCTTATCGTAAATAGTAAAAAATAAATTTTAAGGGTAAGCACTCACTTTAAAATTCCTGAAAGGGAAGTATCCGGAACGGATTCCTTAGCCGCTTTCTTTCTTAATCGTAACGTTTATTTAAATCATTCAGTGACATCTGTTCTGCGGTTTCACGGCCCCTGCCGACTCGCAGATTTGTGCTTATCGAATCACACAAACTTACTGCTCACCCTGCTTTTCACTATAGCACGTTTTGTCTGTTATGTCATTACTTTCTCCACAACACCTAAAAACTCTGTCAATTCCTCAAAATACTTCTTAAAATGCTGCCGAAACAAAAATCGATTCCCTGGCTTTCTGATATACTTGCAAAATTCCCGGTAAGCATTTTTCCCCTGCACATCAATCTCCGCAATGGAAAGACATATGTACTCCAGCCAGCGGCTCACCCAGCCGCTTGTCTTTTTCACTGTAGAAAGTGTAGAGAAAAGTTCCGGCTCAATTCCTGGATTCTCACTTTTTAACTCCTTTTTAGACAGCACATAATCACTTTTCCCGGAAAAAATCATCCTGCAGTAATTTACCATTCCGTTCTCATTACATTTCGCCGCATATGGCGCAATTTTCATGTTCTCTTCATTTTTCAACTCCCCCGGCATAAATGTCAGGAAATATTTCATGTTCTCCCTGGTGATCAGCGCCCCCTCAATGGTGGTGTTCCACACAAAGATGTGATAAGAAAGACAGTATTCCCGAATCAAGTTCAGCATCTGGCGAAAATTTTCATCCTCACAGCTAAACAGGGGGTAATTATAATAAAATCTGCACTTTTCACACATATTTAAAATTCTGTTTCTCAGATACAATGTGTTTGTTCTCTTCTGCCCATAGGCATATTTTTCTTTCCTCACCCCGTCATGCCTAAGCCCGGAAAATTGAAAACAGTTACAATTTTTTTGCTTCTTTAAGACTTTATCCATATCAATGACAGAAATCCCCGGTGTCTGATAATTTCTCCTGTCCGGCTCCGTAAGATTCTGCACAATTTGGTTGCTCATGCCCTGCACCAGTTCCACTTCTTTTAAAAAGGGAAAAATTTCCCGGAGATAACGGTTTTTCAGGACTTCAAACTCCGTATCCCCCTCCACGCTTACCATCATTTTTGCAAAACAAACATTGGTGTATGTCTCCGAGAGAATCACCCGCTCCCGCAGTTCTTCCCCTGAGAGGGTCCTTATCTGTTTCCCCTGGGTGCAGCGGCCCACTAGGGCTGCGTGATATATCACCACATCCGCCTCCTCCTGCTCCATGAGATTTTTTACACATCTCGCAGAGTGGGTGGAAAGAAAAAACTGAAGTTTTCCGGATGCCTCAAACAAATGCTCCATCAGTTCATCAATTTTTCCCAAATGCAGGCTGATTTCCGGCTCATCCAAAATCACAATGGGCTCTTTCATTTTATATTCTTTGACCAGGCACAGTATCTCCAGCAGCGTCCTGATATAGTAAAAAGAATTTGTCCCATTGGAATTGGCCTTTAAACTGTGTTCCTCATATTGAAACACTCTTCCCCCCAGCATAAGTTCCGCCAAATCTTCACCTAACTGCCTGGACGTAAGGCCTTTTACACCGATACCGCTCTCCTCCAGGTACTTCTTTAACTTTTGGGTTTTACCGCCAATTCCATTTCCCTGGCATGTGATCCACTCCTCCAGAGATTTCAACAGGCTTTTGGAATCCGCATCCTTAAGCTTCACCAAATCCCCCAGAAGTTCCCAAAGATTTGTCCAGTCATCCAGGGCTATCATCCTGGCGTCTACAAAATAAACCGGAAACAGAGATGCCACAATCTGGCGCACATTGTAATCTGCATTCCATTCCACAGTCTGGCCTTTCCGCCAAAATAATTCCAGTACAATCTGATCCCCGCCGGATATGGCCTGGACTTTCTGATAATAATTTTCGTATCTCTCTTCCTCTAAGTCACTTTCCCGCTGCTGAAACTCTTTTTCATTGTGCTGGATCATCCTTAAAATCCCCTGCAAATCGTAAGTGATGCAGATGCGAATCTCGTTGCGGAAAAAATTATTACTGTCAAAACACCCTTTTTCCTCCCATGTCCTTGTGAGATTACGATAGAAAAAATGAAGGGCGGACAAAATATTGGATTTTCCGCTGCCATTTTGCCCAATAAAAGCCACAATCTCACCTGCCTGAAGTTCCATATAGGAAATGGAACGATAGCCCCAAATCTGGATTTTTTGAATAGCCATAGCTACTCCACCGTCACGCTCTTAGCCAAATTTCTGGGCTTATCCACATCCAGTCCCTTTGCCACACTGAGATAATACCCGATAAGCTGCAGGGGAATAATCGCCAATGACGCCGCAAAATGTTCATCCACTCTTGGAACATAAACCGTAAAGTCCACGGTATCCTCTATCTCATAATGGCCATAAGTCGTCAGTCCCATTAAGTATGCTCCCCTGGAACGGCATTCCACCATATTGCTGATGGTCTTCTCATACAGATCGCTCTGGGTCAGAACGCCGATAACAAGAATCCCGTCCTCTATCAGGCTGATGGTCCCATGCTTCAATTCTCCTGCTGCATATGCCTCGGAATGAATATAGGAAATCTCTTTCATTTTCAGGCTTCCCTCAAGGGAAATGGCATAATCGATTCCCCTGCCCACAAAAAATACATCCTTCGCATTGGCATATTTGGCCGCAAACCACTGAATCCGCTCCTTGTCCCCCAGTATTTTTTCAATTTTTTCCGGAATCGTCTTTAAAGATTCCAACAGTTCTTTATAATACTTCTGTGAAATTTCTCCCCGCACCAGGCCAAACTGCATCCCCAGGGCATAAGAAGCAATGAGCTGGGAACTGTAAGCCTTTGTAGTTGCCACTGCAATTTCCGGCCCTGCCAGGGTATAAAACACAAAATCTGCCTCCCTTGCAATGGAAGAACCCACCACATTGACAATGGCCAGGGTCTTTATTCCTTTGGATTTCGCCTCCCTTAAAGCTGCCAGGGAATCCGCCGTCTCCCCGGACTGGGAAATCACAATCACAAGGCCGTTCTTGTCAAGCAATGGCTTTCGGTAACGGAATTCGCTTGCCAGATCCACCCTCACCGGGATTTTCGCCAAATCCTCTAACACATACTGGGCAGTCATTCCCACATGCCAGGCAGAACCGCATGCCACAATATAAATTTGGCTGATGGCTTTTATCTCCTCCTCCGACAACCCAACTGAGGAGAAATCCAATTTATCCTCTTTCACCACAGAATTTAAAGTGTCCTCTATGGCTTTGGGCTGCTCGTGAATCTCTTTCATCATAAAATGCTCAAATCCGCCCTTTTCCGCAGCCTCGGCATCCCACTTAATCTCCACCTTCTCCTTCTGGATTTCATCCCCATCCAGATTGTAAAAATTAACGGTGCCCTCTCTTAAGCAGGCCATCTCCTGATTGCCGATGTAATACACATTTCTGGTATATTTTAACACTGCCGGGACGTCGGATGCCACATAGGACGCATCTTTCTCCACACCGATAATCATAGGGGAGTCTTTTCTTGCCACCCAGATTTCCCCCGGATATTCCTTAAACATAAATGCGGCGGCATAAGACCCCCGCACCCTCACCATAGTTTTAGCTATGGCATCGATGGGCCCAATCTGATATTTCTTATAATAGTAATCCACAAGTTTTACAATGACTTCCGTATCTGTCTGGGAATAAAAAGAATAGTCATGCCTCAAAAGCTTTTCTTTTAACTCCTGGTAATTTTCAATAATGCCATTGTGTACCCCAACCACGTTCGACTCGTCTGTCGTAACTTTATTATTAAACACATTCCCGGAAACATGGGGGTGGGCATTGGTCTCCGAGGGCTCTCCATGGGTAGCCCACCGGGTATGACCGATTCCTATCGTACCTTTTAATGCCTGACCGCCGTTAGTCTTTTCCGACAAAAACTGCAGGCGTCCCTTGGCCTTTACAATCTCTACCGCATGGTCCCCGTTTCTCACCGCAAGACCTGCGGAATCATATCCTCTGTACTCCAGTTTTGACAACCCGTCAAGGAGCACCGGGGCCGCCTGTTTTTTCCCTACAAATCCAACTATTCCACACATAATTTTGCCTCCTGATATTCTTATAATGTCCCAAAATCATAAAAATATATATTCTGCAATTTATAATATGACAGTTTCACTGCTTTGTCAACGGATTTTCCTTTTCCGAAACGTTTCCCCTCATCTGGAATCCCACGGCAAACATCTGAAATATGGACATTTAATATATTTAAAATATCCGTACACTCCATATTTATCTGCATATTCCTCCCAGCTATACTCTGCAATCTCCGTGCGGACATCATTGCTTTCATACAAAATCAATCCATTTTCCAAAACCTCAAGCAAAATCTGGGAATGCTTCTTTCCTCCCTGCAAATCGTTTCCGTAAATTTCATCACAAATTCGGATGGCAGAGCCCGGATACGACCTGCTTATGTAATACTTTACATGCTCCGGGGTAATGGACCGCTCCTTCAAACTGGTATCCATAGGAATCAGATTGTCATCCGTATCCCCAAAGCTAGTGAATAATTCCCCCCATATTTTAAAATACACCATTCCTGCAAATTTTCTGCACTCTGAAATCCCGTAAGAAGGCCACTCATTTGGCCCATAATAGATGTTATCTAAAATCACAGGCACAGTTGTCCCGTTTATCACATACATAGGGTACTCTTCTTGCCGGAAAACATTCTCATCTTCTATCCTCACAATATTTTTCTCTTCCCGGAGATTCTTTTCTTTCACAGAAAGGTGCGTCATTTCTTTCTCTTCTATTTTCTTAGCGAGGGTTAAAATTATTCCGGGATTCATATCATATTTTAAAATAATATTTTCATATAACGCCACCCTGGAAGGATAAATGTCTCTGTGATTCAACCCCAGATACAGCACGAAAAACAACTCCATGGGCATGGTTTCCCATCCGTTGTACGGCACTCCGCCCTCCCCGTCAGAAAATACGGAAATCAGCGGGTCAATTTGTCGGCCGTTAATCTTGGTATCCACAGAATAGAGATATACATATAGAATCATCTTCTTAAAATGTTCCCTGCCTCCCATTCGGATAACCCCATAATGGCTCTTTAGCCCGCTAAAAAATATATAGGAATAAATTACTTCAAAAATTTTGCGGCGCACCATGTATTTATCCTTCTCATATCCCCGTTCAATGCCGATATTTCGTATCAACTGCATTTCCAGAGTAGCATACCCTCTTTTAAACACCATTTTCAGCCAATGAACCGGTCGAACCCCCTGAAAACTCCAGTGCAGTTCCGCCCTCCCTTTTTTTAGGAAAGAAATCACACCATATGCTTTTATATATCTGATACACTTTTTCAAAAAGAAATACCATCTTTTTTTCTCTTTTCCAGGAATCTCTAAAGACTGCCGTCTGAAAAATCGGTATCGGATAAATTCTCCGGATATCCAGTTATATGTATTTTCCCTGTCAAAATAAGATTTGTCCTCAATATCAGCCAGTAAATTCATTTTCTCACACAGTGCCGCATCAAGGTAGTCTGCTTTCCGAAAGGGCACACTTTCAAACCTCTGCTTCATGCCACTAAACGTGCTAATCTCAAAGCCTCCGCTGCTTAACCTGTGCATTCCCACCGCAAAAAGCCCAATAGATAACATTTTGGGCAGATACTTTCCTGCAGGATTTCCCAAGAGCTCCCCCGCCTGCTTCGATACAAAATAACTGTTACACATCAAGGCCAAAAGTGTCCAGATGCCGGAATCCTGAAATATAAAATTGTATCCGAAATCTAAAAGCTTCGGCCAAAACTTTGTCACTAATTGAAGTTTCACTTTGTCTGTTGTGAGATATTCTTCCAATATAAACAATACCACCGCCAGAGAAATGCACAATACCTTTGACCCCATCCCTCCCATGACAGCCATGGAAAAAGTGGCAATCTGTATCAGCATCAGCTTTTGGCGGCGGCCGAAAACACTGTAATTTAGAATTACAATACAGGCAAAGAAATAAATATAAAAAATATTGTCTACTAAATCATACATATTGCTGTTCCGTTTCTCTTAAGTTTTGTATACTCCTAAAGGCCATCCGCAATCCGTTTTGTCTCAGATATTCCAGATACTCATAAATTTCATCATCATTATAATTCCCCTCTGCATAACGGCTTTTCCGTATGGATTCAAACACCAGGGCATATTCATTCTCCAAAGATGTGTCGAATACACCAATATCATCTGTATTAATGGAAACCTGAATATGGGGATTTTCCGGCTTATCCCCCAGATGATGGTCATTAAATGCCAGGATAGGATGTTTGTCATAGTATTGAAAGGTTCCAATTAAAACATTTGAAGTGGGATTGCACTCAATAGCCATCTCCTTTTTGTGCACTTCTTTTTGCAGTGCCCATTGGAATTGACGTACTAACTGAATATACCACGCTTCTATTTCATGTCCGATTGGTTTTAGCCCCTCCTGTTTCACAATATAATCAAAGTGATAAAGATAATAAATATACGATGCCATGGGACTTTTCCGTATCGCCTCTAAAGTATCGTCATTCCTTTTTTTATATTGCTCATAAATATCTCTGCTATATTTGTTTACATCCTTAAATTCACCATATCGATAAAGCGACGGTTCATCCCCCCGCAATTTCCATGCATCATAATACACATCCAGCAAATCACCATAATTTGCTTCTATTTTCCTGCTTTCCAGGCCAAAAATTTCATGCAGCAGACGATTGGCTTCCACCCTCATTTCCGCTCTGTGATCCGCTTTAATCTCTACATTCAATTCCAGGGAACGGTACAGCATCCAAACCAGATTGTCCAGCCAGTCCTGCTTTGCCATATAAGTATTCCACTTTTTAAATTCGTAATATTCTTCCGGATCCACTCCCAGCGCCATAGCATGTCCCAGACGCTCTCCTTTTCCCATCTGAAGAAAAATCATTGCCTCGTCAATTGCCCGCAGCCCATCCACAATATCTAAAAAATCTTCCCCTGCATGATAAGTCACCCCCAACTGGACATGCCTGTCTCCGTCTTTCCAAATCCTGAACTTCTGTTTTTTGGACTCTTCCCGTAAAAAACGGAAAACCGCTGCAAAAGTTTCCGGCCTGCATCCAATTTCTGAAGAACACGCATCAATCCCCCATACTCTCTGCAGTTTCTTTTTATACCCCGGCGCATCATGCTGCTGCGTATATCCGCACAATGCCCGGGCTTTGGTCTCTGCCATTTTTCTGGATTCTGAATTTCTTGGTAGCAAAAGTAAACCTTTCTTTTCCAAAGATTTCAGGCTGTATTTTAACTTCAGAAAATGAATGGTGTAAAAATGGTCCGGCTCTCTTTCTTCCGGCTCTAATGCAAGCCTTACCCTGTTATCTATATCTGTAACCGCCTGGTTCATCTCCCATGGCGTATTCTTTGGCATAATTCTTGTTTCCAAAGAAATTGCATGGTTCTCCCTCTGTGCCATACACACAGACAAGCGGAAAGATTCCGTCCAATATTCCGGGAAGGATTCAAAAAACTGGTCTTTTCTGTCCTGATAATCTGAAAAATTCTGAAATCCGGTTTTTCCGTTATTCAGCACCAGTTCACTGCGGAAATGGCTTTTTATCAACAGATATAAATACAATAATGTAGATATGTCATCCTCCATTTTCCCCTGAAAGTGCAGTAAAAAACAATGGTAGAGGAAATTTCTTTCCCCTGCCAGTAAACGGTTATGGTGGCTTTCCTCCACACGGTACATAATGCTGCAATTTGCATAATCAAGACAGCATCCTCTTCCATTTATCTGGATAAATTTGCTCCCGTATACCCTTCGCAAAACTTCCACTTTTCTCTTTACATCACATACACCCGGCATCCTGTCAAATCTATCAAAGGCTTCCCTGACCTCTTTTTTGTCTTTTCCCAGACATTGCTCAAACAGCAGCGCCCGTATTTCTGCCGCATAGAGAAGCCTGTCTTTCCACTCCATGGGTGAATCCAAAGTCCCTTTTGCAATCCCGGGATTTAAATTCTCTTTAAACCTGGAATTTGTATCGACAAACCTTTGGATATCACCTGGGTGGTTCATCAGACACGCCCAGGAAAGCGCAAACGACTGGGTAGATCCATTTAAGTGAAAATGATTTTCCGCAAGGCCTCTCTGAAACAATTCCTTTAGTCTTTTATCATCTGTCTTTAATACCGCCGGCCATGTAAAAGAATGCATTTTGCTGTCAACTTCTGTCTCCAGCACATTGCGAAATGCAAGCCAGGCTGTCACCACCAAATCCTGTCCCAGGCGAAGAGATGTGGTATTCCAATTCAGCACCTCCGTCAGCCGGCAGACCGGAAGATGGTTTTTGATATCAAAGATATCTTTTCCATACTCAGCCAATGGCCGAAACATGGAATCCTCTATCTGCCCTCTTAAATCTTCAAATCTGATCTCCACTTCATCCTTAGAATAATCCGCTAAATTCCATTCTGAAAAATGCCAGTATGTACGGGATGCATAATTCCCATTTTCAGCCCGCAGATAACATTGCCCCTGATATGTTTTCACCCCGGAGCGCAGGGAATGCAATACCGTCTCCGGCAAGGTTCTGCGAAACAGTATATCAAGGTTCTCCCTTTTTTGCCGCATGATTTTTGTATTCATCCCATATCCATTTCTTTAATATTTTTTATCCATTGATTTATTGCACCAATACCGTCCCCTATGGTTCTTTTCAACATACTCTTATCCGGTTCATAAAACTCATCTATATCCTGGACCATTTGTCTTACATCTTCATACATTTGCTCCGCCTTGTCCAAATACCTTCTTATCCGCTCACATGGCTCTGACTCAGCCTTCACATATTGAAATACCTTTAAATCCCGCTGCAGCATTTCATCTTCTTTCACCACAAGGCATCTTTTCATCTCATCCAAATCTCCCGTTACAACTAAGGAATATCTTGCGTCTTCCAGGCTCTTTTTCTGGGCCGTCAGTTTTTCCACTGCCGCTTTTTTATAGTTTTCTGCTATATTTTCCTGGTCCGGAACATATAATTTTAAAGTATTCCACATTGTTGAAGATTCTACATTGCGCAGGCTATCCCTTTGTATCACGCTGACTTCATTCAAATACCCTGCGCAATCCAGCCACTGGTCAAAAATACCATAAATACTTTTACATTCCTGAAACCAGTTAAAAATTTTTTTTGCCCTGGGATACCCTCTCAGATACTTCCTCATTTTTCTGCCCAGGTATCGCTGGACGTCTGTGTTTGCCAGCACATTCCGGATACTTTTTAATAACTCCGCATCATCCTCGTTTAAACTCTGCACAGGCTCATTCTGCAGGACTTGATCCTCAACTGTAGAACCCTCTGCGGCATCCTCTGCTTCACTCACTAACTGGATCTTTGGATTTTTTCTGTCCAGCACTGACAAAACTGCATGAAAAACATTATACTGAAAAAAACTTAATTCCTCGTCAAAGATCCCATCTTCCAATTCATTTCCCTGGTCGTCTAAAAACAGGCAAAACCTCTGCACCCATTCTAAAGACTGCCCTTCCATTATATACGGCATGAAAACATCTATCTTTTTTTCTTCAACCGTAAACCATAACACCTGCTCTTCATCCTTAGAATATAAAATTCTTTTCAGCTCCTCCTCTGCGTCTAAGGATGCTCCCAGATATTTTTTGATCTTACTGTACTCCTTCGGTTTCTGCAGCGCTCTGGCAAACCATTCATTAAAGTAAAATGTAAAATAGATTTCCAGGGCATCCCTCAGGCTTTCACTTACCTTATCACCGCAAATCCTAATCTCATGAATCACTTTCTGATACGTGTCATGCTCTTCGGTCACAATATTTTTTCCTACATATTTTTGTACAAAACGATACAGCCTTCTGCTATTTTTCTTTTGTCCAAATTCCTCTAACCTGCAGATTACCTTTCTCTCCTTATCCGATAATTGGCTGCAACACCAATAATCTAAAAAATAATCTTTTAAACTGCAGATATTGTGTTTCAGTTTCTGTGCTTCCCCGTAGGGCGCATCCGCCATTTCCATATCCAGTAAAAGTTTCAGAAGATGTGTCAGCTGCCGGAGCGTATGGGGAAGAAAAGGATGCATCCCTTCTTCCGGTTTTAAAAACACAATTCCCGTTTTCTTATATATTTCTAAAAATAACTGCTCCTGCAAGTCTCCGCAGGCCATCACATCTTCTGGCAGCAATTCCTCCCTCTTTCCATCTTTTAAAACCCGTTGATATGAAATATGTATTGCGTCTGTCCCCTGGGATAGGGCATCGTCTATTTTAGGCAAATTTATCCTATGCCCATAGGGAAACACTTTTTCCATATATTTGGAAGCCATCGTATTATATTCCGCCTTTCTCTCCGGCTCACCCATATCATGCCAAAAGATCCTGTTTTCCGCCAGATACCGTCTATAAACCGCATCCCTCAAATTATCATAGTCAGCCGCCATCAGGACAATCACATTGGGAATGGATAAATAATTGCGTATATCTTCACAGAGTTCAAAAATATCTACGATGGACAAATCCGCATCATCAATCTGGACAACCAGAAAGTTCTTCTTTTCAAAATATTCCCCTTGACTCTTCTTTATATTTTTTATCTCAAAGAATTTTGTAATTAATTGATAAAGATTATCTTTTAACACCGCGCTGTTTCCCATTTCCGCCAGGTACTCCAAATCATCCTGCCCTGCGTCTCTCTCCTGCCTGCCCTTTAAATAATCAATATTAACAAAACATTGCTGGAATAATTCCAGCAATGCTGTATTTTTTGTCCTTAATTCTTTTTCTCCCATACCTGGAATATTCGTACAGGAGATTATCTTATCGTATTCCGAAAATAATCTGGCAATCAATACCCGCAGAATGGACTCCCTTCCATCTAACGCTGTGGGATCTATGGATTCCAGTACATGAAAATCATATCCTTCCATGGGGCTTAATGCATCGCCTTTTACATTTTTCCGCAAAAAATCTGCAAAAGACTGCATAGCGCTGGTCTTTCCCTGTCCCCTTCCTGCACAAAACAGAATAATATTATTTCCCATGCCCTGATACTTTACCCGAAAATACCCTTTTTTGCTCTCCCTGTCAGAATAATCTTCCATTTCCTGAAGGATTTCTTTTATAATAACGTCCGCTGCCCTATACACTTCTTCAAAAAAATCACCCTTAACAAACTCCTGCTCTATTTTTGCCCGATATTCATCACCTTTCAAAATGGTCAGATTTTTTGCCACTGTAACTTCCTCCTGTCAATAAACCGCTCTTTTCTTCTTTAAAAAATCCATAAAATGCTTGACATGACTCTCCTGATTCTTTATATATTCTGCTATATCTCTTGCCCCCGACCTTCTGATATGGTATTCATCATCAATTTTAAACAGGTAATTTTTATTCCAATCCGCCGGCTTCTGCCCCATCTCTTCTAAATTTTGGATAAAATCCCCCAATTCTTCTATGGTTTCCTTTGACAAATCACACTCGGGGCTGAATGAATAGTCCTTAAGCCCCTCCCAGATATACAGCCTCTCGTACTCACAATAACGCTGTATATAAGCCAGCACAGGTATATGCTCATAATGTTTTAATACTTCCAATAAAAGAGACTGCTCCCCTGCCTTGGCAAACTGTGCATATCCTACCACTTTGACGCGGCTTGGGGCATAGGAAGACAAGGATAAAACCCCTGCATCCATCATCTGCAGAAAATATGCGATCATATATTCCGCCTGTTCCAAACTATAACTGCCTGCCGCTTCGTTTAGCAAAAAGCAGCATCCCCGGGCAATACGTATAGAACGTTTACTGTTTTCAAAATAAGGTTTCCTAGACAATTCATAGGCCTGTATCTCCTCTCTCTTGCCCTGTTCATAAAAATGCTTTTCTAAGGCATCCACAATTTCCATCTGCCCGTCTAGGCTGACTTCCCCGCCATGATCCTCAAATACAGAAAACACCTGCCGCTTATCCGAAATCACGTCTAACAGAACCTGTTTCAGCTCTTCTGCGGTAAATAATTTTGTTAAAACAATCTTTTTCAAAAAATCTTCTGTTTCATCCCAATCGGATTCTCTGTAATTCCTGACTAATTTTTGAATCTCCGCTTTTCGCTCCCTCTCCTCAACCTGGATATCCCACTGTTCTTCAAATTCGCTGAGGATGGCGCTGCTTAAGATTAAAGTAACCAGTTCGTTAAAACTTCTTTTCCCCCGCTCCCCTTCCCATAGACGCAGGCGCTCAACTTCTTCATCCAAAAATCCTTTTTGTGCCATCCTGCTTGAGAGATACCACAACAATTTGTATGACTCATGATCATCCAGATTCGGGAGGAATACAAAAGGAATCAGCCTATAACCGCCATATCTGTTGGGAACCAGCCGCAATGTATAAATCCCTTTTACCCGGCTGGCTTCCCCCAAAAACTGAATTTTGGCATACTGCTTTACCCCCTGGTAAGATGTAAACTTCCAGGAACTTAAATCCAGCTTTTGGAACTGCTCTTCTGTCATCCAGTCCGAATACACATAAGACGCATTCGCCATACCAGAATATACAATCAAACTGGAAATGTCATTGGACAGCTTTCTCCAAAATACAGGCTCTTCCCGCCTTACATATTCCAAATTTAACTCATATCTTCCCAACAAAAGCAAAGGCGCATCCGCTCTCACATAAACACGGATTTTTAACGCCTTCACCAATGCCTGTTGTATTTCATCTTTACTGATTTCCGGAAGGCAGTCAAATAAACATTTTTCTACTTCTTCCATAAAATGGTTCATATTTCTGCCATGAATCAAGATATCGTCACATAACAAAATAGAAGGAAACCTGCGGTTCCTCCGATAGTGCTCTGCAAACTTCCGGCATTGCAGCAGAAAAGCTGCATCTGTCAAAAACTTCGCTTCTTTCCCCATCTGTACCCCGGTTATCTTTTCCATCATCAATGCCAGCAGGTAACTGCGGCGTACAACAAACACTACATAATCCCAGGGCTGCTGCACAGTTTCTGTATATAATTCCTGAATTTCATCAAGAACTTCTGCGCCTAACCGAAATTCAGCTTCCTGTTTTAATTCACGGCCATCCATACCCATTTCTCCATTTTTCTAATCTACTGATTAGTATAACACAAAAAAAGCCAATTGACACTGCATAATTTTACGTTTGTTAATATCGGACAAAAATTCCTCTCCGCTATTATGCATTAATAGCATTCTTACTGTCACCATTCATCTAGTTAAAAGAAATTACATTATCCCCTGAATATGATAATTCCATATCAGAAAATTCATATATGTATTCAAACTCAGCTACCACCGTCTGAAGACGGTGGGTTGCTGTGCCCTAAAGGCTACTTTTTGCGACTAAAGTTACCTGAAATCTCTACTTAAATAACTATTGTTCCTCGATTATAAAATTATATACTTCTTCTTTTCCCTGGTTTTCGATATTATTTCATATCATTTCTTCTTCCACGACTCCCACTGTTCCACAAAAATATCTTCTTCCCCACATATGTTGCCCCCAATATTTCTTTCTCAGCTCTGGATTTATACTTATGAGTAAGAATAAAATAATTCCTATCTTCTAAAGATAGAACATTATACGTTCCAATCTATAACAGAAGTATTCCCCTTTTAAAAGCATTGTTTCAGTTATCAGAAGCAAAAAATTTATGCATTATATTACCCTATAGATATTTTTATTCTTGCTTATTCCTCCAATAATCCAGGGTTTCCCTAATTGTCTGCTCCAACGGTATCCCTGGTTGCCACCCTGTTTCCTTCGAAAGTTTGCTGATATCTGCCTCAATAATTGGCACATCCACCGGACGCAACTTCTGGGAATCCACCTTCACATTAACCTGTGCATTAGAATTCTTTAGAATCATATGAAGAATATCTTCAATTGCGATAGCATGACCGCTTCCCACATTATATGTCTCACCAGCTTTTCCTTTCTCCATCAACAGCCCATAAGCCCTGACAACGTCCCGAACATCCGTAAAATCTCTCCTTGCACTCAAATTGCCTACTTGTATCACAGCATCTTTTTTGCCAGCTTCAATCTCTGCCACTTGTTTGCAAAAATCAGCCACCACAAACAAAGGTGCCTGATTGGGACCAATATGATTAAAAGCCCGCACCATCATAACATCTAACTGATATGCATCTGCATAGATTTTCCCAAAAAAATTCTGGCACACTTTAGTTGCTGCATAAATACTTCCCGGCCTAATATTATTATTTTCACTAATAGGAAGTTCCCCGGGAAGAATATGACCGTATTCTTCCCCTGAACCGATAAGAAGCACCCTTGGCTTATAATCCAACTCACGAAGCGCCTCTAAAACATTTACCGCTCCTTTTATATTAACATCAATAGTTAACTGAGGATTTCTCCAGCATACTGCTACAGAACTTTGAGCTGCCAAATGAAAGATGTAATCCGGATGCACCTCTTCTAATAGGCCTATAATATCTTCCTTCACCATAATATTTAGATCATAGACTTCCACGCCTTCTGCCGGAATGGTTTCCGTTTCCAACTTTGTTACAGCAACCTCATGGCCCAAATTGTCTTTCAGGTGCCCAATTAAATATCCGCCAACAAAACCTGCCCCACCGATAATCAATGATTTCATATCACAGATTCTCCATTTTAATCTCTTTTTCTACAATTTCCATATCATTCTTTACCATACGCTCAACCATCTCTGCAAAAGAAATCTCCCTTTTCCATCCCAGTTCTGTTTCTGCCTTTGTGGGATTTCCCAAAAGCACTTCTACCTCTGCCGGGCGGAAGAATTCAGGATTTACTTTTACGAGAACTTTACCTGTCGCTTTATCTTTTCCTACTTCGTCTACCCCTTCGCCTTCCCACTGAATTTCAATATCTACATGTTTGAAAGCTGTCTCTACAAATTCACGTACAGTTCTGGTCTCGTTTGTGGCAATAACATAATCTTCCGGCTTATCATTCTGTAACAACATCCACATTGCATTGACATAATCTTTGGCATGCCCCCAGTCCCGTTTTGAATCTAAATTTCCAAGTTCAATATGATCCTGTACGCCCTGCTTAATCCGTGCCACTGCATAAGTAATCTTACGGGTTACAAACTCTTTACCTCTTCTTTCACTTTCATGATTAAACAAAATACCGCTACATGCAAACATGTCAAAGCTCTCACGATAGTTCTTTGTAATCCAAAAACCATATACTTTGGCTACACCATAAGGACTTCTGGGATAGAATGGAGTTTTTTCTGTCTGAGGCATTTCCTGAACTTTACCAAACATCTCTGATGTTGCTGCCTGATAAAAATGTGCTTCCGGTTTTACCATACGAATTGCCTCCAGCATATTCGTAACACCCATTGCATCAATATCTGCTGTTGCCAAAGGCTGTTCCCAACTTGTAGCCACAAAAGACTGGGCTGCAAGATTGTACACCTCATCCGCTTGGGAAATCTGCATCGCTCTTACTAGAGAAACTAAATCCGTCATATCTGCATAGATAAAATGGATTTTATCCTTTATATGGTCTACATTGCCATAGTCCACTACGCTCTTTCTTCTCATAATTCCATAAACTTCATATCCTTTTTCCAGTAAAAGTTCTGCTAAATAAGAACCATCCTGTCCTGTTACTCCGGTAATAAGTGCTTTTTTCATTTTGTTCTCCTTTTCATTTTTTACTAAATATATATAGTATACTAAATATTATATATACTCATCTCGGTTACATATTTTTAGGTTTTCCAACACCTTTTTAATATCTCCAGCGCTGTCTTTATCACATACCAATGTGGCATCCTCTGTATCTACAATTATCAATCCTTCAATGCCTACTGTGGCAATTAATTTTTTACTTCCCTGGATAATATTATTTTTACAATCCACTGTAATAATATTACCCTCCACTACATTTCCACTCTCATTAGTTTTTCTAATTCTCTCCACTGCCAGCCAGGAACCCACATCATCCCACCCAAAAGTTCCCGGGAGGATGTAAATATTCTCCGCCTTCTCCATAATACCATAATCTATAGATTCTGACTTAAAATTTGAAAATGTACTTTCCAATACAGCTTTCTGGTTCTCTGTTCCAATGGCTTCCTGAATTTTCATTAACCCTTGATAAGTTTCCGGCATAAACTTTTGTATGTTAGATAAAATTGTTGACACCTTCCATACAAACATACCGCTGTTCCACAAATATTCTTCCGTTTCCAGATACTCCTTGGCAATTTCCAGTGTAGGCTTTTCTACAAATCGGTCCACCCCAAAGGCATGTCCATCTGAAATTTCCGGATTAAATTTAATGTAGCCATAACCGGTTTCGGGATAATCCGGGGTGATTCCGATAGTAACTAAATTCGGCCCTTTTTCCGCTATGCTGCACCCGTCTGACAAAGTATTTACAAACATTTTTGTGTACTTTATTAAATGGTCCGAGGGCAGTACCATCATCAAGGCATCATCGTGCTTTTTTGCAACATGAACTGCTCCAAGTCCAATACAAGGTGCAGTGTTGCGGCCTACCGGCTCACAAAGAATATTTTCCTCCGGGATTTCAGGAAGTTGTTCTAATACTAATTTTTTGTAATCCTTATTTGTTGAAATAAAAATATCTTCCATATCAACTAAGGAACTGATTCGTTCTACCGTCAACTGAATCATTGTTTTTCCGTCATCCGTCAGTGACAGGAACTGTTTGGGCATCGTCTTCCGGCTTTTGGGCCAGAACCGCTCTCCACGGCCTCCTGCCATGATTAGTGCTGTTTTTTTCATTAAAAATTTCTCCTTTTGCATATTCATTAGCTATTTTACAACCATTATTAAAAATTATACCACAAGCAAAGACAAATTTCCTTATTATTTAACACTTAATAAGGCTTCGTATTTAAAATAGTATTCTTCATTTTCAAATAAAAAGCAGAAAGACAAATAGGTACGATGATTACAAACCCAATTTCAAAAATCCAATATATTATTACAAATCTTTCTGGGTGAATCACTGGCACAATTATCACTTCAAGAAAATACCACAAAGGTATATGTATTAAATAGACAGGGAACGTATAATACGATAATGTTTTTAAAAGTTCACCATATCTTTTCACGTTAATTAATTTTTTAATGAGTACAGAAGCAAAAATCACCATAATAATCCCACTACAAGATGTGACTGCTCCTGAAAACCTAAGTTCGACAGGCAACCTATAATTTTTTATCATCAAATAGAAGTAAACAAATATATAAATCATCTGAAGTTTAATATTTGAAATAATTCTCCTTAACATACCATCTTTTTTTTCATATAAAATATTAAATACATAACCCAAAGCAAACGCTATCAGATAAGTATTACAATTTTGAAAACCTAACATATTTATATTCAAATATCTCATTAATCTGACCATGCAATAAATCAGCAACATCCCTAGGGTAATACTTTGACTGAAAACATATTTGCCTGGAAGATAAAAGACACAAAAGCACCAAAATAATCCAGCTAAAAACCAAATATAATCTTGAATTACAGAACCATC
The DNA here is from genome assembly GCA_947174805.1 of uncultured Roseburia sp. Taxonomy (GTDB): domain Bacteria; phylum Bacillota; class Clostridia; order Lachnospirales; family Lachnospiraceae; genus Roseburia_B. The sequence continues at coordinate 16,631 of CAMWKH010000006.1, read as the reverse complement.
CAATATATTGCTAAATTGCACAATCGCTTGTCCTTGCGGGTATAAATCAAGAAAATACTTTACAGCAAATATACCCCCTCCCCCGCATAGTACGGTATGACTAACCTTTTAAACTTATTTTTGACTAGTTCATCCATTGTTTCAAACTTGCCTGTCTTAAAACAACATCCAGATAGGAAGAAAAATGCATACATATGAAATCCATAAATCCAATTACTAACTTGATTCATTTGAATCTGAACAAACCAATTCCCCATTGACCCACAGTCAGTATTTGCTAACCTTCCCAAAGATAAATGCCCTATAACAACCAACATCGTTAACATAATTCTCATAATATCATATTCATATTTTCTCCCTAAATCAAAATTAAATAATTTATCATTATCCATAAGCCTACCTTTTCTAACCTTTCCTATTTTACAATAACAGGAATATCCACATACCCTCTATCGTATTGATAAAACCATGCATACCCTTCCTGTATCAAAGAAATACGCAAAATATAATCTCCTGATTCCTTGGGATACTCCACATACATCTTTCTGTATAGAGATTCTTCTGGTTTAACCTCCTTGCCAACGGCTGTTCTGTTACCCTCTAATACACATTGTTCAAATGCTGTATCGGATTTTTTATACCATCTATAAGTGACAGCTAAAAATCCACTACCGTCTGGCTGCATAACATTTTGCCATTCAAATACAGACTGATTCTTTATTTCCACATCACATATGGCATAGTCCTCAACAAAAACAGATGCCAATGGTATATTACATTTTGCTTTATAATCATAAGTTATTATGTCTAGACTTGCCGCAAAATCCTCCAGCGGCTTAACTTCATCTACTATGGCAGTCTTATCCGTTTGATTCAAATCCTGGGGTACTTTCGTACTTAATACTTTGTCACTAACGCATGATGCAGAAACCGCTACAGAAAAGAACATTAACATAACAGTTACATTGCTTAACACAATTCCAAACTTACTGCTTTTTTCTTCACCATCATGGAGCTTCTCTTTAAATGAAAGATACATAACAGGAAGCAAAAAGAAAAGAATTGAACTTCCCTTTAAATATCCTGCATAGTTAGCCATAACTATTGGTCCAAAAGAACCAACCAAAATGACATATGGTGTTATAGAATAAAATAATTTATTAACCTTTCCAGCGAAAACACTAAAAAATAACGCCGTAATAATAATTAATAAATACAATAACAACCCCAGAATTTCACATAGTTTTCCATTTTGGATTGCATTTAGAAAGAATGAAGGCCAGGCTGTTAAAAAAAACTGGGTTATATCCTCTGCCTGTGAAAATGGGAAAGCGTTAAATCTTACTGTCACGTATAGATACCAAACAACAAATACCATTCCTGGAAGAGCAAATATCACAAAGTTCTTAATGTTAAACTTTCTCTCTTTATATATATATATATATATATTGTTAAGTTTTAATTTTCCTAATAAAGCAACTATAAACACTCCAAATGCAATAAGTACATAGCCTTCTCTCGTCAAGCATGCGAGGCTCATAAAGCCAGAATACCATGGCAGTTTTCCTTCCAACAGCATAAGAAATGCAATAATAAATAATGCATCTGCTGCACCGTCTGGCAGACAATTAAACATAGTTACAACTACTCCTATAGAAAACAACCACGGAAAAGCCCAAAACTCACTCTGACCTCTCGTGCCCAAAAAACGCAGAAAAACAAAGAGACCAGCAAATAATACCAACAAATTAGTAAACAAATAAACAGACACCGACACGTGCTCCTGTAATAATATCTTGGACATAATACATGATAACAATGGCAGCCCGATTCTTTGCCACCGATATGAGACACGATCCACGTATGATCCATATCCCTTTGTTCCCAGCAAATCATTTGCTATATAAAAATAAAATTGCCCATCCCAACCAACCGTGTCTTTATCTATATACGTTGGTTCCATATCCAAATCTTCTCTTAACTCTTCAGGCATCCCAAAATACTCGGCAGATAAAATTGCATCTTTATAATTACCTCCTAAACGTCCCAGATAAATAAGCAGTAACATCACCATTATAATCATCAATGACAAAGCATACACTAAATATTTCTTATTATCGTCCCAAACATTAGCAAAACGTTTCATTTTTTTTCCGCCTTTCGATTCTGCCTATCCCAAATACTCTTTAATATGTTTTCTCATACACTCACTCACATCGCCATCATCAAAATACACTTTCGACCATTCCACAATTTTTTCCATCGTAGTCTCCACATTCCACCTGGGCTTCCACCCAAATGTCCTTTTTAACTTAGAGCAATCCAACTTAAGGAAATTAGCCTCATGGGGACCCCCGTCATATTTATCAATCCACTGTATAGAATCACCCGTCGTCTCATTCCATTTCTTGCAAAACAAAGTCACCAATTCACCGGTAGTCCAACAATCTGTTTCATCAGGCCCAACATTATAACTTCCGATATATTTTCTATCTTCATACTGAGCTTTTACGATCATAAGATATGCGGCGACAGGCTCTAAAACGTGTTCATAAGGTCTTGTGGAAAAAGGATTTCTGACAACTATATCCTCTTTATTTTTTGCTGCTCGAAGACAGTCAGGGATAATTCTGTCTGCTGCAAAATCACCACCACCTATTACATTTCCTGCTCTTACAGTAGAAACCGCCACATCACCGTCTTTGAAAAACGAGTTGAAATAACTGCTTGTGACTAATTCCGAGCAGGATTTAGAATTAGAATATGGGTCATAACCATTTAACTCTTCATTTTCACGATAGCCCCATTCCCATTCTCTATTTAGATACACTTTATCTGTTGTCACATTCAAAAATGATTTCACAGAAGGTGTGACACGCACACACTCCAATACATTCACGGTCCCCATCACATTTGTCTCATATGTGTACACCGGATTCTTATAAGATTCTCGGACTAAGGGCTGTGCAGCCATATGAATTACAATTTCTGGCTTCGCCTCCGAAAAAACTTGTTTCATATGTTCCAAGTCACGCACATCACCAGTAATAGAATTCATCTTTTCAGATAATCTGCACATCTCAAATAAACTGGGAGATGTAGGAGGCTCTAATGCATAACCCGTGACTTCTGCACCTGCCATAATCAGCATTTGACACATCCAAGAACCTTTAAAACCTGTATGGCCGGTAATTAATATCTTCTTTCCTTTATAAAAAGCCATATCTAACATTTAACTTTCCTCCGACGATTCAAAATTTAATCGTTCCTCCTCTATAACTAAGGGACGATTCATAATTCTTTTATTCATGCTTATGACATATTCCCCCAAAAGTCCTAAGAAAAACAGTTGTGCCGAACCAAAAATGCAGACAGCCAGTAAAATTGGCACTGTTCCTGCAACGAATCTGTCCCAATAAGCAATTTTTAATCCTAAATAAACTAACGCAACCACAATACTAATCGCAGAAAGAATAAACCCCATAATAGTTGCAACTCTCAACCCCGTCTTTGTATAAGACGTAAAGCTAAGCATAGCAGCATCATATAATGTAGCCCAGTTATTATGAGTTTTCCCTGCTTTGCGCTTAGCCTGCGTATAGGGAATGTCTTTTCTCTTATAACCTAACTCGGCAACAATACCCCTAATAAAAGGCGTCGGATCTTCTAGGTTTCTCAAAACGTCGATGAAACTTTTATCATACAATCCAAACCCGGTAAAATGTTCGATTTGTTCCACATCAGACATCTTTTTTATCATTTTATAATAGCACGTTCTTAGAAACCGCATGATACGATTTTCTTTACTGCTTGTCTTTATCCCGCTTACAATTTTGTAACCCTTTTCCCATTCCTTAACAAATACCGGAACCAATTCAACTGGATCCTGAAAATCACAGCACAAACTTATTGTACAGTCTCCGGTTGTCTGACACATTCCATAAACAGGAGAATTAAACTGTCCAAAATTCTTTGCATTTAATATCGCTTTCACTTTTGGATTTTGTCTGCACATTTCCCTCAAATATTCCCTCGTCTTATCCTGGGAGCAATTATCAATGAAAAGTATTTCATAATCATACTCCGGCAAATCTTTTTTCAACATACTGATAACTGCCGCACATATTTCTCTGACGTTCTCTTCCTCATTATAACACGGAATCATTATACTTAATTTTTTCATTTATTTCACCTATTCGCAATGCACCATAACTTTTATTAAATCTTTAGGTTTATCTCTCATCATATATAAAGCATCCTCAACCTTATCTAGCCCCTGTAAATGATGTGTCACCAGTGGCTGTGGATCCACTCTATTATATTGAATCATTGACATTATCCTCTCAATTCTCACTCTGCCACCTTTGGCCAATTCCATATGCAGAGTCTTTCCACACATTCCCCTGCCACCTGAAAAGATTGGAAGAGGCAAATATCCTGTTCCTCCAAAATAATTTATATTGGAAATTGTTCCTATTCCATATCTAGTCATATCATATGCTTGTGTTAAAACTTCTGCATTTCCGCCTGCAATAATCGTTGCATCTACACCTATACCATCTGTCAAATATTTGACCTGTTCTGCAATGTCGCCATTTTTATAATTCAGAACTTCAGAAGCTCCGTATTTCTTTGCCAATTCTACACAGATTGGCCTTGTGCCCACCGCAATAATTCGTCCTGCTCCACATAACCGTGCACCGGCAATTGCCATTAACCCAATCGGGCCAATACCAATAACACACACCGAATCTCCAAACTTAATGTCAGCATATTCTGCTCCTGTAAACCCGGTGGTAACTACATCTACACTCATTAACGCCTGCTCTTCCGTTATACCCTCTGGAATTTTGGCAAGAGTCGTGTCGGCATCTTTTATTAAAAACCTTTCTGCAAACACCCCCGGCTGCGTTCTTCCCAACTGATGCCCTGAAAAGGGTGCGCTTGCATGTTTATAATTTCCTTCCTGAATACTTTTATCTCTCCAGTCAGGAGTAATCGCTGGTACTGCAACTCTATCACCCGGTTTAAAATCCTTTACGCAATCACCCACTTGTATTACCTCTGCAATACATTCATGTCCTAACACCAAATTAGGTTGCTTCGGAGAACCTCCGCCAAAAACTGTGTGTACATCTGAAGAACACGGAGTTACTGCAATTGGTTTACATATAGCACCATATGGCTCTATTTCTGGTTCTGGCGCATTAAACCATCTAACCTTACCCGGTTCTGCCAGCACAAATGCTTTCATTTTACCCCTCCTTATTCATTTGCTGCATAATTTCTAAAATGCCCTGTTTAAAATTAATCTCTTCTTTATATCCTATAGCATTCTTCATCTTTTGGACATCTACATCTAATTCTGGAGAACCTTCTGGGTTATCAGCTTCTTTTCCAAACTCATATATACCTGACTTATTAGATAAATCATAAATTTCTTTTACAAAGTCACGCAAAACCCTCGTGTCTTCACTTGCAACATTATAAATACCACCTGAAATATCAGATTCTAAAAAATGCAATACAATATTAGCAAAATCTTTTATATTTAGATAATTCCATTTCTGTACACATGGCCCTAACTTCATCAACTCGCCAGAGTTAAATTTTTTTACACATGCATCAACCAACGTGTTCTCTCTATCACCATAACCATAAACACTGAAAATTCGCAGATGAATAAACCTGATATCCTTATTTTCACAATATTTCTCTGCTGCTAATGAAAATTCTAATTTAGCCTTCCCATACTCTGATATAGGATTACAGTTCATTTTCTCAGTAATCTTTTCCTTCTTATTTCCATATTCAGCCTGTGAACCTGAAAAAATAAATTTCTTGCAATGTAAACTATACGCCAACGCTAATGCTTCTAATGAATAATCCACGTTTTTCATTTGTATCTCATGATTTGCCCTGCCCTGATTTCCTGAACCATCCCAAGCAAAATGTAAAAAACTATCAGCTTCTGACACTTTGTCTTTTATGCCAACAATATTTTCCATTGAACCATATAGTAAATGAAGTTTTGAATCTTCCGGAAGTTGAGACAAAGTTCCTGACTGCGGCCGTACGAGAGCGTATACTTCATATCCCTGTTTAAGAAGCTTTTTCAACACATTTCTCCCAAGAAAACTTGTTGCTCCTGTCATGACTATTGTTCTCATTTTTTAATATCCTCGTACAATTCTAATTCTTTTGTCTTCATGACGGCTATCTCCACCTCGTTCCCGTATTTTTCTTGTATGATCCCAGCAATCTCATCTGTATAGCCAGGAGCCGCTATAATGATAGCATCCACCATCTGGGACACAGCCTTTTCCGGAGATATAATTGGAATATGAGATGCAGGGGCAAATCTGCCTTGCTTGAATGGAGCGGAATCGATAATATATTCTATTTTCCCCCCAAGCTTAGCCGTTGCAGCTAAAGTAAATCCTTGATGGCTGGCACCCCAAAATGCCACCTTCTTTCCCTCTTTCCTTTTACCATCTACATAATCATTGACCTGTTTACAAATTTGACCATAACTATCTTGTATTTTTAATACATTAATTTTTGCTTTTTTTCTGACAATCATCGATAACGTATCTCTGTTTATCATTTCCTCTTCTAAAACTTCAAAACCATTTTTCTCTAGTACAAATCTTAATGTATCAAATGTATAATATACTAAATGATCATGAATCAACTCATAGTATCCGTTATGTTCCAATATATATTCTAAACTTGGCACTGTAATAAGCCCCATGCCGTCATCTGTAAGATTATTATATATCCCCTGCAGCATTCCATTGGGATCTGGTTGATGCTCAAAAAAATTAAACGATAGAAATACATCATATGGCCCATTTTGTACCACTGCTTTATCATCTCCTACAAATCCCTGGAAAACATTCAATCCTTGGGAAACTGCCTTATCTACTAATTCCTGCTTATTCTCAATACCATATGCCTCAACAGGAAATTCTTTCAGTATAGACAAAAATTCTCCCTGGCCACATCCCACTTCCAAAAATTTTCTTTTTTCCAAATGATATTTTTCAATCAAGTGAGAATATTGGCTCTTGCGCAAATTCACCATAGTAGTAGTAAACCCGCCAGACCTGATTACATCCTTATAATAATTCACTGGGTCGCAATCGAATTGTACCAACCCGCACCCCCTGCATTGATATAAACGCAAAGTCATACCGGTATCCTGATTTAACTCGGACTCATTTGGAATGTTTTGCGCAGACCTTGGCATATCATCAAATTCTAATAATGGCTTTTCAAAAAACTTTGCCCCACAGACAATACATTTCTTCATTCATCTCTCACTTTCTTTAATAATAGTTTGAGACAAAATACCAAATTTTGTCTCAAACTATTTGGCCTATTCCTTTACTGTTTCAATTATCATATTCCTCTCTAACTCTTCTTGAGGTAAGAATGGTGCCAAATCTTCCAATGGCGGACTGACAAGTGTTCCATCTGCTAATTTCTTTGTTGCACTCTTCGGTTCAAAATATTGAGATGGGGACACAAACACTTCACAGAATACCGTTCCATCTGATGTTAATGCCTGGTCTACTGCATTTTTCATTTCTGCATTGCTATGGGCTTCCAGGTAAGTATATCCAAAAGCTTCCGCTAACTTTTTAAAATCCGGAAACGACAAGTCTTTACTCTCTGGTCCAATACCAACTTTTTCATGTTCTGCAAAAAGATTATTCTGTGTCTGCCTTATAGAATGATACCCTTCATTATTAATCAAAAATATTTTAATAGGGAGCTTATTTGTCAATACTGTCTGTAGCTCCTGAAGATTCATCATAATACTCCCATCTCCCTCCAGACAGATTGTGATCTGCTTATTATTCGCAATACATGCTCCTATTGCTGCCGGCAGTCCGTATCCCATGCTGGCAATCCCACTGTTTATCAGAAATCTAGCATTTTTCTTTATCACATAATTATGGCTTCCCACAACACAGGCACTGCCATTAGAAACTACGGTCATGTTGCCATCGTTTAAATTCTGACTTAAGTACTTAATAAAAGCGTACACATTGACATATTTCCCGTCCTCCTCCCAATGCCTGGGTAAAGTAACAGGATACTCCTTTTTCCAGGTCTGACATCGCTGAATCCAACTTACATCCCCAAATAATGGCTTATCCTTTTTCTCTAATATCTTATTCATTGTTACAAAAAAATCTTTTGCATCTGCACAGATTGGCAATTCAACATGAAGTGTAGTCTTTTTTAATTCTGCCGGGTCTACGTCAACCATAATAACATATGCTTCCCTTGCCCATGTTTTCCAGTTATAACCCACCTGGCGAATAGAAAGACGATTTCCTACTGCCAAAACAAGATCCGCATTCTGCACTGCAAAATTCCCTGGCCTGTCTCCCATGATTCCGCCTCTGCCAACATAAAGCGGATTTTCATCTTCTATTGCATCAATCGAATCCCAGCATGTAACCACCGGTATCCCCAGCGCATTCACTGACTGACGAAACTCCCAATATCCCTGGGATAGCCGAATCCCGTTGCCTGCATATAATACCGGTCTTTTTGCCTTCATTATTTTCTCTACTACTTCTTGTACCACCGACTTTTCAACAGCTGTCGGCATCTGCTCCCCATCCTCTGCCGGGTCATAACCCCTCAAATCATCTGTTTCAATATAACATCCTTGATAATTAACCGGAATATCTACCCAAGACGGCCCACGTCTTCCAGTCATTGCCAGATGATATGCCTTTTCCAGAGCATACCGGATATCCATAGGGTCCTCAATCATAGTTGCATATTTACACATGCTGGAAACTGATTTTGTAATATCAAACTCCTGATCCCCCACTGCACGCAATGGCAGCCCTTCCGTATATTGGTTCATATATCTAGCTGTTGTATCATACCGCACCTGACCAGAAATCACCAGCATAGGAACAGAATCCAGCCAGCCTCCCACAACACCTGTAATGGCATTTGTTCCTCCCGGTCCAGTAGTCACACATAGTGCTGCAATTTTGTTATCCACCCTTGCATAAGCCTCCGCAGCAATAGCGCAGGCCTGCTCATGGTGATTAAATGTACAATGTAAACCATCTTTGTGCCCTAAAGCATCATTGAGATGCATGGCTCCTCCGCCTACTACCATAAAACAATCTTTAATCCCATGATCTACTAAAAAATCCGCCACATAATCTGCAAGTCTTTGCTTCATCTATTTTCTCCTTCCCATCTCACATCTCTGCATTATTGATTAACTGCTTCCTTTATAATCTGCGCCATATAATCAATCATCTCATCTGTCATTCCCGGATATACCCCTACCCAAAATGTATCCCGCATAATTCGGTCTGTATTCAATAAGTTATCAATCACACGGTATCCTTTTCCACTGGCCCGCATCTGGTCAAAGCACGGATGTTTCGTAAGATTTCCTGCAAATAACATTCTTGTCTGTATTCCGTGTTTTTCGATGTACGGAACAACCATATTTCTGTCTATTCCTTTTTGACATGTAATTAAAAAGCCAAACCAACTTGGGCGTGAATTCTCACATGCCTCTGGAAGTATCAGCTTATCCTCGCAACCGGAAAGCCCTGCTTTCAGCCTGTCAAAATTTTGCCTCCGTCTTTCTACAAATCCGGGAAATTTCTTAATCTGGGCACAACCAACAGCCGCCTGCATATCTGTGGCCTTTAAATTATATCCAAAATGAGAATACACATATTTATGGTCATAACCCAATGGCAATTCTCCGTACTGTTTATCAAATCTGTGCCCGCACAAATTATCCTGTCCGGAAGCACAGACACAATCACGGCCCCAATCCCTGAAAGAACGGATACACTTATTCAGTAATGGGTCATTTGTATAGACCGCACCGCCTTCCCCCATAGTCATATGATGCGGCGGATAAAAGGAAGATGTCCCAATATCCCCAATCGTTCCTGTAAACTTTTCTTCTCCATTTAAAGTGTAACGAGAACCCAAAGCATCACAGTTATCTTCAATTAACCATAATTTATGTTTATCGCAAAATTCTCTCACTGCTTTTAAATCAAAAGGATTTCCTAATGTATGAGCTGCCATCACAACTTTTGTTTTCTCTGATAAAGCCTTTTCTAATTGAGAGACATCCAGATTATACTGTGGAATTGTAACATCAATAAAAACAGGGACTACGCCATATTGAATTGCAGGAGTCACTGTTGTCGGAAAACCTGCGGCAACAGTAATCATTTCATCCCCTGGTTTCACCTGCCTGTCCCCTAAAAGTGGTGAAGTCAATGCCATAAACGCATTGAGGTTTGCGGAAGAACCCGAATTTACTAAAGAACAATATTTTACATTCAAATATTCGGAAAATTTCTTTTCAAACTCTACCGTGTATCTTCCTGCCGTGAGCCAGAATTCCAAAGCAGAATCTACCAGATTACACATTTCTTCGTGATCATATACTCTGGATGCATAAGTAATTCTATCCCCTGGCTCAAATTCTTTTTTTCTGTTATGATAAATATCACAATATTCTGCTACCATATCTAAAATTTGTTTCTTTGCCTGTTCTTCTGTTACATTTTCAAACATATTTCTTTCTCCTATCAGCATTTTACCATGATTTCCAAGGTGCTTTCCCCGTATCCCAAAGTTCATTTAACTTGTCCATTTCACGTTTTGTGTCCATGCATTGCCAATATCCGTCGAACATAAATGCCTTTAATTCACCCATATTGGCCACTGACTCCAAAGGCTGCTTTTCAAATACGGTTTTATCTCCATCTATAAAGTCAAAAATTTGGGGTTCCAAAACCATATACCCGGCATTAATTCTTGAACCGTCATCCATACTCTTTTCACGAAATGAACTGATGATACTATCACTTTTAATGTCCAGTACACCAAACCTTTGACTTGCTGTGGCCGCAGTTAATGTGGCAATTTTCCCATGCTCTCTATGAAAATCCACCAACTCCTGTATATTAATATCAGAAACTCCATCACCATATGTTAACATAAAGGTTTCGTTCCCAACATACTTTTGAATTCTTTTCACTCGTCCGCCAGTCATTGTGTTTAGTCCTGTATCAACCAAAGTCACTTTCCAGGGTTCCGCTACATTATTATGCACTGTCATTTCATTTCCATTGCTGAAATCAAATGTCACATCACTATTGTAAAGATAATAATCTGCAAACCATTCCTTTACAATATGTTGTTTGTATCCACAACATATAATAAATTCATTGTAACCATAATGAGAATACTCCTTCATAATATGCCATAAAATAGGTTTTCCGCCAATTTCAAGCATAGGCTTCGGTTTTAAAAAACTCTCCTCACTTATTCGAGTTCCAAATCCTCCTGCTAAAATTACTACTTTCATCTAAATCTTTCTCCTTTAATTAGAAATCAAATTTATCTGTTATATTGTAGAAATACAATTTTTCATCATCTGATACAAGGGGCTTTAGGCCTAATTGTTTCTGGTAAAAATTATTAATAGCTGCACCACCATCTTCATATCCTTCCGTATCAATATATACACCTGAAAAACCGTTATCCGTCAATCCATGTACAAACCTCTCGCTCATACCATTATCCAGATTAAGGCCTTTTGCAGCATCATTACGTCCCTTTATTCCTCCATAACTCCAACGAATTGTATCCGTAAATAAATATCCTCGAAGCATAGAATAATCAGCCATATTATAAACATAACCATATTCCGGGAACTCAGCCATCGGCAGCTGGTAAACCATACTATTCTCTTCCAACTGCTCTTCTATATCCGAAAAGAAAACACTATACATCTTTGAATCATCTTTTACATCATCCTGTGTACCCAAAGCCCTTATTGAGGGAACATCTGCATAAAACGTAAGCAAACACAAAATCACCACAAATGTTATTGAAAAAACTTTTTTACAATGTGAAACTAAGAAAACCGATAATGCCACCATTGCCAATGCTTCAATAACAATGCTCACCCTATTTAATGCCCGTATTTCTGGTGTTACAAGATAACTAAATATTGTACCAAAACCTCCTGTTGTACAATATAGAACTAATACTAATGTATTTAAAGAACATAAGGTAATAATTGCATCTTCCCTGCTGCCAGGCTTATTTTCCAGCATCAGCTTCTGTATCACCCAAACACACATTAACACAAAACCAACACAACCAGCAATTCCTAAACTTGCAGCCATATTCTCATTAATATTGAACCCGTCTTTTGTATATTCCAAAAATATATTTCTCAAAAAATCGGACTTTGTCAATGAAGTAGGTATAAATAATTGAATTATTTTCAAACCATATAACTCTGATTCCCAAGGCAAACGCACACATGCCACTGTATTTTTGCCGTATTTCAATGAAAAAATTAGCTTGGGTAAAATTCCAATTACAAAAGCAGCCGCCATTTCATAAAATACGCAAGCCTCATAAATCAAAACTTTCCATGTCTTCTTTATAAGCAATTTGTAAATTATAGACATCAACACCATAATCATGCAGAAAAAGGAATAATATACATTACTGATTCCAACTAAAAAAATAAGAAGTATCCAACAGACTTTTATGCCAACATAATTTTTCCATTTTTGTGGAAATAAACCTGTATAATTTTCTTCTGCCACTACCAATGCACAATATATACCAAAAGGAATCACATAGTAAAAACTTAAAGTAAGATGCCCCGTCCCACGCCAAAAATGATACGGCGTTATTGCATATAACACAGATATTGAGGCATTTATCCACCCCTTATCTGTCAGCTTACTCATCAAAAAACACATAGATGCTGCAGCTAATGGATACGTAATAATATAAAGCAGATAGTACGCAATTACCTCTGAACGAAAAATCACAGTAAATATATATCCTAATACCGCCATAGGCAAATCCAAAAAAGGGCAATCCACTAATGCAGACACATCTGGGGCTCCTAACCGGCTATTAATCCATAGTCCCCGCAAACCATTTTCTTTCATGGAACGCAAAGTCATAATTCCCAACAAGTGATCTCCGCTTGTTCCAGGTAAAACATTTAAATCAAAATCCCATATTCTCATTTGCCACAATATCACAACTGTAGCTATTATAGACGCCGCTACGATTGGTAATATCTTTTTTTTATCTGCGTACCTAATCATCTAATTGTCTCCTATTATATTACAAATTGGTCAATAGCGCACCCATGTTAAGAGCTGTTTCTTCCCACATAGTCTTTTTATATCCTTCTATCTTTTTTTTCAAATAGCAATACTTTTCAGGTTTATTCATTAACTCCTCTATTTCCTTAATAAATTCATCTATATTATTTAAATTAAAATATTCACAATAATCCCCCCCCACCTCTCTTAATACTGCTTTGTCCGCAGCTAAAACAGGAATGCCTCTGTCAAAAGCTTCAATAATAGGCAAACCAAACCCTTCATTAAAACTAGGAAATGCCACTACAAATGCATTTTCGTATAGATAATTAATTTCTGTATCTGACGCATCCTGAATATGAAACAACTGCGTATCATATTTTGAATGCTGATGTACCTGTTCCACAAATTTTTCGATATTCCACCCCACTCTCCCTGCAAAAACCAAATTCAAATTTTTCTGGAAAAGTTTTTTTTCAAAAGCACGCAATGCATATTGATGATTCTTTCTGGGCTCTAATGTTCCAACCATCAACACGTATTTTCCTTTTGATACAATAGATTTTACTTGTTCACGAATTTGCTTGTCCCCACTTTTTTTTGTTTCAAAATCACTACCTAGCTTAACCACTTTGCAATTTAGCGTTTTCACTTCTGTATCCAAAATCAATTCAGAAATTGCATTTTTCGTCGCCTCCGCATTAGTGATAATTAAATCAGAATACTTTAAATGCGCACCTAAATACTCCATAAAATTTAGAGTTGTAAATTCATGACAATACTGTGAGTCTGTAATTGGTATTATGTCATAAATTAGAGCCGCTGTTCTAACTCCCTGCTTTTTTAATATGGGCAATAGCCAGCTTCTCTTACAAAAATTCATCCATACACTGTCCATATCAAAAAAAATCATATTCTCCCTAAAATCCTTTAATAAAATGAAATCCTTTGTCAGCAATTCATCTTTTTGTAGATACTTTCCCGTATAATAATCATAAAATTTTTCATTGTCAACAAGAACAAAACATTCTTTTGCAAAATCATATTTTAGCAATTGTAAGTCAAATGTATTATTTTGTATCCAGCGTATAAGTATTTCTTTTACCACTCGTTGAATTCCTGAAATAAAATCAACATTCAACATTTCTGTAACATCAATACAGATTACCATTCTTTTGTCTCCCTACCACATATTTTGCGTATAAAGTTGCGAATTGATTTTGGAATCCTCATCCATAAAGGCTCAAAAATATATCTATGAAATAAGACACGACACATCAACGCCTTTTCTGTCAAAATAATCCTTAAAAACTTAATACAGGACTTTTTTCTATTTTTTATATTATTTTTATCTTTAGCTACTTTTTTAAACAATTTTTTATGTTCAGGCGACTTACTAAGGTATTGAATCAAACAAAATTTTAATAATTCTACATCTTCACCACAAATATTTTGGTATTTTCTGAATACCTGTATTGCACTAGGATCAGGCAGACGATTCATGAAGCGTAAATATAATGCAGAAACCAATTCTTCATTTTCTAATCCATCAAATTCATACACATCAATATACTGTGGATTTTTTCCTATAAGGCACTGAAATGCTTTTTCATTATAGGTAAAACATTGACCTGCTCTAACCATATTGCTATTAGATATGCGATAAATTTTTTGAAACAGTAAACTTTCCTTCATTACAACACCTCAAATTCATATCACCATTTAACTCTGCCTCTAAAAAGAATTCAATACTTTTATTACATGACTCTGTTCCTCCTTATCCATTCCATTATATAGCGGAATAGACAAAACTTCCTGCGCATATTGTTCTGTAATTGGCAAACTTCCCGTCTGCATTCCTAAATATGCATAAGCCTCCGACAAATGCGGCGGAATGGGATAATGAATAATTGTCCCTACTTCATTATCATCCAAATATTTTATCAACGAATTTCTTTCTTTACAACGAATAACAAATTGATGCCAAACAGTGGTCGAGTATTCTCTTATCTTTGGCATCTGAATTTTAGGATTTTGTATCTCTGCCAGATAACGATTGCAAATCTCAACTCTCTCATCCAATAACTCCTGCAGGTGCCGCAAACGCACACGAAGCAAGCCCGCTTGCAATTCATCCAATCTGGAATTTGCTCCAACAACTTTATTGAAATACCGTTTTTCGCTTCCATAATTCCTAAAAATTTTCACATCCTGCGCAATTTTTTCACTATTTGTTACAATAGCTCCTGCATCACCGAACGCTCCTAAATTTTTAGATGGATAAAATGAAAAACACCCAATATCACCAAATGTCCCTGTCATTTTTCCATCAAAACAAGCTCCATGGGATTGCGCACAGTCTTCAACCAATTTTAATTGATATTTATTTGCCACTTCTATAATAGGTTTCATATTGGAGGCCTGTCCATATAAATGTACCACCAAAATCGCTTTCGTTTTATCTGTAATTTTTTCTTCAAGCTTGGACACGTCTATGTTATAATACTCATCCGGCTCCACAAAAACCGGAGTTGCGCCATTTATAGTAATTCCCATAACACTTGCAATATAGGTATTTCCCTGCACAATGACCTCGTCGCCAGCACCTATTCCTAATACCCGAAAGGCAATCCAAAGGGCATCCAGTCCACTTGCCAGTCCCACGCAATGCCCCCCCCCGGTATAATTTGCAAACTCTTCTTCAAAGCTTTGTACTTCATTCCCAAGAACATACCACCCGGAACGAAGTACTTCAATTGCTTTTTCTTCAAATTCCTTCTGGTACATATAAAAACCCCTGTCCAAGCGATTTGGCATTATTTTCATAACTGTATCCCTTTCTTGTCCTTATTTTTTATTTTTATTCTAATGACATCACTGCCCTGAACTTTCTTCCAACATATTTTACACATATCTCTATTATAATACTTCCTAAAATCATTACGCTAAGATATACAATCCTTTTTATCCACATATTATTGCCAAGCCATATGCATTTTTGAAGCATATAATCTAAAAACAATGTATGATAGAGATAAATGTATAATGTATGCTTGCCAAACCATGCCACATATTCTATTATTTTATGAAAAAAACTGTTATACTCTAATAGAGTAAAGATACCATATGAAAAAAATAATGTAAGCACAGCCATTACCATGAGTGATATGCCCGGTGGATTCAAACCGTCTCCAAATGGTAATCTGGCATCAATGGCAAATCTATTATAGCATGCAAATCTCCACCATAGAAACCACAACATACCAGCAATACATGAAATAATTAAACTTTTTTTCTTAGTCACACTTTCAAAAATTTTGTACTTCATAAAAAGCATACCCAGGTAAAATAGAAACAAATAAGTACCGCCTAAGATTCTGGGGGGCGGGGGGGGGGGGGGGGGGTGGGGGGGGGGGGGGGGGGATGGGTGGGGGGGGGGTTGGGAGGGGGGGGAGGTGGGGGGGG
>CAMWKH010000005.1 GCA_947174805.1 uncultured Roseburia sp. | reverse complement strand
TGGGAATTTGCCGCAAGGCTTGCCAGCAGGGTTAAGGCGGTATTGTACCCGGAGGGGATGCAGTGAGGCTCCACTTAAAAATTGATAAGAAGCAGGATGTTTCCACAGCGCAACTTTACCCCTGGGTGCCGGATACGGGAAGCTTTTGGAAAGTCCCCCTCCGCTTTGCTCCGGCGGAAAAGTGTACGGTATGCCGGAAACCGACACGAAAGTGTCTTTGTATTTCCCGGATGAGGATGAGCGGAATGCCATAACGGTAAACTGTATCCGCCAGAACGGGGCAAGCTGTAGCGGGATGTCAGACCCCTCTAAACGTGCCCTTACCACAGCGGAAGGGAAGCGGCTCTATCTTGAGCCGGGTATGATGGGGGGTGATGTGAAGAGCGCAGGACACGCCATGTCTTTAGAGGACGGAAAGAGCATTTTTTTTCGAAGTGGGACAACGGTAAACATCTGTGCAGTGGAGAATGTCGGGCTTTTTGCAAAGAAAATCATCGTGAATTCCCCGCAGGCGCTTAATATTTTAAGGCCCCGGAGAATTAAGGGTGTAGATAAAGCAAGAAAGGGGGAGAGCATGGCAAGTATTGTAAAGGGGAAGTATGGGTTGGTAGGGTCGGGGTATGGGATAACGGGTATCAGTATGGAAGGAGGGGAGATTAATCTTTTCGGAAATAATTACACTATGATTAAAACGTCTGCTATTGATTCGTTTCCACAGGTCAAAGATATTAATCTAGAATCTAAAGAACCAGTGGAAGAAAAAGAAGAGAATTTTACAAAGGATGAAGTTTTGACGGGGTATGTCGTAACAGGCTTACTTGCGGGACAGGCAATTGGAGGTGTCCTGCTGGCACCTGTAACAGGCGGGGCATCATTGGGGCTGATAGTTATTTTGGAACTGCAGCCGCTGGAACAGGTTTAACTACAAGCGGTACGGTAAGAAACAGCCGGGAAACAGGATATCAACCGGACTCAACAGAAATTGCAGAAAATTTAATTATGGGGGTTGTGTGGGTGTAATGACGGGGGCATTTATTCTTGATGTCATAGCCGCAGTGCCGGCATTTGCTGTCGCTGCAGGAGTGACAGCAAATATGAGTTTGGGGACTTCTGCATTGACTACAAGTATAATTCCACCAATCGTAGAAACAGCCAGTTATGGAGTTGCGGTGCTTAGCGGGGTGTTTACTGTTAATGAGATATATTCAAGTAATGCAGGACACAATGAGGTGCTTGAAAAAGTTTTTAAAGATAATACATCTGCATATGAGGGGGTTGGTGAGATATTGGCTCTAATATGTATGGGGATTATTACAACTGGAACGGTGAATAGCGGGCTGGTATCGAAAGGAGTGCATTATGAGAATAATGAGTCTGTAGAAGATTTTATAAAGAATAATGTTCATCCTGGCTTTCAGCAAAATGTAAAAGAAGCTTTTATGAGTGATGCACGAGTAACAACTTTAAAGCAAGATACGACAGTGTATCGGTATCATGGAGGGGGAGCAAGTGGGAATAGTTAGTGGTATACGCCGAATCAGACAGCAAATCCAGGCGGAGATTTGGCATTGCCGCCTGGAAATACTTATCAGTATATGGATACATATATTGTACCCGAAGGAACTACTATTTTAGAGGGTACGGTTGCACCTAATTTTGGACAACTTGGTGGGGTATATCAATTTTATGTCCCAGATCCATTCGTAGTTATAAAACAATGAGAGGTTAAGTATATGGAGAAATTTAGAGAACAGTTATTAAAAATATTAGAATTGTGTAATGATGAACTTATGAAACGAAAGAAAGGTATACTAGGAGAAAGTACACAAGAGCAATTGGAAACAGTAATTCTTCCAGAATTAGAACAATTATTAAAAATAGTAGATGGCAATACATTACCCCAAAAAGACCAAAGATATTTAAATTCTTTTGCTAATGCATTTACTGTTTGGGGATGGGATATGCAAAATCCTACAGACATATTTCTTTTGATTACAAAATTAAATAATGATTATAAACATATTTGATGGTATTTCTAGAAAAATTTTTTTCAAGATGTATTATTAGCAGAATACATGAAGCATGTTATAGATTGTTTTGTTCGGTTAAGAGTAAGGTATCAATGAATGAAGCAAATTACATAATCAATAACAAGACGTACGTTCTTCTGTTAATTATGTAAGTTTTATGAGTGGCAAAAAATATGGGTTTGTAGGACTTGATCAAATTACAGGAGATATAACTACATTTCATATTAAAAATGTGTCTGAGTTAATGAAGAAAGCCCCAAGTTTAGGTTTTGAAAGGTAGGTACAATTATGTATATTGAAAAAATTGAATGGTTAGATACAGATGATATCTTGTTATGTGAAACAGAGGAAAACACTATTGAAAAAATGGAAGGGGTATTTAAGTATAAATTAAAAGGTATACGAAAGGGAATTGTTGAAGTATACGGTTTTGATGTTCATATTGACGAACAAAAGATACCAAGTGATATAACAAATGGGATGCATATACAGTTTGTAATATCAAGAATCGATATATGGTAAAAGGTGTCTTTGTATTTCCCGGATGAGGATGAGCGGAATGCCATAGCTGTAAACTGTATCCGCCAGAACGGGGCAAGCTGCAGCGGGATGTCAGACCCCTCTAAACGTGCCCTGACCACAGCGGAAGGAAAGAAGCTTTATAGGGTTTGACATTGAAAGTGCCTGAAATGTAACTTTGGAGGATGAAAAAAGCGTTTCCCTAAAGAGTGGGTCTGCGCTAAATATCAGTGCCGTAGAGAGGATTTGGCCTGTTTGGGAACGAATGCACCATCAAAAGAACTTCGGATACCCAAAAGTATCCGATAATAGAGAATGAATCGAGGAAGCTTGAAGTGGTGGATAACACCGAAATGATGTCTGGAATCGTCATGGGATAACAAACGGGATTTTTACTGTGTGCAGGGGGACGCGGCAACAGCATTATATGGGGGATAGAAAATTAAGATAAGGGTGAATGGGGTGGCGAAGCCATTCAAGATTCTAAAATGGCTCATGGGATTTATTTTTATACAGTCCTAATGTAAATGGAGGTGAAATGATAGAAGTTATTAGAAGTTTGATAGAAAATAATGCGATAGATAGTATTGTGGAAATGTGTAAGCATATGGAACCATGGAAATTGCAGCAAATCAAAAAAGATTTAATACAGGAATTACATGATACAAATGTAAAAAATCATAGAAATACAATAGCAATAGTTTTATCTGATTTGCAGTGTGATGAAGCTATTGACGTTTTAGTAGATTTGATAAATGATCCACAAAACAGGAATAGCAGGGGAACTTTCATTTATGCATTACAAGAATTAAATTGTGAAAAGGCTATAAAAAAAATATTGCATGTGTTGTTTGACGGTAATTTGGAAGTGAAATGCAATATGTATGAATTACTATTAAAGAAATTTAACAGTATGAGCGAAAATGAAAAATTAGAATGCATAGATATCGTTGTTAGAGAAAAGGAGAGATTAGAGGAGGAATTGGAATTGCTGGAGGATGTAGAAAATAAAATTTTTGGAAGAAGGAATAAATCTTAATTAGTTTTTACTCATAATGGAGCATATGACGTAATGTAAAAATATAGATTAAATATTTAGATGCATAGGGAATATTTATTGGAAAGTGTACTATATGCCGAAAAAAATATTTTTCCGGAGCGAGATAACTGTAACATCTGTGCCATAGAGAATGTCGGGCTTTTTGCAAAGAAAATCACCGTGAATTCCCCCCAGGCGCTTAATATTTTAAGGGAGCCGGAGAATTAAGCCTGTAAAAATAGCGGGAAACAAAACCTTTTTGGAAGTTATACAAATATCCTTACAACCGGAGTAGATACTTACCCTCCCATAGATGACAGCTTAACCAGCAAAAGACAGAGGATAAGGCAGAGCAGATGGAAAAGCAGGACGGAGTTTGCAATCCCATTAGTGTTTTTCGCAGAAAGGTGGTTTATAGATATGAAAAGATGTCCATGTTGTGGCTATTTAACAATTGATGATTCAGAAAAGGTAATTTCTGATATTTGTGAGGTATGTTTTTGGCAGTATGATGAAGTTGCTCAAAAAAGACCGAATGATATTATAGGAGCCAATAAAGTATCTTTAGATACAGCGAAAAAAAATTATCAATTATTTGGGGCTATTGAGCAACGTTTCGTTGATATGGTTCGTTTGCCATATAAAGATGAAATATAAATTGTTATTAACATGAAAAGCTGTGAAAACAGAAGCAGAAGAATACGGATCTGGCATCGGGGTGAAAACCGCCTATACGAATATTATAACAACCGGAGTGGATATCCTCCCATAGATGACAATTTGACCAGTAAAAATGCTGAAGAATGGGTGGTTTTATGGGTCCATCTTCTCCAGGCGAGGTCTTAGCTGGCGTAGGAGGGGAAACGGCGCCGGTGCCGGAAATTTTTGTAGGACATTTTCATGGGAAAAGAGCATCATCAATCGAACTCACTAACGAAGAAAGAGAATATCTCGAACTTCAAACTCGCACAAGAACAATTCAGGTTCAAACAGTCACAAGAACGAGAATTTTATTATTACGTGCAGATGCAATATCAATTGATGACATTGCGGATAAAGTAGGACTTAATCGCTGTAGTGTCATGCTCTGCCTAAAAAAATATAAAGAGGGCGGTATTGAAAATGCACTCTTTGATGCTCCGGGTCGTGGCAGAAATGCTGAAATTACAGACGAGGAAAAAGCCTGGATTATTAACCTTGCCTGCCAAAAACCAATTGATCTCGGTTATGTCGCTGAAACTTGGACATATGTCAAACTGACCTCACATATCTACATAACTGCCGAAGCAGCTGGATACACGAGATTGTCCACGATTCATAAGAGTACAGTAGATACGATTCTTGCCGAGGCAAATATTAAACCTCATAAGATAACTTATTACTGCGAAAACCGGGAATAATCCAAAGGGAGATAAAATCCGTATCGTACTTGACAACTTAAAAGTTCATACATCAGAGGCTGTTAGAAAATATCTGTCTACTGGACCAGAAAGATTCGAATTTGTATTCACACCCAAGCATGGATCATGGCTCAATATGGTCGAAGGTTTCTTTAGCAAAACAATGAAGAACCGATTGTATTCCATTGGAAATATAATCTTTCTGACATAGATGTATCGGAAGAAATCATTGTCGATACACTTGCAAGCAAAAAGTTTTGTGTTATCAATAACGAATAAAAACATATGAGACTATGTAGGATATCTTATAAGCAAATTAAGATATCCTTTTTCTAAAATAATTGAAAATTTATTACATTTGATACTGATTAGACAGGATATATAAAGAAAAAAGTTTTCCCCAGAACTAAATAAATCATTTCCCGTTGCAAATTTATAACTATATTCCAAGAGAAATCCATGCTAAGGTCATTATAAAAAAGCATGGAGGTATAAAATGAAAGAATTACAAAGGCAAATTGGCACTCGCATCAGAAATCGGAGAATACAAATGCATTTTACCCAGGAAAAACTGGCGGAACTGGCAAATGTGACGCCTCAGACAATTTCTAGTGCAGAGCGTGGCACAAAAGAGTTGCGTATCGTAAATTTTTATAAAATCTGCATAGCTCTGGAGGTAAGTTCAGACTATCTTTTATTTGGTAAAATAGTTTCATCAAAAAACTATTCTTTTATAGAGAAGATTTCTCTTCTGTCCTCCAAACATTTTCAATGTTTAGAAAAAATCACGGAAAATTTTATTGAAGCTGTGGAAGCATCGGAAACATATGACAAAATGAAATAATTTTTAAATTATAGCATAGGATAATTTCAATCATAGTCGCTTATAAATTCATGTGAAAGAAGGTATGATATAACTATACCTACACATGGAGGTTTCAAATGATAAATTTGCGGGAACAAATGGGGGAACGGATTAAGAAGCGTCGGAAGCAAATGTATCTCACCCAGGATAAGCTGGCGGAACAGGCAGGTTTGACCACTCAGACAATTTCCAGTGCAGAGCACGGCACCAAAGGGCTTCGGCCGGAAAGCCTCTTAAAGATATGCTCAGTTTTAGAGATTACCCCAAATGATTTATATCTTGGGGGAAATTCATCACTGGGGATGAATCTTGTCATTGAAAGTACGGAACATATGCAGTTAGAGGAATTACGCCGTCTGGAAAGCTATGTGCATCATCAAATAGCGATTCGGGAGACGAAACTGGCCATCAAAGAGGAAGCTGAGGCGAAAGATAATCTTATACGAGAAGGAGAAAAATAAATGCTGAGAGTTGCTGTTTGTGATGACGAAATAGTAATAGCAAATCAGATGGAAAAAAGCGTTTTGGATATTTGCAGACGGGAAAATATTCCCGTGGATACAGATGTGTTTTATAGTGGAAAATCTTTAGAGCAGGAAATATACAAAGGTACATATTACGATTTGATTTACATGGACATCCAGATGGCAAAAGGAGACGGAATAACAGCGGCTAAAAACATCCGCAAAATAGACGAAAATGCATTGCTGATTTATGTCTCCGGATATGACAAATATTTAATGGAGTTATTCCGCTTAGATGTTTTTACTTTTATTAAAAAGCCCATAGATAACCTGCAGTTTGAGAAGATCTTTTTAGATGCAAATAGAAAGATTAACAGACAGAGGTTATATTTTAATTACCAGTATAAAAAGCAGGAGTTTAAAGTGCTTTGTATGGATATTTTGTTTTTTGAGAGTACCGGAAGGAAGATTATCATCCACATAAAAGAGGGAGGTGAAAGAGTTTTTAATGGAAAGTTATCGGCAGTGGAAGAATGGTCGGCCAAAGGGAAAATTCCTTTTTTAAGAATTCACCAGTCTTATCTGGTAAATTATCATCATATAAGCGCACGTTCAAAAACAGAGGTAAAACTTACAGACGGTACAAAGCTGCCGGTAAGTGAAGAGAGGCAGAAAACCTTTGGCAGTAGTTACAGCAGGCTCTTAGGAAGTGAAATAGATGTATAAGGTTGGGAGAATTTAACAGAATACCTGGTATTTTTGATAGATTAACTAAATAAAGAAAATTTTAATGTATGCTATAGGTATATTCCAGAACGAAAATATTTTATGAAATAAGAATGGATTATGCCATCTGAAAAGGAATGATAGAAGAGATATTTCTCATTTTTTCTGTCATGTCTGGCATATTTTAGTTTTTTAGCAGTCGGGCACATAGGTGGTTTGGGCTGCTTTTTTTTATTTAGATTATTATGCTGCAGAAGGGGGTAGTGCAAGATGGCAAATGAAGGAAAAGATACATATTCGTCATTGGAGCCGGGAGGCAGTGTAACAGTGTTGAGTATGGAGGGAGGGGAGATGAACCTTTTTGGCAGCACTTATACCTCCTTAGAGTTAAGTGAAACAAGGTCTTATCCCAAAATTCAGGATGACTTGATTGCCATTCCGCCGGACCCTACCAAGGGATTGATTGCCGGTTTGGCAGTTGCGGCAGTTTTTGCCGGCCTGGCCATTGCCACAGTTGCAACAGGCGGAGCGGCATTGGCAGCTGTTGCCCTGGCCGGTGCAGCCGTTGGTACAACTGCGGCAGCAGTGGGGATGTACCAAAGCGACATAGAAAACGGGTATGACAGGAGCGTGGGGGAATATGCCATGGGACTTGCAGGCGGGGCCGCCCTCGGTGCAATAGCTGGGGCATTTCTTTACTGGACTGCGGCGGCAGCTCCTGCAGCCGGGGCTATTGCTTCAATGGATGCAGGGTATTATTTAGGTGTTTCAGGCTTTACACAAAATGTTGTACCTGCTATAGTAACAAATGGAGTATATGGGCTTACCATTACCACCGGGGCTTATACGGTCAATGATATATATGCAAACAACAGCGGTTATAATGTTGTTTTGGATAAAGTATTTGATAATGACAGGGAAGCTTATGAGGCCTTTGGATTGGCGTTATGGTTTACAAACGGGGCGGTTGTAGAGTATGTTTCCATAAACGCATATCGCGGGATTGATAAACAGGGAGTGCAATACGAAAGGGGGAGCCAGGAGAAGACATCGTCTCAGAAACCATATGCGAAACACAGACCCAGCTATGGGCCAGGTCAAGTGGAACAAGTTTGGGAAAATGCAAAAGACCCTGTAACAGGAAAAGTATATGACCCTTCGGGAGCAGAGATTACATGGGATCGTACCCGGCCCAGAAGCGGACAATGGGATATGGGCCATATACCGGGACAAAAATATTCTGATAGGTATAAATTATATATGGATGGACAAATGACCCTGGAAGAGTTTCTTGAATGGTATAGAAATCCCGCAAACTACCGCCCTGAATTGCCAAGTACCAATCGAGGCCACAAATTTGAATGAGGTGACAAATGAATATAGAAAAATGCGATTTTGGGACAGTTATCAGTTTAGGAAGTTTGGAAGATTTTTGTGCGAAGTTAGAGCAGGAAGGGAAAAAAGCCGGGGAAGTTTTTGATTTCACTGACGCAAAGGGGATGAGCCTGCTTGAAGTGAGTTTGGCGGCAGGAAAATTTGATATTGCAAATTATTTGCTGTCTAATAACTGTAAAGTAAATCATGTTTCCAGTGAAGGGTGTAATGAATTTCATTATATTGCCAGCAGAATAAGATATGAGGGGGCATTGGAAGTTGCTGAAATCTTATTAGAAAGAGGAGTATCTTTAGTACAGAAAGATAAAAAGTATGGAAATTCAGCATTCTTTACTTTATGCCAGGAAATTTTTAAGGTTCGGACTGAGGAGACAATGAAATTTTTAGAAAATTGTCTGAAAAGGATAGAGGATTTTGATGCTTGTAATAAAGCGGGATACAGTATCAGAATGTTAATTAACCAGCGGGGAACTGAGAGATTAAATCAGATAATGGAGAGTAAGAGATGAAGAAAAGTATGAATATGGGCGGCTCTATTGTATCCAAAAATATTTTGGAAAAAAAAGGAAGATTAAAATGGTGTTTTCGGGAGAACGGCGTAAATGAAATAGATAACGGATGGCGTTTCCTATCTGAAATAGATAACGATGAATACCTGAAAAATGCTGCCAATATGGTTGTGTGTGACTGGGGGACTATTTTTGAAATTGAACCGGCTATTTTACCTATTTTTGACATGCCGGTGGGTACAGATTTAACGCTGGTGTATGAAGGGCAAAAAAAGTTTTTTATATTTACAGATACCGGTGAAAAATGTGTATTTGGGAGCGAATAAGATGTATAAGTTTGAAAGGGCTTCATAATATACCGCTGAGAAAGGGGGAACCCAAGTGAGGGACAGGATAATCCGTTTGTCTATGGCATCTTTTGTGGCCTTACAGGAAGTGTATATCCACAAAAAGGCAAATGAGCACGGTATGGCAGTTATCCGGGGGGTGATTGCAGAGGGCAGCGAAGGGGAATTGTTTAAAAATGCGGAGAGCGGGAATGCTTCGCTGTACATACTGGATGAAAAAGGAAAGAGGAAAGACATTTTTTCCGGTATTATAGACAGTATGGAGGTAAAAAACGCAGGGGGCGTCAAAACGGCCCGGATTGTGTTGTCAGGCAGTACAAAGCTTATGGATTGCGTCAAGCATACCCGCACTTTTCAAAACCAAGGGATGACATATGACGAGCTTTTAGAAGAGATAAATGCCGGATATGAAAAAGTCTCCTGCATTCCAAATTGCAAGGTAGAAAATCCAATTAAAAAGTTAATTGTACAGTACAAAGAGACGGACTGGGAATTTTTAAAGCGGATGGCGTCCCGGTTTTATCAGCCTCTCCTGCCGGATTACGCCGGGGAGGGGATACGCTATTCCTTTGGCCTTTCTGCAAAGGTGCCGGAAAAAAATCTGGATGTGTACAGTTTTTCCACCGGAAATGCAAAAGAGGAATTTCTTATGAAAGAGGGACAGATACCGGAGATTATTGCGGATGATTTTACTTTTCATAAGGTAAAGAGCAGGGAGTATTTGGAACTTGGAGAGCGGACAGTTTTTTCTCATCATGCTTTTTTTGTCTACGAAGCGGTAAGCGTCTTAGAAGGGGAAGAATTACTGCATACCTATATCCTGCGGAGGGAAGGAGGCTTTCAAACACCATCCAGACATAACAGAGGACTTATCGGGGCATCTCTTGATGCCGCTGTTCTTGCTGTGGATAAGGATACAGTAAAAATTGTGGTGGCGGTGGATAAAAAACAGGAGGAATCAAAGGCAAAGTGGTTTCCATATTCCACAGTGTATTCCTCGCCGGACGGATCTGGCTGGTATTGTATGCCCGAAAGAGGGGATAAGGTGAGGCTGTATTTTCCCAGCGAGTACGAGGATGAGGGATATGTCATAAGTGCGATTAACCTAGGGAATACCGGGGATTCGGAAGCGGGAAAGGGGCAGCCGAGAAGCGATCCGGCCAGGAAAGCCATATCCAATATGCATGGCAAGCAGGTTACTTTTACACCTGGGGCGGTGATTCTTACGAATAATAAAGGTATGACGGTAGCTTTGGATGATGAAAAGGGAGTAATGATTGCATCCAATAAGAATGTGACAGTTTCTGCGGAGGATAGTATTGTTCTGAAAAGTGATATGAGAATGGATATTCAGGCCACAAAAAGTATTAAATTGGCACGGGGAGACAGTAGTATAACGTTTGAAGATGAGCTGAAACTGAAGGGGACCAGCTTACAGGTGAAGGAATAAAGGTCTTATATGATAAATTATTGTGAACGAAGGTGAGGTAATGCAAAATGGGAAACGAACAGGTATATTTGGTAAGGGGAGCGATGTTAAGCTGCAGGATGGGAAGTCATCCCAGGCGTCTGAATTTGCCCCAAAGCCACGGGGAATACATATGTGACCATCCGGTGATTATGGATGAGGACTGCACTAAGGAAAATATTTCATCTTTCGGGGTCTGCAGCAGCCCTGTTCCCCCAGCGGGGGCAACACTGGTGAGGTATCCTGGTTATATGGGTGTGCCGCCGGAGGTTCAGGGAATGCAGTGTGTCCCTTCCATTTTAAAAAAATGGGAGAATACCAATGGGCAGGGAGTTACTATGGATTCTTATCTCGTGTGCTCCTGCGGGGGAATTATTGAACCAATGACATCGGGAATGGAATATGAGGACTGATGGATTCCGGTCACTTAGGAGGAGGACATGCCAGGGACAAATAAAGACACATATTCGTTATTGGAACCGGGAGGCAGTGTAACAGCCTTAAGTATGGAAGGAGGGGAGATGAACCTATTTGGCAGCACCTATACCTCCTTAGAGTTAAGTGAAATAAAGTCTTATCCCAAAATTCAGGACGACTTGATTGCCATTCCGCCGGACCCTACCAAGGGATTGATTGCCGGTTTGGCAGTTGCGGCAGTTTTTGCCGGCCTGGCCATTGCCACAGTTGCAACAGGCGGAGCGGCATTGGCAGCTGTTGCCCTGGCCGGTGCAGCTGTAGGTACAACTGCGGCTACAGTGGGGATGTACCAGAGCGACAAGGAAACCGGGTATGGCAGGAGCGTGGGAGGATATGCAGAAGGACTTGCAGGAGGTGCGGCTGTCGGTGCTTTGTCCGGGGCGTTTTTATATTGTACTGTGGTAGCAGCTCCTTCGGTAGGGGCTATAGCCGGAATGGGTGCATGGAATTATTTAGGTGTTTCATCTTTTACGCAGAATGTTGTACCTGCTATAGTAACAAATGGGGTATATGGGCTTACCGTTACAACGGGAGTTTATACCGTAAATGATATATATGCAAGTAACAGCGGTTATAATGTGGTTTTGGACAAGGTGTTTCAAAATGACGTTGATGCCTATGAAACCTTTGGACTGGCATTATGGTATACCAATGGGGCAGTTGTGGAGTATGCATCTATAAACGCATACCGGAGCAGTAAACAGGGAGTGCAATATGAAAAAGGAGGCAAATATAATTATATTAATTCAGATGGAACCATTAAGTGGCCCCAGAATGATGGTTTTGACGGTACTCCTGTGAAAAAAACATTACAGCCTGGAACTAAAGTGGACAGATATGGATATGGCGGCGGAAGTTATGTGGCTCCCGAAGGCACGCCATATACACAGCGCTCTATGTTTCCCGGTTCAGATAAGCTTCCATATTCGGTATATGAGGTTGTAAAGCCGGTAGATGTAAAGGCAGGAAACGTAGCGCCGTGGTTTGGAGAACAGGGCGGCGGTGTGCAGTACAAATTTGAACAATCTGTTTCATCTTTGGTTGAACAGGGTATATTGAGAAAGGTAGGAGAGTAACATGGATAGAAAATTATTAGAAAAAATGTTAGTGGAAAATAAGGTTCCCTCTGATATGTATTCCTTGCAAGGAGGGCTGCCAAACGAGGCGTATTGTATAGATAAAATTGATGGTAAATGGGAGGTTTACTACAGTGAAAGGGGAACACGCTCAAATATCGGGCGTTTTGACGATGAGGAGGAAGCCTGTGATTGCCTGGTGAAACAAATTAAAAGAAATTTACCAGGGGTAAATTTTAGTTAAATGGGATTTAAACTATGACACAATATCATTAAAGTCATGGTCGCTTATCAATTCATGCTAGAGACGTTATGATATTTCTATACCTACAGCATGGAGGTTTTAAATGATAGATTTACGCAAACAAATGGGAGAGCGGATTAAAAAGCGGCGGAAACAAATGTATTTAACCCAGGATAAATTGGCGGAACAGGCGGGTTTGACAATTCAGACTATTTCCAGCGCAGAACACGGCACCAAGGGACTTCGGCCGGAAAGCCTTTTAAAGATTTGTTCGGTTCTTGGGATTACCCCAAATGATTTATATCTGGGAGAGAGTTTCCTGTCGGAATTGAATCTGGTAATTGAGAGCACCGAGCATATGGAGTTAGAAGAGCTGCGCCGCCTGGAAAGTTATGTACAGCATCAAATTGCAATTCGGGAGGCAAAAAATTTACTTTTGGGAGAAAAACTAGATGTATAAATTTGGAGATTACATACCGAAAACTGCCATGGCAGTTACATCCATGTGGATTGTCCGCAGGTTCTTGGGAACGTTTTGTGAGAAAAAAGAGAGAAGTTTCCTGTCTGTAACGGCCTGGATTTTGTATTTTATTTTTCAAATTTATTTTCAGATAGATACGGGAAATTTGCATGTTATCACCTTGCCATTGACAGTGGTTCTTCTGTTTAATATAGCACTGTGGGGGTATTATTCCACTGGAAAGGAAAAATGTTTTTTATCAGTGATGCTGTGTGCCTTGTGGTTTCTAATTGAAATGCTTACTTTTGTTATGGTTAGCGGAGTTCCTATGGAGCATGAAAGCCAGGATGTGCTTGGCACGATTATATCGAAAATGCTGATGATTGTATTGGTTTACACAATATCTGTGTTTTGGAATAAGAGATATGATGAAGCTGTGTCCGGCCATTTTTATTTCTATTTTCTTTTTCTGCCGGGAGGCAGCATCTTTATTGCATTAAGCCTGTTCTATTCTGGGGGAAGTGAAAATAGTAGATTTTTAGCCACAGCTTCTGTCAGTGTCTTGCTTTTATTTAACGTGGTGGTTTTTGAGATTTATATGAAGATAAATGAGCTTTTTATGCAGGAAAAGGAAAGAATCATTTATGCGAAGCAGGCAGAAATTATATCGGCAAATACTGAGGAACAGAAGAAAATGATTGAGGATTTTCACGAGGAAAAACATAACCTGGTGAATCAGCTGATTGTATTAAAAAGTGAAGTGGAAAACTGTGAGACGGAGGAAGTTATCCGGAATTTAAATGAGATCATAAAGAACTGCCATTACACGGACAGTATTTCAGAGTGCGGGAATACAACCATTGATGCAATTATAAATTTTAAATATACTATGGCCAGGGAATGGGGGATAGATTTTCGCTTGAAGATATTTGTACCCCAGGATTTGCCTGTGGAACAGAGAGATTTGGGAGTGGTGCTAGGGAATGCGTTGGATAATGCCATGGAAGCGGTAAGGGGGAGCAGCATAGAAGATAAGGTTATAGATATCTCTATGGGCACAAAGAAATCAGCGTTAATCCTGGTAATGAAAAATCCTTATGAGCATGTGATTCAAAAAGACAGGCGGGGAATGCTTCTGTCATCGAAAGATGATAAAGGCAGGCATGGATATGGGTTGAAATCAATTATGAAAATAGCCGCAAAGTATCAGGGTGATGTGGTGATAGAAGATGCAGGAAATGTCTTTTCCCTTACAGTGGTGATGAATTTTGGGTAATTTTGTCAGAAAACCAGGTATTTTTGCCAAGATAAACCAGCGTTGCTTAAATTCATGTATGCTGTAAATATTCTAGGATAAAGGAGGGATATGGCCATGGAGAATCGAGATAAAAAGACAGCGGCAAAACTTTTGACGGCAGTGGCAGACAAAGCGCTCTCTGCAGCAGCAAACAGCAGATGTGTATTTTTTTACCATCAGCCCAAACAGCCCGTTGAAGTAAAAAAATTCAGAAAGTTCTAGTATGAAGAAATTGCATGAAATGCTTACGGATTATGTGATACGAAAGGGCATGGTAGAGGAATCGGACAGAGAAATGTATGAATATGCTTTTCAGATAACGGTAGAAGTAGGACTCTTTGCCGTAGTCTGTTTTGTAATTGCATTGTATGTGAACATGCTTGTGGAAGGGTTATTGTTTTTTATTATCTTTGTCCCTTTAAGGTCATATGCCGGAGGACTGCATATGGAAACATTTAAATCCTGCTTTTGTCTGTCGTGTCTGGCATTTTCCTGTGTTTTGCTGACAGTCGGATACTTAGAGATACCCGGCTTGTTTTCAATTTCTTTTTTGCTTTTATTGGAGTTTATTGTCTATACTCTGTCTCCGGTTGATAACGAAAACAGAGAGGTAGACGAGGAGGAAGATACCTGGTTTAAAAAGAAATTAAGGAATTTTCTGTTTTTTGATTTTTGTATGGCTGTTTTTTGCCTGTTATTTAGAAAAGAGAGGTATCTGCTTTTAATTGCGGCAACTTTTTTACTGATTGTCATTTCCATGTTAGCCGGTAAAAGCAAATTACCCCATGTATAGAACATCCCTCCCAAGGAGAAAATATTCTCCAAAAGGAGGGATTTTTCATGAATGAAGATACCATAAATTTACTGCGTGAATGCAATGCCGGCATTAAGATGGGGGTAAAGTCTTTGGATGATGTTTTGGAACATGTGAGGGACGAGCGCCTAAAAAATCTGCTGCTTAGAAGTAAAGATATCCATTCCAGCCTGGGGGATAAAACCCATGAATACCTGCTGGAGTATCAGGATGAGGGTAAGGAGCCCGCTTTGATGGCAAAGGTTATGTCCTGGTTTAAGTCCAATGTGAAGATGGAAGGGGAAAACTCTGATTGTATGGCGGCGGATGTGATAACCGACGGATGCAATATGGGGATAAAATCTCTTTATAAGTATCTGCACCAGTTCCCAGGGGCGGAACAGAAGGTGAAAGATTTGACAGGGGATCTTATCCGGGCGGAGGAAGCCCTTGTGGAGGATTTACGGGAATATCTCTAAAAATTCTTGCATTTTTACCTGTGATATGATACTCTACAACTACATGAATGATGAAACGGAAAGACAAGAGAAACAGGGGAATTTGCCCCATACAGGTGTGCCTGACACCAGTGCCGGCCTATGGCTTGGCCAGGCAGATAACAGCGGATTTTATGGGCAGGTGATTCATTTTCACCTGTTCTTTTTTTCTCTGACAGAGGGCAGGTTTCATAGATAGAGGTGATAAACGGATGAATATGGAAGCACAAAAACATGCTCCGGTGTATGAAGCCCTGGAGCGATTGCGAAAAAAGAGAGTGGTGCCCTTTGATGTGCCAGGGCATAAGCGGGGCAGAGGCAACCCGGAGTTAAGGGAATTGTTGGGAGAAAAGTGTGTCAGCCTTGATGTGAATTCCATGAAGCCGTTGGATAATCTCTGTCATCCCATGTCTGTGATTAAGGAGGCGGAGGAACTGGCGGCGGAGGCTTTTGGCGCCAGCCATGCATTTTTTATGGTGGGAGGGACCACATCCTCCGTGCAGAGCATGGTGATGACGGCCTGTCAGTCGGGACAAAAGATTATCCTTCCCCGGAACGTGCACAAAAGTGTAATTAACGCTCTGGTGTTAAACGGGGCTGTACCGGTATACGTAAATCCCAAAGTGGACGAGCGCCTGGGTATTTCCCTGGGTATGGAGATGGGGGATTTAAAGCAGGCGATTTTTGACAATCCAGACGCCGTTTGCGTGTTGGTGAATAATCCCACCTACTATGGAATCTGTTCCGACCTTAGGGGGATTGTTGAGCTTGCCCATGAACACAATATGCTGGTGTTGGTGGACGAGGCCCATGGAACCCATCTTTATTTTGGGGAAAACCTTCCGGTCAATGCCATGGAAGCCGGAGCGGATATGGCTTCCGTGTCCATGCACAAGTCCGGGGGCAGCCTGACCCAGAGTTCCCTGCTCTTGGTGAATAATACGGTAAACTGGGAGTATGTAAGCCAGATTGTAAATTTGACCCAGACCACCAGCGCATCCTATCTCTTGCTTTCAAGCCTTGACATTTCAAGGAGGAATTTAGTGATGCGGGGCCGGGAATCTTTTGCCAGGGTGGTTGAGATGGCAGAATATGCCAGGGAGGAAATAAACGCCATTGGGGGATATTATGCCTATGGGCGGGAACTTATAAACGGAAACAGTGTGTTTGATTTTGATGTGACGAAACTTTCCGTGTTTACCAGGGATATCGGCCTGGCGGGAATTGAGGTTTATGATTTGCTCCGGGATGAATATGATATTCAGATTGAGTTTGGGGATATTACAAATATTCTGGCATATATTTCCATTGGAGACAGAATTCAGGATATTGAAAGGCTGGTGGGGGCGTTGTCAGACATTAAGCGTCTCTACTGCAAAAATCCGGCACATATGCTGAAGTCGGAATATATCCCGCCGAAGGTCTGCGTTTCCCCTCAGAAGGCATTTTACGCAGATAAGGTTTCTATGCCTATCGGGGAGACTGCCGGAAAAATCTGCAGTGAGTTTGTTATGTGTTATCCTCCGGGGATTCCCATTTTAGCTCCGGGAGAGATTATTACCCCTGAGATAATCCGGTATATCACTTATGCAAAAGAGAAGGGGTGTTCCATGCAGGGGACACAGGACCCTTATGTGGAAAATTTAAATGTCCTGGCCAGTGAGGGAAATGCCTGGTGACATTCATTTGTTTAGCAGGAGGAAATAGATTTGGAATTATGGTTTTCAGATTATCATACGGAAAAGGTTAAGGTATCTGTGAAAGTGGAAAAACAGTTGTTTGGGGCACAGACAGATTACCAGAGACTGGATGTTTTCGAGTCCGAGGAGTTCGGCAGATTTATCAGTTCTGACGGAAGTATTGTTTTTTCTGAGAAAGATGAGTTTACATATGATGAGATGATTGTGCATGTGCCCATGGCTGTTCATCCCCATGTGGAGAAAGTGCTTGTCATCGGCGGCGGCGACGGGGGCGTGTGCAGGGAGTTATCCTATTATAAGGAAATCCGCCAGATAGACGTGGTGGAACCGGACGAGGTTTTTGTCAATGTGTGCAGAGAATATTTTCCCGACAATGCCTGCGGGTTAAAAGACCCCAGAGTTACCGTCTATTTTAAGGATGGCCTTCGGTTCCTTCGCACCAGGCACGAGGAGTATGATTTGATTATAAACGATGCCATTGACCCCTTGGGGCATACCGCAGGGCTTTTTACCAAAGAGTTTTACGGCAACTCCTACCGGGCCTTAAAGGAGGACGGCATGATGGTGTATCAGCACGGCAGCCCCTTTTACGATGAGGATGAGGAGTCCTGCCGTGCCATGCACAGGAAAGCCAGCCACAGTTTTCCCATCAGTAAAGTGTATCAGGCCCATATCCCCACCTGTTCTTCCGGTTACTGGCTCTTTGGCTTTGTGTCAAAGAAATATCATCCCCTAAGGGATTTAGATGAAAAGCGGTGGAATGGCAGGAATATTGAAACCTGGTATTATACCACAAATTTACATAAAGGAGCCTTTATGCTGCCTAAATATGTGGAAGATATGTTGATGGAGGAAGAAAATTAGTTTGCAGGAGGTTGAGATGAGCAGAGTATTAATTATAGGATGCGGCGGTGTGGCCAGAGTTGCGATTACAAAATGCTGTGAGAACAGCGATGTGTTTACAGAGATTTGTATTGCCAGCAGGACAAAGGAGAAATGTGACGCCTTAAAGGAGGAGCTTTCCGGCAAGACGAAAACAGTGATTACCACTGCAAAAGTGGATGCGGATAGCAAAGAGGAACTGGTAGAGCTGATTCAGGAGTATCAGCCAAAGGCTGTGTTAAATGTGGCTCTTCCTTACCAGGACCTTACGATTATGGATGCCTGCCTTGCATGTAAGGTGGATTATATTGACACGGCTAATTATGAGCCGGAGGATGTGGAGGAACCGAAATGGCGGGAGATTTATGAGAAGCGTTGTAAGGACCTTGGGTTTTCCGCTTATTTTGACTATTCCTGGCAGTGGGCCTACCAGGAGAAATATAAAGAGGCAGGGATTACGGCACTCCTTGGCACCGGTTTTGACCCGGGAGTAACCAGTGTGTTTACCGCCTATGCCCTAAAACACTATTTTGATGAGATAGAAACCATTGATATTTTGGACTGCAACGGGGGAGACCACGGATATCCCTTTGCCACTAACTTTAACCCGGAAATTAACCTGCGGGAAGTCTCCGCTCCAGGCTCTTACTGGGAGGATGGCAGATGGGTGGAAGTTGCCCCTATGAGCATAAAAAGAGAATATGATTTTCCACAGGTTGGAAAAAAGGACATGTACCTTTTACACCATGAGGAGATTGAATCCCTGGCGAAAAATATTCCGGGAGTAAAGAGAATCCGTTTCTTTATGACCTTTGGGCAGAGTTATTTAACCCATATGAAATGCCTGGAAAACGTAGGGATGCTTGGCACTGCCCCTGTGATGTACGAGGGAAGGGAGATTGTTCCCATTCAGTTTCTGAAAGCTCTTCTTCCTGACCCGGCCGCCTTGGGGCCCCGGACGGTGGGTAAGACCAATATCGGATGTATTTTTACGGGGAAAAAGGACGGAAAAGAGAAAAAGATTTACATTTATAATGTATGTGACCATCAGGAGTGTTACAAAGAGCTTGGCTCCCAGGCAATCTCCTATACCACGGGAGTTCCTGCTATGATCGGCACAGCCCTTGTGGTTTTGGGAAAATGGAAGGAGCCGGGAGTGTTTACGGTGGAAGAATTTGACCCGGACCCCTATATGGACATGCTAAACAGGTATGGGCTTCCCTGGGTTGTGGATGAAAACCCCAAGTTGGTGGATTCAGATGTTTGAGCAGGTGAAAACTCCATGTTATGTGGTGGATGAAAAAAAATTAAAAGAGAATCTTTCTATTCTAAAGGATGTGGAGCAGCAGTCAGGGGCCCGCATCCTTCTGGCCCAGAAGGCCTTTTCCATGTATTCCTTATATCCCCTTATTGGAAAATATATAAGCGGGACAACAGCCAGCGGCCTTTATGAGGCAAAGCTTGGATACGAGGAGATGGGAAAGGAAAACCATGTGTTTGCACCGGCATATAAAAAGGAAGATGTAAGAGAGCTGGCGAAAATCTGTGACCACATAGTGTTTAATTCTTTCAGGCAGTATGAAACTTATAAAGAAATGTGCGGCGGCGCAAGCCTGGGAATCCGGGTAAACCCCTGTTTTTCCACCCAAAAGGATCATGCCATTTATGACCCCTGCGGGGCTCTTTCCAGGCTTGGGGTGACGTTGGAGCAGTTTCCCTCTGACCCAGAGTTTGGCCAGGGGGGCCTTGAGGGCATCCATTTCCATACTTTGTGTGAGCAGGATGCAGAAGACCTAATAAAAACCTTCCAGGCAGTGGAGAAGCAGTTTGGGAAGTGGCTCTCCAAAGTAAAGTGGATAAACATGGGGGGCGGCCACCACATTACAAGGGCGGATTACCACAGAGGGAAACTGATTTCTTTTCTTCGGGAAGTGAAAGATAAATATAAAGCTGAAGTATACTTAGAGCCGGGGGAGGCCATTGCCTTAAATGCCGGGTATCTTGTGACAGAGGTGATGGATAAGGTGGAAAACGAAGGGGAGATTTTGATTTTAGATGCCTCCGCCGCCTGCCATATGCCGGATGTGCTGGAAATGCCCTACCGCCCGCCTTTAAGGGGGGGATATGAGCCGGGGGAGAAACCCTACACCTACCGTTTGTCCTCCCTCACCTGCCTGGCGGGGGATGTGATTGGAGATTACAGCTTTGAGAAAGAGATTCCCATTGGGGAGCGGCTGGTGTTTGAAGATATGGCCATATACTCTATGGTAAAAAACAATACCTTTAACGGCATACCCCTGCCGGATATCTGCCTGTTGAAAGAAAACGGGGAGACGGAGATTGTGAAGCATTTTGGATATGAAGATTTTAAGGGAAGGCTGTCCTGATGGAGAATATACTTAACACACCTTTACATGACGGGTTTTACATGCCCGGAGAATTTGAATCCCATGAGGGATGTATTTTAATCTGGCCTGCCCGTCCCGGCTCCTGGCCCTACGGGGCAAGGGCGGCAAGGAAGGCCTTTGTTCAGATTATCCGCTGTATTGCGGAGAGTGAAAAAGTATATGTGGCGGCAGGGGCTGATGTGATAGAAAATGCCAGGGAGGCCCTTTTTGACATCCCCGGTGTAACCGTATTTGCGGCGGAGACAGATGATGCCTGGGCCAGAGATGTTGCCCCTACTTTTCTGGTAAACGGAAAGGGGGACAGGCGCTGCGTCAACTGGGAGTTTAACGCCTGGGGAGGGACGTACAACGGCCTTTACCCTTCCTGGGAAAGAGACAATGCTTTTGCAAAAGCTTTTGCGGATGATTACGGTGTGCCCTGTTACGATGCGTCGCCTTTTGTGCTGGAAGGGGGGAGCATCCACTCCGACGGGGAAGGGACGATTCTGGCAACGGAGGCCTGCCTTCTTAGTCCCGGGAGAAATCCGGGGCTTTCTAAGGAGGAGATTGAAGGGCGGCTTTTCCAGTATCTGGGGGCAAAAAAAGTTCTCTTTATTCCCAGGGGGATTTACGGGGATGAGACGGATGAGCATGTGGATAATGTGTGCGCTTTTATAAAGCCCGGAGAGGTGGTTTTGGCCTGGACGGACGATAAAAATGACCCTCAGTATGAACTGTCTTTAGAGAGCCTTAGGGTTTTGGAGCGGGAAAGGGATGCTATGGGCAGGAAATTAACCGTCCATAAGCTTCCAATCCCGGATGTTCCGGTGTGCATCACACAGGAGGATTTAAAAGGGTTTGTATTTGAGCCCGGGGAGGATGTGCGGGAAGCGGGGGAGCGTCTGGCGGCTTCCTATGTGAATTTTTATTTTTCCAACGGGGCGGTAATTGTGCCTGCTTTCGGAGGGGATAATAGAGACAGCGACAGACGGGCAGCGGAGATTTTAAGAAAGCTCTGCCCGGAGAGGAGAGTGGTTTCTGTTCCTGCCAGGGATATCCTTTTAGGCGGGGGGAATATACACTGTATTACACAGCAGATTCCCAATAGAGCCATAATTTAGACCCTGTGTGCACAAGTTTGCAATATGAATAATAAGAGCAACCTTTAAGATATCTTAAGGTTGCTTTTATTTTGCCTTAAAACCGGGAGGGTATCATAGGACTAGAAGAAAAAGCAGAGAGGAGATTACTATGATTACAGTATCCGGGCTTTCTAAGTCCTACAACGGAAAAAAAGTGGTAGATCATGTGTCCTTTACCATGAGAGAAGGAAATCTGTTTGCCCTTTTAGGCAGCAACGGGGCGGGAAAGAGTACCACCATTAAGATGATACTTTCTCTTGTAAAAAAAGATGAGGGAATCATCGAAATTCCCGGGGATGTCTCTGTGGGATATTCCCCGGAGACGCCTTATTTCCCGCCTTTTTTAACGGGGATGGAGGTGCTTTTGTACTACGGGGAACTGCAGAAGATTCCAAGGGAAACCTTAAAAGAGGAATGCGGGGCGCTTTTATCTTTGGTGGGCCTTGGGGAGGAGAAGACAAAAATAAAGTTTTATTCCAAGGGGATGCTTCAGCGTTTGGCTCTCGCCCAGGCAATGCTTGGAAACCCTTCTGTTCTTATTTTAGACGAGCCCTGTGCAGGGCTTGACGCCATGGGGCGGATAGAGATGATAGAATTGATTTTCAAGCTAAAAAAGCAGGGAAAGACAATTTTAATGAACTCCCATATTTTAAGCGATATAGAAAAGGTGTGTGACGAAGGAATTATTATGAAGAAAGGAAAAGTGCTTCGGAGATTTACAAAAAATGATTTAAAGGGGGAAGAGAGCCTTGAAACAATTTTTACAAAAACTTTAAACGGAGGGATGCAGGTATGAAAAGCAGTGCGGGAATTATAATGAAAACAGCGCTGAAAGAGCGCATGAGAAGAAAAGAGTTATATATTATAGCGGCCCTTGCCATTCTGCTGCTTTTCTTGTGCAGCAGTGATGTGACAAGTATTACTATGAATGGGGAGGCAGTGACAGGGTTTAAGAATATGTTTTGGGTTATGCATGCCCTGGTTCATTTTGTGGGCTGTGTGCTGGCGGTGGTTTTAAGCCTTCATACGATTCCAAAGGAGTATGAGCGGAAAAACAGCCATTTGGTGTGGGTGAGAAATATCCGACAGGAAGCGTACCACGGAGGACTGGCACTGGCCAATGTGTGTGCAAGCCTTTGGGCGGCGGGGATTCTCTATGCCGCCCTGGCGGTTTATGCCGTGGCGAAAGGCCATGGGGAAGTTCTGCTTCCCATGATTCCGGCATTTTTGATTTTATCCTTGAGCATTTCCTTTGTAAGCCTTTTTGTCAGTGTCATGAGTATCAAATTCCCTGTTATGGCAGCGGGAATTTTTGGGGCGGCAGTTATGGTTTTTGGCGTTTTTCACGGAATGATGGAACTTTTTAAAAATATGCTGGGGGGACTGGGAGGAAAATGCATGTCTTTTTTTCTTTTCCTTGTGCCGGATTTAAATGGAATCCAAAATGCAGCATATCGTTTCGCCACAGGAGAGGGGATAAAGGTGCACTTGGTTTTTGTAATGCTTTTTGCACTGTGGATGGTATCACTGGGACTTTTTGTTTTTCGGAAAAAAGAAGCATAGGGGGGAAGGGTGATGAAATTATTTAAAATCGGTTATGGATTAACAGGGCTTATTCTTTTGATATGTACGGTTATTACAGGAAGCTACGGGCTTTCAAAGGTGAATCAGGAAATTTATAAGAAAGCCATTTCTTTAGAAACTGATATGGAAAAAATGGGGTTTCCGGAATTTTTCCTTGCGGATTACAAGGTACGGTTTTACAATGGAGATTGTGATTATGTGGTAAAGGGAGAAGACATTGTAAAACAAGACCCCCTCCTTGACGTATTTGTGGGAACTACCATTGAGGCGGAAGGGGAATACCAGGTACTGCTCCCCACCTATGAAAAGTTTTCGGCTCTTTTTGACCTGTTGGATGCGGCAGGCACAGTTTCCCAGGGGATGTCTGAGGGAAGTATGGTTTTTACCCAGAATACTTACAACGAAAATGCCCATGCGGCATCCATCTGGCATGAGGCATTCCATGCGTGGCAGGCAAGTAGATGGCAGGATGATATTGACGCCTTGATGCGGCGGGTAAATCTTGGGGAGGAGGAGAGCCGGGAAGATATTATTGTAAGGGAAGCAGACGCAGACACCAAGGCGGCAGCTCTGTTTCGGGAGGAGATGGAATTTCTAAAAAAGGCATATCATGAGGAGGGGGAAGAGAAAAAAGAGTATGTTTTAAAGGCTCTTTCCCTTGCAGACAACAGGCGGAAAATTTTGTCAGATTCCGCAAATGCCATGGAGTTTTATCTGGAAAATTTAGAGGGAAGCGCCAGGTATGTGGAAAGCCTGGCCTACCGTATCCTTGAGGGGGAAAAAGCGTGGCAAAACCACTATTTGGGAGAATTTCACTACGAGGAGGGAAGCAGTAAATATTATTACATGGGGATGTTAAAAGGATTATTGCTGGACCAGACAGCGG
The DNA here is from genome assembly GCA_947174805.1 of uncultured Roseburia sp. GTDB lineage: Bacteria > Bacillota > Clostridia > Lachnospirales > Lachnospiraceae > Roseburia_B. Next base: position 98,815 of record CAMWKH010000005.1, on the reverse strand, counting down.
AGGGCTGGCAGAGGAAATTTTCTTTGGCGGAAGGGTTTGACGGGTTGTTAAAAGGTGTGTGCCAGGAGGAATAATTAAAGTATGAAAGATGGAAGATTTGTTGTGTTAGCGGCAGACGATGAAGTGGAACTTTTAGACGCGCTGGAATTATTTATGGGAAAAGAGAATATGATAATGGTTAAGGCAGCCTCCGGAGTGGCTGCCTTGGAGTTGTTTGCCTTGGAAAAACCGGATTTGGTGCTTTTGGATATTATGATGCCGGGGATGGACGGTTTTTCTGTATTAAGGAAAATCCGTGAAATCAGTAAAGTTCCGGCTCTTATGATGACCGCCCGGAGTGAGGATTATGACAAAATATTAGGTTTGGAGCTGGGCGCAGACGACTATATTACAAAGCCTTACAACCCCCTGGAGGTTATGGCACGGATCAAAGCCCAGTTAAGGCGGAGTTACGATTATCAGGAACAGATAAAGCCGGGGAGCGATATTTTAAAAGCTTTCGGGCTCAAGATGAATCTTACGGAATGTTCCCTGAAAAAAGACGGAAAGGAAATTGCCCTTACAAAAACAGAGTTTAAAATATTAGAGCTTTTGATGAAATCCCCGGGAAGGATTTATACCAAGCAGCAGATTTTTGAGTATTCCTGGGATGACCCTTTCCTGGGGGATGAGGGCACGGTTATGGTGCATATCAGCAATCTGCGGAATAAAATTGAGGATGACCCGAAAAAACCTCAGATGATTAAAACGGTAAAGGGACTTGGCTATCGGTTTGAAAAGGGGCAGCCATGAGACAGGAGAGAGAAAAGGAAAAGTACCGGGGGAGTATTTTTGGAAAACTTATCGGAAGTTATGTTATATTTTCCCTGATTGCAATTACAATTACTTTGGCCAGTCTGCTGCTTTTCTTTACATTTTCCAGCAGCCGCATCCCTCTTCAAAATTTTCCGGGTATAACTTTTAAAGAAGATGGAAGCATAGAATATTTGGAAGAGGTTTCTCATCTCGGGGGCTGGGTGGAAGAGCTGGATAAAGATTTTCATGTGACAGAAGTTTTCGGGGAAAAGCAGACGAAGAATCGTTCTTATACACCGGAAGAATTGATTTCAATAACGGCTTTTTTAGAGGATGGCCGGACCAAAAATTTCGGCAGGGATGCCCTTGTTACAATCCATAATGATTCAAGGGGTAATCCGGCGGAAGAGTATCATGTGTTCTGGCAGAAAAAGGAAGGGGGATACTATCTGATGTTTTATCCTCTGGATTCTTTTAGCATTGTCTATAATATGAATCTGAACAGGGCTGTAATTTCAAATGTTACCGGCGGGGAACTTTTTGCGGTACTGGTTCTTTTGCTTTTGGATGTGTTTGGGGTAAGTTTTTATATTTTCCGGAAAATTAAGCGTCCCCTTGACAATTTAATTCAGGGGATGAACAGGGTGGAACAGGGGGAGGAGCAGGTGGAACTCTCCATGCATAGGGAGCGGGAGTTTGTGGAAATCGGGGAGGCCTTTAACCGTATGACAGAGCAGCTTCATATGCAGAGAGCAGAGAATGAAAAAATGGGAAAAAGCCGCCAGAAAATGCTGTTAGAGCTGTCCCACGATATAAAAACTCCCGTTGCCACTATAAAGTCCTGCGCCTGTGCCTTAGAGGAGGGGATGGTTCCAAAAGAGGAACTACCCCGGTATTACCACACCATTGCCCTTAAGGCGGAGCGGGTAAATACGATGTCAGAGGATTTATTTACCATGCTTAAAATGGAAAGCGCCGATTATCAGCCAAAGTTAAAACCTTTGAATCTGGCGGAACTTGCCCGGCGTATCTGTGGGGAATATTACGGGGAGATTAGGGAGGAGGGATTTGCCTTTGAAATTGAAATTCCCCAGGAGCCGGTTTATGTTTTGGGGGACGAGGAACTTCTTGCCAGGGTGATCGGAAATCTGCTTACCAATGCGAAGAAATATAATGAGAGGGGAGAGGAGATTAAAATTATCCTAAAAGCAGGGGAGCAGGTGAGCCTTAAGGTTGAGGACGACGGAGAGGAGATTTCAAAGGATGTGCAGGGAACTATGTTTCATGCTTTTGTGAGAGGGGAGAAGGACAGAAACAGCAGGGGCGGCACAGGCCTTGGGCTTGCCATTGCAAAGGCGGTGATGGAAAAACATAATGGCGGGATATTTTATAAAAGAGTGGGGGAGAAGAATATGTTTGAGCTTGTGCTCAATTTTCTCATATGGTAAAATAGGGGTTAGAAATTAAGAATGCAGAAGATATACCATCCGGTTTTTATTTCTATTCGGTTGGGAAAGGAAAAAATAAGTGTGGGAACTGAGAATGTTCAAGCGTCAAGACAAGAAAGGAGAACGACATGAAACAAAAAACGAAGAGAGTGATACACAGATGTTTGTCACCGCTGCTCACAGCAGGAATCCTTCTGACAACACAGGGGATTTATGCACAGGAGGGGGAAAGGAAACTGCCCTCAAATCCAATGCATCACTGCACAAAGCAGGATGATGGCACGGACAATACCGATTGGAGTTATGTTTATTTCGGCAGTTATCCCCAGAGGGAGGTTGTGGGGGATGCCCTTACCTCTGCAGTCACAGAGGCGTCCTACGATTCCAATGGAGATGCCTGGGTGGATGGCACAAAGTACCGTAGGATTAGCAAAAGTGATACAAATTATGGCGGATATTTTGGGGACAGTGATTACCGTTATTTCAAGTGGGAGCCCATCAAATGGCGGGTACTAAAGAATGATGGTTCCACGCTGTTTGTCCTAGCGGAAAGAGGGTTGGACTGTAAGGATTACAATGAAGAATTTATATCCGTTACATGGGAGGACTGTACAATCCGGGATTGGCTAAACGACTCCTTTTACCAAACTGCATTCACCAGCGAGGAACAGGATGCAGTTGTAAGCGAAACAGTAGTAAATGAGAATAATCCAAAATACGGAACAGAAGGTGGAAAGAATACCAATGACAAAGTATGTCTTCTATCTATTGGGGATGCGGCAGACCCATCTTATGGTTTTTGTGAAGATTACAACACACATTCTGTAAGCCGTAGAATGAATTCCAGCGATTATGCACATGCAAGAGGAGCATATAAGAGCATTGACGAGTATGGCGACAGCAGCTGGTGGCTGCGCTCCCCCGGCAGCACTGCGGATAGCGCCGCAAATGTCGTCAATTTCGGGGGCGTATATGGGGATGGCTGCAGTGTTCATAATATTAATGTCGCGATTGTGCCAGCTTTGCATATAAATCTGTCCTCTGATCTCTGGTCCTTGGCGGAGGATGAAAGCAGCAGGAAGTGATGGGCCAGGCACAGGGGAGACATATGGAGGTTAGCCGTTACAGGGTTTACACTCCGCAGGTTGAGCAGGGGAAGATGTATCTTCCCCTGCTCCTGTGCTTTCTAAATATCTTTCCGTGAGAAGCCCTTCAACTCTTGACTTTCCTGAAAAAAACTGTCAAAATTCCATTATATTACAAAACAGAATCAGGAGAAAAATATGGAAAAAAAGGTGGCCATAGCTGCCATTCAGATGCAGTGCAGCGCAGATATAGAACAAAATTTAAATAAGGCGGAACAGATGATAAAGGACGCAGCGGGGAAAGGCGCTCAGATAATTCTCCTCCCGGAACTTTTTGAGCGGGAATATTTCTGTCAGCAGAGGCAGTATGAATTTTACGAATATGCCCGGCCGGCCGAAGAGCATCCGGCAGTGCAGATGGGGATAAGGCTGGCCGAGAAATTGTCTGTGGTGCTTCCGGTGAGTTTTTTTGAGCGCCAGGGGAATACCTGTTATAATTCTCTGGCATGTATTGACGGGGACGGGAAGGTGCTTGGAATTTACAGGAAGACCCATATTCCCGACGACCATTACTACCAGGAAAAATTTTATTTTACCCCGGGGAACACAGGATTTCAGGTTTTTGATACAATGTATGGGAAAATCGGGGCGGGCATCTGCTGGGACCAGTGGTTTCCCGAGACGGCGAGATGCCTGGCTCTAAAGGGTGCGGAGCTATTGTTTTTTCCCACTGCCATCGGCTCGGAGCCGGTGCTTGGCTGTGACAGTATGCCCCACTGGCGGAGGGTGATGCAGGGCCATGCAGGGGCAAACCTTATGCCTGTGATTGCGGCAAACCGCATAGGAACAGAAGTGGTTTCCCCCTGTGAGGAAAACGGGGGGCAGGAATCCGCTTTGACGTTTTACGGTTCCTCTTTTATGACGGATGAGACCGGGGCGCTTGTGAAGGATGCCTCACGGGATAAGGAGGAGATTCTTCTTTATACTTATGACCTTAAGGCGATAGAAAAAAATCGGCTCTCCTGGGGGCTGTTTCGTGATAGAAGGCCGGAACTGTATGGAAAGATAGGGGAAGTGTAGATTTACAGGGAGAATCCTTGTGTTTTTTCCACAAAAAAGGTAAAATAAGAAAAATAGTTAGAGACGCAGGAGGAGGAAAAGTATGGGACTTATTAAGGCAATTTCCGGAGCAATCCGGGGGGTGACAGCAGACCAGTGGAAGGAGTATTTTTATTGCGATTCCATGGATGCAAATGTTTTGGTGACAAAGGGGAAAAGGCGTGATTCCGGTAAATTCGGCAGTGGAAATAAAGGAAATGACAACCTTATTACTAATGGCTCCGTAGTGGCGGTAAACGAAGGCCAGTGTATGATTATTGTAGACCAGGGCAAGGTGGTAGAAATCTGTGCGGAGGCAGGGGACTTTCTCTATGATACCTCCACAGAGCCCAGTCTTTTGTTTGGTGATTTAGGGGATAATATCGGGAAGACCTTCGCCGCCATCGGCAGGCGCTTTACCTTTGCCGGGGACACGGGAAAAGACCAGAGAATTTACTTTTTCAACACAAAGGAAATACTGGGAAATAAATATGGAACTGCAAACCCGGTGCCTTTCCGGGTAGTAGATACCAATATCGGGTTGGATGTGGATATTTCCGTGCGCTGCAACGGGGAATATTCCTACCGGATTGTAGACCCTATCCTGTTTTATACCAATGTCTGCGGCAACGTGACAGAGGAGTACACGAGGGATAAAATTGACAGCCAATTAAAATCTGAGCTTATGACGGCCCTTCAGCCGGCTTTTGCACAGATTTCCGCTATGGGAATCCGCTACAGTGCGGTGCCTGCCCATACCATGGAGGTGGCGGATGCATTAAATGAAGTGCTCACGGAAAAATGGCAGCAGCTTCGGGGAATCCGCATTGTCTCCTTTGGGGTAAATACCATAAAAGCCTCCGAGGAAGATGAGGCTATGATTAAGGAACTGCAGAAAACCGCAGTGCTGAGAAATCCCAATATGGCTGCAGCCACCTTGGTGGGAGCTCAGGCTGAGGCTATGAAATCGGCGGCTTCCAATACCGCAACAGGTCCCATGATGGCTTTTGCGGGAATGAATATGGCAAATCAGGCAGGAGGCTTTCAGGCAGGGGAACTGTTTCAGATGGGGGCACAGATGAACAGCCAGGCTCAGCCGGGGAACCAGCCAGGGCAGCAAAGTCAGAGTGTCAAGGAAACGGAAAAAGCCGGGGGAAATACCTGGACCTGCCAGTGCGGGAAGGTAAACACTGGGAAATTCTGTGTGGAGTGCGGAAGTAAAAAGCCTGTGGAAGAAGGATGGACTTGCAGCTGCGGAACAGTAAATAAGGGGAAATTCTGTATGGAGTGCGGGAAAAAGAAACCGGAGGGAGCCCCGTTATATAAATGCGACAAATGCGGATGGGAGCCTGAGGATCCCTATCATCCACCGAAATTCTGCCCGGAGTGCGGGGATATCTTTGATGAAAATGATGTGACACCTGCCAGGTAATGGGAGAAAAGAATGAAGTATGGATGGATTTTTGCACTGGTGTTTCTTGCATTACTTTTTGTGGGGGCGGCAGCACTGGTGCTTTTTGTAAAACGAAAGACAAGGGAGATTTCCAGAACATTATGGGGAAAGGATACCTTAGCGGAGGGTGTCGCCCAGATGAAAAAGGAGTACGCCTCCACTCCAAAGTCCGTATCTGCCATGACAAGTCTGCTTTTGCCGGGCATTACGGAAGATTTCCCGGATTTTGAATATCACGAGATGCGGGAGAGGGCGGAAAATATTTTGGTTTCCTACCTCCGGGCCGTGTCAGAGCAAAATATCAGCCGGATTACTGACGGGACCAGGGAGTTAAAGGACCAGGCAGAGAATGAGATTTCTATGGCGAAAGCCCAGGGGAAAAGGGAGGTTTTTGACCGGATAAAAATTCACCGCACGGAAATTTCCCAGTATAAAAAGTCAGCGGGAAGGTGCATCATAACCTTTCAGTCTGCCCTGGAATGTTTTCACTACATAGAGGATACAAAAGGACAGATTTCTGAGGGAAGCAAAGAGTATAAGTATCAGACCAGATATAATGTGGATATGGCGTATATTCAGGACCGGAATCTGGTGGAGGACGAGAGGGACCACGCTTTGGGGGTGAACTGTCCAAATTGCGGGGCGCCTGTGTCTTCTCTTGGTGCAAAGGTATGTGAATACTGCGATACGCCTCTGATAGAGATAAATATCCACGCCTGGTCTTTTGTAAATGTAAGTCAGGCGATGTAGATAAGGAGAGTAAATATGGAACAGTCAAAAGTATATTTTACCAGTTTTAAAGCAACGGAGCATGAAAATCTTTTGCAGAAACTCCACCGTCTTATGAAGACGGCAGGGTTTGAATCCATTGATTTTTCAGACAAATATGCAGCCATTAAAATTCATTTTGGGGAGTACGGGAATCTGGCTTTTTTACGTCCCAATTATGCCAGGGTGGTGGCGGATTATGTAAAAGAACTGGGGGGAAAGCCTTTTTTAACCGACTGTAATACCCTGTATGTGGGGAGCAGGAAAAATGCCTTAGACCACTTGGAAACAGCCTATATCAACGGATTTTCCCCTTATCAGACAGGATGCCATGTGATTATCGCAGACGGGTTAAAAGGCACGGACGAGACCCTTGTTCCCATTCACGGGGAATATGTGAAGGAGGCAAAAATCGGCCATGCAATTATGGATGCGGACGTGTTTATCAGTTTAACCCACTTTAAGGGCCATGAGATGGCCGGGTTTGGGGGAACTTTAAAAAATATTGGTATGGGCTGCGGTTCCCGGGCAGGGAAGATGGAGCAGCACTGTGACGGCAAGCCCAGCGTAGACCAGTCAGGCTGTATCGGCTGCAAAGCCTGCAGCAGAATCTGCGCCCACGGCGCCCCGGTTTTCAAAGATGGAAAGGCAAGTATTGACCATGACAAATGTGTGGGCTGCGGACGATGTCTGGCAGTGTGTCCCAAAGATGTGATTGCGGCAGATTTTACGGATTCCATAGCCGTGTTAAATTACAAGATGGCGGAATATTCCCTGGCTGTGTGCAAAGACAGGCCGTGTTTCCACGTTTCCTTAATCTGTGACGTTTCACCAAACTGTGACTGCCATGCAGAAAATGATATACCGATTATTCCCAATGTAGGTATGCTGGCATCCTTTGACCCGGTGGCTCTTGACCAGGCCTGCGCCGATTTGTGCAACCAGATGGCTCCGGTGGAGGATAGTATTTTGGGACAGAATTTAAAAGAGATGGGAAATGAAAAACATCACGACCACTTCTTTATGACCCATCCGGATACGGAGTGGAAATCCTGTATCAGCCATGCTGAAAAAATCGGACTGGGCACAAAGGAATATGAATTAATTAGGATTTAAATCTAAGGAAACGCTTTCATCAGCGTTTCCTTAAATAAAAGGAATTACAGAAAGAGGAAATAGGAAAAATGGAATATTGGGATATCTATGATGCAGAGAAGAGAAAGACAGGGAAAAAGATGAAACGCAATGACTGGTGCTTAGAGGATGACGAGTATCATCTCACCGTCCTTGGGGTGATTGCCAGAAAGGACGGAAAGTTTCTAATCACAAAACGGGTAATGACAAAAGCCTGGGCGCCAGGATGGTGGGAAGTCTCCGGCGGAGCCGCCATGGCAGGGGAAGAGTCAGAGGAGGCTGTGCTTCGTGAGATAAAAGAGGAGACAGGTCTTGATGCGTCCGGTTTTGAGGGGGGATACCTTTTCAGTTATAAGCGGGAAAATCCCGGTGAGGGGGATAATTATTTTGTGGATATTTACCGTTTTGTGGGAGAGTTTAGCGAGAAGGATTTGAAGCTCCAGGAGGCGGAGACAGACGGGTATATGCTTGCCACAGCCCAGGAGATTAAGGAGCTGGGAAATCAGGGGATTTTTCTCCACTATGACAGTATAAAAGAAGCATTTGAATTATAAAAAGAGGCATATTATGGAGAAGCAGAAAAATATGGAAACGGGCAATCCCTTAGGAGAATTGTCTATTCCCAAATTATTGTTAAAATTTACAGTGCCAAGCATTATTGCTATGCTCACCAGTGCACTTTACAATATTGTGGACCAGTTTTTTATTGGAAACAGTGTGGGGGAGTTGGGAAATGCGGCAACCAATATTGCCTTCCCCTTAACCACCTGCTGTCTGTCCATAGCCCTGCTGTTTGGTATCGGCGGGGCTTCCGCTTTTAACCTGGCAAAGGGAAGGGAGGAGGAGGATGCGGTTTATTACATGGGAAACGCCTTAATGGGTATGGTGTCCCTGGGCTGTATCCTCCTGGTTTTTACCCAGCTTTTCCTTTCCCCAATGCTGGTGTTTTTTGGCACTCCGGACAGCGTGATGGAGTATGCAAAATCCTATGTGAGGATAACTTCCCTGGGGTTTCCCATGATGATTCTTGCCACCGGGGGCGGCCATTTAATCCGGGCGGACGGAAGCCCTAATTTTACCATGATTTTAAATCTTACCGGGGCGGTTATCAATACAATTTTAGACGCCCTCTTTGTCTTTGGTTTTCACTGGGGCATGGAGGGGGCTGCAGCTGCCACCATTATCGGCCAGTACATTTCCGGTGTTATGGCAATGGGTTATCTCGCCCGCTGTAAGAGTGTGACACTTGTGAGGGAACACTTTAAGATTGAGAAAAAGTATATTGCAGCGGTTATGTCTTTAGGGGCCGCTCCCTGCAGCAACCAGCTTGCCATGATGGTGGTGCAGCTTGTGATGAATAAATCCCTGACCTACTACGGCGCCATTTCCCGGTTTGGACAGGAGATTCCACTGGCCTGTGCCGGAATTATTGCAAAGGTGAATCAGGTTTACTTTTCCTTTGTCATCGGCATGTCCCAGGGAATGCAGCCCATTGCCAGTTTTAATTATGGGGCAAAGAAATATCAGAGGGTGAAGAAGGTATACCTCATGTCCATAACCAGCGGCTTTGCAGTATCCCTTACAGCTTTTTTGATTTTCCAGATCTTTCCCCATGCCATAATCGGGCTGTTCGGGGAAGGCTCCGGGGAGTATGTATCCTTTGCGGTAAGTTATTTCCGCATATTTTTGTTTTTTACCTTTGTAAATTTCATGCAGCCCATCAGCTCCAATTTCTTTACCGCTATTGGGAAACCCAAAAAGGGTATGTTTTTGTCCCTTACCAGACAGATACTGTTTTTGCTGCCCCTTATCGTGATACTGCCCCTCATTATGGGAATCGACGGGATTTTGTATGCAGGGCCTGCGGCGGATATTACGGCGGCGGTGGTGTCCGGGGTAATGATTGGACGTGAGATTTACGGCAGGGGGGCGTTTCGTAACGGAGCCGAGTAAGGATGAAAAAGGTGCCAGTGAATTGGCACCTTTTTGTCTGTCTTAAAGTCATCAATAATTTGAAGTTAATCTCAATATAGATATATATAAATTTAGTAAAATTAATCTATAGCTTGATTAAGCCACATATATATGCTATTATGAAAAAAAGATATGTAAGGGAGATGTTACCATTGAATATATGAAAAAAGTTTTATATCTGGAAAAGTTAATTAAAAATATGTATGTTTAAAGACAAAGGAGAAATATCATCTGAAAATGTTGGAAACCTTTCCTATGACTATACAAAGGGAACATTGAATATGGGAGCTTTATTATCAGGTACACCAATTCAAGGATGGGCATGTTCTATTACGGTAACACCAATGAATTTTAAGTTTAAATCTGGTAACAGTACTGCCACATTAGTAGTGGATGGGTCTAATTTTGGTACAACTCTTATTATACCAGTCACGACTAAAACAGTATATCAAGGAAAGCAACTTGACTTTCATGTAGGAATTTCAGCAGCAGTTGGCAGTGTTCTTACTGCAAAAGTAGGGTGGTGAAAATAAAAAGTATTTCAAGTGAAAGAAAGTGAGTGAGATATATGTCCAAAAAGTTTACAGCAATTTTATTCAGTATATTGATTTTTTCCGCAGGATGCGGTAAGAACAAGGAACTGGCACAGGATACAAAAACTGCCCCCATACAGGAAACGGAGTATGTGGAGTATAGAGAACAGACAGAAGAAACACAGCAGGATATAGACGAGAATCCGAAGGAGGAACGTGTTGCTTCAGTATCTGTTAAAATGAATCCAGATACAAAATCAGTGTATATAGAGGCTTTATTTTCCACGGAAGAAAAAGTAGATGAAAATGAGTATTTCCTGGAAGGGATACAGGTATTGAGAACGGAATCACAGCAGACACCGGAGGGAGGTCTGGTGCGGTGGTATGGTTTTTACCAGGAAGAAGATGCCTGCCGCAATATAAAAATAGGAAAACCCTTTGAGAAAAATCCTTTCATAGAAGTGGAAAGCAAGGTATCTGTGGAAGAAATCGATGCAAAGAAATTTGAAGTTCAGGCAGGCAGCGGAACCGTTCCGGTGTGGATGACACCCTTTTCTGTTTTCATCAATCCCTCAGAAGACTGGAGAGGGGAGGGGGAGTTTTACAGTGTGTCAGCCGTGGATTCCCGTGATACAAGGAAATATTTGTGCAGTCTTCCCATGATGGACGACAGAAAGCCTTCCCAGCAGAAAGAGTTTCCTTTGGAAAATTCTCAGGCAGATGAATTAGAACTTCTTGGAGGTGGGATATCTTCTGCTGTCGAATTGGAACACTGCGGAATGCAGAGTGTCTTTTATGAGGAGATTGATTTGAATTCTATTCAGAAGGTGGAGATTTCTTGTTTTCACAAATAATTCTAGTGGTATAAAAGATTACTCAGATTTAGGTTCAGCCGGAGGAGAGAACAATTCGGCTGGGCCGTTTTTTTAATAGGGAGTTGACATATCCAATTTTGGGGGCTATAATTAGCTTGCTAATTATAGGAGGGATTATGGAATATACATTGCATTATCTATTGATGGCCGACCATGCAATGGTGCAGAAAAAACTTTTTTCAGATATCAGAGATATGGGGCTTAGCTTGGGGCAGCCCAAAGTTTTGGATTATCTAAAAGACAGGGACGGGGCAGTACAGAAAGAAATTGCAAGGGGATGCCATATTGAACCTGCTTCCCTCTCCACAATCCTTAGGGGAATGGAAAAAAGCGGGCTGATTATCCGTCGGATGCAGGAGGATAACCGAAGGAATTTAAAGGTGTACATGACTGACAGGGGAAGGGAGCTTGGCAAAGAGATTACAAAAAAGTTCTCTGAAATCGAGAAGAAGGCTCTCACAGGTTTTTCAGAGGAGGAGATGGAAAAGCTGCGGAGTTTCTTGACAAAAATATATGAAAATCTGGAGGAGTAGAAATGGATAAAAAAGAGATTGCAAAAAGATATGTGCTGTTTATTGTAAGCCTGTTTTTTGCGGCAATAGGGGTTGCTGTGACAAAGCGGGGAGAGCTTGGAGTATCCCCCATCTCTTCTGTGGCAAATGTTTTAAGCTGCAAAAATCCGGCTGTTTCCCTGGGAACCTGGCTGATTATCTGGAACTGTGCATTGATTTTAGGTCAGATTTTAATTCTCAGAAAAGAGTTTCAAGCGGTCCAGCTTTTGCAGATTCCTCTGTCTTTTCTATTCGGGTATTTTACGGATTTTGGCATGTGGCTGGTTTCATTTCTTCCAGTAAATCACTACGGTGTCCGTCTTGTGATGGTGGTACTTGGGACAGTGATTCTGGGGTTTGGCATTTCACTTTCCGTAATTGCAAATGTGATTATGAATTCTGGGGAGGCATTTGTAAAGGCGGTATCGGATAAAATACATAGAAATTTTGGAAATGTAAAAATCGGCTTTGATGTGATGTGTGTTATTATTTCCGTGGCCCTGTCCTTTGTTTTTTTCAGGGGAGAAATTGTAGGGACGAGAGAGGGCACTGTAATCTGCGCACTGCTTACCGGGATGGTAGTAAAGTTTTTTACTTCTGTGATGAGGAAGCCTTTGGAGGAAAAAATATTGTGATTAAAAAAACGCTTTGGACACAGCATTTTTATGGAGTGTGTATGGAAACAAGTTTGACTGTCTCATCACCTTTTATCTACGTAAGTATATTTGCATAAAAAAATGCCCAGTTCCGGAATCGAACCAGAGACACGAGGATTTTCAGTCCTCTGCTCTACCAACTGAGCTAACTGGGCATTTGTACAACAAAGTTATTATTACATAAAAACATGTGGATTGTCAAGAAAATTTTCTATTGTGGGGGATTGGCGAATGTCCGTATATGACTTCTATAACGCACATTCCAACTGGCAGTCATATGGTTCTGCTTCCACATGCTGTCTGTTGTATATTCGGGCTTCCCTGCATCCCATGGATTTATAAAAACTTTGGCTTTCCACGGCGGAATGGGCAGAAATGTAGAGTTTTTTCGCTCCTTTTTCCTTGGCCCATTTTTTTGCGGCATGAAAGAGGGAACCTCCCATGCCGTTTCTGCGCATATCTTCCGACACATGGATGCTTGACAAATCAAGATATTTTTCTTCTCCTCCAAAAAATTTAGATTCTACGGAGACAAAACCCTTTAGGGAGCCTTCCACAAAGGCGGCATATACAAAACCCCCCGTGGAGAGTGTGTTCTTAAGACAGTTAACCAGTATTTTATAGTCATTTTCTGACCAGTCGTCCACAAATGGGGCGTTTTTGACGACCCATGTATGATTTTCTTTTCTCCAGCATTTTGTTACGTTTTGATGGCGGATAAAATATTTAAAAAGTTCACGGTTTATCTCTTCAATGTGCAATTCTCGGTATCGTATCATATAGGAAAGCCTCCTAAGCTCTTTTCACTGTTTTTTTCATTCAGTATACCTCTTCTGGCTGTTTTTGAGAAGAACTTTATTGTAAACAGTAGGTTTTTTCTGGTATAATCGGTACATAATGAGAGGGGGAGCATAAAATGTTTAAAGGTTTTGTTTTTTTCTTTCAGACATCTATGAAATACGATAAAAAGTATTTTATCTATATGGTGTGCAATCAACTGGTTTTGCTCTTTGGCGCTGTTGCGGCAGTTCTATTGCCCCGGTTTTTGCTGAACGCAATTTTATATGAAGATAAAAATATAGAAAAACTTATTTTCCTTGTCATCTTATCTGTGGGGATTCCATTTCTGACCACTACAGGGAATGGAATATTGGAAAATCATATTTTTCTGCACAGGATTCATGTGTATAACCAGTTTAATCGATATATGTCAGAAAAGATTCTCAAAGCCAATTATGTATTTGTGGAGCAGGAAAGTTTTATTGAACTGCGAAAAAAGGCAGAGAAATATTTGTATGGGGATTATCGGGGATTTGGCGTTGTATTTGAAAACATGATTACAGTATTGGGACAGGGAGCGATATTTTTGGCAACTGTCCTTATAATCTCAACGCTGCATCCGGTTTTCCTGCTGTTGTTTTTGGGACTTGCCGTATTAGAGTCCGTCCTGCAGGGAAAAATAAAAAAGAAGAATTTTGATACATCCCTAAAACAAGTGCCCTTGGAAAACAGGCTGATGTATCTCAATGATGTGGTTGCTAATTTTGAGTATGGAAAAGAACTGCGCATCAACGCTATGGGAGATTGGATTGGAGAAAAGCTAAAATCACATTTAAAGTCCTTGATGGGATTTTACGGAGAGATTGCAAAAAATAATGATTGTATGAGCTTTTTATCTGCGCTGGTGATGTTTATCCAGCAGGGAAGTATCTATGCCTATCTAATGTACCAAATACTGTTGGGTCATATGGGGGTAGGGGATTTTACGATGTACCTTGCGGCCCTTACCACCTTTACCGCTACACTGCAGAATTTGACGGCCAGCCTTGTAGATGTAAAACAGTACGGTGCATATTATACCTATCTGGAAGAATACTTAAATACATCATGTATGGGAGAAAATAAGGAGGGGCCTGTGTTATCTTTGGGCAAGCCTCATGAAATACGTTTTGAAAACGTATCATTTTCCTATCCTTTGGCAAAGAACAAGGCATTGAAGAATATTAACCTGAACGTCCGCCAGGGAGAAAAAATTGCGATTGTGGGTGAAAACGGGGCAGGAAAAACAACTCTGACAAAATTACTCACCAGACTGTATGAGGCAGATGAAGGTTGTATTACCATTGACGGTGAAAATATTAACCAGGTAAATTATGATGCACTGATGAAATTATTTGCAGTGGTATATCAGGATTTTAAACTTTTTTCTTTTACTTTAAAGGAAAATATTGCCCTTGCAGGAAGTGACGAGGCCGGGGATGAAGATATTTTAAAATATATTGAACAGTTTGGGCTTTCCCCCAGAGTAAAGACATTAAAACAGGGAATACACACAAGCGTGTATAAAAATTTTGATGAGGAGGGCTTTCAGCCCTCAGGAGGGGAGGCACAGAAAATTGCATTGTGCCGGGCTGCATTTAAAAATGCGGATATTATCATTTTAGATGAGCCTACGGCTGCCCTTGACCCGAAAGCGGAGGATGAAATCTACCGTCAGTTTGATGAAATTGTGGGGGGACGTACCACTTTTTATATTACCCACCGATTGACAAGCACCAGATTTTGTGACAGAATTATTGTTTTAAAAGAAGGGGAAATCTGTGAGACCGGAACCCATGAGGAATTGATGGAGCGAAAAGGAGTGTACGCAGAGCTTTATCATCTCCAGGCAAAGTATTATGAATAGTGTGCAGCGTTAGTTATAATATGATAAAATATTTACAGAAAGGCAGGACTTTTATGTGGTTTTGGTGGTTTATGTTTGTATGTGATTTAATAATACCCGCGGCCATGATTCTGGGGGGGAGAATGATGTGGAAACATCCACCCAAAAACATAAACGGAATGGTGGGTTACAGAACCCCTCGTTCTATGAAAAATAAAGATACATGGAAATTTGCCCAGGAATATTGCGGACGTCTTTGGTGGAAAACAGGATGGCTCATGAGTATTCCTTCGTCTTTGCTGCATATCCCCATTTATGGTAAATCTGAGGGGGTGATAGGCATAATGGGAGGAATTGTGTGTACCTTAGAGTGTGTGGTAATGCTTTCCACCATTTATTTTGTGGAAAAGGAATTAAAGAAAAAATTTTCTTGACGAGGGGAAAACATGGCGGACATCCGTATCATTACAGGAAAAAATATTATACCGGAATTTTCCACTGTGTTAAAACTCCTTGGCTGCAGAGGCAGGGAGCAATCACAGGATGAGATAAAAGAGCAGTTTGATATGCTGCTGCCCAAACTGCGCATCTACTTAAATCCCAAAGCGGCTCTTGCCCTTACACCTGCTTCGGAGGAACTCAAACGAATATCGGGGCAGGATAAAATCATGTATGTGGCTCTTACTTTGGGGAAAGGGACGGATACTTTGTGCAAGTCCTGCTTTCAAAGGGGGGATGCATTTTCCGGCTTGCTGGTGTCTCTTATGGCGGACGCCAGTTTGTTTGCCTTTGAAAGCCAGGTGCAGGAGCATGTGAAAAGGATGTGCAGGGAAGAGGGGTTTGGCATTTCCAAAAGACTTTTCATACCGGAGGATTTGCCCGTGGAAATGATGAAAACGGCCTGTGACGCTGTGGAGGCGAAACGGACCCTGGGGATTTCCCTGACTTCTGCTTATATGATGAACCCGGAAAAATCTATGTGCTATGTTTTGGCAGTGACGGAGGATGCCAGTGTTTTTCAGGCAGGACACAACTGCAGCAGGTGCGGCAATCAGGAATGTTTAATCAGGCCAAGAACCGTTACGCTGACCCTTCTTGATAAGCAGGGAAAAAGGGAAATACCCTGTGCGCCGGGAACTCTTGTGGCAGATATATTGAATGAACATGGGATATCTTTCTTAAAACCCTGCGGGGGACTGGGCAAGTGCGGCAAGTGCAGGGTGAAGCTGACAGGCGGGGAGCTGCAGGTTACCCGGGCAGATGAAAATTGTCTCACAACAGAGGAACTGCAGGCGGGCATCCGTCTGGGATGCCAGGCAAAGATTTGGGACAATGTTACGGTTTCTATGGAAGAGGATGAGAGTGAAAAAGCCCAGATACTGGGAAGTTTTACAGGGAAAGAATTCCATATAGAGGGGGAAAACTGCCGGGAATCAGAGGATATTTCTTACGGTGCAGCGGTGGATATCGGCACTACCACCCTGGCTTTTTCCCTGATGGGCCTTGAGAGTAAAAAAGTGCTGCATTCCTATGCCTGCATGAATCCCCAGAGAGAGTTCGGCCTTGATGTGATGAGCCGTATTCAGGGGGCCAATCAGGGAAATGGAAAAGCTTTAAGGGAGCTGATTCAAAAAGAACTGCAAAGAGGGATTCAGGTTCTATTGACAGAAAGAAAAATTCCGTCTCAGAAACTAAAAAAAATCGTGTTCTCCGGCAATACTACTATGTTTCATCTCTTAAGGGGGTATTCCTGTAAAAATCTTGGAGCGGCTCCCTTTACCCCGGTATCTCTGTCGGAGGAGATGTTATCTTCCAGGGAAGCTTTGGGGGAGGAAACGATTAAGGCCCGGGTGTTCCTCCCCCCCGGGGCGTCGGCTTTTATCGGGGCAGATATTATTTCCGGGCTCTTTGCCTGCAGGTGGCAGGAGAAAAAAGAGATATCCCTGTTTTTGGATTTGGGGACAAACGGGGAGATGGCCCTTGGAAACTGCGATTCTTTTTTTACGGCGTCCACCGCAGTTGGGCCTGCCTTTGAGGGAGGAAATATTACCTTTGGCACAGGAAGCGTAAAAGGGGCCGTATCCCACGCCAGGTATACAAAGGGGAAACTTGAAATAGACACCATTATGGAGGGCGCTCCCGCAGGAATCTGCGGCACGGGGTTAATTGAGATAACAGCGGAGCTCTTAAAAGCAGGAATCATAGACTTTTCGGGGAGGCTGTCGGAAGAATATTTTGAAACAGGATTTCCCGTGGCAGAAAAAGAAAACGGGGAGATAATACGTTTATTCCAGAAGGATATCCGGGAACTACAGTTAGCAAAAGGGGCAGTCCGGGCAGGGATTGAAGTTCTCCTTAAAAAAATGGGAATCGGGTATGGGGATGTGAAACAGGTATATCTTTCCGGGGGGTTTGGTTTTTATCTGCCCAGGGAGAAAGCGGCATATATTGGCCTTCTGCCGGAAGAATTATTAGAAAAAATGACCGGGGTGGGAAACACCTCCCTTAAGGGGGCAGAGGATTGTCTTATGAAAGAAGATGCGGGGGAAATCTTAAATAAAATTGCCGCAGGGGCAAAGGGGATTTCTCTGGCAAAAGAGCCGGGGTTTCAGGAATTTTATCTGAAGTTTATGGATTTTCCGGTTAAGGAGAGGAAATGAGAGAGTTAAAAGACCAGTATGTGCTGAGCGGGGGAAAAAAGTTATATTGCGGCTGTACCACAGGCTCCTGCGGGGCGGCGGCGGCCAGGGCCGCAGCCCTTATGCTGTTTTTGGGGGAAGAGGTGAAGGAGGTAGATCTGATAACGCCCTCAGAAATTTCTATACACTTTTGTGTGGAGGATGTGACAAGGGGGGCGGATTTTATCCGGTGCGCCGTGAGAAAAGACGCCGGGGATGACCCGGATGTGACAGACGGTATCTTGATTTATGCAAAAGTCACAAAGGATTCTGCCTTATCCCCGGGGGAGGTTTTGGTAGACGGGGGATATGGCGTTGGCCGGGTGACAAGGGCGGGGTTAAATCAGCCCATAGGCAGCGCCGCCATTAATCACATCCCCAGGGAGATGATAAAAAGGGAAGTTGAGGCAGTGCTGAGAGAGTCAGGTTTTTCTGGCGGGGCGAAAATTCTTATTGAAGTGCCGGAGGGGGAAAAACTGGCGGAAAAGACCTTTAACCCCAGGCTTGGCATACAGGGGGGGATTTCTATCTTAGGGACAACGGGAATTGTGGTTCCTATGAGCGAGGAAGGGTTTTTGGGAAGCATTGAGGCACAGATCAATATGCATTTGGCGGAAGGGAAGCGCCATATTCTCGTTACCCCGGGAAATTACGGGGAGGATTTTGCCAGGGCCTGCCCGGATATTGCTTTTCAGGAAAGTATCCATTGCAGTAATTTTGTGGGGAAAACCCTGGATTTGGCGGTTTCCCTGGGAGTAAAAAAGATTACCTTTGCGGCCCATATCGGGAAATTTATTAAGGTGGCGGGGAACATTATGGACACCCATTCCAGGAACTCCGACTGCCGGGCAGAGCTTATGGCTGCCTGTGCCATTGAGGCGGGGGCGGATTTGGATGTGGCAAAGGCAATATTAAAGACGGCGGTAACGGAGGAGGCTGTGCAGATATTAAAGGCAGCAGGGCTATTAGGGCCGGCAATGGCGGCTGCAGTCCAAAGGATACACAAGAACTTATGCCACAGGGCACAGGGTGTGGAAATTGACGTGATACTTTTTTCCAGTGCGGAAGGAAAACTGGCGGAGATAAGAGGGAAATAATATGAAAAAAGGAAAACTTTTCGGTGTGGGAGTGGGGCCGGGGGACCCGGAATTAATAACATTAAAAGCATTGCGGGTGATTGAAGAGAGCAGTGTGATTGCGGTGCCGGGGGAGAGGGCGGAAACCAGCACGGCTTACCGGATTGCTCTTGGGGCCTGCAAAAATCTCTCTGAAAAAGAGACGGCTGCCCTTCCCATGCCTATGACGAAAAAGAAAGAGATTCTAAGGGAAAGCCATTTGCATGGGGCGAAAATTCTTGCAGAGTATTTGGATCAGGGAAAACAGGTGGCATTTCTCACTTTAGGGGACCCCAGTGTGTATTCCACCTACCTGTATGTAAAAAAAATATTGGAAGGGCAGGGCTATGACACAGAGATGGTAAGCGGAATCCCCTCTTTTTGTGCGGCGGCTGCGGCGTTAAATGTAAGCCTTTCCGAACAGGCCGAGAGTATTCATATTATACCTGCATCCTATCCAATCGGGGAGGCATTAAAACTTTCCGGTACGAAGGTGCTGATGAAGTCCGGCAAAAAACTGGGAGAGGTGAAAGAGCAGCTTTTAGCCCGGGGGGCAGATGTGAAGATGGTGGAAAACTGTGGTATGGAGGGGGAGAGACATTACCTTTCTGCACAGGAGATGCCGGATGAGGGGAGTTACTACTCGCTTATTGTTGTAAAAGAATAAGGACATGTCTGTGGTGCAGATATATAACGTAAGAGATTGGTTCAGGAGAAAAAAATGGTACATTTTGTAGGAGCAGGCCCTGGAGCCAGAGATTTAATTACTCTCCGGGGGCAAAAATATATAAAAGAGGCAGACATGATAATTTATGCCGGTTCCCTGATAAATCCAGAGCTTTTAGAGGAGGCAAAACCCAGCTGTTTTCTTTATGACAGCGCCAAAATGACCCTGGAGGAAGTAGTGGAAAAAATGGAATGGGCACATGGACAGGAAATGGAGATTGTGCGGCTTCACACGGGAGACCCAAGCCTTTACGGGGCCGTGCGGGAGCAGATGGATATTCTGGAAGAAAAAAAGATTCCCTATGACAGCTGTCCCGGGGTGAGTTCTTTCTGCGGCGCAGCAGCTTCTTTGAATTTGGAATATACTCTGCCGGAGGTGTCCCAGAGCCTGGTGATAACCCGTATGGCGGGGAGGACTTTAGTCCCTGAAATGGAGAGCATCGAAAGCTTTGCCGCCCATCAGACCTCAATGGCTATATTTTTAAGCGCCGGGATGCTGGGGGAGCTGACAAAAAGGCTTCTGGCGGGAGGATACAAGGAAAATACCCCTGCGGCTATTGTGTATAAGGCCACCTGGGAGGATGAGATAAAGATTACCTGTTCCCTGGGGGAGCTGGAAGAAAAGGCAAAAGAGCGGGGGATAAGGAAAACGGCGTTAATTCTTGTGGGGGATGTGATTGCCCACACTTCTTATCAGCGTTCCAAACTGTATCATCCGGAGTTTTCCACAGAATTTCGGAAGGGAAAGTAGAATTTGGCATGTGCCGCATCTCTTTGGAAGGAAATACGTGAAATGCTTTATATCATAGGTTTTACCAGAAAAGGCTTGGAACTTGGGCAGGACATAAAAAATAAGGTGAATGGTTCTGTAAGGCTGTTTCAGAAGACAGGGCAGGAAACAGAGATTGGGGAAAAGGTGATTGGGACGCTGCACCAGTGGACAAAAGACGCGTTTCTATATGGGGATGTGATTTTGTTTATCGGCGCCTGTGGCATTGCGGTGAGGAGCATAGCCCCCTTTTTACAGGATAAATGGAATGACCCGGCGGTTTTAGTGATGGACGAGGGGGGGAATTTTTGTATCTCCCTCTTAAGCGGCCATGCCGGAGGAGGAAATGCCTGGTGTGAAAAAGTCGCAGAGATGGTGGGAGCCTGTGCTGTAATTACCACGGCTACAGATGTGGGGGGCATGTTTGCGGTGGATGTTTTTGCGGTGGAAAATAATTTCTATATAAAAGAACACTCACTGGCAAAGGAAGTCTCCGCCGCCATTTTGGCGGGGGAAAAGATTCCCATGGTCTTTGGGGATGAGATTTTCACAAAACTTGGAAAAATCCAGCTTTTACAGAAAAAAGAAGATTTAATGGAAAAGGGTGTGGCCCTGTCTTTGGAATCTGAATTTTCAAAAGAGAATCAGAGGAAAAGAACCTTGGGAATTTATGTGGGGGTGAGACACAGGGAACTTCCTTTTGAGAATACCCTGCACCTTATCCCCGTCTCCCTCACCCTTGGACTGGGCTGTAAAAAGGGCTCAGGGGAAAAGGTGATAGAGGAAAGGGTGGAGGAATTCTGCCACAGAGGGAAACTTATGAGGGAGGCTTTTTTTATGGCGGCAACCATAGATTTAAAAAAGGAGGAGCCGGGGCTTTTGGCATTTACAGAAAACTTTGGACTGCCGCTGGCCTCGTATCCCTCAGAAAAACTTTCTGCGCTGCAGGGAAGCTTCCACGGCTCATCCTTTGTAAAGCAGGTTACAGGGGTAGATAACGTATGCGAGCGAAGCGCCCTGGCATGTGCCCTAGACCAGGGGAAAGAGGCGCAGCTATTAGAGGAAAAATATTCCGGCGAAGGCGTGACAGTGGCTGCGGCCATTGTCCTAAGGGAGGAAATGAAATGGGACAGGTGTATGTAGTGGGCATTGGGCCCGGCGCCTATGAGGAGATGACGGTGCGGGCGGGAAAAATATTGTCAAAGTGCGATGTAATTGTAGGTTACACGGTATATGTGGATTTGGTGCGGAATCATTTCCCCGGAAAGGAATTTCTGACCACGCCGATGAGGAGAGAGGAAGAGCGCTGCGAGCTTGCCTTTGAGGAGGCACGAAAGGGCAAAAGGGTTGCCCTAATCTGCAGCGGGGATGCAGGGATTTACGGCATGGCTGGGCTGATGTATGAAGTCGGCAGAAATTACAAAGACATTTCCATTGAGGTGGTGCCGGGGGTGACGGCTGCTTTAGGGGGCGCGGCTCTTTTGGGGGCTCCCATGGTACACGACTGCTGTTTTATCAGTTTAAGTGACCTTTTAACTCCCTGGGAGAAAATAGAAAAAAGGCTTATTGCTGCCGCCCAGTCAGATTTTGTGATTTGCCTATACAACCCTTCCAGCAAAAAAAGGCAGGATTACCTGAGACGGGCATGTGATCTTCTTTTGAAATATAAAAAAGAGGAGACGGTGTGCGGCCTGGTAAAGAATATTGCCAGGGATGGGGAAATCAGTGAAATTCTCACCTTAAAGGAGCTTGGGGAGACAAAGGCGGATATGTTTACCACAGTATTTGTGGGAAATCAGGAAACCCTTGTGATTCAGGGGAAAATGGTGACGCCCAGGGGATATGACAGGGAGAGGAAAGAGATATGAGGGATGCACTTGTCTTTGCAGGGACAATAGAAGGGCGGAAAATCACAGAATATCTCTGCAGCAGCCTTGGGGAAGTAACCGCCTCTGTGGCTACAGAGTACGGGGGGGAAATCTTAACAGTTATAAATGGATTAAAAATTATTCATGGGAAACTGGATTTTCAGGGAATCTGTGAATTACTAAAACGGGAATCGCCCAAAATTGTTGTGGATGCCACCCATATTTATGCCTGTGAGGTTACGGAAAATGTAAAAAGGGCCTGTGAGAGCAGAAAAATTCCTTATCTCCGGATTTTAAGAGATACAAGGGCTGCGGAGAATGCAGTGTATGTGGATTCCGTAAAGGAAGGGGCGGCGTATTTAGATGCCAGGGAAGGAAATATTTTCATTACCACCGGCAGCAAAGAGCTGGGAGAATATACGGCAATCCAAAATTACAAAGAACGCTGTTATGCCAGGGTATTATCTCTGCCCCAGGTGGTAAATACCTGTGATGCTTTGGGGTTTCGGGGCAGCCATCTCATTGCCATGCAGGGACCATTTTCTAAAGAGATGAATGTTGCTATGTTAAAGCAGGTGAAGGCGTCCTATCTGGTGACAAAGGAGAGCGGCGCTGCAGGGGGATTTGAGGAAAAATGTGAGGCGGCCAGGGAGTGCGGCGTCACTTTAGTTGTAATCGGAAAACCAAAGGCGGAGGAAGGGATGTCTCTGGAGCAGGGAAAAAAGTATCTGGCTGAATTTTTCGGTATTTCTGCAAAACAGGAGATTGCCCTTATTGGAATCGGCATGGGAAACAGGGATTTGCTTACCGAAGAAGCCCTTCAATGGATAAAAGAGTCAGATCTGCTCATTGGGGCAAAACGCATGACAGATTTGTTTGACGACGGGGAGCGGGAAGTCTGCCATGCCTATCTGGGGGATGAGATTAATCAATGTTTCACATCCCACAGCCATTGCCGGAAAGCCGCCGTTTTACTATCCGGGGATGTAGGGTTTTTCAGCGGGGCTAAAAAGCTCATCCCCATCTTTCCGGACGCCCGGGTGATGCCCGGAATCTCCTCCCTTTCCTATTTTTGTTCTAAAATCCCCTGCTCCTGGGAGGATGTAAGCTGTGTGAGCCTCCACGGAAAAAAAGATAACGTGACAGGGATTTTAAGAGAGAGGGGCAGGGTTTTTGTGATTCTTGGGAGAAGCGACGATCTGCAGGGGCTTTGCCAGAGATTAAAAGACTGCGGCCTGGGGGATGTATGGGTTTCTGTGGGGGAAAATCTGGGATACCCGGAGGAAAAAATTACAAAGGGGAAGGCAGAAGGCTTTCTGGATATCCATACAAGCACTTTAAGTGTATGCCTTTTAGAACTTAGGGAGGAGGCGGTCTGCACCTGTGGAATCGGGGACGAGGCTTTTATCCGGGGAAATGTTCCCATGACAAAAGAGGAAATCCGAAGCATCATTTTGTCAAAAATGAAGCTAAAAAGGAAAGCGGTGGTTTATGATATCGGGGCGGGTACGGGGTCTGTCTCCGTGGAGCTTGCCAGAACGGCTTTTTTGGGGGAAGTCTACGCCATTGAGGAAAAGCCGGAGGCGGTGGAACTGATTCTTAAGAATCAAAAGAGATTTGGGACAGAGAACCTTTTTGTGGTTCCCGGGAGGGCGCCTGAGGTTATGGAGGATTTACCTGCCCCAAGCCATGTGTTTATCGGGGGGAGCAGAGGAAATCTAAAAGAGATGATACAGATGGTTTTAAATAAAAATCCTAAGGTTCGGATTGTGGTCAGCGCTGTTTCCTTAGAGACCATAGGGGAGGCTTTTGGACAGATGAAAGATTTGGAAGAAAAATGTAGAAGAAAGACGGAGGTTACTGCCGTATCTGTGGCTAAGTCAAAGATGTTAGGGGAGTATCATATGATGATGGGGGGAAATCCGGTTTATTTGTTTGCAAGTTTTGTTTTGGAGGAATAGAGGGGCGGCAAAGGAGGCAAATATGAATATCCCATCCCTGATGCTTGCGGCACCGGGCAGCGGAAGCGGGAAAACACTGCTGACCTGCGGGCTTTTGCAGGTATTATTAAATCGAAAATTAAATATTGTATCCTTTAAATGCGGCCCGGACTACATAGACCCCATGTTTCACAAGGAAGTCCTGGGGACAAAAAGCAGGAATCTGGATTTGTTTTTGTCCTCAGAGGAAACGGTGAGATATCTTTTTTCCAAACATGCCAAAGATGTGGATTTGGCATTGTTAGAAGGGGTCATGGGCTACTATGACGGAGTGGGAAATTCCACCTGGGGCAGCGCCTATGAACTGGCGGGAGCCGTAGGGGCGCCGGTGGTTTTCGTGGTAAACGCCAGAGGCATGGGCCTTTCTGTGGCGGCCTTTTTAAAGGGATTTTTGGAATTTCGGCATAATTCCCATATCAAAGGGGTGATTTTAAACCAACTGTCCCCCATGCTCTACGGCAGCATAAAAGAGACCATTGAGCGGGAGACGGGGGTAAGGGTATATGGCTATCTTCCGGTTATGAGAGATTGTGTGATCGGGAGCAGGCATTTGGGGCTTTTGCTGCCGGAGGAAATTTATGATTTTAGGTCAAGAATAAATAGAATTGCACAGGTGATGGAGGAAACCCTGGATATAGAGGGGCTTTTGGGCCTGGCACAGGGAGGGGACAATCTGCCAGGGGGCGGGGAGGATGGCAGAAGAGAATTTTACAGCTCTTATGCAGGAGAGGGCCTTTCCATTGC
Organism: uncultured Roseburia sp.; assembly: GCA_947174805.1. Classification (GTDB taxonomy): domain Bacteria; phylum Bacillota; class Clostridia; order Lachnospirales; family Lachnospiraceae; genus Roseburia_B. The sequence continues at coordinate 73,880 of CAMWKH010000005.1, read as the reverse complement.
TTACTCAAAAGATGAGGCTTTTTGTTTTTGTTATGAGGATAATTTGGAACTTCTCTGTGATTTGGGGGTGAAATTATATCCATTTTCTCCCCTTGGCGATGCACATTTGCCGGAACAGATACACGGCCTGCTTTTATTTGGGGGATACCCTGAACTGTATGCAAAAAAATTAAGTGAAAATATAACTTTGAGAAATGAAATCAAGGATAAAATATTATCTGGTCTTCCAACAATCGCAGAGTGCGGCGGCTTTCTCTATCTTTTGGAATCTCTCCGGGAGAAAGATTCCGGAAAAGAATATCCCATGGCAGGTGTATTTCCTGGCAGCGGATATGATGAGGGAAAACTGGTGCGGTTTGGTTATGTGGAATTAAAAGGCGGAAAGGCATTTGGCAGGGATGTGGGGACTATTCGCGCCCATGAGTTCCACCACTATGACACGGTAAATCCGGGCAGAAGTTTTTTGGCGGAAAAACCCATAAGCCACAGGACTTGGCCCTGTATCCACAGCAGCGACACCATATTTGCAGGATTTCCCCACCAGTATTTTTATGGAAACCTGAAACTGCCGGCGGCATTTTTAAGTGCCTGTGGAGAATATAAGAGGAAAACAGATGGGAGATAAGACAACCATGGAATTATATGACAGGATAAAAAATATTCCCCCTGTGGACGAAAAGGCCAGGGAGGAAGCGAAAAGGCGTTGGAATGAAATTGCCCACCCTCTGCACAGCCTGGGGAAACTGGAGGATTATGTGGTTTTTCTGGCGGGCGTCACCGGGGATGTTCGGGTGGAGAAACCGAAAAAAGCCTTGGTTGTCATGTGTGCGGACAACGGAGTAGTGGAGGAAGGCGTGACTCAGACAGGTCAGGAAGTCACGGCTATTGTAGCGGAGAATTTTTTAAAAGAGCAGGCCACAGCCGCAATTCTTTGCCGGGAGACAGGGGCGGATATTTTTCCTGTGGATATAGGTATGGCAAGGGATACCAATGTGCCCCGGCGGAAAGTGGGATACGGCACAAAAAATATGGCAAAAGAACCTGCCATGACAAGAGAGCAGGCCATACAGGCAGTTTTGACAGGGATGGATATGGTGAGGGAATTAAAGGAAAAGGGATATGGGCTCATTGCCGTGGGGGAGATGGGCATTGGCAATACCACCACAAGCAGCGCCGTCGTATCTGTTCTTTTGGGGAAAAGCCCGAAGGAAGTTACCGGGAAGGGGGCGGGGCTCACCGGGGAAGCCCTGGCCCGGAAAGTAAAGGTAATCCAGGAGGCCATAAGATTACATAAGCCCAGGGCAGAGGACCCTCTGGATGTGTTATCCAAAGTGGGAGGATTTGATTTGGGAGGCATGGCAGGGCTGTTTTTGGGCGGGGCCATTTACCAGGTTCCCATTGTGATAGACGGTTTTATCTCCGCTGCCGCAGCTCTTCTTGCAAAAGCCCTTGCACCGGGGTGTGCCGATTATATGATAAGCTCCCATGTTTCTAAAGAGCCCGGCACAATTATGGTGTTAAACGGCCTTTCCATGGAGGCGGCCCTGCACTGCGATATGTGCCTGGGGGAAGGCACAGGGGCCGTGTGCCTGTTTCCGCTGATAGATTTGGCCATATCTGTTTACCGGGGGATGGGCACGTTCCGGGAAAACAGCATAGAGCCTTATCAGGAGCTGTCCCTATGATATATCTTGTGACAGGGGGCAGCGGCAGCGGAAAGTCTGCCTATGCCGAAGAAAAACTATGTTCACTGGGAAATGATAACAGGATTTATCTTGCGACCATGGAAGTTTCCGACGGGGAAGGAAGGAAGAGAGTGGAGCGCCACCGGAAACTCCGGGATGGAAAAGCCTTTAAAACCATAGAGAAGGAGAAAAATTTAAAGGAGATTAAAATTCCGAAAAACAGTCTGGTTCTCTTAGAGTGTATGTCAAATCTTCTGGCCAACGAGATGTATTCCCCCGGAGGAGCAGGGGAAAATGCCGTGAGGGAAATTCTGGAGGGGATTTATCATCTGAACTGTCAGGCAAGGGAACTGGTGGTGGTTTCCAATGAAGTGTTTTCTGACCTGCCGGCGGATAGAGAGATGCAGAGGTATCTTTCTAATCTTGGGGAGATCAACAGGGCCATTGCCTGCCAGGCGGTGGAAGTGGCGGAGGTTGTATACGGGATTCCTGTATTTGCAAAGAGCATAGCAGCAGAACGAAAATCCCTTACGTGAAACATCCGTACATAAGGAGGAAAATAACATGAAAAAGCTTTGGAACGGTTTTAAAATAGCATTTTCCATGTATTCTAAGATACCAATGCCCAAAAGTGACTGGACAAGTGAAAATATGAGTTATTGCTTTTGTTTCTTTCCTTTGGTGGGGGCAGTGATTGGGGCATTGACTTATCTTTGGAGATATGTGGCAGATGTTTTAGGCCTTGGGGGCAGCGTCCCCTCCGCCGTTATTTTAATGATGATTCCTGTGGCCCTTACAGGTGGAATCCATCTGGACGGGCTTTTGGATACAGCGGATGCCTTAAGTTCCTACAAAGGACAAAAGGAGCGTCTTGAAATTTTAAAAGACTCCCGGGCAGGGGCCTTTGCAGTGATACAGGCAGTGGTGTACTTTTTCCTCTATTATGGCGTTTACTCTTATCTGGACGCCTGCCCGGGGGAGAGAGGGGAGGAGGCCTGGCAGGTAATTGCCTTATCTTTTCTCTTGTCAAGGGCCTTTAGCGGCTTCGGGGTGGTGGCATTTCCCAAGGCAAGGGATACAGGCCTTGCGGCATTATTTTCCCAAAAGGCGGAGGCTAAGGCTGTGAAGGTGGTTATGGTTTGTTATGGGATGCTGCTGTTTTTGCTTATGGCAGGGATTTATTTGCCCTATGCCTTTGCAGTGTATGTCGCTGCGTTCATTGTGTTTTTGTATTACTATTTTATGGCAATGAGAAAATTTGGGGGAATTACCGGGGATTTAGCGGGGTGGTTTCTGCAGAAATGCGAGCTTGCCATGGCCTTTGGGGTAATGATTGTATATGCAGCAGGAGGTGTGGTATGATCTTAGTAGTCGGCGGTGCAAATCAGGGAAAAACCTTCTATGCCTCTGAAAAATTTCAGATTTCTCACTGGATTTTTGGGGGGGACTGTGATATGGAGACGGTATGTTTGGCGCCGGGAATCTGCCATTTTGAACTGCTGGTGGAGAGAATGATACGAAAAGGGGAAAACCCCAAAGAATTTGCAGAAAAATTAATAAAGTTAAACCCGGATATTATTATTATAACCAATGAGCTGGGTTGCGGTCTTGTCCCAATGGATGCATTTTTCCGCAGGTATCGGGAGGAACATGGCAGAGTGTGCACATTTCTTGCCGCTCAGGCAAAGGAGGTACACCGGGTTTTCTGCGGGATTGGAACGGTGATAAAGGGATGACAATTTATTTAATTCGCCATGGCATGACAAAGGGAAATGAGGAAAAAAGATATGTGGGGGGAAGAACCGACGAGGATTTAAGCCCGGCAGGGGCAGAAAGCCTGAGAAAGAAAATATATCCCAAGGTGCAGCAGGTTTTTTCCAGTCCCATGAAACGCTGTATTCGTACGGCTGAGATTTTGTACCCGGGAAAAGAAATTTTTGTGGTGGAAGAATTTCGGGAGACGGATTTTGGCAGTTTTGAAAATAAGAATTATGAGGAGCTAAAAGGGGAAAAAGAGTACCGGGACTGGCTTTTGGCCGGAGGCCGGGGGGATTTTCCCGGAGGAGAGCCAAGAGAAGAGGTGCGAAAGCGGGTGATGCAGGGCTTTGACAAGGTGATGTTTAAAGTTTGGAGCCAAAATTTAAAGGAATCGGCCCTGATTGTTCACGGGGGGACGATTATGCATCTCATGGAGGCCTACGGCGGGGAGAAGAAAGATTTTTATGAGTATCAGATTGGAAACGGGGAGTATCTCTCCCTTTCTATCACAGAGGATTTGAGGGGAGGACGCAGGTGATTCGGATTATCAGCATTACACTGGCATGTATCTTAGATTTGATGTTTGGGGACCCCCACTGGGCTTATCATCCCGTCTGCCTGATTGGAAAACTGATTTCTGCAACGGAAAAATTATTGTTTTATATTATTCCGGAGAAAAGAGGGGCAAAGATTCTGGCAGGAGCCATTTTTGTCCTGCTGATCTGCGGCGTATCTACCTTTGTTCCGTGGATACTTTTATATTTTCTTTACAAATGGAACTTTTTTGCAGGATTTTTTGTGGAAACTTTTTTCTGCTATCAGCTTCTTGCCATGAAGTCTTTAAAAACAGAAAGTATGAAAGTCTATCATGCCCTAAAAGAACAGGGGGTGGAAAGCGCCCGAAGGGCAGTGTCCCTTATTGTGGGAAGGGATACGGATGTTTTGGACGAGACAGGGGTTGCGAAGGCGGCAGTGGAGACAGTGGCGGAGAATGCCTCCGACGGAGTGATTGCGCCGCTGTTTTATATGATGCTGTTTGGCGGGCCGGGAGGTTTCTTTTATAAGGCGGTGAATACCATGGATTCCATGGTAGGGTATAAAAATGAACGCTATGAGGATTTCGGCAGGGCGGCGGCGAAGATGGACGATGTGCTAAATTTCCTTCCTGCCAGAATCTGCGGTGTGTTTTTGGCAGTCACTGCAGGTATTTTGGGATATGACGGGAGAGAGGCATTTCGGATTTTTTTCCGGGACAGGAAAAATCATGCCAGCCCCAATTCCGCCCACGGTGAGGCGGCTGTGGCAGGCGCCCTCCATGTGCAGTTAGGAGGAGACGCCTGGTATTTTGGAAAGTTATATCACAAATTAACTATTGGTGATGATATGGGGAAAATAGAGCCGGAGGATATCGTCAGGGCAAACCGGCTGTTATATGGATGCGGCGTGCTGGGATGGGCTGTGTTTACAGGAGTATATGGAATTTTGTGTTATGCCCTCCAGATGCTAAAATATTAGAATACTATTGGAACATACAGGAGGATGGGATATGAAACAGAATCACGGGGGAGATGTGTACCCATATCCGAAAGTGATAGATTTTTCTACAAATATAAATCCCTACGGGCCTCCCAAGGGAGTGACGGAAGCCATAAAGAAAAATTTGTGGAAAATACACATGTATCCGGACCCGGAGTGCAGGGTTTTAAGGGAGGCTTTGGGGGAAAAGCTTGGTGTGGCAAAGCAGAAGATTATCCTGGGAAACGGGGCGGCGGAATTAATGTTTTCTTTTTGCCAGGGGTTAAAGCCCAAAAAGGCATTGATTCCCCTGCCTTCCTTTTTGGAGTATCAGCGGGCTCTTTTATCGGCGGGGTGTAAAGTTTTGACTTACAAAACCCGTAAGGAGGAAGGGTTTTCCTTGAGAAAAGATTTTTTAGAGGCTATTACGGAGGGGATGGATATGGTGATTCTCTGTAATCCCAATAATCCCGCTGGAAACGTGATTGAAAGAAATTTGCTAAAAGACATATTAGTCAAGTGCCAGGAGACGGGGACATATCTGATTGTGGATGAGTGTTTTAATGAGTTTCTACCTGGGGCAAGAAAACATACCCTGCTGCCATTTGTGGAGGAGTATGATAAACTGATTATCCTAAAGGCATTTACCAAGCTTTACGGGATGCCGGGAATTCGCCTGGGATATGCCCTGACAGGGGACGGGAGCCTTTTTGGAAAAGTGCGGAAGGTGACACAGCCCTGGAACATCTCTGTTCTGGCTCAGGAGGCAGGCCTTGCCGCACTGAAGGAGGAGGAGTTTGTCAGGGAGAGCCTTTCCAATATTGAAAAGGAGAAGCGGAGAATGATTATCGCCCTCTCCAAAGCCGGTTATGTGATTTATGAGTCGGCGGCAAATTTCATATTTTTTGAGGGGGATGAAAATCTGGCAGAAACCTGTTTGGAGCAGGGGATTTTCATTCGGGACTGCAGTTCTTTTGCAGGACTTTCCAATGGCTATTACCGGGTATCTATCCGTACCAGGTGGGAGAATGACAAACTGTTGAAAGTCCTGATAGAGGCAAAACATAAGACAGAAACAAAGAAAAAGACAGGGGAGAAGTGAGATGGCAAAGGCAGTGATGATACAGGGAACCATGTCGGGGGCAGGGAAAAGCCTTCTTACCGCCGGGCTTTGCCGTGTGTTTGCCCAGGATGGTTTTCGGGTGGCGCCCTTTAAGTCCCAGAATATGGCCTTAAATTCTTTTATCACGGAGGAGGGCCTTGAGATGGGCCGTGCCCAGGTGATGCAGGCCTTGGCGGCGGGGGTAAAGCCCAGCGTTTCCATGAATCCCATTCTCTTAAAACCCACGGATACCATGGGCTCCCAGGTAATTGTAAACGGTGAAATTCTTGGCAATATGTCCGCTGTGGAGTATTTTGCATATAAAAAAAAGCTGATTCCCCAGATTTTAAGAGCCTATGAAAAGCTACAGGAGCAGGCGGATATTATTGTGATTGAGGGGGCGGGAAGCCCGGCGGAAATCAATTTAAAGGAAAATGATATAGTGAATATGGGACTGGCAGAGCTTTTGGATGTGCCTGTGCTTCTTGCAGGGGATATTGACAGGGGAGGGGTGTTCGCCCAGCTCTACGGGACTGTGATGCTGTTAGAGCCCTGGGAAAGACAGCGGATATTTGGGCTGATTATCAATAAATTTCGGGGGGACAGGAATATTTTAATGCCTGGAATTTCTATGATAGAGGAAAAAGTAAATATTCCCGTTTTGGGGGTTGTCCCCTATGAGTCCTTTGATTTGGAGGAGGAGGACAGCATAAGTTCACGGCTAAACCCAGATAGGAAAAACGGGGCAGTGGATGTTGCGGTAGTCCGATTTCCCAGGATTTCCAATTATACAGATTTTCTTGTGTTAGAGACCATAGAGGAGGTTTCTGTCCGGTATGTCGTTAAGCCCGAGGAGTTAGAGTGTGCGGATTTGGTGATTCTCCCCGGCACCAAAAATACCATATCTGATATGAAATGGCTGCGAGAGCAGGGGTTTGAAAAGGTAATTTTGCAGATGGCATCCAGGGGAAAGGTCATCTTTGGCATCTGCGGCGGATTTCAGATGCTGGGGGAAACCATAAAAGACCCCTTATGTATGGAGGGGGGCGGGGAAATCTGCGGCCTTGGGCTTCTCTCTATGGATACGGTTTTTGGGAAAGAAAAAGTGCGCAGCCAGGTTCAGGGAGAGATTCTTTCCATTGGGGGGACATTAAAAAAGATGTCCTGCGCCGCTGTGGCAGGGTATGAAATCCATATGGGGCATACCGCATTACATACCGGTGTTACGCCTTTTGCTTTGGTGAAAGACATGGCCTCCGGTGAGGAAAAGATTGACGGAGCCTGCCGGGGAAATGTGTACGGCACGTATCTTCATGGGATTTTTGATGAGGGGGAGACGGCAAGAGAGCTGATTCATGCCCTGGGTGAGGAAAAAGGAATAGAGCTGCCGAAACTTAAAAATTTTGATTTTAAGGAATATAAAGAAGGACAGTATGATAAACTGGCGGATATGATAAGGCAGAACTGTTCTGTGGAAAAGATTTATGGGAGGATGGGAATTCATGAAAGTCCAGTTAGATGAAATAGCTCCACAGGAGATTGAAAAGAGAAGTTTTGAAATTATCACGGAGGAACTGGGGGATTTCCCTCTGATTCCCGGGACGGAGGACATTGTGAAACGCTGTATCCACACCAGCGCAGATTTTGACTATGCGAAAAATCTGGCCTTTTCCCAGGATGCGGTGGAACATGCACAGAAGGCTATAAAAAAGGGGGCATGTATCGTCACGGACACCAATATGGGAAAGGCGGGCATCAACAAAAAAGTTTTATCCCGCTTTGGGGGGGAAGTGTTTTGTTTTATGGCGGATTGGGATGTGGAGGAAAGGGCAAAGGCCCTTGGCGTTACCAGGGCCGTGGCTTCCATGGATAAGGCGGCAGAGTTAAAACAGCCTTTAATTTTCGCAATCGGAAATGCCCCCACCGCATTGGTGCGGCTGTATGAGCTGATAAGAGAAGGAAGGTTAAAGCCGGAGTTGGTGATAGGAGTACCCGTAGGATTTGTGAATGTGGTGCAGGCAAAGGAACTGATTATGGAGACGGAGGTTCCCTATATCGTGGCAAGGGGACGAAAAGGGGGAAGCAATATAGCGGCCTGTATTTGCAATGCACTGTTGTATATGCTTGAATAAGCACCAAATTAATTAATTTTTGTCTGGGAAAAAAGCTTTTATTTTACCATTTATCTTGTTAATTTTGCCTGGATATCCATTTTCAGTGCTATTTGTAATACATTAAGTAAACAATAACATTGCTGAGGAACAGTTGCAAAGGGTGGAGACTATTTTTTTAAATCAGATTAAAGATGGTCATTTTTGCGAAATCAGTGTGTTGACAGACAGATTATACGTAGAAGGAATGGAAAATTGCTTTGCCGGAGAGAAAAATATTACACTGGCGCCAGACGGCAAATATTATACCTGTCCGGCATTTTACTATCATCGGAAAAGAGTACAGGAACCGGAGTTTGTAATGACAAGATTAGAGCGGTCGCCAGTTTGTAAAGTGTGTGATGCTTATCAGTGTGAGAGATGTGTATATTTAAACAAGGAGAGGACGTTAGAATATAATGTTCCTTCGGAACTTCAATGTTTGAAATCTCACAGAGAAAGAAAGAGGACAATGCATTTACAAGAAGAATTAGAAAAGAATTTTCCGAGTGTGAATTTTATGCGGATAGCGGAGGTTAATTATGATGATCCATGTCAAAAAGTGATGTGGATGTGGGGATAATGAAAGGAGAGATATGGAATGGAGGATGTAAAAATTTCTAAAGAAAAGACGCAGGAAATACAAAACCTTTATCAGAGAAAATACGCCATTCAGGATTTATGTGTTGTACTGGCAAGTAAAAATGAATTAGTGGAAGAGGGCAATTTGTTTTATGAGCGTTTGCTAAATGACAATTTATCCTGTGCACAGGCATTGGAAGCGTTTTGGGATGAGATAAAGGCAAAATATAATATAACCGTAAAGCAAGGGGAGGAGTTGTTTCTTGATTTTGATACAGGTGAAATCACCTTGCAGAAAGCAGATTGCGGAGCGTAAAGATGAAAATAGAAGATGTAAAAAAATTAAAGCTTATATACAAGTTATTTGTTAAAAAAAAAGCTGCATTGCAATTTATATAGCTTTGCAATGCGTATGTTCCATGGTGGAGTTGGTGATACCTTTGCAGTTTGGAAATGTGTTAGATGCAGCTATTGACAAGAATTTTACGAGAGTAGTACATATTATTTTGATGGTGGTTTTATTGTTTTTGTCAATGACATTTTTAAATTACATGAGGTCATGGCTTGATATGAGTATCACCATCGATACATCGAAACGCATGAAAAACCATATAGTGTTTCAGATTTTAAACTTTCCCGGTGAAAAAATAGATGAGTATAAAAATGGCGAATTATTTTCCCGGTTTGAAGATGTGGATAAAATAGTATCTTTTTTGCTGACAGTTCTAAACAGTATAATATTAAATTGTTGTATCACTGTTTTTTTGGCAGGGATACTTTTAAAAATATCTATTCCCCTGGCAGTATTTCATTTTATCAGTATTCCATTCTTAATGATAATATCCGGCAGATACAGTAAAGCGGCTAAAAAAGCAGAGAATAGTTTGATTGAGGATAGAGATAAACATTTTAGTTTTTTATTTGGCGTGATGCAGGGAACCCGGGAAGTAAGAAGCCTTGGCATGATAAAAAACGTCAGGAAAGTATTTGAAAATAATCATGATGATTTTGTGACAGGGCAGATATCCAGGGGGAAATTATCTGCAATTTGGGAAAGCGGGTATTCACTGCTAGCTGTATTTTTTCAGGTTATTATATTGCTGATTTCTTGTTGGCAGATTATTATAGGAAAACTGACAGTGGGAATGTACTATTCTTTTAATTCGTATGCTTCGAGATTTTCTGTTTTAGTTCAGGAATTAATTACGTTTCAGGCGCAGTTTGCAGTGATTATTGTATCTGTGGATAAAATCATGTGTTTTTTGCAGGAAGATTTGCATAAACCACAGTTTTTTAAGAATGAAATGGATGTACCTGTTCAATCCCTGGAGGTAAAAAACTTAAAATTTAAGTATAAAGGTATGGAAAAGGATGTGTTAAAGAATGTTAATTTTCGGTATACAGTGCCTTCATTTCAGGTGATTGTGGGACATAACGGAAGCGGGAAAAGCACCCTGTTAGATATGCTGATGAACTATTATGCACCGGATGAGGGGAGCATTTTGATTAATGATATTGATATCAGGGAGTTGGAAGCGGAGAATTTGTACAGTAAAATAGTGTATATCAGGCAGAAGCCCTTTTTTTTTAATATGAGTATCATAGAAAACTTCAGGTTGATAGATGGGCAGATAAGTTTTGACGAGGTATCCAGGGTATGTCAGATGGTTGGCATGCATGAGCATATTATGAGTTTGCCAAAGCAGTATGATACGGAATTGGGAGAGGATGGAACGCATTTTTCCGGAGGGCAGATTCAGTGTTTGGCTATTGCGCGAGGGTTGGTTTTAAATGCAGATATCTATTTATTAGATGAGGTGACATCAGATTTGGATGGCGAGAATGAACAGCAAATAATGAAAATATTGAGAAGTATACATAAAATCGTTATTTTTGTTACCCATCGGTTGTCAGAAATTGAACCGTCCGACGAGATTTTGGTTTTAGAAGAGGGAAGGGTGGTAGCGGAAGGAAGGGGGGAGGATTTGGAAAAATCCTGCCAGATATATCGGAATTTGTCTGGTATAAAATAAATTCCGTATCCGTCCGTTAAAATTGACAAAATGCAAACGGTAACCGCTGGATTTTAAAGAGTTTCCGTTATATGTTTTTGAGACATGGAGGTAGACAGTGTGAGTAAATTGGCATTTTTTCTAAAGTTTTACAGAACTCAGAAGATTCGGTTTCTAATTCTGATTTTCATTTTTACATTTGCAGGGGCAATCCTTTCCTGTTCCCTTTTGGTGCAAAGTAACAATGATGATTATGCAAATGTGCAGATGAAGGTATTGAATGATAAGAACGTAATCGATGAAGGCTTTGATGGAGTTTTTATAATTATGGAAAAAGTAATGACGATTTTTTCTTTGGGCAGTGTTCTTATTGTTGTCTGGGGATGCACCAGTATTCTTTTCTTTCAGAATATTTCCATGCAGAAAAGCTTTGCCATGCTTAGGATTTTCGGAATGCAAAAGAAAGATGTTTTTATCCGGGCATGTGTAGAAGGGATTTCCTTCGGGCTGTCAGGAAGTTTTTTGGGTTGTGTAGGCGGGTATGGATTGTTTGTCCATTTGTCCAGAAAATTGTGTAATATAGAAGAATATATTTCTATATTTTCTATGGAAACAGCAGGGATATTGCTTATAGTTATGGGAATTCTTACATTGATTGCATTTTTTGGGAGTTTTGTCTCAGGGCTTTTTATCTATGAAACTCCCGTTGTGACAATGTTTTACGGGAGGGATACAAATAGAGAAAAAAAGACGTGTTTCTATTATGGAATACTTGAATTCGTGCTGTTATATGCTGCTATGACTGTGCTGTTTTTAAAAAACTGGAAATATATGAATATTATGCTTGTTATCTGCGGAGTGATACTTGGTATGCTGTTTGCAGTATTCTATCTCGTGTTTTCTGGAAGGAGAAAAAAACGCAATGAAAGAAATAAGGTTTTAGATAAAGTTTCAGGCATAAGCTGGCGTTTTTTGTGTACTAGAAACAAAAGAGATGCACTTCTGGCAGCTACGGTGTCGGTAGGGGCAATTATCATATGTATTGCACTTAATTTTATATTGGATTTTGGAGGGGTACTGCGGGCTTCTTACAGTGATAATGTGGGTTTTTCAACTGCAGTAGAGGTTTCGGGTATCCAGAGCGGAGAGTGGATAGGGGAACTGTTAGATAAAAACAGATATTTCTATACAACTGTTTATTGTAAAAATATGAAGTATGCTGATATAGGTGTATCTACTGCCAGTGGAGAATCAGATGCCTTTGACGCAATGCTGATAGGGAAACAGACGGATGGCAATAATCGTTTTAGGATTCCGGAAGGAACTTTTATTGCAGAAAATTATTTTGCATATTTGTGTGGTTTAGAGAGAGGAGAAAAAACAAATGTTTTAGGAAGAGAGTTAATTTGCTCTGAATTTGTAAGTGAGAAGCAGGTATTTACTCCGGTAACTTACAATTTTAAAGTCAATAGAAGTGATTGGGAACTGCCATTAGATGATACTTGGGAAACAGTATTTCTTTTGGATATCAGCAGAGAAGAAGAAAAAGATATAGAATTACTGTTAGAGGGGGAAGTTTGTTCCATAGAAACAGCATCATCGTTTGTAGATATGATAGTGGAATTATTGTCGGATTATTTAAGTGTCATTTCAGCTGTAGGGATTATGCTCATTCTGGTAACGGGAACTTTTTTTTATTCAATGGTGCGCAGCGACCTTTTGGCAAGAAAGAGAGAGATGTATTTATATCAGATATATGGGGCTTCCAGAAGAAAAGCTTTTTGGGTTGTATTTTTGGAATATCTCATGATTGCTTGGATTGCGTCTTTTAGTGTGGTTTTGGTGGCTATGATAGCAGGTGAGGGCATTTTTTCCTTTCTTTTAAATAAACATTACCCTATGTCAATTCCGGTGATTTTGATAACCAGTATCATGGTGACTTTTTTCGTGCTGGCCTGCTGTTATATTGCCCAATGGATAAACTTTATAGGTGAAAAAATGGAAATTATTCGTGACGAATAACAGGTGACAGAAAGGAGTTTCATATGATTAAAGCAGAACATATCAGTAAGAGTATTGAGGTTGGGGATAAAACGGAACACATTTTAAGGGATATTTCTTTTGAATTGGATAAAAATACTATAACAGCCATTGTAGGGAAAAGCGGGTGCGGGAAGAGCACCCTGCTCTCTATCTTAAGCGGGATTGATGAGCCCTCCGGGGGAAAAGTATATCTGGACAAAAAGGATTACTACGACATGGACAGGAAGGAGCAGGAAAAGTTCCGCAATGAAAATATCGGGATTCTGTTTCAGAATTATCACCTGATTCCCGAACTGACCTGTGAGGAAAATATCCGGATGCCCCTGGTTTTTTCCGATAAAAAAGCCGAGAGCGGCAGGGTGAAAAAAATGATGAAAAGCGTAGGGCTTGAGAAACAGCGCAGGCTTTACCCTAAACAGATGTCCGGCGGAGAACAGCAGAGGACGGCTATTGTCCGGGCATTGATTAATAAACCTAATATTCTCTATGCGGATGAGCCTACCGGGGCGCTGGATTCCCAGACCGGAAACAGCGTGATAAAATTTTTGGTAAAATGCGCCCATGACCAGGGGTTGACAGTGCTGTTGGTCACCCACGATATGGGGATTGCAAACCAGTGCGATAGAATTATTAAGATGGAGAATGGCCGGATTGTGCAGTAAAATTTGGAGGAAAAGGGGAAAGCAGGAAATTCTGAATCTGGTTATATATCTATTTTTACCATTTATCTTGTTAATTTTGCCTGGATATCCATTTTCAGTGCTATTTGTAGTATGTATAGGTAAATAGTAAAATTTGAAGAAAAGATGAACCAGTATGAAATTAAGAATCAAGAGAACAATGTCAATCATGTTGTGCATTATGACTTGCATTATTTTTTATGCAACAGCAATGATTGTAAAGGGTTCAGCACTCCAGACAGGGTCTATACAGAATATTTCTTTAATTCCTTTTCAGACCATTCAGTTAAAAAAACGAAATAAGATAAAAAAATTTGCTATTCAGGAGGGAATGAAATATGGAAGTGGGAGCCTTAAACAGAAATATAAATTACAGTATATACGGGAAAAAGGCAGATAAAAACCAGTCTGTTTTTTCCGCAAAAACAGATAAAAAAGATGAATCTGTGCCGTCTGACCCATTAAGTTATTATAAGAAGTTTTGTGAGCAGTTTCCCAATATATCTTTTCGGTTAGAAGATGAAGAAACATCCAGAAAAAATCCCGATAAAATATGTCTTGGCTATAACGGTAGTATGAATCAAATCGGAGAGAATTTTGGCGGAGTGGGACATTGCAGCATTAACCTAGATATTTCTGTGATCCGTAAGATGCAGGAAGATCCGGAATATGAGCAGGGGATGATTTCTTTGATTAAGCGCACAGAGAAAATGTATCCTTCTATTGAAAATGATACAAGATCATTAGGTATGATGTATACCCAGGTTACTTTTTATGATGATAATGGCAGGATATTACACCATATCACAATGTCAAGGCAAAAGCCCTCCACAGAAGAACAGATACGCCGTATGTGGGGAGCGGGAAAAATTTTAGGCGGAACCGGGCTGTCTTTTGGAGGGACGGATGCCCAGGAGACAGTAAAAAGGATTTGTAATCAGCTGCAGGATGCCATGCTGGATAATTTCCTTGAAATGACAAAAGAGAAAGAAAGTGAATAAATTTACATATGCTATAATTCCATTAGGCAAAGAAATGTGGAGAAATCCATGCAGGCAAAGAATAAATCCCCCGACTGTAATGTCGTACAGTCGAGGGATTCTTCTTTTATCTGCAATGCACTGTTGTATATGCTGTAGTAAATGCTATAATAGAAAAATCGCCTCCGCCCGTGGAAATTGACAGAGTCCCGCCCAAATTGACAAAACGCAACCCTAAATCCCTGGAATATATACAGCCGGTTTTCTACAATACAGTTACTTACTATTATCAAATAAGCGGAGGTAGCTGTATGGGAAAACTGGCTTTTTTCTTAAAATTTTACAGGAATCAGAAAATGAGATTTCTTGTGCTTGTTTTTATTTTTGCATTTGCAGGGGCAATCCTTTCCTGTACTTTTCTGATTCAAAACAGCAATGAGGATTATTTTCAGGTACAGATGCAAAAGATTGCAGAGGAGTATCAAAGGCCGGAAAATTTTGTGGAAGAGGGAAGGTTTGCCATTTTGGATACCATGGAAAAGGTTTTGACAGTGTTTTCCCTGTGCAGTATTTTGATTGTGATTTGGGGATGTACCAGCATACTGTTTTTCCAGAATATCTCTATGGAGAAAAGCCATGCCATGCTTCGGATTTTTGGAATGCAGAAAAAAGATGTTTTTTTCAGAGCACTGGCGGAAGGAATTTCTTTTGGCGTTTTAGGTGGGATAATTGGGGATGCGGGAGGTTTTTTTCTCTTCCGTCATCTGTCAAAAAAGCTGTGCAGTACCCAGGTTGCTTTGAATCTGTTTTCTCTGGAAATGCTAAAAGTACTTCTGGTGGTGATCCTGCTTTTGGCTGTCATATCTTTTTTTGGAAGTTTTATTTCCGGTCTTTATATTTATGAGAAGCCTATTGCTGTCATGTTGTACGGCAGGAAAGCAGAAAAGGAAAAAGAAACCTACCGGTCTTTTGTCACATTGGAAATTGTCCTGTTATACCTTTTGGCGGTGGCTTTGTTTTTTGAAAACAGAAGTTTTATTCATATCATACTGCTTGTATGTTTTGTTGTACTTTCCCTTCTCTCCGGGGTGTTTTATCTTATGTTTCATAGGAAAATGAAGCATAGAAATGGGGGCGGGAAAAATCTGGACAAAATTTCCCATATCAGTTACCGTTTTTTATGTACCAGGAGCAGGCGGGACGCGGTGCTGGCAGCCACCATATCGGTGGGGGCGGTGATTATCTGTTTTGTAATGAATGTTATGTTTAATTTCAGTGGAATCCTGCGGGATTCTTACCGCGATAACCTGGGGTATTCTACATTGGTTGAAGTCCGTGGTTTGGATGAAGGCAGAACTATACAGAGTATTTTGGAGAACAATGGCTGCTTATACACCATGGGATATTTTAAATGCATGAATTATTTAGAACTGAAGGGTATTTCGGCAGATGACTATTTTTGGGCCTTTATTCTGGAGAGACAGACAGACGGCAACAGACATTTTCAGATTCCAGAAGGCTGTTTTGCCGCCGAAAACAGGTTTGCTTCTGTATGCAGCCTAAAACTTGGAACAGACAGCGGTATTTTTGGCAGGGATTTAACCTACTGGGAAAATATTCAGGAGAGACAGTGGTTGTCTTTGATGCCTTACAATATAAAAATAAACAGGCAGGATTTTAACCTGGAGCTGGACGATACCTGGAATACCGTGTTTTTGCTGGATTTGAGCCGGAGGGAAGAGAAAAATCTGATTTCATTATTAGAAGATGAGGAGTGCACCGTGGGTACAGCTTCCCAGCTGGCAGACGCCCTGATTGAGCTGATGTCGGACTATCTAAGCGTTGTTGTGGCGGCAGGCGCAATGCTGATTTTGGTGACAGGGGTATTTTTCTATTCTATGGTCAGAAGTGATCTGCTGGAAAGGAAAAAGGAGCTTTATTTGTATCAGGTCTACGGGGCGTCCCGGAAAAAGGCCTTTTGGGTGGTATATTTGGAATACCTGATGATTGCGTGGCTTGCATCTTTTTCGGTGGTGTTTGTAACTATGGTGTTGGGAGAGGCGGTGTTTTTCCTGATGTTAAACAAACATTATCCTTTGTCTGTCCCGATAGTTTTGATTACAAGCCTGATTTCCACATTGTTTGTGCTGGGGTGCTGTATGCTTGCCCAGTGGATAAGTTTTATGAGTACAAAGATGGAGATTATCAGGGATGAGTGATGGAAAACAGGGGGAGGATTGTGTAATTTTACCATTTATCTTGTTAATTTTGCCTGGATATCCATTTTCAGTGCTATTTGTAGTATGTATAGGTAAATAGTAAAATTTGAAGAAAAGATGAACCAGTATGAAATTAAGAATCAAGAGAACAATGTCAATCATGTTATGCATTATGACTTGCATTATTTTTTGTGCAACAGCAATGATTGTAAAGGTTTCAGCACTCCAGACAGGGTCTATACAGAATATTTCTTTAATTCCTATTCAGACCATTCAGTAAAAAAAACGAAATAAGATAAAAAATCTTGTAATTCAGGAGGGAATGAAATATGGAAGTAGGAGTCTTAAACAGAAATATAGATTACAATTTTTACGGGAAAAAGGCAGATAAAAACCAGGCTGTTTTTTCCGCAAAAACAGAAAAGAAAGAAGAATCTGTGCCGTCTGACCCATTAAGTTATTATAAGAAGTTTTGTGAGCAGTTTCCCAATATATCTTTTCGGTTAGAAGATGAAGAAACATCCAGAAAAAATCCCGATAAAATATGTCTTGGCTATAACGGTAGTATGAATCAAATCGGAGAGAATTTTGGCGGAGTGGGACATTGCAGCATTAACCTAGATATTTCTGTGATCCGTAAGATGCAGGAAGATCCGGAATATGAGCAGGGGATGATTTCTTTGATTAAGCGCACAGAGAAAATGTATCCTTCTATTGAAAATGATACAAGATCATTAGGTATGATGTATACCCAGGTTACTTTTTATGATGATAATGGCAGGATATTACACCATATCACAATGTCAAGGCAAAAGCCCTCCACAGAAGAACAGATACGCCGTATGTGGGGAGCAGGAAAAATTTTAGGCGGAACCGGGCTGTCATTTGGAAGGGCGGATGCCCAGGAGACTGTCAAAAGGATTTGTAATCAGCTGCAGGATGCCATGCTTGATAATTTCCTTGAAATGACAAAAGAGAAAGAAAGTGAATAGGTTTGTAAATGCGGAGCAGTTACCTGCTCCGCATTAATAAATTTATCTAACAAATCCCTGTCCCAAAGCATTTCCCCCCGATTCAAAGACCCGGCGGATGCGGAACAGCAAATCATCCTCCACGAAAGGTTTCAGCACATAATCGCAAATTCCCAGTTTGGCGGAGTCAAGGACAGACTTTTTGTCCTCCATGCCGGTAAGCATAATCACCGGAATGTCGGCCCGGTCTTTGATAGAGCGTATCTCTTTTAAGGTCTTAAGTCCGTCCATAGGGGACATTTTAATGTCTAACAAGATAAGGTCAGGTTTCTGTTTTTCCAGGTATTTTAAGGCCCTGGGCCCTGAATTTGCCGTAATTACCTCATAATCATTCTGAAGGGTATCCGCTATCCTGGACAGAGTGATTGCCGCATCATCCACTGCTAGAATCCGTTTTTTGGAATTATTGCCACTTGTTTGCGTCATTGTCACGATTTCTCCTTTCCAAGTCTGCCTGAAAGCTGGCGCAGCAGCTCTTCGGCTTCGTCATCCTCATATAGCTTAAGCTGCGTTTGTATCTGCCTGAGAATGTCCTCTGTGTCATCTGGCAGGGCGTAAAGCAGCATGTTCTCCACTATCTCTGCACATTCTTTTGATTGAAAATCTTCCAGCAGGCTTAAAGCTTTATCTGCCTGTTCCTGCAATTTTCGGGGGGAGGGGCAGGGAAGCTTTTCCTCTTTTATGGTGTTCTTTTGGTGTTGAGTTAAAAACTGTCCGATATTGTTTAAAAGTTTTTCATATTCTGCTAAGAGATTGGGCAGCTCTTCTGCAATAAATTTTGTGTCCCCCTGTGCGGCAGCATTTTCCTGGGCACGGGCCAGGGCGGAAACATGCAGGGCACCGATATTGGCTGAGACGCTTTTCAGCCCGTGTACCTCTACCTGATAGCGTGTTAAGTCTGACTGTGAAAATCCGTGCAGGAGGCCTATTTTGCGTTTGCCGTCTGTATAGTAGAGTTCCAGTAATTCAATAAATCCTGTTTCGTCACCGGAAAAATACTCCATGGCCGCCTTTAAGTCCACTCCCTCAATCCGGAAGCTGTGGGGATTTAAGGGGGGAGAATTACTGGCGGTATCTCCAGGCTGCCGGCGTTCCTTTGGTATCCAGCGCAGCAGAAGATGATTTAATGCCTTTCTTTCCAGGGGTTTTGGGATAAAATCTTGAAAACCGCAGTCTAAAAAGCGCTCCCGCATCCCTTCCATAGCGTTGGCGGTCAATGCCACAATCGTGGGGGACGTCCCGTTTTCTCCACAATCCCTGCGGATAATTTCCACCGCCTCAATGCCGTCCATCATGGGCATCATGTGATCCATAAATATAATGTCATACTGGGTCTGACGTACCAGTTCAATAGCCTGAGGCCCGCTTTCGGCTTCCGTTAAATCAAAACAGTAGCCCTGCAAAAAGCCCCGGGCAACTTTCCGGTTAATGACATTGTCATCCACAACAAGCACTTTTACGTCAGGGGCGGTAAAAGTTTCAATAAAATCCTGGGTTTTTGCAGGGAGGCAGGGCATCTGGGAAATGGGACGCCTGTCTGCAATCTTTTGGGGAATCGTGATTTTAAACACAGTTCCCTTGCCGTAGACGCTTTCCACGGAGATATTTCCGTCCATTAGTTCCACTAAATGCCGGACGATAGCCAGGCCCAGGCCGGTGCCCTCAACACTTCGGTTGCGCTTGGAATCCACCTGTTTAAAGTCCTCGAAAATTTTTTCAAGGTCTTTTTCCTGTATTCCGCATCCGCTGTCCTGCACACGGAAGGTGATGAACTCCTCATCCTGATTTTTACCGGGGGCTCCGGTAACGCTGGCATGGACATATCCTTTTTTGGTAAATTTGATGGCATTGTTTAAAATATTTATCAGTATCTGTTTGATTCGTCCCTCATCACCCCAGTAGCAGCATGGAAGGGTGTCATCGCATTCACATTTCAAAATCAGTCCCCGCTGGGAGGCCGCCATATCCATCATGCCCGCCACCTCGTTTACCAGTGTTTTTAAATGGTAATTTGTGGGCACAAGTTCCATTTTTCCTGCCTCTACCTTGGATAAATCCAAAATGTCATTGATAATGGTCAATAGGTTTTTGGCCGCCGACTGCACATCTTTGGCGTGGTCATAAATCTGGGAATCACTGGATTTTTCCATAATTATGTCATTCAACCCGATGATTGCATTCATAGGGGTGCGGATTTCGTGGGACATATTTGCCAGAAACTCACTTTTGGCAATGCTGGCTTTTTCCGCCTGGTGCCGCACACGTTTAATTTCGTTTATGTAGGCTATGGTATCCGTGGTGTCTAAAATCAAAATTACACAGCCCTGCTTCCGGTCGTATTCATCTGTTATCAGCTTACTGTGGCTTTCATATTGGCGGTCGTTGAGGGAAAAGCGCTGAGGCGCATCTTTTTCAAGCATTTCCTCCCGGAAATCCTCCAGTACCCGAATATTTTCTCCCAGTTTATGGGAGGGCAGATGGGTAAAAATTTTAGCAGCCGCCTTGTTGTAACTTACCAGCCGGTCATGGTCGTCCAGTGCGATGACCCCGTCCCCTAAACTTTCCAGGACTTTTTCTGCGGCCAGATGGCGGAAATCATAGTTTCGCCGGCTCCACACTAAAATCACCACTATGGACATGCAGATGCCCAGGGTCATAGGGGTGAGATCATAAATATTTGTTAATTTAAATACATATGCTGCCAGAATGAATACAGGCAAAGTGGAGATGACAAGAATCGTCCAGTACTGACGGTTGACCTCCTGGTCCGAGCGCAGGTATATGGCGCGGCTCAGGGTGTATATGCAAAGGGCAAAGGGAATGACCACGCGGCTGATCATAAAAACCGTGTACAGCGGGCCATAAGTGATACGGATATAGTGAAAACCTTCCGCCGCAGCCATCCACTGGATGTCCTGATAAAATAGTCCGTTCCAGTTAAAAATTATCGTGGGAAAAAAGAAGATATTCAGGACCCCAAGAAATCTTAAAAGTGTTTTTGGCGGAACAGCATAACAATAGTTGTAGATAAACCAGCAATAGCACAGTGCCACAAAAGCAGAGCCGACATTTTCCACTGTAACCGCTATCAAGGCGGCTTCCACTGTGGGAGAAGTCAGCTCCAATAGATATCCTACATTCTGTATCAGTGAACTGCACATACAGAAAATTAACAATTTTTGTTCGTGGGCTCCGTCTCCATTGAGCAGAAGAAGCAGGGCGGTTAAAATCAGCCCAATACTAAAAAACTCCAATGTAATGATAAAGGTAAACATATATTAAGCCACCAGTCTGAATCTTTTATTCCCACAGGCAAGAAACCTGAAGGAGCAGGTACTGTCCATGGTTTCTGTTTTCATATTGCTATATACTTATAATAGTAAATTTTTCATTTTATGTCAAGAATACACAGGTTTTGGACAAAATATGGCTTGCTTGTAAAATGAATTTCATCATGTTATAATCCATATTGTTGACTCTTTACAGGAGCAGTATAATATTTGATAAACTTATGGGGGAATATCCATGAAAAAAGGAATTTTGGTGGTAAGTTTTGGAACTACGCACCAGGATACAAGGAGATTGACCATTGAAGCCATAGAGAGGCGTATAGAGGAAACCTTTCCTGATTACAGCGTTTACCGGGCATTTACCAGCGGTATGATAATCCGAAAACTGAAAGAGCAGGAGGGGCTTTCTGTAATGACGGTGCGCAGGGCTCTGGAAAGGATGCGGGGGGATGGCGTAGAAGATGTGGTTATCCAGCCCACCCATGTGATAAACGGGGTGGAGAACGATAAAATGATAGAGGATGCCAAAGCCTGCAGGGCTTGGTTTTCTTCCCTTAAGATTGGGGATGCGCTGCTTTCCACCGGGGAGGATAACCGGGGGGTGATACAGGCTGTGGCAGAGGAATATAGAGACTTAAGGGAGAAGGAGGCGCTGGTTTTAATGGGACACGGAACAACCCATTATGCCAACGCCATTTATGCGGCTTTAGACTATGAGATGAAAGACATGGGATACAAAAATATGTTCCTGGGCACAGTGGAAGCTTACCCCAGCCTCAACTCTATATTCCGCCTGTTAAAGCAGGGAGAATACACCCGTGTATGTCTTGCGCCCTTTATGATAGTGGCGGGGGACCACGCAAAAAATGATTTGTCAGGGAAGTCGGAGGATTCCTGGCATACAAGATTTGTCCAGGAAGGCTATGAGGTGCGGTGTGTCTTAAAAGGCCTTGGGGAGCTTCCGGGAATCCAGGAAATTTTGATAGATCATGCGAAACAGGCGAAAGAAATCTAACGAATCTAATTTTTTTATAAAGAGGTTGCCAAAATATTCATTTCCATTTATAATTTAGACAGAATTAAAATATTTTAAAATAAAAATCAGTAAAGTAGGAATGAGACATGGACAAAACATTAAAGTACAACGAACCTTGGATTTTGCAGCGTGCAGATCCCTATGTTTACCGCCACACAGACGGGTGGTATTATTTCACCGCATCTGTCCCGGAATATGATAAAATCGTACTGCGCCGGGCCAAGAGCCTTTCTGAACTGCCGGATGCGGAGGAAGTGACGATTTGGAACAAACATGAGAGCGGGCCTATGAGTGAGCACATCTGGGCGCCGGAACTCCACTATGTCATGGGCAAATGGTATATCTACTATGCAGGGGGGGAAAAGGATGATGTGTGGGAAATCCGCCCCTATGTGTTGGAATGTCAGGGACAAGACCCAATCGAAGATGCCTGGGTGGAGAAAGGTAAGATGCAGCGGGCTTTAGAGGATGAGTTTTCCTTCGAGGCATTTTCCCTGGACGGCACTGTGTTTGAGGATAAAGGAAGGCTTTATTATGTATGGGCGGAAAAAGTGGGAGTGGGCAAGCAGATTTCCAATCTTTACATAGCGGAGTTGGAAAATCCCTACACATTAAAGACAGTTCAGGTGCTTTTGACTACCCCGGATTACGACTGGGAGAGAGTGGGATTTTGGGTGAATGAAGGGCCGGGGATTATCCGCCGGGGAGACAATATATACCTTACTTTTTCCGCCAGCGAGACAGGTGCGGATTACTGTATCGGTATGCTCTCGGCAAAGAGCGGTGCAGATTTATTAGACCCTCTTTCCTGGAAAAAAGACCGCTATCCCGTGTTAAGGACAGATGAGTCGAAAGGAGTCTATGGGCCGGGGCACAATTCCTTTACCGTGGATGAGGACGGCAATGACATTATGGTGTACCATGCCAGGTTAGAGGCTAAAATAGAGGGGAATCCCCTTTACAATCCAAACCGCCATGCCCATTTAATGAAAGTGCGGTGGGACGAGAATGACAGGCCGGTATTTTCCTATGATTAAGATGTCGGTGTAAAAGGAACCTACATGATATTTTACTCTGCTCCCCTTAGGAATCTGTACCCCGGTACTGATTTTAGGGAAGCGTGAAACAACCAAACACTTTACAGCCGTGGGCTTTTAGGGAGCAGGCCAATTTTCCGTTCTGGAATGCGGCCTGCTCCCCTGTCCAAAGCTCTGTCAGAGAACTATTTTCAAATTCTTCCCCTGCTGTATTAAGGTCACAGGAAATCATATCCTCCTGGTCTTTTAAATTAAAAAGGGCAAGGTACCTGGAATTTGTCTTTTCATTCCAGGCAGTCCAGATAACACAATCTTCCTCCGATTTTAAAAGATGGGGGCGGCACCAGGGGGTCAGCATGTCTAAAACTTTTCGGTTGGTGAGAAGGGAAAGGGTCCAGTCGTCCAGCAGGGTCATTTCAGCCCCCAGCATTAAAGGAGAGCCGAAAAGGCACCACAGTGTCATCATAGAGCGCTGTTCTTCTCTGGTAAAATTCGTTTCACGGTCGTCTTTAAATCCATGGCCGATATGTCCCAAAGGCAGCATGTCGCAGTCCGGGTAGCAGCCGGGCTTTACATGGTCCTGCCACAGTTCGCAGCGATGGAACATGTCTTTTAATAAATCCCAGTTATCCCAGAAATCATCGGTAATCCGCCACATATTGGCGTAAGTTTCATAGTGCCACGCCTCCTGGATAAGAGCCGGGCCGGGGGAGAGGGAGAGTACAATGGACCGTCCTGTTTTCTCTATGGCTTTGTGGAGCATTTCTATTTCGTGCCTGGCGGAATAAGGATTATGGGGGTACATATTCGTGTTGCAGATATCGTCACATTTGATAAAATCCACTCCCCAGGAGGCGTAAAGTTCCAGCAGAGAATCATAGTAAAGCTGCCCCTGGGGAGTGTTTTTTACGCCGTACATATCCGGGTTCCAGCGGCTGATGGAATAGGGGTCTGCGATTTCGTCTGCGGTTAAGTCAGTGCCCATTACCCTGCAGTGGCTGTGGGCTGCAGCCCTTGGGACGCCCCGCATCATGTGGATGCCGAATTTCAGCCCAAGGCTGTGGATATAATCGGCAAGAGGTTTAAAACCTGCGCCGTCTTTGGAGGAGGGGAACCGGTTTTCATCGGGAAGAAGCCTGGAGTATTGGTCCATGTGAAGTTCTGAAAAAGGAATATACTGGTATTCCTCCCGTCGGCTTCCGGCGCCTTTGGCGTACCACTGGATATCCACGACGATATATTCCCAGCCGTAATCCTTTAAGTGGGCGGCCATGTAATCTGCATTGGCGCAAACCTGAGCCTCATTTACCGTGGTGTCATAGTAGTCGAAACTGTTCCATCCCATAGGAGGGGTGGGGGCAAATTTGTTTTTATTCATGGGAATCATCCTTTCTGTTTTTTGTTAAGAATATTATAACAGGATAGGGTGAAAAAATCAGCAGCAGAGAGCAAATTCTATTGACTTACACATAATAGGATTTTACAATGTGAGTAGAGTGAATCAGCCGGAATATACGGTATTTTTCATTACAAAAATAAATGATATGGGAGATTTTACAAATGGAGAAGAAAAAACTACAGACAATTTGTTTGAACAAAATCGGGGTAAATGACAGTTTCTGGGGCAAATATATCTCTCTGGTGACAAAAGAGATAATCCCCTACCAGTGGAGTGCGCTGAATGATGAAGTAAAAGATGCGGAGAAAAGCCACTGCATTGCCAATTTTAAAGTGGCAGCAGGTTTGGAAGAAGGGACATTTGAAGGTTTTGTATTTCAGGATACGGATTTGGCAAAATGGCTGGAGGCAGCTGCCTATTCCCTTTCCTATGAGAAAAATGAAGAGTTGGAAAAGCTGGCGGACGAAGCAATCGGCTTGATTGGAAAAGCCCAGGAGGAGAACGGGTATCTGGATACTTATTTTACAATTTTAGAGCCGGGGAGGCAGTTTTGCAATTTAAAAGAAGGCCATGAGCTTTATACCGCAGGACATATGATAGAAGCTGCCGTGGCGTATTATAAAGTCACAGGTAAAGATGCGTTTTTAAATATTATGAAGAGAACGGCTGATTTAATCTGCGAGGTATTCCACAGGGAAAAATATGAAAATGCGGTGCCGGGCCATGAGGAGATTGAGCTTGCCCTGGTAAAACTTTACGAGGTTACAGGGGAAGAAAAATATCTTTCCATGGCAAAAGACTTTGTGGAACGCAGAGGCACAAAACCCAACTATTTGGAGGAGGAGAGCGAAAGAGACTGGTATGTGGACGTATGGCATGATGCAAATCCTTACCATCCCCCTTACGGCCAGTCCCATCTCCCGGTGCGGCAGCAGAAAACGGCGGAGGGACATGCTGTCCGGGGGGTATATCTCTACTGTGCTATGGCGGATTTGGCCTTTGCCTTTCAGGATAAAAGTCTCTTTGACGCCTGTGAGACTCTGTACAAAAATATCGTGGAGAAGCGGATGTATATCACCGGAGGAATCGGAAGTTCCGGTATTTTAGAGCGTTTTACCACGGACTACGACCTGCCCAATGCCAGCAACTATGCGGAGAGCTGCGCCTCCATCGGTCTGGCCCTGTTCTGCCGGAGGATGGCTCAGATTACCGGGGATGCCAAATATATTGAAACCATGGAGACTGCCCTTATAAATACGGTTTTGGCGGGAATTGCCATGGACGGAAAAAGCTTTTTTTATGTGAATCCCTTGGAAGTGTGGCCAAATGCCTGTATGGAAAAAACGTCTATGGAGCATGTGAAACCTGTGCGCCAGAAGTGGTTCGGCTGCGCCTGCTGCCCTCCCAATATTGCAAGGACTCTGGCATCCCTGGGGGAGTATATCTGTTTTACGGGGGAGGATTCCCTTTTCATAAATCTTTTAGCCGGGGCAGATATTTCCACGGAGTTTAAAGGAAAAAAAGTGAATCTAAAAATGGAGAGCGCCATGCCTTGGGAGGGGAGAGTAAGATTTGCGGTTTCCGCAAATGAAACGGCGGAGGGAAGTATCTTTATCCGCATGCCAAAATATGCAAAAAATCCCGTATTTACCCTGGATGGAAAAACGGCGGCGCCTGAGATAAAAAGGGGATACGCACATTTTCATGAAAGCTGGAACCATCAGGTGATTACCATGGAGTTTACTATGGAGGCCCATTTTGTCTATGCAAATCCTAATGTGCGGGCGGACGCAGGGAAAACAGCCGTGGTGAAAGGGCCTTTGGTATATTGTCTGGAGGAAGCGGATAACGGAGAAAATCTTTCGGGTATTTTTGTGGATGTAAAAGCAGGGCTTACGGAAAATTTCCGGGAAGATTTGCTGGGAGGCGTGACGGAAATTACCGCTTCTGGGAAACGTATTGTGAAGGGGGACTGGGAAAATGAGAGCCTTTACCGCCTGGCCCCTGTTGCCTTAGAAGATACCCGGATGAAATTTGTGCCCTACTGCCATTGGGGAAACCGGAAAACTGGGGAAATGGCAGTGTGGGTAAAATATTTGAATTAGGTATTGCATTTTTTTGGAAACTGTTGTATAATTCATATAACAAAACAAATCACATAGATGAAACTATTAACCAAGTTTCTTTCGTGACGGAGGGGGTGCTTCCATTGGACATAGCCAGTTTATCAACAGCATTAGCTCAAACAAAAACACAGAATGATGTAGGAGTGTTAATGCTCAGCAAGAGTTTAGATTTAACAGAGACGTTAGGAGAAGGCATGGTGGAGATTTTGGATGCATCTGCTATGGAAAATTCCGTTACACCTCACCTTGGGAGCAACATAGATTGTAGGATTTAACGAAAGTGCATATGAGCTGATGTCAGCAGAGCGAATCAGAAGAAGATACGCTCTGCTGTTTTGTGTGCTAAGGTGCAGGAAAATGTGAAAATGTATCTTAAATGGAGGGAAAAGTTATGGTTTGTAACAATATCCTGGAAGCTATGGGGCAAACGCCTATGATTCGGTTAAACCATATGGTGACAGAGGATATGGCACAGGTGTTGGTGAAGTTTGAGGGCTTAAATGTGGGAGGCTCCATAAAGACCAGGACGGCTTACAATATGATAGAGAATGCAGAAAAGCAGGGGAAAATAACCCCAAATACCGTTATTGTGGAACCTACCAGCGGAAATCAGGGAATTGGCCTGGCTCTGGTGGGGGCGGTGAAAGGTTATCCGGTGAAAATTATTATGCCGGATTCTGTCAGTGAGGAGCGGAGAAAATTAATCGGACATTATGGAGCGGAAGTGATTTTGGTTCATGATTCCGGGAATATCGGGAAATGTATTGAGGAATGTTTACATACTGCCCTTGCCATGGCAGAAGAAGACGGAAACGTATTTGTCCCTCAGCAGTTTGAAAATCCTGCAAATCCCCAGATTCACAGGATACAGACAGGTCAGGAGATATTGGAACAGGTGGATGGAGAAATTCATGGATTTTGTTCCGGCATCGGAACCGGGGGAACCATAACGGGGATTGGGGAAGTGTTAAAGGAAAAAAATCCGGGGATGGAAATCTGGGCGGTGGAGCCGGAGGATGCGGCGATTCTCTCAGGAGGCTCCATTGGGACCCATGTGCAGATGGGAATCGGGGACGGTGTGATTCCTGAGATTTTGAACCAGCAGATTTACCAGGAAATTTGTATTATCTCAGATGTGGAAGCCTTGCAGACGGCAAAGGATTTGGCTTCAAAAGAGGGGATTATGTGCGGTATTTCCAGCGGGACAAATGTGGCGGCGGCTCTTCGCCTTGCAAAAAAGCTGGGGAGGGGAAAAACGGTGGTTACTGTTTTACCTGATACAGCGGAGAGGTATTTTTCCACCCCGCTATTTGACTGATATCTCCTGGTCTTTCTGGGCTAACAGCATTTTGGCAATCTGTACGGCCTGAGGGCTTGCCAGATTCCTGTGGGACAGGAAAAGCTTCTCTCCCGGGGAGGCTTTTCCTGCCATTTCGTGGGCGACTGCCTGGTTTAAATTATGGAAATGGGAAATCAGGCCATGGTAATCCTTAATATAATCTAAAATACATGTGCCCTTTGCCTCATCCTCGAAACTGCAGGTGGAGATAATCTGCATGCACAGCCGTAGCTCTCCTGTGATATCAGAAGCCTCCATTAGCACATCCGGGCGTTTGCTGTAGCAGTCTAAAAAATATTGTTTTGCCCCTTCATAGTCCCGGGCGGCAAAAAATTCTCCCAGTTTTTCTTTTAACTGTCTTGTCTCAATTTTTTCGCCGGACATTCCCACCATGCATTCCCGGGTTTTCCATCCGTTTTTTTGTATCCACACTGTTTGAAGGAATTCGGATATAAAGCCAAAGAGCCGTTTTTGGTAACTGTTATATCCAGTGAAATCCGTACGCTTTTTTACCTCAAAAAGAATGTCAAAAAGCCACTGGCAATACTGGGAATAAAGTTCTCTGGAAGTGATAAAAATATTCCCAAAATAGGTGTGGGGGCCTGTTACCAGTTTTTGGTAGGTTTCGTAATATTCCGGATATTTTTCCTGAATCACCTCTGCCGTGGTTTTTAAATCTTTCCCGTGGTGGTTTTCCGAAAATCCCTGTTCGTAGGAGCAGGTTAATGTAAGGAGTTTTGTGGTGACAATGTCGTATCTGGATAAAATGTCCTGTAGTTCAGCCTGGGTAAAGAGACGGCCTTTTTCGTTTATGAGATAACGCCTGTAATGGCATATGCCGATATAGTCTGCGCTGCACCGGTTCTTCCAAATCCAGTACATGCCGGTGAGCTCGCAAAAATATGGATTGTCTGCTGAAATGGATTCCCCGGTGTCATCCCCTAAAAATCCAAGGTCAACGCTTTTGGCCCGGCCCACATGTAAGGGAATATACATGGGGTCGTTTGGAGGGGTAAAAGGTTTGTGGGTAATTGTGTATATTTCTGTGGACATAAAAGACCTCTTTCGTTTTACAGTTTTTTTCTTTTAAGTATACACGTTGTATTTGATTTGTACAAGAATTGTGGGTATAATATTCTGAGGAAGCGCTGATTAAATCATCGCTTCCTCAGAACCTCCGGTGGATGCGCACGGATTTGCAGCGGAAAATGCTGCTTCGCAGCGCAAATCCGGCGCAGGAAACGCTTTCATCAGCGTTTCCTTAAGACTTATCAAAAGCAGGAGGATAAGATGAGGGAAGAAGCCTATTTGGAATCTGTGATAGAAGTGCTTCACGATAAAATTGCCAGGATAGATGAAAAAATGGCGGGGAATGAGAAAGATATTGAGAACATGCATCAATATTTTTGGGAAAATTATAATGAGTTTGACGAGTATGGATACGAGCTATTTGACAACACCAATGCGGTAAAGGCCAGGCTTAAGGAGCAGGGAGACTATGTGAAGGAACGCTGCCGTTATGAGAAAATGCTTTATTCCCCTTATTTCGGCAGGGTGGATTTCTGCTATGAGGGGGAGGATACCCCGGAGGTGTATTATATTGGCATAGCAAACCTGGCGAGAGGCCGGGCGGACAATCCTTACGTTTTTGACTGGCGTGCCCCGGTGTCAGGGCTTTTTTATGACTATGACCAGGGGGAGGCTCAGTTTCAGGCTCCTGCCGGTATGATAAAAGGGGAGATTACCAAAAAGAAACAGTACAAGATTAAAAACGGCAGGCTGGTATATGTGCTGGAAAATGAAATGAATATCGACGACGAAATTTTACAGCAGGCACTGTGTGAACATGCGGATGCCAAACTTAAAAATATTGTCACAACGATTCAGAGAGAGCAAAACAGCATTGTAAGAGACAAGGCTCACAGGATTCTTGCGGTCCAGGGGTGTGCCGGGAGCGGAAAAACTTCTGTGGCGCTGCACAGGATTGCCTATCTTTTGTACCATAACCGAGGAAGCCTTAACGCTGCACAGGTATTGATTTTATCCCCCAACAACATATTTGCAGACTATATTTCAAGAATATTGCCGGAGCTTGGGGAAGAAAATATTTGCGAAATGACTTTTGATGATTTTGCATACAGAAAACTCCGGCGGTATGGGGAGGCGGAAGACAGGTATGACGAGTTGGAAAAATCGCTGCACAAAGAAATGCCGGAGGAATATTTTCTTGAAAAAAACCTGATTCCCTCCACCGGGGAAGCAGATTATAAGCAGACCAAGGAGTATATAGAGGAGCTGAACGGCTTTGTGCTGGCATTGGAGTGGGAAATTGTAAATTTTTCCGATTTTCAATATAAGAAAAGTGAAATGAAAGAGGAGGAAATAGCAAAATATTTCTATGAAAAAATGGCGGATGTCCCCATTTTATCCCGAATGAAAAAAATAGGGGAATACTTTATTGACGACTTTGAAACTTTGAAGGGAAAAGATTTGGATCAGGAAGAGCGTGAGGAGATTTTGCAGGGGTTTGACGCCATGTATGAGACAAAAAATCTGGCGGAATTATATAACCGTTTCCTGGAGGAATCTGGAAGAGAGCCCCTGGACAGGGAGAAGAAAATTTTACGGTATGAGGATGTATATCCTATGATTTATCTGGATTATGCACTGTTTGAGCAGAAGCCGGGGCGGGAGGTAAAACATCTGATTATTGACGAAATGCAGGACTATACCTACCTGCAGTATGTTCTCCTGGAAAAAATGTTTCACTGTCCCATGACAATTTTGGGAGATAAGGTGCAGACTATGGCCGGGACTTATCAGGATGTGCTGAAATTTCTGCCCAAAATTTTTGGAAGAGATGTGCATATCTTAGAATTAAGTAAAAGTTACCGCTCCACAACGGAAATAACCTCTTTTGCCAATAAACTGGTGGGGGAGGAAGATACTTGGAGCGTGGCCAGGCATGGGGAAGAACCGTTGACCCTGTCTTTTTCGGACCGGGATGAAATGTTTGTAAAACTGGCGGAAGATTTGGCTGGCAGCGGGGAGTTTGATACGCTCTCGGTGCTTTGCCTGGATGCGGACAGGGCAAAAGAAGCCTATGACAGATTAAAAAAGGAAGACCTAAAACTGGATTTGTATCTTCTGACGAAAGATTCTATGAAATTTAACCGGGGAATTTCCGTGATGCCCTTTTATCTGGCAAAGGGGCTGGAATTTGACGGGGTGTTTGTGCCGGATGTCCAGGATTATGTCACGCCGCTTCACAGACAGGCGTTGTATATTAATTCCACCAGGGCGCTGCACGTTTTGAGGCTTTATGGCGTGGAGCCATAATTTCGGTAGAGAAACTTAAGATTAAGTTCTTGCCATTTTTTCAGCACTGTGATATTATTTTTGTGCAGAAACTAAATATGGTAATCAGAGTGAAACGATAAGGTTCACGAAGGGGTACACCACCGCGGGTGTATCTTTTCGCGAACCTTTTTTTGTTTCAAAAACAGAAAGCATTAGAGAGGAGAAGACATGAACATTACATTAAACGGAAAATCCTATGGCACAAGGGCAGAACACGTGGCAGGCCTTTTAAGGGAAAAGAACCATCGGCCTGAACTGGTGGCGGTGGAGGTCAATGGGGAGATCATTGCAAAGGAGAGCTATGAGGCCTATCAGCTGAAAGAGGGGGATGTGGTGGAAATCCTTACGTTTATGGGAGGCGGGGAGGAAAAAGATACCTGGCGTTTAGGGGAGCATGAATTTTCCTCCAGATTTATTTTGGGTTCCGGCAAATATTCCCTGGAGTTGATTTCCGCAGCGGTGGAGCAGGCAGGGGCACAGATTATAACTTTGGCTCTTCGCAGGGCAAATCAGGGAGGCATTGCAAATATCATGGATTATATCCCCGAGGGCGTCACGCTTCTGCCCAATACCTCAGGAGCAAGGAATGCGGAGGAGGCGGTGCGGATTGCAAGGCTTTCCAGAGAAATTGGCTGTGGCGATTTTGTGAAAATTGAGATTATGCGGGATTCAAAATATCTTTTACCGGACAATCAGGAGACGATTCGGGCCACGGAAATTCTCTCCAAGGAGGGATTTGTGGTAATGCCCTATATGTACCCGGATTTAAACGCGGCAAGAGATTTGAGGGATGGGGGAGCGGCCTGCATTATGCCCCTTGGGGCGCCAATCGGCTCTAACAAAGGGCTCTGCACCAAAGAATTTATTCAGATTCTAATTGATGAGATAGATTTGCCTATTATTGTGGATGCAGGAATCGGCTGTCCGTCTCAGGCATGTGAGGCTATGGAGATGGGGGCTGCTGCGGTGATGAGCAACACGGCTGTTGCCACGGCGGGGGATATCCCCCTTATGGCGGAGGCTATGCGGCAGGCTGTCGAAGCGGGGAGGAAAGCGTATCTTGCAGGGATGGGGAGAGTGCTTTTCAAAGGGGCGTCCCCTTCTTCTCCCCTGACAGGATTTTTAAGGGAGGAAAATTAAGATGGAAAAAAGGACAGACCACATGGCTTATCAGGAGGGGATGGAGCGGATTGATACGGATATCCCCCGGAAAGTGATAAAAAGGATGGAAGCCTATGATTATCATGCTTATACGGAAAAAGAGGTAAAAGCGGCGCTGGCGAAGGAAAACTGCGGAATGGAAGAGTTTGAGGCTCTTTTATCCCCTGCGGCGGAGAAGTTTTTGGAGGAGATGGCCCAGAAGGCCCGGGGGGAGACGAGAAAGCATTTTGGCAATTCCGTTTATATGTTTACGCCTCTTTACATAGCAAATTACTGCGAAAATTATTGTATTTACTGCGGGTTTAACTGTCACAACAACATAAAGCGTGCCAGGTTAAAGCCTCAGGAGGTTGAGGAGGAAATGAAGGCTGTATCCGCATCCGGCCTGGAAGAAATTTTGATTCTCACTGGGGAGAGCCGGAAAATGTCGGATGTGGAATATATCGGCGAGGCGGTTAAAATGGCAAGGAAATATTTTAAAGTAATCGGTCTTGAGATTTATCCTGTAAATACAGAGGAATATGCCTATCTCCACGGGTGCGGCGCTGATTATGTGACCGTGTTTCAGGAGACATACGATTCGGACAAATATGAAAGGCTGCATCTTTCGGGCCATAAAAGAAGCTTTCCTTACCGCATCAATGCTCAGGAGAGGGCCATTCGGGGAGGAATGCGGGGCGTTGGTTTTGGGGCGCTTTTGGGCCTTTCCGATTTCAGGAAAGACGCCCTGGCAGCCGGGTATCATGCCTATCTCCTGCAGCAGAAATATCCCCATGCGGAAATCGCCTTCTCCTGCCCAAGGCTCCGCCCTATTCTCACAAATGAAAAAATAAATCCAGGAGACGTCCATGAAGCCCAGCTTTTGCAGGTGGTGTGTGCTTACCGGATTTTTATGCCCTTTGCCAGCATTACTATATCCACCAGGGAATGTGAAAGGGTGCGGGATAACCTGATTGGCATTGCCGCTACGAAAATTTCTGCAGGAGTTTCCGTGGGAATCGGGGAACATTTGGAGGGGGAAGATTCAAAAGGGGATGAACAGTTTGAAATTTCCGACGGCAGGAGCGTGGAGGAAGTGTTTCACGCCATAGAACAGGCGGGGATGCAGCCGGTGATGAGTGATTATGTCTATGTTTGATGAAAATATAATCGCCGTAACAAACAGAAAACTGGTGAGGGGGGATTTTTTACGGCAGATAGAGAAAGTATATCAGGCGGGGGTGAAAAAACTGATACTCAGGGAAAAAGATGTATCTCCAGAAGAATATGTATCCCTGGCTCTTAAGGTGCAGGAGATTTCTTTCAAATATCATGCACACCTTATCTGGCATTTTTTTGTAAAAGAGGCGGCGGAACAGGGGGCAAAGTACATTCATCTGCCTTTGGACAGGGCCTGCCAGTACAAAACATATTTGAAAAACTTTAAGAAAGTGGGGGTTTCCACTCATTCCATGGCGCAGGTAAAAGAGGCGGAGGCTTTGGGGGCGGCTTATGTGACCTTTGGGCATGTGTTTGAAACGGATTGTAAAAAAGGGATTGCCCCCAAAGGCATTGAAGTTTTGCGCCAAGTCTGCCGGGACTCAAAAATTCCTGTGTATGGTCTTGGAGGGATACATCTAAACAACAGGCAGCAGGTGCTAGAGGCTGGGGCGGCGGGATACTGCATGATGTCGGAATGCATGGGGGAGGACTTTGAGTTGGATACGTTCTGACTGGGGAATTTTACTGCTTTTCATAAAATTTGGTGAAATGGGTTAAAATATGACGGCAAGGGATGGAAAGGAGAAACCTTATGAATAGTAATGACACCCAGTACAAAAAGATGACGGAGACACCTGTCCCAAGGCTTGTTACGGTTCTTGCCGTGCCCACAGTGATTAGCATGTTGATTACTTCTGCATATAATCTGGTAGATACCTATTTTGTCACAAAGCTGGGAACAGCGGCTTCCGGGGCCATCGGCATTGTGTTTTCCCTTATGGCAATGATACAGGCCATAGGTTTCACTCTGGGGATGGGGGCGGGAAGCACCATTTCCCGTCTGCTGGGGAAAAAGAAAGAGGAGGAAGCAAAGAAGGTGGCCAGTTCCGCCCTGATGGCCGCTATCCTTTCAGGAGCAGTGTTTTCCATTCTCTCCCTTTTATTCCTTGAAGATTTACTGATATTTTTAGGGGCTACCAAAACAATACTTCCTTTTGCCCTGGACTATGCCAGAATAATACTGTATGCGTCCCCGGTGATGATGGCTTCCTTTGTGCTGAATAATCTTTTGCGGGCAGAGGCGAAAACCAAATATTCCATGATTGGAATTGGAGCAGGGGGAGTGATTAATGTAGCCTTAGATCCGCTGTTTATCTTTTACTTTAACATGGGGATTCAGGGTGCCGCCCTGGCCACTGCCCTGGGCCAGATCGTCGGATTTGCGGTTCTTTTGTCTTTTTATCTTCTGAAAAAAACGGTAATCTGTTTTTCCCCCGGGAATGTAGGAAGAAAACTTTCTATATATAAAGTGTTTTTGATAAACGGTATGCCATCCTTTTTCCGTCAGGGCCTTGCCAGTGTGGCGGCGGTGGCCCTAAACCGCGCCGCAGCGGTGCAGGGGGATTCGGTGGTGGCGGCTATGTCCATTGTGGGTAAAATTTTCATGGTAGTATTCTGTGCCTTGATTGGTTTTGGCCAGGGATTCCAACCTGTGGCAGGGTATAATTATGGGGCGGGGAAACAGGAGCGGGTAAAAACTTCCTGCACCTTCACCCTGACAGCGGGAAGTCTTGGCATGGTGGGGATGGGGGCGCTCTTATATGTTTTTGCACCTTGGCTTATGGAGTGGTTTGGCACCGGAGAAAAGGAAGTAGCGGAAATCGGAGTGAGAGCGCTGCGGCTGCAGAGTGCGGCAATGCCTTTTATGCCGTTGGGAATTGTGTGCAATATGGTGTTCCAGGCGGTGGGGAAATCTGGAATCAGCACATTTCTTGCAGCCTGCCGTCAGGGTGTGTTTTTTTTGCCTGTCATCTTTCTTTTTCCAAAATTCTTTGGTATAATAGGAATAGAAGTGGCGCAGCCCATAGCGGATGTGGCGACATTTTTTGTCTGCGTGCCGTTTTATATCCATTTTTATAAAAAAATGGGAAGGTAGTACTTTGGCACTATTATATTTTTGTGGGTTTTATACGATATATATGACATAAGTGTAACCAGGTACGTTTATGCCGCAGCCATGGATGATACCTGCTTTTCGTGTCGTTAAAGTGGTTTTCCACTAAATTTAGATAGTCTTAAGGAAGGAAAAGGGAGCGATAATTATGTACAAGGACGTTGTGAAGAGAGTGTTAGCTTGGGTATTAGTCTGCTGTATGATCGGGAGCACCCCGGATTTTAGCCTGTGGGCAGCTTCCACAGGGGGCGGGGGACATTCTTATCAGCTTGAGAATGGCAATTTTACGGAAGTGATTGATACCGGCGCCCAGACAGCCACCATCACCAATACCTTTGTGATGGACGGAAATGATGTGAGCGGCATGCATGTGCAGGAAGTGGGGCTCATTTCATTTGGCGTGAACAATGGAGAGGGCGGAGACCATATCCATGAAGCGGATTATATCCTTACTGTTTCAAGCGGGGGAAAAACAGCCACGGATTCAGGCAAATATCGGCAGAGTCCAAGCGGCTGGGCTGAGATTCCTGGCACAAATTTGACAGGGGATACCATACAGGCGGGAGCGGGAGATGAGATAAGTGTTGAATTAACTCTCAGCAATGCCGTGTGGAGGGATAAAAACGGCGGGCAGATATCCGGTAAGGACAATATCTGTTTTCTGGCGGCACAGCGCAACGGGGAACAGGGCAGCAGCAGTTCCAATGCGGGGAATCTGGGAGGTAAAGCGGCATGTATCCGTATCACGACCCAGGAAGCGGCTTCCCAGGAACTGCCTACAGGAATCAGTTTCGCAGGGGATTCTCCGGAGGCTATAAAAGTTGGGGAACAGGCCGGCTTACAGCTTGTGTTTACTCCCAGTACTGCAGGCCAAAGAGAGGTAGAATGGACCTCTTCCGATACCAGCGTGGCTTCGGTGAACCAAAACGGACAGGTTAGCGGCGCTGGGGTGGGAAGGGTAACCATCACCGCAACTTTAAAGGCTGACCCTAATATTAGCGCATCCCATACACTTCGTGTCTGCAAGGATATGGACAGCAGGGATATTACCGTGAGCAGTATAGCAAACCAGCCTTATACTGGATTGCCGGCACGGCCTAAGGTAGAGGTTTCAGACGGAAGCACAAAGCTTGTGGAAGGAACACATTTCAATAGTGACTATGACAATAATACCAATGCGGGGACGGCAAAAGTTGTTCTTACAGGAGTTTTGGCAAACGGATATCTGGGAACAAAGGAAGTAGAATTTAGGATTGATCCTGCTTCTCTGAACGGAGTCACCTTGGAGGGACTGGAGAATGTTTCTTATACCCTTCCTACCCAGGATGAAATTGATGATTTCCAGGCATCTTCTGGGAATGCTTCAGCAACAGGGGAAGACGTCCTTCAGGCAAAGATATTAGATGACTTAAAGAATAAAAACATAAAGATTATTTATGCACCATATACTTCACAGGTCAATGAACTTGTGCCGGAGAAAGATTATACCATTACCGGAAGAAAGCTGAATGTGGCAGGGGCTTCTGCTTATATTGAGATTACTGGACAGGGGAACTATAAGGATGTAAAAAGGATTTCCATTCCTATAAAAAAGAGTATCAACGATCCGGATATCAAGGTGACAGATGCATCTTCGTTGTATAACTTCCACTACCGCTATACAGGCAAGGTGATCGAGCCGAAGATTGTGGTAAAGGACGGGGCAACAACTCTGGTAAAAGACAGGGATTATACCGTTGAGGGATATTATAATGATGAGACAGGAACTGTTGCGGCTACCGCCGACGCAGGAAATAAGTATGTTATTATCACAGGAAAAGGTGCCTATGCTTCTGATGATTCTTCGGGCAATCCTGTTAAAATAGCGCAGAAATATGATGTATCCCCAGTGAATGTTGCTGACAGCGACGTGAAAATAAGCGTGCCGAAGCAGGTTTCGGGATTTGATGCCAGCAATATAAAGATGGAAGTGACTTTTGATGGGAAGGTGCTCACAAAGGGAACAGATTATACTGTTACAATAAACGCTACCTTGGATCCTTCTGTCTGGGATGTTGTTGTACAGGGCCAGGGGAACTTTGCAGGGACAAAAACGGTGCAGACCACAGCGGGAATTGATATCGCCACCATGAATATTGGTTTTAAGAATCCTGACGTGGAGACCAGCGGTACGCCTTATCTGGGCGGAAACGAGGTGAAACCGGAGATTGTTATCACCGATGCCGCCGGTACGGAAGTGCCAAAATCAGAATATATTCTGGCATACAGCAATAACAAAACAGTTGGAACGGCCAGCATTAAAATCACAGGTGCGGATGACGGCTCATACGGAGGTATGGCGGAGCTTACATTTGAAATCACGCCTGTGGATGTAGCTTCCTTGGTATACGATTATGAGCGGTCTGCGCTCTTTAATGTAAAAATGACTAACGGAGCGTTAGACACTTCTATTAAACCTAGTATCACAGGGAAATATTCCGGAAACAGCGAAAGCGGAAGATTTAACTATACGCTGGCTAAGGATAAAGACTACACTGTTACATATAATAATGACGATCATGCAGGTACGGCGACCATCACCGTTACAGGAACTGGAAACTTTGCAGGCACGACAGATTTGGAATATATAATTGAAGAAAGAGATTTGAGTCAGCCTCAGCAGGAAACGGGGAATGTGCTGGAGTTTGGATGCGAGACACCAGTCTATGCGGGGAAACCTCTCACTGTAGCGGATCTTGGCGCATATGTAAAGCACAATGACATTGTATTCTCTGAAGCTTCCGGTACAGACTCGGCGTTGCAGCAATTCTGCCAGGACAATTTTGAGATTACCATGCAGGAAGTAGGCAACAATCAGGTTATGGTCTTTTGGGATGCAAAAGCAGGGGGGAACTATACAGGCAGCTACTATGCGACAATTGAAGTAAGGCCCTGCGATATCAGCGGAAGCAATGTGGTCATTGACCCTGTCGGCGACGCAGAATACAGTAAAGATGCGGCGGCAACGCCGGAACCTGTGGTAAAACTTGCAAGCGATACTTCGATTGTATTGACAAAAGATACGGATTATACTTTGAGCTATCAGGATAATGAAGAGGCTGGAAAAGCGACGGTGGTTATTACCGGAAAGGGAAATTATACCGGAAGCAACAAGGCGGAATTTGTTATCTATAAAGATTTAGATTCCGCGAAGGATTATGCGGATACCATCGAGTTGGCAAACCCCATTCCCCAGCAATATTATACGGGATCTGCCATAGAGCTTAAGCCCGAGGATGTAAGCCTTCAGGATGTGCTTAAAGGCGGAGGGAACAAAGCGATTGACAGTTCCGCTTACACACTGGGAAATTATAAAAACAATACGGCTGTGGGGGATGCAACCGTAACTGTTACAGGAACAGCAAATGGGTACTATAGGGGAAGCCGGGAACTAACTTTCACCATTGCCACAAATTCCATCGCCAATGTGGATGTTACGCTGGACAATACGGAGTTTGATTTTACAGGTGAAAAGATTGAGCCCAATGTGACAGTCAGCTACAATGGCGCAACCCTTACGAAAGACGTAGATTATACTGTCAGATACCAGAACAATATTAATGCCGGTTCCAAAGAGACCAGCGGGGAAGCCAAGGCGCCCCAGGTTATGATTTTCGCCAAACCAGGCGGTAATTTTGCCGGGGTTGGTGGCGCATCCGGCAACATGAAGACGGTTTATTTCACGATTTATCCAAAACAGCTGAACAGGACAAATTATGAATATAATTATCCGAAAGCACCGGATGCCATTCCGGGGAATAACGGTTCCTATGATTACAGTTCCGTATCTCTTAAGGATACAGACAGGAATAAGCAGCTTTCCAAAGGTACAGACTATATGGTGGACTGCAAATTTGTAAGCGCAGGTGCAGGGCCGGATGATCCGGATAATGGTAAGCTTACATTTATCGGAAGAGGAAATTATGAAGGAGAGATATCCTTTGACGTACTCTTGGAAAAACAGGAGATTGTACAGTCTGACGTGACAGTTACTTTCTCTTCCGGGCAGACTTTTGTATACACAGGAAAGAGTGTGCTGGAGGATCCGGCATTTGACCTTGTGGTTCGAAAAACAGATACAGGAAAGCTTCTTGTAAGAGGCGTGGATTACAAGGTAATAGCGGCTGATGGTTACACAAATGACCAGTTTACAAACTGTACAGGAGAGACGGTAAGATTCCAGATTCAATTTATCAGCAATGAATTTTCCGGGACTCTGGCGGAAGACCGATTTAATTTTAGTATTGCCAAGAAAAATATTGCGGATTCCGATGTGTCAGTTTCCATACCGAACCAGGCAGCCGGAGACGGCGCACTGGAGCCAAAAGTGACTATCACTTACAACGGTATGACACTCACCGGCGGAACAGATTATACCTACGAGGTATTTGATAATAAGCCGGCGGATATCGCTGCAGGGAAAAAACCATATGTGGTGATTACGGCGAGTGCGGGAGATAATAAGAACTATAGAGGTACAAGAACAGAATATTTTGGAATAGGAAAGAGTATTGCTGCGGCAGAGGTGACACTTTCCACATCGGGATATGCGGTGGACAGCAATGGATACTATATTTATCAGGCGGATCCCATTACCCCGGATGCAGTTGTGAAACTGGAAGGTAAGACCCTGAGGCCCAATGTGGATTATACCCTCTCCTATGAAAATAATGTGGATATCAGTGATTTTTCAGATCCACAGAACCACAAAAATGCGAAGGCCATAGTTACAGGCGCCGGAGAGTACGGCGGGCAAAAGATTGTTGATTTTGTAATTACAAACAAGGATGCGGCAAACTCATTGGGAGGCTCTGTCACAATACCAAGGAATGTGACGGCAGAATTTACAGGCAGCCAGGTAGAGCCGGATTTGAAGATTGTATACAACAGGCCGGGAAAACAGCCCTATACCCTGATACCCGGAAAGGATTACATTATGGAACTTTCAGGGGACTTGGTAGATGTGGGGGATAATAAGGATGCCACCGTGGACTTCAGGGGGAACTTTATGTATTCTGTTCCCGGGGAGAAGCCCAAGATTTCCGTTACTATCGTGGCTAAATCCTTTAAGGATGCTGATGATGAGACGGATCCCGGAGATATTTATTTTGCTTGGAACGGTCAGCAGACCGAGTACAATTATGAGGGGCAGCCCATTACACCGGGTTATACACTGGTGGATTTGAAGCGTAATCTGGACGGAAGTTATAAGAAAGACGGCGGTTCACAAAACATTTCATCCTGTTATAAGTTAAAGTCACCAAAGGATGTGCAGGCAGGAGAAGCTGCTGATTATACTTTAGAATGGCGAAATAATGACAGGCCGGGAGAAGCACAGCTTGTCCTTACTGGTAATAAAAATTATAAAAGTACGGAGCGAATTATCAAAACCTTTAAGATTAAAGGAACCTTAAACTGGGCCACCATTGAGTTTGCAAAACCGGATTTCCCCAATGATAACAACAGGTTAGATTGTTTCCAGTATACAGGAAAGAGAATTCAGCCGGAACTTAAGATTTATTTTGGAAATCATGCAAATGAGCCTTTATTAGCAGGAAAAGGGCCCAATGACATTAAGGCGGATTACTGGTGCGAGTATCCCGAAGACTGTATTAATGTAGGCGAGGGAAAAACCATCATTATCCATGGAATGAACGCCTATGCGGACAGCGGGGATTTTGAAATAGACTACAAGATTGTTCCCCGAGATATCAATGACGCTACGGTGGAGAATCTGGGATCCTTTGCATACACCGGGGAGAATGTGAAACCGGTGCCAAAGCTTTACTATGGCGGTGTGCTGCTGAGGCCGGATTTGGATTATATCTGTACTTGGGAAGAAAACTGCAGCGCTATCAATGATGAGACAAAGCCATATTATGAGGTGAGAGTCACCGCAAATCCTGACGGAAACTTTACAGGTGCATATCAGAATGAGATTACTTATAAAGTAGGTAATAGTTTCTCAGAGGCAAATGGTATCAGCGTAGAATTGCGGAAGGACAGCTATAAGTATACGGGGGATACAATTATCCCGCAGATTGTAGTTAGAGACCAGAAGTATACGCAGCCTTTGGAAGAGGGCGTGGATTACAAGGTTGCCATTGATGAGGATAATCCGGAGTATATCAATGCTGGAAAGAAAACTTTCCGAATTTACGGTTTGGAGACAAATCATCCCTATGTGGGAGATATTACGAAAGAATTTACCATTACTCCAATTGATTTAAGTGCCGCAAACGCAACGGAAATTGTGATGGATGAGGAAGGAATCTTAAAAGATACGGCGCAGTATAAGTATCAATATTTCGGCAGGGAACA
This sequence comes from uncultured Roseburia sp., assembly GCA_947174805.1. Lineage (GTDB taxonomy): Bacteria > Bacillota > Clostridia > Lachnospirales > Lachnospiraceae > Roseburia_B. The sequence continues at coordinate 31,861 of CAMWKH010000005.1, read as the reverse complement.
CCGGCCGGAGCCTTCCGTCAACTGGATGCGGGATAAAGACGGTATTATTTCAAAGATTCTCCTTTCCCAGGAGGACGGAGATTTTACCTACACCTACCAAAACAATATCAATGCGGGAACAGCAACGATTACGGTAGGACCGGGGGATGTGAAGTCAGGAGGAAGCGAGCCGAACTTTACAGGCAGCAGAGATTTGAACTTTACCATTAATCCAATCCATATTGATGAGGACAGTTCTCTTTTGAAGGTTTTAGATGAGAGAAACTGGATTTACACCTACACAGGCAAGGAAGTAATTCCTCAGGTGTCCATAGAATATAACGGAACCGTATTGACATCAGGTGTGGACTATGAGGTTACCTCTGGATTTACCAATATTACGGAGGACGCAAAAGCGCTGATCCGTTTTAAAGGGAACTATGAGGGCAGTGTGACAAGGCCCTTTGTGATCCGCAGGAGATCTATTTTGAGCAGCGGTGTTGATATTGCCCTGGAAGGGGGAAATCAATACAAGTATACCGGGCAGTCTATTTTGCCCAAGGTTACGATTACCTGTGACGGAACTACTCTGGCCGCAGGCACAGATTATACCATTAATTATGGAGAAAACCATGATGTAGGCCTTGGAACCATTGATATACAAGGTATCAATAACTTTGAACAGGGAACGGAACTGACCTTTGACATTCTTCCTATCGACATTACTTCCGCCGATGTGGAGGTGCAGGTGGATTCCGGTGTCGTTACCGTTGCAAAGCCCAATGCTGAGCCGGAGTTTACGGTTTACTGGATCAAGGAAGACGGCACAAAAACCAGGGTTTACGCCGAAGGCGAGGGAGACCCGGAAGGTTCCGTTAGGGAAATTGCCTATACCTACAGGTATTATAACAATACTGTGATAGGTGAAAAGGGACATTTAGAGCTTACAGGTAAGAATAACTTTACCGGTGTCAGGGATGTGGAATTTGACATCGGGGCAGACATCAATGACTATGTTCACAGTGTTGAATGGAAAGACGGAGAACCTTCTTTAGAGTTTAACAATGCGGCTCAGAAACCCAAGGTTGCCGTTACATTAAATGAGAGCGGGATTCATTACGGCCTTACAGAAGGCAACGATTATGAGGTTGTCTATGAGCCTGTATCTGACAACGGAGACGGTGAATGTATAAACGCAGGAGACTATAAAGCCTATGTGAAGGGAATCGGAAAGTACGCAGGGCGTATGGGAGATTTGCGCTACACCATCAGGCAGAGAGATCTTAGCAAGGTGAACTTTACAATTCCGGATAAGGCATTTACGGGAAGTGCATTAAAGCCTGACATTACCGCAAGAGATGAAGAAATTGACCTTGATTTGGAACTGGTGGTTCCGGTTGGAAATCAGCCTGTGGGAAAACCCAACGGATATTTGGCGACGATACCGGAGAATCTGGTAAATGCAGGAAAGGTTTCTATTGAAATCTGGGCAGTGGAGGCAGGCAACTACACAGGCCGGCTGAAAAAAGACTTTGTTATTACGCCGAAGGATGTTACAGATGTTACCGTGAAATTTGATCCTTCCGTTATTGAGGAACAGAAATTTACGGGAACAGCCATACGTCCCACCTTTACCATTACGGATACGGCAAGAAATAATGCCGGATTTGCAGTGGCAGCCGGAACAGGGGATTATGTTTTGAAACCGGAAGACTGCACCATTACTTACACGGACAATATCTATCCGGGAACGGCAAAGATTACCGTGGAGGGCAGAAACAATTACGGCGGAAAACTTATCCGTGAATTTACCATAAGTGCAGATTTATCCATGGCTGAAATTGCGCCGATACCGGCCCAGCCTTATACCGGTCAGCCGGTGACCCCGCCCCTTGTAGTGACCCTTGGAGGCCATAAGCTTGTGGAGGGCGTAGACTTTATTGCAAATTACCAGAATAACGTGGACAGAGGAATCGCCACGGTTACCATCACGGCGGCTCCCTTAAGCAAGTATACAGGGGAGAAGACGGCGACCTTTGAAATCGGAAGGGATTTGGCAAATGCCCAGGTTCGGTCTATAGCAGATGCCTTTACTTATACCGGAAGCCCCATTGTACCTCAGATTGCTGTTGTATATGGCAATGATATTTTAAGAGAGGGCGTGGATTATACGGTGGTATTTTCCAATAACGTGAATGTGGGAGCTGCCACTGTGACAGTAACTGCCATGGGTGCATACACCGGAAGGATTGAAAGAACCTTTGATATTGTGGCAAAGAATGTGACCCGATGCGGTTTCGGCACTGTGGAGACAAAGCTGTATAACCGGCAGGCCACCACCCAGAATCTGGTAGTGACAGACGGCGGCAGGACATTGGTTGAAAATCAGGATTACGCCATCAGTTATATAAATAATACAAATCCTGGAACGGCCACCATTCAGATTTCCGGTTTAGGAAATTACGGCGGAGTGAAAACAATCCGTTACAATATTGAAGTGAAGCCTATGACAAATACAAAGGCTTCTGCAACCAGCAACAGTGTGAAACTTTCCTGGACTGCAGTGGACAGCGCTCAGGGTTATGCCGTTTATAACGACAAAAACAGACTTGTGGGAACAACATCATCTACATCCTTTACCCACAAGAAGCTCAGTTCTATGAAGAACTACAGCTACAGGGTGCGCCCATATGTGGTATCCGACGGGGCTACCTATTTTGGTGATTTTGCCAATACCGTAAAAGTTACCACAACCCCGCCCACGCCTTCTAAAGTAAAGGTAAAAGCGGGAAGCAAGCAGGCGAAAATAAGCTGGGCTAAGATAAAAGGCGTTACCGGATATGAAGTTTACAGGAGCACCAAGAAATCCAGCGGTTACAAGAAAGTGACCACTATTAAGAAAGCAAATACTACAAGTTACACAAATAAGAAGCTTTCAAAGAACAAGAAGTACTATTTTAAAGTCAGAGCATACAAAACTGTTAATGGGAAAAAGCTTTACAGCAGTTATTCTTCTCCAAAGCAGGTAAAAGTGAAATAAGGGATTGCCTTTATGGAAAAGTACAAAATTGGCAGGCATGAATTTGATTCCAAGGAAGAATGGGAAAATGCCCTGAAAGATTTAAAAAAAATAAGAGACCTTGTAGAACAGCTGGACATAGAGGATGCAGAGGACACTCTGGTCCTCTACCAGCTGCTCCGCAATGGAGATGTCACCTTTGACAGTGAACTGGGAGATGCCTTTTTTTGTGATATATCCGACAGAGTGGCAGATAATTCTATGGAATTAATCAAACAGGGTTCAAAGAAAAGTTTTTGGCCGAAGTTGAATGTTTCAAGTTTGATTGAAAGGGAAACCCCAGGCGGACCGTTGGAAAAAGAGAGCATCTTTAAGCTGGCGGGAGTTGTCTGTGTGGTGCTTGCCCTGGTTTGTTTCGGGGTGTACGGCCTGTCCGTATTTGCCGAGAACAGGGCGACAAGAAAATTAGAAGAAGTGCAGAGTTTAAAAAAGGATAACCAGGTAATGGGCTGGTTTATGGAGCGAATCGACCAGGAGGACTCCAGAAAAAATTCGGCCCAGGGAGATGAGTCTAAGCTTCAGATGCAGGAGATAGATAAGCCTTTGGAAATTTTGCCGGAATATAAAGAATTGCACAAAAAGTATCCGGATTTAATCGGATGGGTAAAGATAGAGGGAACATCCATTGATTTGCCAGTCATGCAGACGGTAGACGATTTTTATCTCCACAATAACATAGACGGGGAGGAAGACATTAACGGGACATTGTTTTTGGATTCCCGGGATGATGTGACCCAGAGCATGAATCTGATTGTCTACGGACATAACATGAGAAGCGGCGCCATGTTTGGAAGCCTGAAACAGTATTTGGATGACGGTTTTGTGGCAAAGCATAAGCAGATACAATTTGACAGCATATATGAAAAAGGGACTTATGAGGTAATATACGTTTGTCTCACCAAGGTTGGATATCAGGATGAGCCGGAGTACAAATATTACAATTTTATACAGCCAAAGTCCCCGGAAGAATTTGAAGCATACTTTGAGACTATCAGGGCGTGCGCTGTTTACGACAGTAAACAGGAGGTGACGGAGGATGACAAATTCCTCACATTATCTACCTGTAACAGCTACATAGAAGACGGAAGACTCTTTGTTGTGGCGAAAAAGATACAATAGCCTGAAAACTATAATGCTTAAGGAGGGTGAAAATGAAAAAAAGTCTAGCGGTACGTGCAAGTGCCATCGCAGCAGTGTTGACGCTGGCTTTGGCCATGATTTTACCAAATCTGGTAAAAGCAGACGGAGACGAAAAGGGCGAAGCAGCCGTAGAAGTTGCAGAAGAGCAGCAGACACCGGCAGAGCCGGAAGCACCAGCGGAGCCGGCACCCCCGGCGGAGCAGGAACCCCCGGCAGAACCGGAAGTTCCGGCAGAGCCGGAGACACCAGCAGAACCGGAAGTTCCGGCAGAATCAGAGACACCGACGGAGCCGGAAACCCCGGCAGAGTCTGAGACACCGGCAGAACCGGAAGTTCCGGCAGAGTCTGAGACACCAGTAGAACCGGAAGTTCCGGCAGAGTCTGAGACACCGGCAGACACAGAAACTCCAAATGTGCCGGATAAATCTGACCAGGATGACACGGTAAAAGACAGTGAGACACCGGCAGAGGGAACACAGCCTGGAAACCCGGAAACACCTACACCTGAAGTTCCGGCAGAGAGTCAGCCTGCCCCGGAAACACCCCAGCCTGCTCCCGAAACACCGGCAGCAGGACAGCCTTCCACAGAGACAGCCCAGGTACCGGAGGACACGGAAACCTTAGATCTGTCAGAGGTGGACGATTTGGGATTGTTAGATCCTGTGTGGAACACGGTGTCCACAAAGACTGTCACACCGGTAGGAGATGCGGTGGATGTCTTTGAGGTAAATGACGGTGCAGACGCTTTTATTATGGATGGAACAACGATTACAGGTTACTCCGGACCAGGAGGATATGTGTCTATTCCTGACGGCGTCACATCCATTTCAGAAAATGCATTTTACGGAAATACCAGTGTTATCAGCATTACACTGCCAAATACAATTCAGAGTATTGGAAGTTCTGCTTTTAACGGGTGCAGCAATCTGGAATCTGTAACGATTCCCGCCAGTGTAACGGACATCGGTGTATCTGCATTTGCAAATTGTACAGGTCTATCCTCTGTCACCATAAACGGTGCGGTGGGAACTATTGCACAGGGACAGTTTTATAACTGTATCAGCCTGTCCCAGATAGATATTCCAGAGGGTATTACGAGTATTTATGCCGGAGCATTTTCCGGATGCAGTAATCTCTCAAGTGTTACACTTCCAGCATCCCTTGTAAGCCTGGATTTAAATGCATTTGATGCTGATGAGAATTTGACAAATATTACAGTGGCAGACGGAAATCCCAATTATTCTTCCAGTGATGGATGTCTGTATTCTTCCGATGGTTCTCAGTTTATACTGTGTCCTGCAGGAAAGACGGCCACCACAATTCCCAAGGGTGTGACAAGTATTGCCGCAGGAGCTTTTGCCGGCTGTAACTATATTACAAATGTGAAACTGCCTGACTCTGTTACAAGTATTGCGGCGGATGCATTTACAGGAAGCAATATCCAGGCAGTTACTATACCAAAAGGTGTTACTTCTATTGGAGTCCAGAGTAATTGGACGCCGGATATTGTATACGGATATACCGGTTCTCAGGCAGAAGTCTGGGCGGACGAAAATAATTATATTTTTGAGGCCCTGGATCAGAAACAGCCTACGGAGGATCCGGGAGAGGATCCCACCGAGGATCCAGGAAATAATCCCACCGAAGATCCGGGAGAGAATCCCACCGAAGATCCAGGAGATGGCGGTGATAACAAGGGTGACGGAAAAGCCTGGGGTAACGGAACCACTACAGTTTCTGGTACCGGAGCGCCTACCGTGACTGCAGCTGCTCCTCATATCAAGGACGCTACGCCAAAAACTGGTGTGGAAGATTATGGAATTTATTTCCTTTTTGGAGCTATTCTCTTAGTGGGCGGGGCATGTTTCGCCTACAGTAAAAAATTACATTGTGAAAAATAAATTGATGAAGAACGGGTAAGCATTTCGCTTGCCCGTTTTCATTAAAACTGAGGAAAAATTAAGTATCCCGAATCAAATTTTAGGGAGAATTGCTGAAAAGAATTCAAGAATGCGTCAGGGATTGAAAGTGGACGGTCCACATTATCAGCCAGGGCATGTGACATATGCTTTTTTGAGAGTACAAAACATATCTTCTCAAATAATTCTTTTGGCTCAGGGGATGCGGATTGCCCAGATTATTTTTGAACAGTTAACTCAGATTCCAGATGTTCCCTATAGTGCGCAGCCTAAAGCGGCTTTTCAGGATGAAGACCGTTATAAAGGGTTGGGAAATTATAAGGAAGATTACGAAAAGGAAACCAGAAAGGAAGTAAAGAGGGCAAAGGAAGACATTGAGGGATTGTCTCAGAAAATTTATGCGAATGTACTCACGATTATGGGAATAATGGTTGCTATATTTGCCTTGCTTACTATTAATTATCAGGCATTTACACAGGCAGCAGTTGATTTTCGATATATATGGGTTATGAATCTTACATTGGCGCTTTGTATCGTGATAATGCTGGGATTGATTTTAATATTCATAAATAAGCCGGAAAATAAAAAAACAGTTTGGATTTACATTGGTATATTAGCGTTACTTGCAATTCTGACGGTAATCGTGAGTCTTAGATTGTTTTAGTACTAAATATAAAAGAATGGCGTGATGGCCATTTTTTTGTGCTTCATGGATTAGTTTTGATAAAAATAAATTACTTTAACTAATATTAAAGAAATCTATTGCCAAGTGAGAATGGATTTGTTATAGTATAAATGTAATGAAAAATCAATAAAAAGCAACAGTTTTTTGTGGAAAAAGGAGAAGGCTATGAAAAAGAAAAACATAATCATTCTTTTGGCAGCGGGAGTTGTATGTGCAGTGGGTGCGGGGGCCGTTGCTATGAATGCAGACAAGATTTTCCCGGAAAAGATTGACAGCGATTTTTCTGTGAACTATGAGGACATTACGGCAAAGAGCATAGATGCGGGAGTCAGTGTCCATGACCCTTCCATTATAAAAGGAGAGGATGGAAGATATTACATATTTGGTTCCCATATGTCAGGAGCAGTGACAGATGATTTGAAAAACTGGGAGTCTATCGGAGACGGGTATTCTATTAATAATCCTATTTTTGGTGATTTGATGAAAAATTCCCAGGCATTTGCATATTCCGGAAGCCGGAAAAGCCTGATTCCCACCGATGACAGAAGCTGGCATGTGTGGGCACCGGATGTGATTTACAATAAAGCCCAGGGAAAATATTTCATGTATTTTTGTACCACTTCCACCTGGAATGCTTCTAACCTCTGCTACGCCATTTCCGATACTCCCCAGGGGCCTTACGAGTGGCAGGGAGCTTTTATCTATTCCGGATTTGCCAATGCAAAGCAGATGGCAGAGACAGACGTACTTGACTATGTGAGCGAGGACTATGCAAAGGAAAATTATATCACCCCCTTGAGGGAATATAACTTTGAACAATATCCCAATGCTATAGACCCAACGGTATTTTATGATAAAGAGGACAGGATGTGGATGGTCTATGGTTCCTGGTCCGGTGGGATTTTTATCCTGGAGCTGGATGCTGAGACGGGGCTTCCTATCCACCCGGAAAACGACCCTGAGAATAATGTGGATACATATTATGGCAAACGTCTTTTGGGCGGCGGCCACAAATCTATTGAAGGGCCTTATATTATGTATGATGCAAAGAGTGATTACTATTATCTGTTTGTATCTTACGGTGCCCTTACCAGAGAAGGAGGGTATCAGATTCGTGTGTTCCGCTCTAAAACACCGGACGGAGATTACGTGGATATGAACGGAAATACGCCCTGGGCAAAGGATAAGGACCATGCGGGATTTGGCCTGAAGCTTTCCGGCAATTACATGCTGCCAAGTTTGGAGCAGGCCTATATGGCAACCGGGCACAACTCGGCCTTTGCAGATGACGATGGCAGGGAATATGTGGTGTTCCACACCCGCTTTGAGAAAAGAGGGGAGGAGCATGAGCCTAGAGTGCACCAAATGTTTCCAAACGAGGAGGGATGGCCCTGTATGCTGCCCTACGCCACAGAAGGTGAGACGGTATCGGAGACAGGATACGATAAAGAGGAACTTGTGGGAGAGTATTTTGTAATAAACCAGGGGAAAGAGATAAACGAAAAAATTGCCAATCCTTACAAACTGGTATTGTCCAAACGGGGAAAAGTTTACGGAAAGGACGTGGAGGGAACCTGGGAGGCAAAGGATAACAGCTATTATATGAATATTACCATAGAGGGTGTTTCTTACAGCGGCGTGTTCTGTAAAATGAATGACGAGGCGGGGACAGAAGTGATGTCATTTTCTGCCGCAGGGGACAATGAGAGCCTTTGGGGCGTGAAATATGAATAAAAATCAGCAAAAAAGACAGGAGGAAAACAATATGGCAAAATTGGTAATTAACGATAATAAGAAACTGGGCAGAATTGAGCCGGAGATTTACGGACATTTTTCCGAGCATTTGGGAAGGTGCATCTATGAGGGAATTTATGTGGGAGAGGATTCTCCTATCCCTAATAAAAACGGGATGCGCACTGACGTGGTGGAAGCGTTAAAGGAGTTAAAGATACCGGTGCTGCGGTGGCCGGGGGGATGTTTTGCAGACGAATACCACTGGAAAGACGGCATCGGACCCAAAGAGGGAAGGAAAAAAATGGTGAACACCCATTGGGGAGGGGTTGTGGAAGATAACAGCTTTGGAACTCATGAGTATATGGAGCTGTGCAGCCAGTTAGGATGTAAAACTTACGTGAACGGAAACTTAGGCAGCGGAACAGTGCAGGAAATGTCGGAGTGGGTGGAATACATGACATTTAGCGGGGTAAGCCCCATGGCGGATATGCGGAAAAAGAACGGCCATGAAGAAGCCTGGAGCGTGGACTATTTTGGCGTGGGCAACGAAAACTGGGGATGCGGGGGTAATATGACCCCGGAGCACTATGCCAATGAGTACAGGCGTTACCAGACTTATGTCCGCAATTATAACGAAGAGAAACCCATAAAGAAAATCTGCTGCGGGGCCAATGTGGAGGACTATTTCTGGACCAAGGGTGTTATGGAGACGGCATTCTCCCATGCAGAGCAGTTTGATGGATTTATGAACGGGCTGTCCCTTCATTATTATGTCCACCCGGAGGGCTGGGAGATAAAGGGAAGCGCTACGGAATTTGACGCAGAGGCGTGGTACAAGACCCTGGGAAAAGCCCTGTTTATGGACACATTAATTACCCGTCACGGGGCGATTATGGACATGTATGACCCACAAAAGAAAGTGGCAATGATTGTGGATGAGTGGGGAACCTGGTTTACCTGTGAGCCGGGGACAAATCCTGGATTTTTGTATCAGCAGAATACGGTAAGGGACGCTTTGGTGGCAGGAATCACATTAAATATCTTTAACAAACACTGCGACAGGGTAAAGATGGCTAACCTTGCCCAGATGGTAAACGTGCTTCAGGCAGTGCTTCTTACCGAGGGGGAGAAAATGGTGAAGACTCCCACATACCATGTCATGCATATGTACCGTCATCACCAGGGGGCCAGCCTTTTGGCCAGCGAACTGACAGATGCGGAGTATATCGGCACGGAAGAATGGAAAGTGCCCAAAGTGACGGAGTCTGTATCTTTGGGAGAGGACGGGGTGATTACCGTAACTTTGAACAATCTTTCCATAGAAGAGCCGGAGAAGGTGGAAATGCTCCTTGCGGGAGAGGGATACCGAGTTTTGGAAGCAAAGATTGTAACCGGGGCTGATTTGCATGATTACAATGATTTTGATGCACCGGAAAAAGTGACGGAGAAGGATTTTAAAGAATATAAAGAGATGGGAAGAGGTTTTGAGCTTACCCTTCCGGCGGGCTCCGTGGTGGAAATCCGCCTGACAAGGCAGTGATATGGCTTCTGGCTGTAAAAGATGTCTGCTGCGGGAAATGGCACAGGCGGACCAGAACATGATTGCCCGATATAAGGCGGCAATTAAGAAAGAGGATGCAGCGGGGGAGGGGCTCTATGAGGAGAGGCTTTCCATCTGTAAATCCTGCAAGGATTTAAATGCGGGCACCTGCTTAAAGTGCGGGTGCTATGTAGAACTTCGGGCGGCGGGGAAAGTGAGCCGCTGTCCGGCAAAAAAGTGGTAAAAATAGACGGCATACTGGATATGCCGTCTGTTTTTATGTGCACCATTAAGTATCATTCATAGGGGAATAGTAAAGCCTTACCTGAATATCCTGACCGTAGTTTCCAAAACTTTTTCCAAATAAGGTTAAACCACCCACATGGTCCGCATCTTCCTCTATGGCCATTTTAAGCCTTAAGGAACTGCGGTAATCCAGATTAAAATCATTAATGGTAACATCAGAAATTTTTAGTCCGTCAATAAAAGTTCCTTTTTTATTGATAATAATTAATTTTAAAAGCCCGTACTGGTTCCAGTTTGGGGGCCACCACTCCGGGGTGAAAATCCCCTTGACATCACCGAAATCTCCGGGAGAAGTCCAGGTTCCAATACATATGTCATTGAGATAAAAACGGATATCAGAGGGCCAGTTCTCATTGATGCCCGGGGCTTCCGAACTTAATTCACAGGATATATAAATCTGGTTAATGCGGTTTTGCCCTGGAATAAAATTAGGGATGACATATTCCACATAACCTTTGGAAAACCAGAGGATGTCCGCATTATACCGGCTGGGATGCTCAAAATACCTGGGGTCATCCACTTCTCCGATTAAAGTGTGGTCTGTGGCCAGGCCGCAGGTAGGGCATATCTGATAATTGGAATAATGTCCTATTTTAATTTCCGTGCGGTAGACATTTTCAAAATCTTCGGATTTTTCCAGTTCCACCAAAATTTTATCCTGAATAATGGAACAGATTTTCTGGTTTCCATGTCCTGCGGCTTCACCGGAGGCGGTGATTAGTCCGCAACTTTCCAATTTTTTAATATGGTTGGTCAAGGCGCCGTTGGTAATATTCAATCTGGAAGCCAGTTCGTTCATGTTGATGTTATTTTCTTCCAGCAAAATATTAAGGATTTCGATTCGTACATCGGAGCCCAGGGCCTTGAAAATTTCCAGGCCTTCACTTAGGGAAGTGATGTGCAGCAAAGGATTCACCTCTTCTTTCTCTTCTGACTTTCAAATGAAAGGGAAACTACACTAATTATACGAAAAACAACAGGGAATGTCAAAGTGTTTTCAATTTAGCTTTAGAATCAGTGTTTAAATGGCAATAAAAAATATAATATTTTCTATGTCTATTCTAAATATAAACAAAAACCAAAAATATTTTAGAAAAAACTAAAAAATATAAAATAACTGTTGACATTTTAGAAAGATAACTGTACAATATAACCATAAAGAAATCAAAAAAAAAAAAAAAATGTGCAATCTGACGAACTCACCAAATTATGGTAAAATTCGGTTGTGTGCAAATTTTTTAAAGAGGGTTTCTTTTAAGGTTTAACTAAATTATTTTGGTTAAAAATCAGGAGGAAAAGGAGAAAAAAGTATGAAGAGAAAAGTTTTAAGTGCAGTGCTTTGTGCAGCAATGGCAACTTCCCTGTTCGCAGGATGCGGCGGCGGAAGCGGAGATACCGCAAAAGACACATCTGCAGACAATGCAGCTACAGACGACGCAGCGGCAGGTGATGACGCAGCGGCAGATGATGCCGCAGGCGAGGATTTGGGCGAAGAGGGTACAGAAGTTCAGGCGGATGCAGTGAGTACTGTAGGACCGGATTCCGGAACACATATGGAAATGTGGTCATTCGTGGAACTTCACAATAACTTCTACGCAAAAATGCTTGAGAAGTGGAATGAGGAGAATCCGGACAGACAGATTCAGATTACATTTACTACATATCCCTTCGCAGATATGCACAACAAGCTGATCATGGCATTACAGACAGGGGACGGCGCACCGGATTTATGTGATATCGAGCGCGGCCAGTTCCCCAACTTTTTACAGGGTGAGCCCCAGTTGTACGCTTTAAATGATGCACTTGCGCCTTATCAGGCAGATCTGGTAGAGTCCCGTTTTGACATTTACGCAAAAGACGGCACCTACTACGGAGCGCCTACCCATGTTGGAGCTACTGTAATGTATTACAATGATGAGCTTCTTCAGTCATTTGGAGTAGACTATACCACCATCAAAACATGGGATGATTATACAGCAGCAGCAGAAAAAGTAAAAGAAGCTTCCAACGGTGAAGTGACAATGACATCCGTTGACACAGGCGGAACCGACTGGTTATGGGTTGCAATGGCAGAGCATGGCGAGGACTACACAGATGCAGACGGAAAAGTAACTGTTCCGGCATCCTGGGAGAAAATGCTTACCATGCAGCAGGGATGGATCAACGACGGTCTTGCAGTTGTTTCCCCAGACGGACAGCTTGACACAGAGGGCGGACGCCAGATCATCATGGATCAGAAGATCGCTTCTTTCCCCAAGGCACTTTGGTATATGAGCCGTTTCTTATCCTATTCTAACGGCGAACTTGACACAATGGATGCACCAGGAAAATGGGCTATTGCTCCCTGTCCGGTATTTGAAGAAGGCCAGCCCCGTTCCGTAGGTATCGGTGGAACCGGTACGGTAGTAACGAACCAGTCCGCAGACCCGGCACTGGCAGCAGAGTTTATCTCCTATGCAAAATGCTCCTATGAAGGCTGCGTAGGTATCTGGGAAGAACTTGGATTTGACGTATGCAACACTTCCGTATGGGCTGACGAGAAGATTACAAAGGATACATCCAATCAGTATATTTCATTCTTCAAGACAAATCCTTTTGACGTATTAAATGAGATTAAAGAAGAGATTGGCGCTGTTACTGTAAACTCTAATGTATTTATTTTGCAGGATTACATTAATGTAAACTCGCTGAATGCGATTATGGAAGACGGCCAGGATGTGGCAGAGGCATTGCAGGAAGCTCAGGATGCAGTAGACTTAGAGCAGTAAAATCGATACTTCTTAAAATTAGATAGGTGTTAAGAAAGAAAGGAATTGCCCGGGAAGGATACTTCCTCGGGCAGTTCTTCATTTTAGGAGAAGGAGAGGAATAAGCATGAAAACAAAGAATTTTTTATATTCCCAGAAAGTGGCGCCCTATGTGTTTGTCCTGCCATTTATCATCAGTTTTTTAGTGTTTTGGATTTATCCTTTAATCAGCACAGTGACTATGAGTTTCCAGACTATTTTGCCAGGGCAGACGGAATTTATCGGGTTGGAAAACTATTCAAAGCTTTTTCGGGATAAGGCGTTCCGCATTGCCATTAAGAACAGCTTTACCTACATGGTCTGGACGCTGATCTTATTGATCCCGTTTCCAATGTTGTTTGCAGTTCTTATAGACAGTAATCTGGTAAAGGCTTCTGGTTTCTGGAAAGCGGTTTTATACCTTCCTTCCCTGACATCCGTTGTTATTTCCGGTATCCTTTTCCGGTTGATGTTTACCGAGTATCCTACCAGCCAGATGAATAAGCTTCTTGTATTCTTTGGACAGGAGCCAATGGCATGGCTGAAAAACGGCACCACGGCTATGTTTGCACTACTGCTTTTGGCCTGTTGGCGGTGGACCGGGGTAAATATGCTTTACTTTCTTTCCGGATTAAAGGGAATTGATACATCCCTCTATGAATCTGCAGAGATTGACGGCGCCAATGGATGGGAAAAATTCCGCTACATAACCATTCCTCTTTTGAAACCCACTACGATTTATGTGTTGACCATCAGCGTGTATGCAGGACTGGCAATGTTCTTAGAGTCCTACATGTTATGGGCAGGAAATACTTCGCCGAAGAATATCGGTCTGACCATTGTAGGTTATCTGTACAAACGTGGTATTGAGAAGAACCAGCTTGGCTACGCATCCGCCGTAGGTCTTGTGCTGCTTGTCATTGCACTGGTAATCAATATTGTACAGTTGATATTGAACGGAACATTCAAGAAGGAGGAGAGGTAATATGGGAAAAAAGAATAAAGGCGGCATGGTAAGACGCAATCCGTTTGCTTCTATATTGGCGACACTTCTGTTTGCAGTGCTGGGATTTTTAGTAATCTTTCCGGTTCTGGCAGGGGCTTTGGCATCTTTTAGACCCGGCGTGGAGCTGCTTCGAAGAGGTTTGTCCATCAACTTAAACTTCTCCACCATGAATCTTGACAACTGGAAGCTGTTGTTTACCAAAAACGCATCTTCTCAAAAGTATTTCATGTGGTTTAAAAACAGTATGGTGCTGACATTGGTTACCGTAGTGCTTACTTTAATTATCTGTTACTTTGTGGCATACGGACTTTCCATGTATGAGTATAGGTTAAAGAACCTGCTGTTCTTTTTGGTAATCGCAACCATGATGGTTCCCTTTGAAATCTTAATGCTCCCCCTGTACCGGGAAATGATGAGCTTAGGGTTAATGAATACTGCAGCCGGAGTTATTTTACCGGGACTCTGCGGGGCCTCCACCATATTCTTTTTTCGGCAGTATATGATTGGACTGCCAAAAGAACTTTTGGATGCGGCCAGAATTGACGGCGCTACAGAGTATGGGATCTGCGTAAAAATCATGCTTCCCATCACAAAACCGGCATTTGCTTCCATGGCAATTTTAAGTACCATGGGTGCATGGAATAACATGCTCTGGCCCATGATGGTGTTCCGGGATGCAGATAAATTTACACTGCCTATCGGTTTAAATACTTTGCTGACACCTTACGGAAATGACTATGACCTTCTGATTGCAGGCTCTATGTTTGGAATTATCCCTATTTTCGTAGTGTTCCTGTGCTTCCAGAGATACTTTATTGAAGGTATGACAGTGGGTGCAGTAAAAGGTTAATTATCATTCAGATTTGGAAAGATAATATAGGTAAAGTTTGGGAATTGTTTGATACAGGAAAATGCTGATAAAACAATTCCCAATTTTTTAAAATAATGTATGGGAGGAAAGTACTATGGCGCAAAAAACAAAAATGATTGTGGATAAGGATTTTAAAATCGGAGAAATTGACAAAAGGGTGTACGGCTCCTTTATTGAACATCTGGGAAGGGCGGTTTACACAGGAATCTACCAGCCAGGGCACGTATCTGCCGATGAAGAAGGGTTTCGGAAAGATGTGATTGAGCTGGTGAAGGAGCTTGACGTTCCAATCATCCGTTATCCGGGAGGAAATTTTGTTTCCAATTTTTTCTGGGAGGACAGCGTGGGGCCGAAAGACCAGCGGAAAAAGCGTCTTGACCTGGCCTGGCGTACTATGGAGAGCAACGAAGTGGGGCTGGGGGAATTTGCCCACTGGTGCGACAAAGTAAACTCTGAGATGATGATGGCGGTAAACTTAGGCACCAGAGGCACAAAAGATGCCTTGAATCTCTTAGAGTACTGCAATTTAAATACGAACAGCTATTATGCGGATTTAAGGAGAAAGCACGGCAGGGAAAATCCTTATGATGTGAAAGTATGGTGCCTGGGGAACGAGATGGACGGCCCCTGGCAGGTAGGGCACAAAACAGCAACGGAATACGGCAGGCTGGCGGCTGAGACGGCAAAGGCCATGAAGATTATGGATGACTCGTTAGAATTTGTGGTGTGCGGAAGTTCCAATGTGGATATGCCTACATTTCCCCAGTGGGAGGCGTCTACCTTAGAGGAAGCCTATGAGTATGTGGACTATATCTCCCTGCACCAGTACTACGGCAATGCGAAAAATGATACCGCCGATTTCTTTGCAAAAACCCAGGATTTGGAGATATTTCTTCACAGTGTAATCGCCACCTGTGATTTTGTAAAAGCGAAAAAACGCAGCAAAAAGAATATCAATTTAAGTTTTGACGAGTGGAATGTATGGTATCACACCAACCAGTCCGACGATGAGGAGATGAAAAAACGTCCCTGGCAGACGGCTCCCCATCTTCTGGAGGATATCTATACCTTTGAGGATGCAATTTTAAACGGTCTGATTTTGATTACATTCTTAAAACATGCGGACAGGGTGAAAGTGGCATGCCTGGCCCAGCTCGTCAATGTAATTGCACCTATTATGACAGAGACAGAGGGCCCGGCCTGGAGGCAGACTATCTTTTATCCTTTCCTCCATGCATCCAAATACGGCAGGGGCACGGCTCTTACTCCTGTGATTTCCACAGGCGTGCATGATACCGCCAAACATGAGAATGTGACGGATATAGAGGCGGTGGCTGTTTATAATGAAGAAAAACAGGAAGTGACAATATTTGCCGTAAACCGCAACACAGAGGAGGATATTTTCTTTGAAAGCGATATGCGGGGCTTTGAAGGGTATAAGGTGAAGGAGTATCTTGCCTTGGAAAGCCAGGATATGAAAATTGTGAACGGTGCCGGGGCAAGTCCTGTGACACCCGTGGAAAAGAAGAATTATGTGATGGAGGACGGAATCTTTACGGTGGAGATGAAAAAATGCTCCTGGAATGTGATTCGGTTTGGGGTTTAAAAAAAGGGAGTCTCTCAGTTGAGAGGCTCCTTTTTTTAGGAATTGCTCTGTTCTAAAGCTTCCCGGCAGGCCTTTGCAAGCTGGTCGCCGCAGGAAGTGCTTTTAAATCCGCACTGTATCCCTTTGATGCGCTGTTCCACTTCCTCCACCGTCATGCCCTCCACTAGCCTTGGGATGGCCTGGAGGTTGCCGTTGCACCCTCCTGTAAACTTTACGTTGTGGACAACATTGCCCTCCAGTTCCAGTTCAATTAAGGTGGAACAGGTTCCTTTTGTGTGGTATGTGTATTTCACGGTAAGACTCCTTTCTATAAAAAATGTATCTATGTTTCCGGTATAAAAAACTTCTGCAGGCTTTGGAAAAATTTCGTCTTTAGAAACGCCTGATTCAGATAGGTACAAATCCCTGCAAAGATGTAGATGACCACGAAGGTTACAATTAAAAGCCCAAATTCATGGAGCACAGTAAGCTCATAATTATCAAACATGTGAAGGACCTGGCTCATCACCACATGCTGCAGTAAGAATATGGCGTAGGATATTTTACCGGTATAGCGGAAAAATCCGGTGACAGCCCCTATTTGCATCACATATTTTCCCATGGTGTAAAGTGCCAAAAACAGTGCAATGTAGATGGCCTGCACAACCAGGAAGGAATCTATGGGAATATGCACCAAAAGCAAAAACAGTGCGCAAATTCCTGATAATATTCCAAGCCAGAGTTTATCTAACATTTCCCGGTGCTTCATAAACATCATTCCCAGCCAGAAGGCAAAGAGACAGGTGATTAAATTCCGCTCCCTCTGAATCATAAAGATAGACGGAGACCAGTGGAGAGCAAGTGTGCCTGCGCCTAAAACTAAGGTGGTGATAATCTGGCAATGGCTGATGCACCAGGTGAGCACCGGGTATATGAGGTACAAAAGCACCAAAGCCCCTAAAAACCATTCCCCGATGCGGTAGTAATTTTCCGGGAAACGGTAGGACAGATACCCGTCCATGCCAAAGAGGGTTAAAACCATGGATTTGGGATTTCCATTGTAAAACAGATTGTGCCGCTCTGCTGCCCGCTGATAAAAGAGAAAAAGCCATATCATGTAAAACATGGGAAAAATGCCCTTAAATCGGCTGAAATAATATTTTTTTAAATCTTTTGCCCGGATTCTCTCGTGGTTGTAGATGAGAGAGGCCCCGGAGAGCATAAAGAATATATTCACACTTGTGCTCTCACCCCAGACGCCGTTGGCATGTTCATAGAGCAGGGGGAAATCTGCAAACTGAGGGGTGCTGTAGCAGATTCCGGCAAAATGGTAAATTACAATAATAAATGCTGTGATGCTCCTCATAAAATCAAAGGAATCGATGCGTTCTTTCATAATTGATTGCTCCTTGAAAATTCTTTTGTATGGTATTGTACCATACTATGGAAGAAAAAAAGAAAAAATCACAAAAAATTCATATATTATTTTGAATGTGGAAGATGTTGTGTTATAATAGAACAAATAATCAGTTTGGCACATAGGAGAATAAAGTATGAGAGGAAAAAAATCAGATTGGGGAAAACGCACGGTAGTATTTTTGCTGGCATTTATAGTCGCAGCATTTTCCGGGGAGAGCCTTACGGCTTTTGCCGGGGATACCACCACCATTACGGGAACGATTACGGATCCTGCGGACACGCCGGGGGAGCCGGAACCTCAGCCAGAGTATTCACTGAGCAAAACCAGCCTTACCTTGGCTCCCGCCACCACCAGCACTTTGAAACTGAAAGGCGTATCCGCCACAAAGGTAAAGTGGAAGAGCAGCAAAAAGACGGTTGCCACTGTGGATAACAAGGGCAAGGTGACAGCCCGGGCAAAGGGGACGGCGGAAATTAGAGCTGCCTACCAGGGAAAGACGTATAAGTGTAAAGTAAGTGTAAAGTACAAAACTTACACGGCAAAAGACGGTATCACCTACAAAGACGTCAAGGGCGATTTTGGCCGCACAGGGCGCTGGTTTAAGAAAAGTATCGCCGGGGGGAAATATTATTTTACTAACACCGGGGGAAGCGCCATCTATTTTAAGGTTACAGGAAGCAAATATATCAATGTAAATTTTGTGCAGAAAATCGGTGTGGCGACTCCCTATTTTGCCTACTCTGTGGACGGGGGATCCATGAAACGCCAGAAGATAAACAACAGTAAAATCAGCGTGGGCAATACAAAAACCCACTATGTCCGTCTTGTTGTGGATGCCATAGCAGAGCAGGAGAACCGCTGGGGAGAATCCGGTGTGGGTATCAAGAGTATAAAACCGGTTACGAAAGAAGGAGTGGTGACGGCCATCCAGCCCCAAAATCCCACGGTTGCCTTTTACGGTGACAGTATCACCGAGGGGGTGAGGGCATTAAACATGGCGCTTCTGCCCTCCGGGACCAGTGCTACCCACAGTTATGCCTGGTATTGCGCCGAACAGTTGGATATGATTCCTTACTATGCCGGGTACGGCGGCTCTGGTATTGTTAAGACAGGTTCATTTAATACCTGTTATAATGCCATTACATCATTTTCTTCCGGCAGGAAAGCGGAAAAGTATGATGCGGATGTGATTGTGGTGGAGCACGGCACAAATGATGTGGATGTGAGCGGTTCTGTATTTACCAGTGAATACAGGAAAGTTTTGACGAAGCTTCACAGTGACCACCCGAAGGCGTACATTATGGCCATGATTCCCTTAAAGCAGAGGCATGCCCAGGATATCAAAGATGCTGCAAAAGGGTTAAAATATGTTACGGTTGTGGAAACGTCATCCTGGGGGATTTCCTATACGGACGGCCTGCATCCAAATACGGAGGGGGGCAAGGCTATGGGAAAGAATCTGGCAAAAAAAATAGCATCGAAAAGAAAGGCAGTTTTAAAGTAACATATGGTTACAGATTATATCGCAGTAGATTTAGAGATGACGGGATTACATCCCAAGAGAGACAGGATATTGGAAATCGGAGCAGTAAAGGTGCTGGGTGGGAAAGTTCGTGAGACATTTTCCCACCTGGTGAATCCGAAAGTCCCGGTCAGCGAAACCGTTGTAGAGCTGACCGGGATTTCTAATGAGATGGCAGGACTTGCCAGGGATTTAGATGAAGTGATGCAGGAATTTTTAGAATTTGCAGGAGAGTATGTGTGGGTAGGGCACAATGTGATCTACGACTACAGTTTTGTAAAACAGTGGGCGATAAACCATAATATCCCATTGGAAAAACGGGCAGTGGACACCTTAAAGATTGCCAGGAAATGCTTATCTTTCCCTGAAAAGAAATCACTGGATTCCCTGTGTATGTTTTACCATATTGAGAGGGAAGATAGCCACAGGGCCCTTGTGGATGCCATGGCGGCCCAAAGGCTGTTTGAGATTCTGAAAAAGGAATATGGAAGACAAAATAAGGAGATTTTTTTACCTAAAGAATTGGATTATCATGGAAAAAAACAGACAAAAGCTACAAATTCTCAAAAAAACTACTTGAAGGAATTGGCAGAATATCATAAAATAACTATTGATATGCCTATAGAAGAACTTACAAGGAGTGAAGCCTCCCGGCTGGCAGACCAGATTATTCGCCAGCATGGGAAGATTCCAGATGCTTTAAGACATAGGAGCGGAAGTTTTCATCCATAGCCTCCAATGCAGTGTAGATGTTGGAGATTTTCTCCGGGGTTCCTGTATTTTGATACAGTTTTGCCAGAAGAATGTATATCTGGCTTACATCGATTTGCAGGGAGGAGGCGTATTCCAGGACTGCGACGGCCTCTTTTTGAAATCCCAGGTCCGTAAGACGTTTGGCGTACTCTAAAAGAGTCTGGGAAAGTTCATGGTAATTGTCGTCACAAGCCCAGAGCGTGTCCAGGTTTGCCGGGCCGTACATCATTTTCAAGTCGGTGTTGGATTTATCGGACAAGTTCAGGATTTGTTTATGGGAGAGCTGATGCAGCTTGTCCTCCAAATCCTTTAGGACGGAATCTTGGGAAATCCCAAGAGGGACCAGGGATAAATCCCAAACAAGATAGTCCAGGTGGGAGATATCCTGCTTCCTTGTGGAGTTGGCCAGGCGTTCCCGCTCAAAGAAATCTTCCATAGTTTTGGACTGGGATGACTTTTGCTTGTGGCGGCTGTGGGCAATTAAGGAGCCTATAATGAGAAATAAAGGCAGTCCGATAGGGATGCTGATGTGTTTTAAAAAGTCCATAGCTGTATCCTTTCTGTTACCGTATAGTTTTCAATTCAATGAGGTGATAAATATGATTAATTTTTTTAATTCCAAAAGAAACCGTACCATTGCAGGGGTGATTGTAATCATCCTTATTGTGTGCATGGTCTTGACTACTATTCTATCTGTTTTCCTGTAAAATACAATATTATAGTACAAATATACAGAAATAAAGAATTTCTGTCAATTATATTCGTGGATATGCATCTTGAAAATAAGGTGTGAGATGTTTTAAAATACATGTTGTATCAAAGAAAAAATAGGGGTTGCATGATAGTTCAGAGAGGAAAAAGAATGAAGAAATTTTTAAAGATTTTCCCTGCTTTTGCACTGGCAGCTACAGCAGGAGTGTTTGGACATACCATGGTTACGGCGCAGGCAGGAGAATCGGATACCAGGATTCCCGAAACAGTTTATATTGAGGACAGAAATGTCAGCGGCATGACCAAAGAGGAGGCCCAGGAAGAGTTAGATTCCTATGTGAGGCAGCTAAGGGATACCGTCTTTACCCTGACTACAGGAGATACCAGCATTCGTGTTTCCGCCCAGGATTTAGGGATTCAGGTGGAAAATGAGGAAGTGGTGGAGGAGGCCTTGAACATTGGAAAGACAGGAAATCTTATCACCAGGTATAAAGATAAAAAGGATCTGGAAAAGGAGCCCAGAGTGTTTGAACTAGTCTTTGGCGTAGATCAGGAGAAAGTTGAGAGGCTTTTAGGCGCAAACCAGGAAAATCTGGGTCAGGAGGCAGTGAACTGCAGCCTTACCAGGGAAAACGGAAGTTTTCGTATTATTGACGGGGCCAATGGCATTGAGGTAAATGTATCGGATTCGGTGAAAAATATTGCCGAATTTGTAGAAGAAGAGTGGGATCAGGAAAACGCCAGCATTGAACTGGCAGTGGAAGTGACAGAGCCCCAGGGAACCAGGGAAGAACTTTCCAAGGTAAAGGATGTGCTTGGAACCTTCCATACGGATTTTAGTTCCTCCTCAGCGGGACGTGCCACAAACGTGAAAAACGGATGTTCCAAAATAGACGGAACGCTTTTATATCCGGGGGAGCAGCTCTCTGTGGCGGAAGCTTTAAATCCAATGACTGCGGAAAACGGATATGAGCTGGCAGGTTCCTATGAGAACGGGACCACGGTGCAGACATATGGAGGCGGTATCTGTCAGGTGTCCACCACCTTATACAACGCAGTGATTCTTTCGGAACTGCAGATAGATGAGCGTTACAACCATTCCATGATTGTAAATTATGTGGAACCTTCTATGGATGCGGCCATTGCAGGGACAACAAAAGATTTTAAGTTTTCCAACAATACGGATGCTCCCATCTATATTGAAGGGTATACAGAAAACGGACAGATTTATTTTACCGTTTTCGGTGAGGAGACAAGACCTTCCAACCGAGTGGTAAGCTATGAGTCTGAGACATTGAGCGAGACTCCTCCGGGAGTGACTCTCCAGGCTAACGGCGGCTATCCTATCGGGTATATTGCCCAGGCCCAGAGTTCCCACACAGGGTATACCGCAAGGCTCTGGAAAGTGGTTACGGTAAACGGCGTGGAGCAGAGCCGCACGGAGTTTAATAAGAGCAGATATAACCCTTCCAATAAAATCCTGGTGGTAGGCGTGGGTACGGACAATCCGGAGGCGTCAAACCAGATTCATGCAGCTATCGCCACAGGGGACGAGGGCACGGTGAGGGCTGTTGCAGCCGGATTGGTTCAGAATCCTCCTCAGCAGGAGGCACCGCCCCCAGATCATCATGATGATGAGCCAGACGAAGAGGATTTATCTGCAGCAGTTGTCCAGGATGAGAGCGATGATAGCGGGGATGATGACGGCGGAGATGATGATTAATTCTGCCAGGAAATAATAGTAAATATAAATATACAGTAAGGCTGTCTTTTGCGGACAGCCTTGCACTGTATACAACAGGAGTTTTCATGAAGATAGGAAAATTGCCGGAGAGCGTTTTAAAGCGCTCCGTTTTAAGACAAATACATACGAAGAGGGAAGAGATTATTCTCGGCGCCGGTGTGGGGGAAGATTGTGCAGCGATACAGCTTTTAGAAGACGAGGTTTTTGTTTTGTCCACAGACCCGATTACCGGAACGGTAAAGGATATAGGGGAACTGGCAATTTTAGTGACCTTAAATGACCTTGCCAGCGCCGGGGCAGAATCCCTGGGGGTTATGCTTACCGTCCTGCTTCCCCCGGAGATAACGGAACCGGAAATCAGGGAAATGATGCAGCAGGTGGAAAAAACCTGTGAGAGGGCCAATGTCCAGATTGCAGGAGGACATACGGAGGTCACAAGGGCGGTAAACCAGCCGGTGATTACCGTCACCGGAATTGGGAAAGCAAAGGCAGGAAAGCTTGTTTCCACCGCAGGGGTTAAGCCTGGGATGGATATTGTGCTCACCAAATGGGCGGGGATTGAGGGCACTGCAATTTTGGCAAAAGAAAAGGAGCAGGAACTTTTGACAAGATTTTCCCCGGATTTTGTTAAAAAAGCGCAGGATTTTGACAAAATGATATCTGTGCTTCCCGAGGCGGAGGCTGCGGTAAAGTCCGGTGTGTGCGCCATGCATGATGTGACGGAGGGTGGTATTTTCGGAGCATTGTGGGAGATGGGGGAGGCTTCCGGTGTGGGATTGGAGATAGAGTTAAAGAAAATTCCCCTAAAGCAGGAGACAGTTGAAATCTGTGAATTTTTTGGTATTAATCCATACGGGTTGATTGGGAGCGGCGCCATGCTTATGGCATCTTTTGACGGGAACCGTCTGGTGATGGATTTAAAAAGAGAGGGAATTGCCGCCCAGGTGATTGGAAAGGCCACGGAGGGAAATGACCGGGTATTAATAAACGGAGAGGAACGAAGATTTTTGGAGCCGCCTAAAGTGGATGAGCTCTATCAGGCAATAGGGAGATAGAATGATATGAGAGAAAAAATTTTGACAGTGATTGAAAAAAACAGCCGGATTGATTTGAAAGAGCTGGCGATTATTTTAGGCGTAGATGAGGCTGCGATTTTAAATGAGCTTGCGGCTATGGAAAAGGAACACGTTATCTGCGGGTATCACACTCTGATTAACTGGGACAAAACCGGGGTGGAAAAGGTAATGGCCATGATTGAAGTCAGGGTTACTCCCCAGAGAGGCATGGGGTTTGACAAGGTAGCGGAGAGAATTTATAACTACCCGGAAGTGGAATCCGTGTATCTGATTTCCGGAAGTTTTGATTTTATGGTGGTTTTGGACGGAAAGAATTTAAGAGAAGTTTCACAGTTTGTGTCAGAAAAATTGTCAACCTTAGATTCGGTTTTGTCCACGAAAACTAATTTTATCTTAAAAAAATACAAAGATCATGGAACGATAATGGCAGAGCCTCCAAAAGATGAAAGGATGAAGATTGCACCATGAGAAACCCACTTTCCAAACAGATTGTAGAGATAGAACCCTCCGGTATCCGGAAATTTTTTGATATAGTAAATGAGATGGAAGATGCCATCTCCTTAGGGGTTGGGGAGCCGGATTTTGACACTCCCTGGCATATTCGGGAAGAAGGCATTTACTCCCTGGAAAAAGGAAGGACATTTTATACTTCCAATGCGGGATTGAAAGAATTAAAAATAGAGATTTCCCGTTACATGGAAAGGAAATTTCATCTGGAGTATGATTATAACCATGAAATAATTGTAACCGTGGGGGGCAGCGAGGCCATAGACATTGCCATGCGGGCGATGTTGGACCCGGGGGATGAAGTGCTGATTCCCCAGCCGAGCTTTGTGTGTTACCCCCCCTGTGCCCTTCTGGCAGGGGGAAAGCCCGTGATCATTGAGCTTAAGGAGGAAAACGAATTCCGTCTTACAGCGGAGGAAGTTCTGGCTGCCATCACCCCCAAGACAAAGATTTTAGTCCTTCCTTTCCCCAACAATCCCACAGGCTCTGTTATGGAAAAGGAAGATTTGGAAGCCATTGCAAAAGTGGTCATAGAACATGACCTCTTTGTCATAAGCGATGAAATATACAGCGAACTGACCTATGGTTTTTCCCATATATCCATAGCTTCTCTGCCGGGAATGCAGGAGAGAACCATAACCATAAACGGCTTTTCCAAGTCCTATGCCATGACGGGCTGGCGGTTAGGTTATGCCTGCGGGCCCCGTGAGATTATGGAACAGATGTTAAAAATACATCAGTTTGCCATTATGTGCGCACCTACCACCAGCCAGTATGCTGCGGTTGAGGCTTTGAAAAACGGGGATTCCGATGTGGAGAAAATGCGTCAGGAGTATGACGGCAGGAGGAGATACCTGCTCCACAGGCTTCGGGAAATGGGAATAGAATGTTTTGAACCTTACGGTGCATTTTACATGTTCCCCAGCATCAAACAGTTTGGCATGACCTCGGAGGAGTTTGCCAAACAGCTTTTGGAGAAAGAGAAAGTGGCGGTTGTGCCGGGAACAGCCTTTGGGGCCAGCGGGGAAGGTTTTCTTAGGATTTCCTACGCCTATTCCCTGGAGGATTTAAAAGCGGCGTTAGAGCGCATTGAGAATTTTGTGCGTACATTAAAGAGAGAGCAGTGAGACTATGTCAAAAATTAATATTGTATTATTTGAGCCGGAAATCCCTGCAAATACCGGGAACATAGGACGTACCTGCGTGGCAGCAGGAGCAAGGCTTCATCTCATCGAGCCCCTGGGGTTTCGCCTTACGGAAAAAGAACTGAAACGGGCGGGGATGGATTATTGGCAGGATTTGGATGTGACCAGATATATAAACTGGGAGGATTTTCTCTCCCGGAATAAAGACGCAAAAATTTATATGGCTACCACAAAGGGAAAACATGTGTATTCCCAGGTGTCCTATGAGCCGGATTGTTATCTCTTGTTTGGAAAAGAGAGCGCGGGAATCCCGGAGGAAATACTTGTAAATTACCCGGAAAACTGTGTGAGGATTCCCATGATAGGGGAAACCCGCTCCTTAAATCTGGCAAATTCCGTTGCCATTATGCTTTACGAAGCTCTGCGGCAGAACGATTTTAGAGACATGAAACTGGAAGGGGAGCTGCACAGGCTGAGGTGGTAGTTGTCATCAAAGCAGCCCTATGAGGTAATTGTATGGGAATTATAAAGGCAAGTAAATTAGTATTTGAGTATATCAGGCGGGATGAGGAGGGCAACGTAGATTCCATCCAGACTGCCGTTGACCATGTGGATCTGGATGTAAACGAGGGGGATTTTATTGTAATTTTGGGACACAACGGTTCCGGGAAATCCACCTTAGCTAAGCAGTTAAACGCTCTTTTAATTCCAAGTGAAGGGACTCTTTGGGTGGAGGGAAAGGACACGAAGGAGAGGGAGAATGTGAGGGACGTGCGGAGGACGGCAGGGATGGTTTTCCAGAATCCGGACAACCAGATTATCGCCAGCGTGGTGGAGGAGGATGTGGGTTTTGGGCCGGAAAACTTAGGCGTGCCCACAGAGGAAATCTGGAAGAGGGTGGAGGAGAGCCTTACTTCCGTTGGGATGTTAAAGTTCCGCAGGCATTCTCCAAATAAATTATCCGGGGGACAGAAACAGCGTGTGGCCATTGCAGGGGTTATGGCTATGGAGCCCAAGTGCATTGTCTTAGACGAGCCAACCGCCATGCTTGACCCAAACGGAAGGAGAGAGGTGCTTTCCGCTGTCCATGAACTGAACCGGAAAAAAGGAATCACTGTGATTCTCATTACCCACTATATGGAGGAAGCTGTGGATGCGGATTATATCTATGTGATGGATGAGGGGAAAGTGGTGATGGAGGGACTTCCGAAAGAGATTTTTTCACAGGTGGAAGAGTTAAAGCGCCACCGCCTGGATGTGCCCCAGGCAACCCTTTTGGCCTATGAACTGAAAAAAGCGGGACTGCCTCTTCCTGACGGGATTTTAACTAGGCAGGAGCTGGCGGAGGAACTGGAGAGGTGCTATGTCAATTATACTAAATAATGTAAGCTATACCTATGGGGAGGGGACAGCCTACGAGATGCAGGCTTTGAAAAATGTCACTTTAAAAATTGATGACGGGGAGTTTATTGGAATAATCGGGCATACAGGCTCCGGGAAATCTACTTTAATCCAACATTTAAACGGGTTGATGAAAGCTGTTTCCGGTGAAATTTATTTTAACGGAAGGGATATTTCTGAGGAAGATTTTGATAGAAAGGAACTGCGCACCAGGGTGGGGCTTGTGTTTCAGTATCCCGAGCATCAGCTTTTTGAAACAACCATTTTTAATGATGTGTGTTTCGGTCCCATAAACCAGGGATTTGATAAAAACGAGGCTGGGCTTCGGGCCTTTGAAGCTTTGCGCATGGCAGGGGTGCCGGAAAAGCTTTACTATCAGCCCCCTTTTGACTTATCCGGAGGGCAGAAGCGCCGGGTGGCCATCGCAGGGGTTCTTGCCATGAAGCCGGAGGTTTTAATCCTGGATGAACCTACGGCGGGACTTGACCCAAAGGGCCGGGATGAGATTTTAGATTTAATTGCCGGGATGCATAGGGCAAAGGGCATGACAATTATTTTAGTATCCCACAGCATGGAGGATGTGGCAAAATATGTGCAGCGCATTATCGTGATGGATGACGGCCAGGTTTTTTTAGATGGTGCGCCCCGGGAAGTTTTTAAGTATTATGAACAGTTGGAAAAAATCGGCTTAAAAGCCCCGGAGGTAACGTACCTCATGCATGACCTTAAAAACCGTGGGATGGCTGTGGACTGGGATGCAACTACAGTGGAGGAAGCAAAACAGAGTATTTTAAAACTGTTTCAGTGAGGAAATTTGTATGCTTAGAGATATAACGTTAGGACAATATTACCCGGCGGATTCCCCGGTGCATAAGTTAGACCCCAGAGTAAAGCTCTTTGGGGCCCTTGTGTATATTGTGTCTCTTTTTGTATTCCGGGGGATTTTTGGATTCCTTTTAGCTACGATATTTTTACTCTTTTTAATAAAGATATGTCAGGTGCCTTTTCGTTTTATGGTAAAGGGGTTAAAACCTATTGTGATCCTCATGGTGTTTACGGCAGTATTTAATTTGTTTTTGACCCCGGGGAAACAGGTTTTGTTTCATTACGGGATACTTACCATCACCATGGAGGGGGTAAAAAATGCGGCTTTTATGTTAGTCCGCTTGACATACCTTATTGTGGGAACCTCTGTTATGACTTTGACCACCACCCCCAACCAGCTTACGGACGGATTGGAAAAAGCGTTAAAACCCCTGTCGAAGGTAGGGGTGCCGGTACATGCTGTGTCCATGATGATGTCTATAGCTTTAAGATTTATCCCTATTTTAATAGAGGAGACAGATATTATTATGAAGGCCCAGATGGCCAGGGGAGCGGATTTTGAGGAGGGCAGTTTAATTGTCCGGGCAAAAAACATGATTCCTCTTTTAGTACCTTTGTTTATCAGCGCATTCCGGCGGGCAGATGACCTTGCAATGGCTATGGAGGCAAGATGCTATGAGGGGGGAGAGGGCAGGAGTAAAATGCGGCCTTTAAGTTACCGGAGAATGGATTACGGGGCATATCTTTTGCTCTTTTCCTATCTGGGAGGAATCATCGCCCTTAGGGTATTCTTATAGTTTTCGTGTGAGGAATGAATATGAGGGTAAAACTTATCGTCGCCTATGACGGAACCAGGTATCATGGCTGGCAGCTTCAGCCCAACAATATAACCATTGAATCCGTGTTAAACCAGGCTTTATCGGAACTTTTGGGGGAGAAAATCCAGGTGGCCGGGGCCAGCCGCACAGACGCAGGGGTGCATTCCAGGGGAAATGTGGCGGTGTTCGACACAGACACAAGGATTCCTCCGGAAAAAATTTCTTACGCCTTAAATCAAAGGCTCCCGGAGGATATTGTAGTGCAGGATTCCTGCCAGGTGCCAAAGGATTTTCATCCCCGGCGCATAAACAGCAAAAAGACCTATGAGTACAGGATTTTAAACCGAAAATTTCCTGACCCCGCACGGAGGTTAGACACCTATTTTTACCACCATGGCCTGGATGTGGAAAAAATGAGGGAAGCTTCTTTTTACCTTGTGGGAGAACATGACTTCAAGAGCTTCTGTTCAGTGAAAACTGTGGCGGAGACTACGGTGCGCACCATTTATGATGTGCAGGTTTTCAGGCAGGGGGACATTATAAAAATCAGAATTACAGGAAGCGGTTTTTTATACAATATGGTGAGAATTATTGCAGGTACTTTAATCCAGGTGGGCGGAGGAAAGATGGAGCCGGAGGCTGTGAATGTGATTTTGCAGGCAAGGGACCGCAGTGCGGCAGGGCCTACAGCTCCGGCCCACGGCCTAACCATGCTGGGAATAGAATATGAGCAGATAAAGAGTGTGTGCGTATGAGTGATAAGAGAGAAGAACGAAAAAGAAAAGATAAGCAGCTTTTTGCAGGGTTAATATTTTTGTTTGCGCTGATGCTTTTGTCCGTATTTGCAATCGTGGTAAAGACGGCCGTGAAAAACAACGGAAAAAGTGAGGAAGTACAGGAGGCGGCGGCAAAACAGACGCCGGAGACAGAGAAGGAAAAGGAGCAGGACCTCTTAAAGGATTTTGTGCTGGAGATACCCACAGAGGAGGAGATAGAAACCCGGGAGCCAGAGACAGAAACAGAGACGGAGTCAGAAGACGAAACGGAAACAGAAACGGAAACGGAGACTGAGACGGAAACAGAGGAAGATGCCACGGAGGATGCGCTGGATGAAAAGTCCGGGAAAAATCCAAAGACAGTGGAGGAAATGTTAGCCGAGATGACAGTGGAGGAAAAAGCGGCTCAGATGTTTATGATAACTCCGGAGGCATTGACGGAGAGCAGCAGGGTTACTGCGGCAGGGGAGGCTACCAAGAAGGCACTGGAAGAATATCCGGTGGGAGGAATCATATATTTTTCAGAAAATTTTGTAAATCCAGACCAGACCCGGGAGATGACGGAAAATGTGCAAAAGTATGCCAAAACAATTTCAAAACTTCCGCTGTTTTTAGCCACAGACGAAGAGGGAGGCCGGGTGACAAGAATCGGGGAAAATTCTGCCTTTGCCGTGGACGCTGTGCCGGATATGGCTTCTATCGGGGAGAAGGGAGATGTGAAGGAGGCTTATCAGGCGGGCAAGACCATTGGGAAATATCTTTATGACTTGGGGATAAATCTGGACTTTGCCCCGGTGGCGGATGTGCTGACAAATTCAGAGAATACGGTGATTGGAGACCGCTCTTTTGGCAGCAGGCCGGAGCTTGTGGCACTGATGGATTTATCTGTGATGGAGGGGTTAAGGGATGAAAATGTTTTATCCTGTGTGAAGCATTTTCCCGGACATGGAAGTTCAGCGGGGGATACCCACAGCGGTTATGTCTCCCTGGACAAAACCTTGGAGGAACTCACCGCTGCTGAGCTTTTACCGTTCCAGTCCTGCATTGACAGCAATGTACCCTTTGTTATGGTAAGCCATATTGCCCTTCCAAAGATAACTGACAGTGAACTGCCCTCATCCCTCTCCAAAAAAGTAATCACAGAGATTCTCCGTGGGGAAATGGGATACCAGGGCATTGTGATTACGGATGCCATGAATATGGGCGCCATTACCTCCCGGTATGACAGTGGAAAAGCGGCTGTTATGGCAATTCAGGCCGGAGCGGATATGGTGCTGATGCCTGACAATTTTAAGGAAGCCTACCAGGGAGTTCTTTCCGCAATCCAGGAGGGAACGTTGGAGGAAACACGGGTGGACGAAGCCGTCACAAGGATACTGAAAGTAAAATATAATATGGAAAGCTGAGAGTGTAAAAAAATCTTGACACACGCGGAAACGTGTACTATACTATTAAAGTCTGTGGATAGTATAAAAATGTGAGCCAAAGCCCCGGCGAGCATTTTAGATATAAAACTGGCAGAGGGATAGCGTCCGGACATACGAGATTCTTTTGCCCACAGTGATTTTTTCAGTTTTGATTAAGGAGTACCTGCAGGGCATAACCTATACCACGCTTTGCGGGCAAATATTAAGGAGGGAAACCAATGAAAACATTTATGGCAAGTCCTGCTACTATCGATAGAAAATGGTATGTAGTTGACGCTGATGGAATGACATTAGGACGTTTAGCATCTGAGATTGCTAAAGTATTGAGAGGAAAGAATAAACCTATATTCACCCCCCATATGGACACAGGTGATTATGTGATTGTTGTAAATGCCGAGAAGGTAAAAGTCACCGGCAAAAAATTAGACCAGAAAATTTACTACCATCATTCTGATTATGTAGGAGGAATGAAAGAGACTACATTAAAAGAAATGTTGGCAAAGCATCCTGACAGAGTTGTTGAGATGGCAGTTAAGGGTATGCTCCCCAAAGGACCTTTGGGAAGACAGATGTACAAAAAATTGTTTGTATATGCCGGACCGGACCACAAACATGCAGCTCAAAAACCAGAAGTTTTAACATTTTAACCGTTAGGAGTACCCGCACAGCATAATTGAAGCGCACTTTGCGGGCAATAATTAGGAGGTAAAGAAAAGTGGCTAATACAAAGTATTACGGAACAGGAAGAAGAAAATCATCTGTTGCCAGAGTATATTTAGTACCGGGAACAGGAAAAATCACAATTAATAAAAGAGATATTGATGAGTATTTAGGTTTAGAGACATTAAAAGTTATCGTTCGTCAGCCATTGGTTGCCACAGAAAACGTGGATAAGTTTGATGTTTTGGTAAATGTAAAAGGCGGCGGTTATACAGGCCAGGCAGGAGCTATCCGCCACGGCATTGCAAGAGCTTTGCTTCAGGTGGACGGTGATTACAGACCGGTGTTAAAATCCAACGGATATCTGACACGTGATCCGAGAATGAAAGAGAGAAAGAAGTACGGCCTCAAAGCGGCTCGTCGCGCTCCGCAGTTCAGCAAGCGAT
>CAMWKH010000004.1 GCA_947174805.1 uncultured Roseburia sp. | reverse complement strand
AATCCGGCACATTTACCGTTGTTGGCATTTCTAAGGACGAAAAGTGGTACAAGCTCAAGAGCGGCCTATTTATTACCTCTATCCCGGATTACGTGGAGTTTAAAGCCGCGCCGGAACAAAAGGCTGGTACGGCAGGAACAGGCTATTACAGGGTACGCAAATCCTGGCAGGATGCAGGCAGCCAGATAGGGGCATTTAAGAATAAAGAGAATGCCATAAACCTTTGTAAGCATAATCCGGGATACAAAGCCTTTGATCATGCTGGAAAACAGATTTATCCCGGCAGATGATTATAACCAAAAAAGAAGGGGAGTGTTGTAGTAATCTTAAAAAAGTCTTAAAGAGTTCCACCCTTTTAAATTCATAAAATTTCCGTTACAATATCTTCATACTTAAGTATGCAGTTTGGGAGGAAAAGATGTATCGTATTTTAGTTTGTGATGATGAAAAAGATATTGTATCCGCATTAAAAATTTACCTAACCAGCGAGGGTTATGAAGTGGTGGAAGCCTTTCACGGGGAGGAGGCCCTTTGCCGGATGAAAGAGCAGGAAATCCATCTTGTCCTTATGGATATTATGATGCCCCAGATGGACGGTATTACCGCTATGGTAAAAATCCGGGAAATCAGCAATGTCCCGGTAATCCTTTTAACGGCTAAGGGGGAGGATACGGATAAAGTGCTGGGGCTCACTGTGGGGGCAGACGATTATGTGACAAAACCATTTAACCCGGTGGAGCTTCAGGCCAGGGTGAAATCCCAGTTAAGGCGTTATATGATGCTTGGCGGGGGCAATGTAAAGAAAGATATCTTATCGGCAGGGGGCATTGAGATGGACGACAAGGCAAAAGAGGTTACCCTTGACGGAGAGTTGGTGTCCCTTACCAGGACAGAATACGATATTTTAAAGCTCCTTTTAGAACATAAGGGGGAAGTGTTTTCCCCCAATGAGATTTACCGGAAAGTGTGGAAGGACACTGCCTTTGGGACAGAAAATACCGTGGCAGTCCATATCCGACACCTGCGGGAAAAATTAGAGTATGACCCGGCAAACCCCCGCTATTTAAAAGTGGTGTGGGGCAGAGGGTATAAAATGGAGGAATAAGTATGAAACATATGTGGAATAAGAGATGGATTCGGGTTCTTTCCGGGATAATATGTATTTTCTCGTTTAACCTGTCAGTGCTTTCTCTTGTAGGCATTGCAGCCTGTGAAAGCCTGGACATAGAAAAAAGGGACAGGGAGGATATTTTAGAAGACGCCTTTGAAAGTCTCTGCAGGGAATATTCTATCCGTGCACTGTCGGATTATGGGGACAATTACAACATGGATGAGCTTAAAGATACCCGATTCCGCTATGGCGTGATCCGCAAAAATGATATTGAAAATTTGGATTTAAACGACAGGAAGATATATGAGGTGTGCAGCTTTGAGCAGGATAAAATCATAGACAAAGAGGAACTGTACAAAAGCCTTACCGTGTACTCCTGCACCATACGGCCGGAGACTTATTTCCGCCTTGGGAACCCGCTTTTGGGAAATAGCTATATCAGCAATGGCTACTCCTATTCGGAGACGGAACAGGAAGATGTGGAATATGTGGTAAAACAGGTGTATTATACCGGCGACACGAGACATTTCTATTATCTTGCACAGACAGAGGACGGCAGAAATCTGATATATCCGGCAGATGAGGAAATTGGTCAGGTGGAGGCAACAATCGGCCAGGCAGAGGTAGAAGAGAGCCAGTATCAAGAAGTGGCGGACCTTGTAAGAATTCAATCCGGGGAGGAAGGGGTATCCTATGAGTGGGAGGCAGACAAAAATATCCGTATCATAATTGAGCCGGATGTTTCCAGATATTTGGCGGATATTGAGCTTATCACATATGCAAGGCTCACAGAGGCAGGAAAAATTATGCCGGCCAGAGGAGAAGAGGAATACGTGGAATACAGATGCAGTGACGGGGTAATCCATACCTGGGAAAATAAGGAAATCGAGAAAGACGACACGTCCTACTATGTGATTTCCTATGTACAGAAAGGAGATCAGGGAATTTATACAAACAATATCCTGAAACTTCCGGGTATGTGGGGGAAGATGAATGACTTTTCAAGAGTGGAATCTCTGGTTGATATTGTATTAAAAAGCCACTACAGTTTTTATGGAATCTTCCTCTCTGCGCTTTTGGTTTCTTTTATAACCCTGGGAATCTGCCTTCGGGGAGCAGGGCATCGATTCGGGGATGAGAGGGTGGCATCGGGATTCCTTCAGAAAATACCCTTTGATGTGTTTCTTGTGGGCATATGGCTGCTTATTGGGCTGCTTTTGTCACTGGTGGTGGCAGTCGTCAGCGAAGGGGCTTATGTATCCCTTGCCTTTAGCATTTGCATTGGAATTCCTGCTCTTTTCTTAGGGGAGCTGTTGGCACTTATATTTGTAATGGATTTTGCAGTGCGCCTTAAGACAAAAAGCTGTCTGAAAAGTACGCTTTGTTTTCAGTGCCTGAGATGGGCAGGAAGGTATGTGAAAAAGTTTTTTAGCTGGTTAAAAAGGGGAGTAAGAGCCTGCCAGGAATCCCTTCCCATGTTGTGGAAGGCTTGGATTATCATGGGATTTTTTGCAATGGTTGAATTCATTTTTGTGGCGGGGCTTTCCAATAACGGAGGGCTTGTAGTACTGTTTTTACTGGAAAAGGCAGTGCTTTATCCCCTGGTTACCTTATGTCTTTTGCAGATGCGAAGGCTAAAAGAGCAGGCGGGAAAGCTTGCCCTGGGGGATATGGAAAATACGGCAGATACATCCCGGATGTTCTGGGAATTTAAACAGCACGGGGATAATCTGAACAAAATCCGTGAGGGGATTAACGCTGCGGTGGAGCAGCGGATGAAAAGCGAACGTTTTAAGACGGAGCTTATCACAAATGTGTCCCACGACATTAAAACTCCCCTGACTTCCATTATCAATTATGTGGATCTGCTCTCCAAAGAGGATATCGAAAACCCAAAAGTGCAGGAGTATTTAGAGGTATTAAGCCGCCAGTCCGCCAGGCTTAAGAAGCTTATCGAAGATTTGATGGAGGCGTCCAAGGCATCCACGGGAAACCTTGCAGTGGCATTGGAATCCTGCAATGCAGGGATTTTAGTCATCCAGACCATAGGGGAATTTGAGGAAAAATTAAAAGACAGCCAGATTGACTTGATTGTCCAGGGAAGTGAAGAGGAAATTCTCATACCGGCGGACACCAGGCATCTCTACAGAGTATTTGAAAATTTGATGAACAACATCTGCAAGTATGCCCAGGAGGGCACAAGGGCCTATGTAAATGTGGATCGAAGAGGAGACGAATGCGAGATTATTTTCCGCAATATTTCCAAATATCCCCTAAATATCGGCAGCGAGGAATTGATGGAGCGCTTTGTGAGGGGAGACAGTTCCAGAAATACCGAGGGCAGCGGTCTTGGGCTTTCCATTGCCAACAGCCTTACAGAGCTGATGAAAGGCCGTCTCACACTTGTGACAGACGGGGATTTGTTTAAGGTAATCCTTAATTTTCCCTGTATAGACAAAAAGCCGGAATAGAGAGGATATTATAACACGAAATAAGTGTAACCCTGCATTGCTATAATGCAGGGTTATATTGCATATAAGTCACTGGAATAATCTTGACACACTGAAAAAAAAGTATAATAATGTGGAAAGGAAGTAAACAGGAGGGAAAAAACATGGATATCAGATTTGTAAAAAGAGACAAGTTAAAAGAAAAACCAGATCAGAGCGACCTTGGTTTCGGTAAATATATGACAGACTATATGTTTGTTATGGACTGGACAAAGGAAGAGGGCTGGGTGGATGCCAGAATCGTGCCCCACGAGCCCATATCTTTAGACCCGGCCTGTGTGACTCTTCACTATGCCCAGGAAACTTTTGAGGGGCTTAAGGCTTACAGGACAAAAGAGGGAAAAATTCAGCTTTTCCGTCCCAATATGAATGCAAAGCGCATGATTGTGTCAAACGAAAGGCTTTGTATGCCGGGATTTCCGGAGGATATGTTTGTGGAAGCCGTAAAGGAACTGGTAAAAGTGGAGCGCGACTGGGTCCCTTCCGCTGAGGGCACATCCCTTTACATCCGTCCCTTTATGTTTGCCACAGAATCTGCCCTGGGGGTACATATGGCAAGCAAGTATGCCTTTATGATTATCTGCTGCCCGGTGGGGGCATATTACGCCGAGGGCATCAATCCGGTGAAGATTTTAGTGGAGGATGAACTTGTAAGGGCAGTTGCCGGGGGAACCGGTTTTACCAAATGCGGGGGCAATTACGCTGGTTCTATTTTAGGCCAGGTGAAGGCGGAAAAAATGGGATGCACCCAGGTGCTTTGGTTAGACGGCGTCCACAGAAAATATGTGGAAGAAGTGGGCACCATGAACATTATGTTTAAAATTGACGGGGAGATTTATACAGCTCCCATCGAGGGAACGGTTCTTGCAGGCGTCACCAGGGATTCCATTATCCATATCTTAAAAGACTGGGGGTACAAGGTAAATGAAACCCACCTCTCCATAG
The DNA here is from genome assembly GCA_947174805.1 of uncultured Roseburia sp. Classification (GTDB taxonomy): domain Bacteria; phylum Bacillota; class Clostridia; order Lachnospirales; family Lachnospiraceae; genus Roseburia_B. The sequence continues at coordinate 122,221 of CAMWKH010000004.1, read as the reverse complement.
ATGATTTGATGAAAGCGGGCCATGACGGTACGTTAGAGGAGGCTTTCGGTACCGGTACAGCGGCAGTCATCTCTCCGGTAGGGGAATTTGTTTACAAGGATGACGTGGTTAAGGTAAACAATTTTGAAATCGGAAAATTGACCCAGAAACTCTACGATTACCTCACGGGCATCCAGTGGGGGAAAGAAGCGGATAAGTACGGGTGGACCGTGGATATCGACGTATAGGAAACACAGGAAAAAGTCAGTGAATCGAGCTGGCTTTTTCCTATTTATTAAAGAAGTATGAAATATTCTCTTTTTCATTGAGTTTTGCCTTTTCCTGTTTTATACTGGGAATTGTAAAAAAGATTGTAACGTATGGGAACCTTAAGTATAGAGGGAGGATATTATGCCAGATCAGGATTTTTATGAAGTAGAGCCCACAGAAGATAAAACGGCCCCTTCTGAGGAGAAAGAAGACAAAAAAGAAGATTCCGAAGAATATGAGCAGATTTGCTACATGTGCCGCAGACCGGAGAGCGTGGCGGGGAAAATGATTAAGATTCCCCAAAACATTTTTATCTGCCAGGACTGTATGCAGAAGACTTTTGACACTATGAACCATTCCGGATTTCCCATGGACGATATGTTGGGGGGAATGGGAGGAAAGTTTCCCAATATCAGCATGATTAATCTTTCTGACCTGCAGGGGATGGGCATGATGCAGGGCAGCCAGAAAGTAAAGAAAAAGAAAAAGGATGCCAAGGCAAAGCCTATCTTAGATATTCAGGATATCCCTGCACCCCACAAGATAAAGGCGAAATTAGACGATTATGTGGTAGGGCAGGAGCATGCGAAAAAGGTCATGTCCGTGGCCGTTTACAACCACTATAAAAGGGTTGCCACAATCGCAGAAAATGATGTGGAAATTGAAAAGTCCAATATGCTCATGATCGGGCCTACAGGCTCCGGCAAGACCTATATGGTAAAAACCCTTGCCAGGCTTTTAGATGTGCCTCTGGCAATCACCGATGCCACTTCCCTGACGGAAGCCGGGTATATCGGGGACGATATCGAGAGCGTGGTAAGTAAATTGCTGGCTGCAGCGGATAACGATGTGGAGCGTGCGGAGCAGGGGATTATCTTTATTGACGAGATAGACAAAATAGCCAAAAAACGCAATGCCAACCAGAGGGATGTAAGCGGTGAGTCAGTGCAGCAGGGCATGTTAAAACTATTAGAGGGTGCGGAAGTGGAGGTTCCCGTGGGGGCCAGCAGTAAAAATGCCATGGTCCCCATGGTGACGGTCAATACAAAAAATATTCTCTTTATCTGCGGAGGTGCATTTCCGGATTTGGAGGACATTATCAAGGAGCGTCTAAACAAGGCGGCTTCCATCGGATTTAAGGCAGATTTAAAGGACAAGTACGACAAAGAGGAAAACCTCCTCACCAAAGTTAACGTGGAGGACGTGCGCAAATACGGCATGATACCGGAATTTTTGGGCCGGCTTCCCATTCTCTTTTCTTTAGAAGCCTTAACGGAAGAAATGCTGGTAAAAATTTTGTCGGAGCCGAGAAATGCCATTGTAAAGCAGTATCAGAAACTTCTGGCTTTAGACGAGGTGAAACTGGAATTTGGGGAAGACGCCCTTAAGTCCATCGCTGCAAAGGCAAAGGAGAAAAAAGTGGGCGCCAGGGCTCTTCGGGCGATTATAGAGGAATTTATGCTGGATATCATGTTTGAGATTCCAAAGGACGCCAATATAGGCATGGTGGTTATCACTAAGGAGTATGTGGAGGGAACAGGGGGCCCAAGGATTATTATGCGGGGTTGCATGTCCATTGAGGATAAGGTTGCTGTGGCAGCCCAGAGAGTAACGGAAAATTTTAAGTGCTGATAACATAACGTAAAAAACTCCCGCCATCTGGCGGGAGTTTTTGTAAACAATTATTCTGTTTCTACATCAGCAGAGGTTTTGTCTTCCGTTCCGTTTTTCCATTTGTCAAACTTCTCAACAACGGCATCATATGTACGTTTTGAGATGTCCGGAAGATCTTTTCCCCAAGCACCAGTAGCCTGTTTGAAGCCTTTTTTGAAAGCCTCCAAAAGCTCATCTGCTTTTTCTGGGTTATTTCCGCTTAAAGCTTTTGCAAAATCTAAAATACGGTCAGAAGTCTGAGCTACGCCCCAGTATCCGTCCTCAGCGATGTCTTTCTGAGCCTGTGCCTTCACTTCTGCACTTACGGTATATTTACCGCTGGCTAAGAATTTCCACATATCGTCAGCCTGGCCGATAGCGGCACCCTGTTTTGTCATCATCTTCTCAACGATGCCCTTTAACTGGGATACTCTTGCGTCAGCGTCAGCTTTTAACTTATCGATTAAAGCCTGATTCTGTTTTACATAGCTTGTATTCACAGTGGAAGAACCTTTTTCGTAAACCACACCGGAATCTTTTGCAGTTTCTTTGGAAGCAGTGGTTTCTGCAGCTTTTTCGGAAACAGCCGGGCTGGTATTTACTGCAGAAGCGGTGGAAACATTGTTGTTAATAGCACCAATACTCATAATATCATCCTCCTTGACATATTAATCAAAATCCATTTTTTGGTTTTCCTATATGTATTATATCGGCATAAAAAAGGAAAAGTAAAGTGGATTTGACCTTTTTTCAAAAAAATGATAAAATATCTTGTATACAGAATACATAGGAATGCAATGGTGATGGAGAGAGGAAGAGCGACATGGACAGTATGAAAGTAAAGGCTTTGGCCAAAGTGAACCTGGGATTGGATGTGCTTGGCAGAAGAGAGGACGGTTATCATGAAATCCGCATGATTATGCAGACGATTCATCTCTATGACCAGTTGGAAATTACAAGGACTGTAGATCCGGGGATTTCCATAGAGACAAATCTGGATTTTTTACCGGTGAATGAAAATAACCTTGTATATAAAGCTGCAAAGCTTATGAAAGATACCTATGGCATACATGAAGGCGTCCATGTTGTATTAAATAAACATATTCCCGTGGCAGCGGGATTGGCGGGGGGAAGCACAGATGCGGCGGCAGTTATGTACGGGATGAATGAATTGTTCCGCCTCCGGGAAAAAAGGCAAAAGCTTATGGAGCTAGGAATAAAAATCGGGGCGGATGTGCCCTACTGTCTGATGCGGGGGACTGCCCTTGCAGAGGGAATCGGGGAGAAATTAAAGAGCCTGCCCCCTGCTCCCAAATGTCCGGTGCTAATTGCAAAGCCGGGGATCAGTGTATCCACAAAATTTGTCTATGAACATTTGAAACTGGACGAACATACGCGGCACCCGGATATCGATGCCCAGCTAAGGGCTATTTACGCAAAGGATCTGCGTGCCCTGGCAGGGAATATGGGAAATCTTCTGGAGACAGTTACTATCCGGGAATATCCGGTGATTCAGGAGATTAAGGAGCATATGAAGGAAAACGGAGCCGTCAATGCCATGATGAGCGGCAGCGGCCCCACAGTCTTTGGGCTCTTTGAGGATGAGGAGACTGCCAGGAGGGCATATGAGGCTATGCAGGGTACGGGACTTGCCAAACAGGTGTATCTCACCAGCATCTATAACAATCGGAAATCGTAGCTCTTATAGCGGGAGGTTTGAATGGGAGATTTAGAGTTAAATGCAAATGCGTATCTGCCCTTGCGGGATGTGGTATTTAACACCTTAAGGGAGGCAATTTTGAAAGGAGAGTTAAAGCCGGGGGAGCGGCTGATGGAGCTGCAGTTAGCGTCAAAACTTGGGGTGAGCAGGACACCCATCCGGGAGGCTATCCGTATGCTGCAGCAGGAGGGCCTTGCGGTGACCATTCCCAGAAGGGGAGCCGAGGTTGCAAAAATGACGGAAAAAAATATGGAGGATGTACTTCAGATTCGGGAGGCCCTTGAGATTCTTGCGGTGCAGCTGGCCTGTGAGAAGGTGACGGAGCAGCAGATTGTACACCTTGGCGAAGCGGTGGAGGAGTTTGAGAGGGCGGTAAAGACGGGAGATTTAAAGCAGATTACCCAGTCAGACATAGATTTCCATGACAAAATTTATGAGGCGGCGGACAACCCCAAGCTTGTGTCGCTTTTGAATAATATCAGAGAGCAGATTTACCGTTACCGGGTGGAATATTTAAAGGAGGAGGAAAACTATCCGAATCTGGTGGAGGAGCACAGAAGGATTTTTGCGGGCCTTAAATGCAGGGATAAAAGTTTTGTCACGGAGATGACGGAAAAACACCTGAAAAACCAGGCAAATGCGGTGAAAGCCATTATAAGGGAACAGGAATAAAATTTGGAAATTGTTTCATACTAAAAAAGAGTAGAGTGTTCTACTCTTTTTTTGATTCCTTTTGGAGGTAAAAATATGACAAAAAGTTTGGCGGAAAATAAAAAAGAACTGCTTTCTGTTTTGGGGGATTCTGCGGACATAAAAAAAATTCCCATACAGATTGGAATAGGCAGGGATATTGAATGTTTTATCACATATGTGGAGATTACCGGGGGCAGCCTGATGTTCAGCAAGTCCGTGTTTGGCAGGCTGGTGAAACAGTTAAATGAAATGACGAAAGAGGAAGTCTATGAGAGCCTTTCCAAAAACGTGCTGGGGATTACGGACATCACTTATTTTGATACCATAGAGGATGCCCTTGGTGGGATGTTTGCCGGGGATGTGTTGATTTTGGTGGATGGATTTGAAAAAGCCATGAAAATTCCGGACAAGGGATATCCGGGGATGGGGGTACAGGAGCCTCAGTCGGAAAAGGTCATCCGGGGCTCCAACGAAGGGTTTGCGGACTCCATTAAAATCAATACGGCGCTAATCCGAAAAAGGCTTCGGACCCCAAAGTTAAAGGTGCGGGAAGTAAGGCTTGGCACCAGAAGCAACACAAATGTGGATATTGTATACATGGAGGATTTGGTATACCCCAAACTTATTGGGGAGGTGGAAAAGCGGTTAAACCGTTATGATATTGACGGCGTGATGGACAGCGGCATTATCGAACAGCTCTCCGAGGAAAAGTGGTATTCCCCGTTTCCGCAGTTTCAGACCACCCAGCGGCCGGACCGGGCGGCAATGGCCATACTGGAGGGGAGGATTGTGGTGTTTTCCGACAATTCCCCCGTGGGATTGATTGTGCCCACGGATTACAATTCCTTTATCCAGACAAGTGATGATTATTACAATCGGTGGGAAATCGCTTCCTTCGGGCGGATTTTACGTTTCCTGGCATCTTTTTTTGCCCTGACTTTTCCAGGGATTTATCTGGCGGTGACAAATTTCCATACCCAGATCCTGCCCACCCCTCTGCTGTTATCCTTTGCCGCTGCCAGGCAGGGGGTTCCTTTTCCTGCAATGGTGGAGGTGCTTTTGATGGAAATCGCCTTTGAATTACTGCGGGAGGCAGGCGTTCGGCTCCCCGGGGCCATGGGCAATACCATAGGTATTGTGGGGGGGCTGATTATCGGACAGGCTGCGGTGGAGGCAAATATTGTAAGTCCCATTGTGGTGATTGTGGTGGCATTTACCGCACTGTGCTCCTTTGCAATTCCAAATGAAGAATTTGCATCTGCCTTCCGCATATTAAAATTTGGATTTATTTTTCTTTGTTCCTGGCTGGGATTTTATGGATTTTTGTTTGGCCTGCTATTGGTGCTGATACACTTATCCCACCTGAAAAGTTTTGGCATCCCCTATCTGATGCCTTTTGTGGGGGCGGATTTGACCGGATATGAGGATCAGAGGGATTTTGTCATCAGGCAGCCTCTGTTTAAAATTACCAGGCGGCCGGTATATGCCAGAAGAAACCAGAGAGTTCGATTAAAAAGGAAGGGATAATATGTTTTCAAAAAATAATAAAATTTCCAAAAGACAGATATTTCGGCTTTTATCTTACGATGTTTTAGGGGTGGGCACACTGCTTCTTCCTTCTGCCCTGGGAAAAGTTTCCGGGAAAAACGGAATGGCGGCTCTCCTTGTGGGGCTTTTGGCGGGACTTGTGTTTGCAGTGCTCTTAGGAGGGGTAATTGAATCTATGAGGGAGGGGGAGACGTACCCGGCATTTTTAAAGAGGAATTTCGGAACCTTTTTCGGCATACTCTTCGGGGTGTTTTATATTTTGTATTACCTGGTCCTGGGAGGGGTGAGCACCTATGTCTTCGGTCATCTCATTGTCAGTGAATTGCTGAAGGAAAAATCGTTCTATTGGATTTGTGCAGGGGTTTTACTTTTGGCCTGCTATGGGATTTCCCAGGGGATAGAGGGAAGGGCCAGGGTCTATGAGATTTTGTTCTGGTTTTTGATGGTGCCCTTGTTTCTCATGTTGTTTTTAGCGGCAAGAGATGTCCGTATGGAGCGTCTGTTCCCTCTTTTTGCCAGCGGGGAGGGAAATTTTTATACGGGGTGCCTTTACAGTTTTTCCCTTTTTTCCCTGTGCGGTTTTATGCTCTTTCTGGTTCCTTTCGCCAAGGAGAAAGAGAAAATTGTTTCGGCTTCCCTTTTGGCAGTCCTCTTCTGCGGAGGGGTAATGTTCGTCATCTATGCCATTCTTCAGGGGATTTTCGGCCTTGGCTCTATGATAAGCCAGGAGTACCCTGCAGTGACTTTAATGAGCATGGTGCAGATTCCGGGTGGTTTTTTGGAAAGGCAGGATGCCATTATGGTTGGAATCTGGTTTTTTACCGTGTTTGCCCTAATCAGCAGCAGCATGTTTTATGCCTCTGAAAATATAGCAAATCTTTATGGGGGAAAGAAGAGAGGGGTCAGTATCCTGATAGGGGCGGTGCTGCTTTTTGGTATCGCTGTGGGCTGTTACCGCTCCAAGGAGTTTATGGAAAAACTGCTGTGGCTGTTTTTATATTGGGGAACTCCTGTGATTGTCACAATCCCCCTTCTCACTTATTTTAGAGAATTTTTTGGAAAGGCAAAAAAAACTGCTGCCGCTGTATTTACGGTGGTTCTGTGTATTTTCCTGGAAGGGTGCAGCACCACGGAGCTGGAAAACAGGAAATTTCCCCTGGCCATGGGAGTGGATTTGGAGGAGGAGAGCTGCAGGGTCAGCTACAAATTCCAGGATTTGTCCTCTGTGGCGGACGAAAATGCAGATGCAGGGAGCAGCACGGATTTTTATATTAAAGATAAGGATTTTTACACGGCTATATCCCAGTATGCCAATGACAGCAATAAAGAGATGGATTACAATCATATGAAAGTGTTGATTTTATCAGAGGATTTTATTGAAAATGAAGAGTCTCTGGAAGTATTTTTACAAATCTGTGAGAAAAGAGCTCTGATAGCCAGGAGTACCCTGTTATTTGCGGCGGAGGATGCAGGGAAGATATTAAGTCTGGATAAAAACTTGGATACTCCCATCGGCACATATCTGGAGGAGATGATTGAGAGCAGGGAAGACTATAAGCTTAAGGACACGGTAACTTTGGGGGATTTGATTAACGACAAGGCAAATGAGGAGCAGCTCTTGTATATTCCTGTGTTAAAAGAAAAGGGCGGGCTGCCTGTTATACGGGGGTATTACGCCATGGCGGGGGGCGTTCCCAAGGGAGAAATCGGATTAAATGAGGCTATGCTCTCCTATTTAACCCAGGGGAAAATTGAAAAACTGTATTTTAGTATGGAGGACCAGACTCCGGTGACTGTGAAAAGAATCTCAGCAAAAAGAACTTACAGAAGGGACAGCCATACCTGTTTTGTGGAAATCGGCATAGAAGCCTCTGTGGAGGAAGACTTTGTCCAGGAGGAAAGTGCAAATCCTGTTTTGAGCCGTCGGATTGAGGAGGAGTTTTATACCCAGTTAAGAGAGACGGGGGAGAGCCTGTTAGATGCGCCGAAACTGGATTTTACCAACAGTTTTTCCAGGCTTGGGCTTTCGGATAAGGAGGCGTATCAAAAATACAAAGGGGATATGGAAGGGTTTTTAAAAGGCCTTGGGTACGCTTATGAGGTAAAAGTCAATCTTGTAAATTAACAGGAAAATGAAACAAAAAAGAAAATCTGTTGCAATATTTCCCAAAGATGGTATTCTATTAAAAAGGAATAGAAGGGAGAAGTATGGCAATGAAACTTGTGGTAATCGGAGGGGGCAGCAGTTATACGCCGGAGTTAATCGAGGGGGTGATACATCATCATGCGTCTCTTCCCATAACAGAGGTAGTATTGGCGGATATAGAAATGGGAAAAGAAAAGCTTATGATTAACACGGAATTTTCCAGGCGGATGATAAAAAAGGCGGGGCTTTCTATAGAGGTAAAAGGTACTCTGGACAGAAAAGAAGCCCTTACCGGGGCGGATTTTATCATCACCCAGATTCGGGTTGGGGGACTTGACGCAAGGGAGAGGGATGAGAGGATTCCTTTAAAGTACGGAATGGTTGGCCAGGAGACAACAGGAATCGGCGGTTGTTTTAAGGCTCTCCGCACGATTCCTGTGATTCTTGACATCTGTAAGGATATAGAAGAACTGTGCCCGGGGGCGTGGCTGATTAATTTTACCAATCCCTCGGGGATTATTACGGAGGCGGTTTTAAAGCACACAAATGTAAAATGCATCGGCCTTTGCAACTGTTCCATAAATATGCAGTATGATGCGGCAAACCGCCTGGGGGCAGACCCGGAGGAATTAGACTGCCGGTTTATCGGGCTGAACCATTTAAGTGTGATGAACCATGCCTATCTTCACGGGGAAGACAAAATAAAAGATGTACTGAATGTCTTTAACAGTGAAAGCGTAGTTAAAAATATTGAAAAAAATGAAGAGATGGATGAAATTGCAAAGGAACTCGGATTTATGCTTTCCCCGTATCTCCAGTATTTTTACCTAGAGAAAAAAATGCTTGCGGAGGAGACAAAACAGGCGTTAGGGCTTTCAGGGACAAGGGCGAACCAGGTAAAAAAAGTGGAGCGGGAGCTGTTTAGAAAATACAGCGATGAAAATTTGAATGAGAAGCCAATAGAACTTTCTAAACGGGGAGGAGCAAGATATTCCCAGGCGGCAATCCATCTGATTGACAGCATATACAATGACAGACAGGATGTGCAGGTGGTGGATGTGGTAAATCGTGGGCTGATTCCCCAGTTACCGGAGGATGCTGTGATAGAGACCAGCTGTGTTATCGGTAAAAACGGGGCAAAGCCTTTACGGGATATCCAGGTTCCAAAGGCGGTGCTTGGGCTGATATGCCAGGTGAAATCCTATGAAATGTTTACCATTGAGGCAGGAATTTCCGGGGATAAAAACAAAGCGTTTCTGGCATTTTTAAATCACCCCCTGGTGCATGATGCCCTGGATGCAAAGAAAGCGCTCCTGGAAATGCTTGAGGCCAACAGGGAATATCTTCCGGCATTTTTCCCGGTGTAAAGGAGGAATTTTATGTATGTGCTTGGCGTGGATGCAGGGGGGAGTAAAACGGCTTGCTTTGTATCTGATGAAAAGGGGAATATTCTGGCGAAGGGATTTGGAGGGCCGGGAAACCATCAGGTATGCGGGATAAATATGGCGTCTGATTCCATGAGGGCATCTGTTTTTGAGGCATTAAAAGGTGCAGGGCTGTCGGAAGGAGAGATTACATATGGGGTGTTTGGCATTTCCGGGGCAGACGGCCCCGAGGATTTTAAAGTTCTTTATCCGGCGGTGAAAGAATTAATGGGGGATATCTCCTTTAAAATCGTAAACGATACCTGGCTGGGCCTTCGGGCAGGAACTAAGGATAATGTGGGAGTGGTGTCCATCTGCGGCACCGGAGCAGGCCATGCCGGGAGGAACAGACAGGGGCAGGAGCTGACCCTTCGGAATCTCTACTATGAGACGGGAAACCTGGGAGGAGGGGGAGAGTTGTACCGTAAGGCGCTCCATTATGCCTTCCGCTCCCAGGAGGGAACATGGGAAAAAACCAGATTGGAAGAGGTGATGCCCTCCATCTTCGACGTAGGCTCAATGGATGATGTGTGTGAAATTTTAACTCAGGGAAAAATTACAAAAGAGCAGAAATACTCCATTCCCATTGCGGTTTTTTCCCTGGCAAGAGAGGGGGATGCCGTCTCTATAAACCTAATCTCCCAGATGGGATATGAGGAGGGAAAATATGCGGCTGCCGTTTTAAAAAGGCTTCAAATGTGTGAGGAGGCTGTGCCTGCGGTGCTAATCGGCAGCCTGTTTCAGACAAAAGAGCCTCTCTTGGTAGATGCCTATATGAAATCCCTGCGGGAAACTGCCCCGGGGGCTTATGCTGTCATTCCTGATGTGCCACCGGTTATGGGAGCGGTGGCGCTGGCGCTTGATGTTGTGAGGGAGCGTATGTAACGAGCAGGACAATTATTATATAGAATTTTTGTAGGAGGATGATAGATGAAACCAGTGATATTATGTTATGAGAAATGTACCACCTGTAAAAAAGCCCTAAAGTGGGTGGAAGAGATGGGGTATGATGTGGAAATACGTCCCATCAAAGAAAAAAATCCAACAGTGGAGGAACTTAAGCAGTGGCATGAAAAAAGCGGGCTTCCCTTAAAGAAATTTTTTAACACCAGCGGGATTCTTTATAAAGAGATGAAATTAAAGGACAGGCTTCCCGAAATGAGTGAAGAGGAGCAATATGACTTATTGTCCACTGACGGGATGTTGGTGAAACGCCCCCTTCTTGTGGCGGACAAAGGTGTGTTTCCGGGATTTCGCCAGGAGCAGTGGGAAGAGATTCTGGGTTATGCAGGATGATTCTGGAAACAAAATTTTTCCTATCGTTCTTTCAGGTGGAATTTAAATTAGTTTCCGGATAGGTTCAAGGATACCTCCTTAATTGTGAAGTGAATATTTTATACTTTTTATTGGTAAAATGTCAAATATAATTACTTAAAGAAAACCAACTAACAGTAAGACGTCATATTAGGGAGGTTGCTGATAATGGAAATTTATATTTCAGATGAAGAGCGGAAAAAATGCAGCAGGGTTGCATACGCCTATGGAGAATTTTTTGAAAAAACAGATACAATTGTGGTAGATGCCGGCAGGTACGGGTTTGTAAAATTGCAGTATTACACATTTCCCGACGGCTTTGACAGTGTGGTAACATATACAAACAGCAAGGAGATGTTTGAGGATTTGTGGCAGGATTGGTTTGCGGACCAGCTGCTGAGTTTAGTTGAGGGAACCGTGCTGGAAGAGTTGGAATATGAGGAGATTTTTAAATGCCTGCCAAAAGAAAAGCAGAAAGAAATTTTGGATAAGCAGGATTACTTTAAGAAGAAGAGCGAGCTTTCTTAAAAAACTGCAGCGCTGAAAAGGCAGAGCCTATGGTACTTTGACAGAAAGCAGGTGATTATGTGTTAAATCAATTTTCCAGAAGCCAGATTCTCCTGGGAGAAGGCAATATGAAAAAACTGGCGAAAGCAAAGGTGGCAGTCTTTGGCATAGGCGGAGTGGGAGGCTATACAACGGAAGCCCTGGCGCGGACAGGGATTGGTTCTTTTGTTTTGATTGATGATGATAAAGTATGCCTTACCAATATTAACAGACAGATTATTGCCACAAAAAAGACTGTGGGGCAATATAAAGTGGATATTATGCGAAAGAGAATCCTGGAAATTAACCCGGACGCCCAGGTGGAAGTGAGAAAATGCTTTTACCTGCCGGAGAATGCCCATGAATTTAATTTCCGGGAGTACTCCTATGTCGTGGATGCTGTGGATACAGTTACGGCAAAACTTCAAATTATTGTGCAGGCAGAGGAATGTAATGTGCCGGTTATCAGCTGCATGGGGGCGGGAAATAAGCTGGACCCCACAAAATTCCAAGTGGCGGATCTCTATGAAACTACGATGTGTCCCCTGGCAAAAGTCATGCGCCGGGAATGCAGAAAGAGGGGAATTTCCAAATTAAAAGTTGTGTACTCTTCCGAAAAGCCCATAAAGCCCCTTGAAGGTTCACAGATGAAAGAAAGATCTGTTCCCGGCAGCGTGGCCTTTGTGCCCTCTGCTGCCGGGCTGATTGCGGCGGCGGAGGTTGTAAAAGATTTATGCGGCCTTGTTTTTAATCATACATAAATGTAACCTGATAATCTGCCTGCCATATTTCACTCAACTTTTGAATATAATTTTCAATCAGGCTTTTTGCCCGTTCCTGCGCCCGCATCAGCATTGCATCATCTTTTGAAAAGCGCTGCCTGATATCTTCCTGGGCTTTGGCCACGGCCTGGGTCTGGTTTTCCGGCGTGATAGGATTTTTGTTAATTCCGTCATCTTCTGAGATATAGCTGTCGGGGGAAAACGTATAGTCAGAGAGCCCCAGCAGTTGTGCTTTTGGAATGGTAATCACAATCTCTTTGTCTTGAATTTCCATATTGACATTTGCCATATTGACTCCAAGTTTGGCAACGCCGCTGTATTCAATCCAGAATTCCCTGTCTTTTTCTCCGATATGGGACAGGCCCTGTCCCTTTTCCTTTGTGGAGATTGCCACATTGTGATAGTAACATTCCAGGGTGGCAAGTTCACAGATGGAACGAATCTGAGAGATATCAGGACAAGGCGCCTGTGGTTTTTCCGTAGTTTCTTCCGCCGCTATGGCGTTTTCGCTGTGGGTTTTGTCTTTTCCGCAGGCCCATAAAGGCGTAAGAAGGCCGCAGAAGAGAGCGAGAACCAGTATTTTTGGCATCATTTGTTTTTTTGTCATATGTACCCCCGTCTATTGAACCGTTATGCTGTATTCACTGTCTATCTGTTTTATCCAGGGTTCCACCAGGCCCAGTACAACGGCCTGTGCATTTTTTTTGGCCTGTTCTTTCAAATCTTTTTCATTTAGGACTCTTTCCCTCAAATCCTTTTTACACAATTCAAAGGCTTCCTGGTGTATGTTTTCCCGCTGGCTTTCTTTCTCTTTAAATATATATTTCAGGGTGCCGGGGTCAACTGTCTGTTCCTGAAATTCAATGTCGGGAAGCTTAATGGTAATTTGTTTTTCATCTTCATGGATGGTGATATCAAGTTTTTCAAAATCAATTCCGGCTTTTACTTTTCCCTCATAGGCCACATAATATGTTACAGTGGTTTTATCCTCCCCGTAAGCTCTGGCCACGGCATTGTAAATGTAATCTGCGGTGGATAATTCGCTGATTTCAAAAACTTTGTCCAGAGAGGCTTTTGTTATAGTGGTAACTTTTCCCTCCTCCCCTAAAACGGCATGGCTTATGTCCTCTTTCAGTGAATTCTTTTTGTCTGTCACTGCATGTTTCAAGGACCAGATGCCAAAAATAATCAGGCCGGCCCAGAGAATAAAAAAGAACGGGCGTCCTATTTTTCCCTTTATTATATGATCTGAATGATTGTCATCGCTGTGAAATATCATGAAAATTTCCCCCAAAACGGTAAAAGTTATTTTTATTATACCTGTGAATCCCATATCCTGCAATGAAAATTTCTTCCTGTCTTCATACCAAATTCATACCCCTGTGCTATACTAAGAGAAAAATACCAGATTACTTATATCAGGAAAGGAAAGTCTTTTGTATGGGTGAAGAAAAATTTAGAGTTCTGTTTTTGGAAGATGAGCCCACGATTCGGGAAGTTCTAACAGAGTATATGCTGATTTCAGGATACGAAGTGACAGGGACAGACCGGGGAGATCGGGCAATTGAACTTCTCAGTAAAAACGATTATCACATTGCTGTGCTGGATATTATGGTGCCCGGGGCGGACGGCTTTGAGGTGCTAAGATATATTCAGGAAAAGAAGGGGGATACGGCGGTGATTATGCTGACGGCCCTGGGGGATGAAAAGAGCCAGGTAAAGGCGTTTAATTATTATGCGGACGACTATGTGATAAAACCAGTTTCCCCCATTATCCTGCTAAAGCGCATGGAGACAATTTTAAGGCGCACCCAGAGAAAACAGGAGAAGGAGGAAGTGGGCCAGGGGGGGCTGTATTTAAAGGAGGAGGCTTACTGTGCTTTTTACCAGGGGGAAAAACTTCCCCTTACCTTAAGCGAATATTTGCTGCTGCAGACACTTTTTCATTCACCTGACAGAGTGTTTACAAGAGAGCAGCTCATTTTAAGCATTTTTAATGAGGACTATATTGGAAACGACAGGATAATTGATGCCCATGTAAAAAATTTGCGGAAGAAACTGCCTGTACCCTGTATCAAAACCGTAATTGGAGTGGGATATCAATTTGACAGAGAGGCATGATAGCAGAGAATCGAGGTGGTAAAATGAAACTGGGACAGAAGAATTTATTTTACAGTATAATTTTGGCCGGAGTAATGATGGCGGTTCTTGTGGGATATTTTGTATACATGCTGCCGTCCTTGTATGTGGATTACACCATGGAGCAGAATTTAAGGGCGGTAAAAGAGCAGCACAGGGCCTTTCGGGAACAGGGGAATTATGACAATGTGCAGCTGAAAAACCCCACAGCGTGTTTTTCCCTTAAAATACCGGATGAAGGGGATAGCATAACGGTTATCACGAAAATGATTTCCGCAGAAATTAAAATGAAGGATAAGAGAATGCAGGAAATGTATTTTCAGATGCGGGGAATGCTTAAGGATTTCGGACAGGGGGAGAAGGAGTTTGACAGAGAAAGATTCCAAAAGGAATTTGAAAACAGTGCAGGGGAATGGGAAGAAATTTTTCGGGACATTTTTACGGAAGATATCACCATTCCTTTTGAGGTGGAGATTTTAAACACAAAAGACATAGAAAATGATTACCATGGAGAATTTGAAAAAGTTCATATGGTATCTGACAATTTTGTAGTATTGGAGATGGGCGTGGAGGATGACAGCAATCATTATGTAAATTATGTGGGGGCGGAGTGGGAGACTGACGGTCTGCTTCTTACGGTTCTGCCCGTGGTTACCCCGGATATGAATGAAATACGCCCCGTTGTGTTTCAGAGCCTTCCCATGCTGGGGACGGTGATTCTTCTGTTGGTTCTTTTATTTTCCCAAGTTTACTCAAAGGGGATTGTAACGCCAATTGAAAAGCTGGCTGGCCATACCAGAGATTTGAAAAACAGCCGCAGTTTTAAAAATTTTCCCGTGGAAGAAAATCTTAGGGCAAGATTAGATGAAATCGGGATGCTCTCGGCAACCATAGAGGATTTGTATCACAAGGTGGGGGAGAGCTATGGAAAACTAGAAGAAAAAAACCAGGCGTTGGAGGAGGAAAACAAAAGACAGGAAATTTTGCTGAAAGCTTCCTCCCACCAACTGAAAACACCTATTTCCGCAGCCCTTCTTTTGGTGGAGGGGATGAAAAACAATGTGGGAAAATATCAGGACAGGGAAACTTATCTCCCAAAGGTAAAGGAGCAGCTTTTATCCATGAAAAAAATGGTGGAAGATATTTTGTTCCTAAACCAATGCAAGGCGGATATGGAATTTGTGCGGACAGACATAAGAAAACTTATAGAGGCACAGCTCTCAGCCTTTAAAATATCTGCGGCCCACAAAAAACTTCAGATATCCCTGGAGGGGCTTACGGAATTGGAACTTTGTACGGACGAGGCCTTGCTCTCCCAGATTTTGGGTAACCTTTTGCAAAACAGCATAAAATACACGCCTGCCGGGGAAAGTATCCGGATTTTTCTTAAGGAGGATGAACTTGAGATACAGAATTTTGGCGTCAGGATTGATGAGGAACTTCTGCCCCATATTTTTGAACCTTTTGTCAGCGGGAACAATGAGAGGGAACAGGGGGAAATGGATAGTCATGGGCTGGGGTTATATATCGGGGCGTACTTTGCAAAACAGCTGGGGATGAAGATTCTGCTTAATAACCAAGGGGAGAGTGTGGTGACACTGCTTATTTTTGACGGCAGAACCAAGGCGCCGTAACTTTCATGTCTTTTCTATTTCAGCTTCATATGAAATTCATAGGAGAGTGTTATCCTTGTTTCAGTGAGAGAAAGCATATATAAAGGAGGATTTGTATGGAAAATTCATCACTGTTATCTATTGAAAATCTTACCGTCTGTTATGGAAAAGAGACTGCCCTTTCCATAGATCATCCCATCTCCATAGAGGAGGGAGACCGCATCGGTATCATAGGCTCCAACGGGGCGGGGAAAAGTACCCTGATAAAAAGTATTTTGGGCCTGGTGAAGTATGAGGGGAATATTGACACGTCCCTTGCCCCGGAAATGATTGCCACCCACATGCAGTCAAATGAGTACACAGATGCCATGGCTACAAGACATATTATGGAGATGGTCTTGGGAACAAAAATTTCAAAAAACAAAAAACTTCAGGAGTTAATTTCTTATTTTGAGTTTGAGGGTTGTCTGAAGAAAAAATACAAGCATCTCTCCGGCGGGCAAAAACAGAGATTTACCATTATCATGGTGATGATGCAGGACTCACCCCTGACATTTTATGATGAAGTGACTTCCGGCCTTGATTTTGAGACAAGGCAGAAACTGGTGGAGAAAATGGTCGCCTGGTATGAGAAAAGGGA
Organism: uncultured Roseburia sp.; assembly: GCA_947174805.1. Classification (GTDB taxonomy): domain Bacteria; phylum Bacillota; class Clostridia; order Lachnospirales; family Lachnospiraceae; genus Roseburia_B. Next base: position 105,754 of record CAMWKH010000004.1, on the reverse strand, counting down.
TGTCAGCCTCTGTATTGTATCCCACTATTATGAGGAGTTAGAGCAGCTTGCCAATAAACTTTTAATTTTGGATAAGGGGAAGGTGATAGATTTCGGGGACAAGGAAGAGCTGTTTTTAAAGTACTGCGGAAGGGCTGTGATTGTCTTAAATTATTCCATTGAAAAAGTAAAATTGTTCCAGGAATATAAAAAGCTGGCTTCCCCGGCCCATTTAATCGCCCTCTCCTGTGATACGGAGGAAGAGGAGCAGGAGATTACGGAGCTTTTAATCAAGAATAATATGGACTATCGGAGAAGCAGCACGGACATTGAGATTATCTATACCAATGCAAAGGATAGATTTTATGGGAAAGGGGCTTAAAATGGTTGAGAAAAAAAGAAAATTCTTTACAAAAAGTATGATTATCTATGAACTGCGGAATGTGACGGGGAATCCTTTTGTGCATATTTTTGGTGTGGGAATGCCGGTATTAATGTCCATTCTCATTACCCGGATGGTGGTGTCCGAGATAAGTGACGCCGCTGTGGCAAAAATGGTTTCCACCAGTACATTTCTGGGCATCGGGGCGCTTATCCCTCTGGCAACAATTTTAATGGGGTATTCGGTTATGCAGGCCCAGGATTTGGAAAAAGGGATACCGGAACGTTTGCAGTTGTTCGGGATAAAAAACAGCATCAGTATCTGCAACAGGGCTGTTTCCGAAATAATTTTTATGATAGGCGCTTTTTTCATTTATTTTCTTGCAGGGATATGTTTTATCGGCATAGAAACGCCGGTATTTTCCGGCGGGCTGCTCTACGCTGTCTGTATTTTCATATTTAGTGTGTTCTGTTTTGCCATGGGACATGGTCTTGCCACCCTGATAAAAAAATTCAGCGCCACATACTGCGGGGTAATGGTGATTTATTTTGCCTTCATGATTTTCGGCGGCATGATGGGGATGAGTTATGAAAATATGTCCGGGTGGATGCAGGGGGTGGCAAAGCTTCTTCCGGTTACTTATTTCACCAGAGATTTTTATCACATTTGGACGGGTGAACCCTATGACTTTATGCCCATGGTACAGTCCTTCCTGTTTTTTGGGGCTGTGGGGGGAATCCTTCTGTTTGCGGCGCTAAAGAGGGAAGAAAAAAAATAGCCAAAGGTGGTTAGAACAAAATTTTTTCTTTGGAATAGACTATTAAAAAGACTGAGGAACACAGATTGAATTGTCAGGATGCAGTGTATTCCAATGATTTTTACGATATCATTGTAAACAATGTGGATATTGTCCAGGATGCAGAGAGTATCTGCAGTCAGGGACTTGGCAGGGACTTTACGGTGTACTATGTAAACCGTGAGGAAGTCCCGCCCCTTTCCATTAACACGTATTATCACACCAGTATTCCAAAGCTTTACACTACTTTGGACCAGACTTCTTTGGAGGAGAGCGGAATTATAAGGGTTCAAAACCAGCGGAATCTGGAACTTAAGGGCCGGGGGATTTTAATTGGCTTTGTGGATACGGGAATATCCTACCAGAACAGCGGTTTTAGAAATGAGGACGGAAGCAGCAGGATTATTGCAATCTGGGACCAGACCAGGCCATCGGAGCATCCGCCGAAAGATTTTATCTACGGAACGGAATATTTAAAAGCGGATGTTGACTATGCCTTAAGTCAGCCAAACCCTCTGGATTTTGTGCCGGAGACAGATGAGAATGGCCATGGGACCATGCTGGCGTCCATTGCGGCAGGCAGCGAGGATTTAGAAAATGATTTTATCGGCGTTGCGCCTTTTTCGGAAATTGCCGTGGTAAAATTAAAGCCTGCAAAACAAAATCTCAGGGATTTCTATTATATCAAAGAAGGGGCAGTTGCTTTTCAGGAAAATGATATTCTTGCAGGGATTGAGTATTTAGGCCGCCTGGCGGATGAGAGGCAGCAGCCCCTTGTTATTTGTTTCGGCCTGGGGAATAACCAGGGGGATCACGGTGAGGCTGGGAGGCTGGCAAGTGTTTTAGACGCCATGGCAGTGAAACGCCGTAATGCCGTATGTATTGCGGTGGGAAATGAGGCAAACGCCAGACACCACTATTACGGGTCGTTAAGTCCCAGTACTTCCGATATTGTAGAGATGAATGTGACAGAAAATATGCGGGGGTTTCATATGGAGCTTTGGGCCAATGCCCCGGAGATTTTTTCCCTCTCTTTAATCTCCCCCACCGGGGAGGTGCTTCCGAGAGTCCCGGTGTTCTCCAACCAGCAGCAGAGACACACGTTTTTGCTGGAAAACACTACGGTTATCATAAATTACCAGGCGGGAGGGCTTAGAAGCAGAAATCAGCTCATCCATATAGAGTTCCAGAATCCTGCGGAGGGTATCTGGAAATTTGAGGTTTTTCCCAGCGTGGTTTACAGCGGAAACTTTCATATGTATCTGCCCATGACGGATTTTTTGGAGCAGGAGGTGTTTTTTCTGCATTCCAACCCGGATACCACCTTAACGATTCCCTCCGGTGCGGCTCTTCCAATGACTGTGGCAGGATACAACGCATATACAGGGGGAGCTTACCTTGATTCCGGCAGGGGATATTCTCTGGAGGGAACCATAAATCCAGATTTTGCCGCCCCGGCGGTGAATGTATTTGCCCAAGACAACAGGGGAAATTACGGGACAATAACGGGAACCAGTGCAGCTGCGGCCATAGCAGCGGGGGCTTCGGCCCTTCTTTTGGAGTGGAATATCGGGTACATCAATAACCCCATTGTAAATTCCCTGGAGATAAAAAATCAGTTGATTAACGGAACTATGCAGATGCCAAACCAGCTCTACCCCAACCGTATGGAAGGATATGGGCGTCTGAATCTTTACCAGACTCTGCTTCGTATGAGAAATGTGTGAATCCCTCTCACCTTTTCTTTGCCCATGCATAAAATATGGGGAAGAATAATTTAGGAGTATTCCATGGCATTAATTGTAATAGATGCCGGACATGGCGGTTTTGACAACGGAGCAATGTACCAGGGAAGAAAAGAAAAAGATGATAATCTGCGTCTTGCCCTGGCAGTGGGGGAACTGCTGAAACAGAGGGGATATGATGTGATTTTTACCAGAACAGGAGACGAGTACCAGTCCCCCTATGAGAAAGCCCAGATTGCCAATGAAGCCGGGGCGGATTATTTTATCTCTTTTCACAGGAACTCCGGGGAAAATGACAATACTTACAATGGTGTGCAGACACTGGTTTTCGACAAAAGTTCCCCGGCAATGCCTCTGGCGGAGTCCATTCAGAGAGAACTGGTGGACAGAGGGTTTGCAGACCTTGGAATTGAGGAGAGAACAGGGCTTGTGGTGCTTCGCAGGACAGAGATGCCCGCAGTGCTCATTGAGGCAGGATTTATCAACCACGATAAGGATAACCGTATTTTTGACGAGGACTTTTACGGGGTGGCCCAGTCCATCGCTGACGGAATCGAAAATGCAGTTCCCCTGGAAAACAGAACACAGGAAATCACCGGGGGAATGCAGCAGCAGGAAGAGGGGGAGCCTGCCTCTTATGGCGTGGAAGTGGGCAGGTCTTTTTATGAAACTTCTGCAAATTATCTGGCTGACCAACTTTTATCCCAGGGGTTTACCAGCTACGTTTATGAGGAAGGCGGTATGCTCCATGTAATTGTGGGCAGGGTGGGAACTTTAGAGGATGCAGTGAAGCTTCAGGAGAAGCTTCGGCTTTTTGACTATCCCACAATGATTGTATCCTCCCGGATGGAGCGGATGATGTGAGGAAAGGTTAATTCTGGAAATTTTTTGATTTGATATTTCTTGTTTTTCGGATAAAATGTCCCGGATTTTTTAATCCGGGGCTTTTGTATGATTTTTTAAAATAGTACTTTACAAATTTTAAGAATCCTGCTATTATAATTTCATCTTTTATCTTTTTATTTATCAGTGTATCGATATCATTCCATTTGTTTAACTTTATAAAGGAGGAGTGTCCTTGCGGGTAGCTTTTTTTGGAGCAGAGCCGAAAGCAGGCACCAGTGCCAACATGCAGCTAGCTGCGTGGGGAACATTTTTTTACCCTTTTATCAGGGATAAAACAGGTGTCCAAAAGGTACAGTTTTCGGAGGTCCGCCAAAAGGATATCACAGGTTTAAAGCAGGTTTTCCCTTGGGATTTGCTTGCAGTCAATCTATCCCTCGCCGGTTCCAGGTGGGAGGAATTTTTTCTAATTAAATCATTTGTTCAAACGAACATCATTTTCGTAATCGGAAAATATTATCACAGTCAAAAAAGAGAGTTGGAGAGATTTTCCAGGTGGTATCGGATTCCCAGGGAGAGAATCTGCCCTATTCCCTATAATCAAAGGTTTCAGACGGCTTATGTGTCTGGGCGTGTTCCCTCATACCTCATGTGGCAGAAGAGGGAGTTCAGCTATGAGAACAGGGAATTTGTGCAAAGCTTAAATGGGATGCTTATGGCCATAGGAAAATACGGCAGAAGAAAAGGAGAAATATATTATGGATGAGATATTTAAACAGTACGGGTCTACAATTATTACGGTTTTAGCTATTATTGCGGTAATCGGTATTATTACCCTCGTGATTGGAAACGACAATACCAGCGTGGTATACCAGGCTTTTGCGGATTTAATCAGGAGATTTTATAAAGATGCCAATACAGCAGCGGGGATTACCCCTGTTCCATAGGATGGGAGGGATTTTTTGTGATTAGTACGGAAATAAATATGAATCCCGAAGCCTTTGGACCCCTCTATCCCTATATTGTAAATCCCTGGATAACGGATATTGATTATAACGGGGAGGATTTGTGGATTGTGACAACGGAGAACCGCAGATGCAAAATAGATACGGCAAAGGAGAAGATCACAGCTTCTTTTTTAGAGCAGTTTGCAGGGCGGATTGCCAATGAGGTAAGCCGGGGATTTAATCAGATGGAAAATGTATTGGAGGCTGAGACAGGACATCTCCGGATTACCATTGTCCATGAGTCGGTGGCTTTGACGGGGAGATCTTTCTGCATCCGAAAATCCCTGCCCAGGGTGCGTTTTACTCCCCAAAAAGCCATAGAGCAGGAGTATTGTTCCAGGGAGATGCTGGAGATGTTGGTAAACTGTGTCCTGGCAAAAATGAATTTTGTCTTCTGCGGGGAGCCGGCGGCAGGGAAAACAGAGTGCGCCAAATTCTTTTCTCAGTTTATCCCTGCAAATGAGAAAGTGATTACCATTGAGGACAACCCGGAGTGGCATTACAGGCAGATTAACCCAGGGAAGGACTGCGTGGAATTGAAGATAAATCCCCGGCTGGATTACTCCAAGGCCATTAAGACATGCCTGCGCTTAAATCCCAACTGGATGATGCTCTCCGAGGTGCGCTCCAGGGAGGCAAAGGCGTTAATTGAGTGCTGGTCCACAGGGATTAAAGGGTTTACCACCATTCACACGGATGATGTGAGAAAAATACCCGACAGGCTGTTAAATATGATGGATAACAGACTGGATGGGGGACGGCTGGTAAATGATATTTATTCTTATGTGGACGTGGGGATTCTTCTGAGAAGAAAAGAAAGTTTAAAAGATGGAAAGACCAGGCGGTACATTGATCAGATTTGCTTTTTTTACCAGAAGGAGGGAGATAACCGGATTGCTCTAGTGGCAAAGGGAGGGAAGATGCAAAAGGCATCCCTCCCCCAGGAAGTGCTGGAAAGATTTGCAAGGGCAAAGATTAAGAATCCGTTTTTGTGCGGTAAAATCAGGCAGATGCTGCCAGAAGGAGGGGAAGAATGGGAGGAAGAGTGAGGGAGTGGTATGTATTTTTGCCCGTGTTGTCTGCCGGGGGGATTTTAAGCTATCTCTATCGGCTAAAACTGCCCTGCGTTTTGATTTTAGGGGCTGCATTCGCCGGGGCGCTGCCCCTGTGGAAAAAGGGGAGAAAGATTCGTTTCATCCAACAGAGGAGGTTTGCAGACGCCAATATTTACATGGAGCAGGTGCTTTATTCTTTTCGGAAAAATCATAAGATTTTGTCTGCCCTTACGGATGTGGAGAGGCTTTTTCCCAAAGGGAAAATGAAAACCTGCATCGGGGATGCCCTGTATTACATACAGGAAACCTACGGTGAGGGCCAGGTGTTGGAAAAGGCACTGAATCTTATTGAAAAGGAATATCCTGCCCAGCGCATTACCTATGTCCATCGTTTAATGTTAAGGACAGAGCGGCTTGGAGGAGACTGTGAGGCTTCTGTGAGAATTTTGCTTAGGGACAGGGATGTGTGGGAGAAAGAGACGGTTTCCTATCAGAAGAGATGCCAGTTTCAGAGAAGAAATATTTTATCGGCCATCCTTTTGTCCTGCCTCTTATGCCTCCTAACTCCGGTATTGTGCCAGGGAGCACTTCGCCAGGTGACGGTGACAGACAGCCCGGTGTATCAAATTGGCACCCTGGTGATGCTTCTTATAAGCCTTATCCTTTATCTTGTGACGGAGCAATATTTTACCAGAGACTGGCTGAAGGGAAAAGTTTTCCGCAACAGTAAGAGCATTCTGGAACGGTATGAAAAAGTGATGTATTTTGATGTTGGAATAGAGAGAAAAAAGAGCCTGTGCATGGCAGGGCCGGCAGGGGTTTTACTGATGTTTTTTCTGGTGAAAGGCCGTTGGTTTTGCGTGGCTGCAGTATTTCCCCTATGTCTGCTGCTATTGTTTCAGCACAGGATCGGCTACAGCCTTGCTAGAAAAAGTGTAATTTACGAAATCAGGAAGGCTTTCCCGGACTGGCTGATGGAAGTTTCTCTGCTGCTGCAGACGGAAAATGTCCAAAATTCCCTAAAAAAGAGTATAGGGTCTGCCCCGGATATTTTAAAGCCGGAACTTATAAATCTGGTGGAGCACCTTGAGGTTTCCCCGGAATCTAATGTGCCATTTTCTCGGTTTTTACAGGAATTTTCCATACCGGAGGTATCCTCGGCTATGGGAATGCTCTACTCTCTTTCAGACGGCAGCGGGTCTGAAGCGGAGGTGCAGATGGAGGAAATATTATCCAGAAACGCCCGTTGGATGGCGGAGGCGGAGGCAATGTCCAACCAGGATAAAGTTGCAAAAATGTATGTGCTGTTTTTGATACCGGCGCTGCTTGGGGCTTTCAAAATGGTAATGGATATGACATTGATACTCTTTGCCTTTTTCACCCGGGTACAGGTGTAAGGAGGAAATATGAGCCAGGTTATAAAAACGTTTACAGGAGTATTTTTTATGTTGTTGGTGCTGCTTCTGGGCACAGGTATTCTCTCTGCCCAGATGGATGCGTCCAATGCCATAAACTACAAGGCGGATATTGTGGCGGAGCTGGAAAACAGCAACTACAGCCCACAGGTCTTGAACGGGTGCATGGAACAGGCCATAGACAACGGATATAAGATATCGGTGAAAACATTCACAAAAGGAGGGGCTGTCCAGGTCTATACCGCCCCCACGGCGGGGGACACCAGGGATGTGGTGATGGCGGAAGTGGTACTCACCTATCCCTATCGGATTGGGTTTTTAGACTCCCATACACAGCATCAGGTGAGAGGGTTCGCCAGATAGGAGGTCGTATGAAAAATATTGCAGAAGAGTACGCAGGAGCAGTTTTGTATGTATTGGCAGGGCTTTTTATCGGGGGATTTCTAGGTAAAGTTCTGGATATTGTATCAGCATTTTAAAGGAGGAATTTATGGAACATATATTGGAGGAGTACGGCGGCGTGATTCTTGAGGCAGCCGCAGGAATTTTTGTGCTGGGGGGAATGATTGGTCTCATATTTTCCGGGGGAATATTGGGACAACTTATCATTCTCTTTGGAAATGCAGCATGTTAGGGGGGATTGAATGAAAGAAGTGATGGGGCAGTACGGAAAGGCCGTCAGCAGCGCACTATTGGCATTGCTGTTGTTTTCAATTCTTTTTACAGGGATTAAATTTGGGGAGGAAAAAGGTCTTACGGCCATTTTGGGGGAGAGATATAAAATCCGGGGAGTGGATTATTCCAGCTATAAGGATGGGAAACAGTCCGAGATTGCCATGGAGCGGAAACTGCCTGAAATCCGGTTTGTGGGAGAAGGAGTTACAGCCGGAAAGGAGTATGTTTTAAAGGATTTGTTCCAGGTGGAGGATGAAAAGGGAAACCCGGCAAAAGTACATATCATAAAAGCTTTGGATATGGCAGGCAGGGAACTGGAGATTACGGGGAGAGGCATAACTTTTTCCCGACAGGGAGTTTACCGAATTCTGGTAAAGGCCATAGACAGCTATTGTGCTGAGGCACAACATGAATTTTTGGTTCCGGTGGGAAGGAGGTAATACAGTGAAACATATCATATACGGGCTGGTCTGCACTTTAATTCTGGTATTTATTGTAGTAACATCCCTTACCCTTCAGGGGAGGGCTCTGCGGCTGGAAGAGGCAAAGCAGGCCTTAGCGGAGTCGGTGGACGGGGCGCTTTCAAGCCTTATGGAAGAGGAGGATTGTCCTTTTGACAATGCAGATTTGTTTGCCGCAGATTTGCTCCAGGCCCTTTTAGCCCAGGCAAACAGCAAATCGGATTTGACAGTGTCTGTCCTGGAGGCTGACTTGGTCCATGGGATTTTGTCTGTGGAGATAACGGAGAGTTACCGTCATCCTAACGGGAAAGAAGGGACAGTTTCTGCCTGCCGCACAGTTATTTTTGACAGGGAGATAGAAAAAGCAGAAGAGAATTTTAAAGTGAGTTTTTATACCGGGAAAAAGGAACTTTACAAAGTCTATACCATACCAAGGGATGGGTACTGTAGTATGCCCGTGTCCCCCAAAGTTCCGGGAAAAACCTTTAAAAACTGGAGATTTGTTTCAGGAGGCGAGGCGGTAGAGAAAACATATGTTTCTGAATCTACCGGCAGAGTGCGGAAAGTTTTAGGCTCTAAGGAGGCTCCCATGCCCATAACTGGGGATGTGTCTTTGATAGCGGTCTTTGAGTAAAATTTAGCAGGAGGAATCGGATGAAAAGAAAAAGCATAGAGGGTATAAAAAAGGTTTTGTGTCTGTTTCTGTGCGCAGGACTTTCCTTTGGGGGATTGGGGTATCCTGTTATTGCAGGGGAGATGCATGGAGAGAAAGAAGGGAAATTGAACCAGGTTTTTCAGGAAAAGAAAGAGAAGAAATCCAAAGAGCCTGTAAGAGCTGCCACGGAAATGCTGGAGGCAGAATGTGTGGAAGTCTCCAATATGGAAGAGATGGCTGCGGCAGTGGGGGAGCAGAATGATGAAGAGATGAGAGATTTCTCCGACAGATCCCTTATTGTCTCCGGGGATGTGAATAGGGAATTGTTTGCATCCTGTGGGAGAAGCATTTTAAAAGGGTATGGCCTTACGGTTCTCTTTTATAACAGTGAGGAAGAGGCCGGGGAAGAATATAGGAGACTTAAAGAAAAAGGTGTGGAAGTGGAGATAAATGCCAAGGTGAAAGCCTGTGGGGAACTGGAGGCTTCTTTCCTCCAGGAGGAGGCAGAGAAATCTGTATTACAAAATAAAAGAAGTTCCCAAAAGGGGGCAGATGTCACGGTGGCAGTGCTGGACAGCGGTTACGATTCTGCATCTCTGGGTGATTCCAGGATCATAGGAGGAATGGATGTCACCGGAGAAAATACGGTCACAGACAAAAACGGCCACGGGACTGCAATGGCGGCTGTTGTGCTTATGAATACACCGGATGAGATAAAGGTAATGCCTGTAAGGGTGGCGGATGAGGCTGGTTTTACCACGGTTTTGCATATGTATATGGGAATCCATTATGCCATGGAGCAGGGGGCGGATATTATAAATATCAGTATGTCTGCGTACAAATCCGCCCACAGCGGGATTTTGGAGGCAGCGGTAAAGGAAGCCGCAGACCGAGGAATCACGGTGGTGGTATCCGCCGGGAACCAGGGGGAAGATTTGGCAGGTTATACCCCGGCAAATATCAAAGATGTGGTTACTGTGTCTGCCGTAGGCAGTGACAAAGTGAGGGATGCCTATTCCAATTATGGAGAAGGGGTAGATTACTGTGCCTACGGCTCACTGGAAGTGACTGGTCTTTCCGGGCAGAAAGTGACGGCAAAGGGGACCTCTGTTTCCGCAGTAATCGTCTCCTCCCTTATAGCGCTGGTCAAAAGCCAAAATCCCGGAATTTCCAGGGAAAACCTTTTTGGCATTCTGGACAGCCTTGGGGAAGATTTGGGGGAGATTGGCACAGATCCGTATTACGGGAGAGGATTTTTAACCTTTGATTTTCTAAGGCCAGGGGAGGAAGAAGGGGGAGAGCCGGAGAAACTGCCGGAACTGCTGACCTGCAGTTGGAAAAATCTTACGGATGAAGAGTTAAATAACCGGATTCTTGAAGCCGGGGATGTTTACAAAAAGAGGTTTTTGGATGATATGCCAAAGGAGGAGCGGGAGGAACTTTTGGCCCGGAAAGATATTTTATATAACCACAGACACGGGGCTGTATTGCAGGAAATATCAGAAAACGGTGAATTAGGGGAAGAAAAGAGATTTGAAGGGACATTGTACCAATATCTCTACAGTGAGTTTTTCAAAGAATTTCAAGTAAACGGCTCTGCGGATAAAGAGCACAACGGTGCAAGCCAGACGATTCATATCAGTGCCCGTTCCAAGGGGAGCTATTTTGTAAAACTTACCACGTCCCAGAATAAGACCCCTGCCAGGCTCTATGTCTGGGTCAACGGCTACACGGCAAACCCCACTTCTAAATATACGCTTCACGCTGAGGGGACAGATGCGGGAGCTTTTGATTTTTCCAAAATTTCGGTAAGTGCCAAAGGGTCAGGAGATTTAAATGAGATTACCGTAGGGGGCATTCAGGTAAAGAAGACAAAACATACCACTCTAAAAGAGAAATACCAGACCCGTTCCTATGTAAAAGGAGACCCGGATTATAAGGAGGATGAGTCTGGAGATGGAGGTTTGGGAGGTTTTGGCAAGCCGGCCAATGCCTGCCATGCAGAGAGCCAGAAAGTTTCCTTCTTATTTACCCATAACGACGGGGAACATTCCTCTTCCAACGGCAACTATGCCCTGACCTATCAGCTTAATTACAGCGGGGTCCACGGTACGACTCCCGGGGGATGGGGGGAATGGACCACACTGGAGGAGAATACCTGCCTGAAAAACGGGAAAAAAGTTCATTTCAGGGAGCTTATCTGCAGCCACTGCAAAAGGGCAGTAAAAACAGAGTCAGAAGAGAAGATGATACCTGCCCACGGACATTTTTTTGCACCGGGAGGATGGAGCTACGACACATGTCCTGTTTCCGGGATTTCGCAGGGAGTCAGATTTGAGCAGTGTACCTATAACTGTGAGGAAGAGGGATGGAGAAAAAAATATGAATATCTAAATGAAATTTATTACCATGTGATGGACAGCCAGGGGAATTATCCCAATAGCTATACCCTGCATGCCAGTGCGTATTACCCTGCCAATGCTGTGGTCCCGGGATATACCTACCAGGATGGGGAGGGTAAGACCTATCACAGGACTACTGTTTTGCCGGACAGTATGGCCCCGGCCAGTGCGAGACGTCAGTATGTGGATATACCCAGAAAGGAATACACGGTGAGATATGACGGGAACGGGGCGGACAGAGGAAACATGCAGGAACAGAAAGTATATTTTGGACAGACATTTAATCTTCTGCCCAACGGATTTTCAAAAGAAGGATATGATTTTAAAGAATATTCCACGAAAGTCCAGGGGAAAGGGGATACATTCGCCAGTGAGCAAAAGGTTGATCGGAACCTTACCTGGGAGGATTTTGGGGTTGTAACCCTTTATGCCTGTTGGAATCCTCACACATACAGAATTTCTATGGACAGTGAGGGGGCAAAGGAGCAGGGGACAAAAGAGGTTTATGAGAGATACGGTCAGTGGTATTCCAAGGAGATGGAAAAGGAAGTTTCTTTTGAAAACGGTAAGATAGTGATCCCGGAAAAAACACGGCAGGATGGGGCCTTAGGGGAAAAAGAGAGAAAACAAAAATTTTTGGGTTATTTTACACAGAAAAATGGGGAAGGGCAGGTCATGGTAAAAGGGGACGGTACCTTGATTTCCAATATAGGTAAAACAGGGGATTACAAATATTTTACAAAAGATACCACAGTTTATGCCTTTTATCAGGATATGTACGCCATTTCCTTTGCAGACAACCTCTCCGAAATGGACAAAGATATTGTGGGGGAGGAGCATATACTGCCAAAAACAAAGTGGAAGGAGAAGGGGAAAGACATTACCGTATTTTTTGAGGGGGCAGAAGTTTCCTCCCGGGAGTTTCAACCCATTTACAGGCTTTTGGGGTGGAGTTTGACACCGGAGATTAAGGGGGAGGAAGAGTTGGTTTTAAGTCCCAGGAAAAATAGCTGTACATTTTCCAGGGATGAGGATGTGATATTATACGCTCAGTGGGACAGCAGTTTTAATCTTGCATATATGGGAAATGGACAGACCGGAGGAAAAGATTTTATCCAACAGGTAAAGGGTGCGGCAGAAATGTATACTTTTTCCGGGAATGAAAGAGAAACGGAGGATTTGCCGGGAACAGGGGAATCCACTTATTTTGAAAAAGAGGTGGTAAGGGATACGATAGATATTGCCACCGGGGAAACAAAAGATAAAGAAGGAAATGCTTGTACTGAGAAAATTCCCTGCAGTTTCCAGGGGTTTAGTATGTTTGCTGACTGGGGAGAACAACAGAAAAACAAGATTTATAAAAAGGAGGACGGGGAGAGGGAGAGCAGGGAAATCCTTTTAGACGCTGTAAAAGTCAGGGAAAAAACAGAGGGAAAAGGGTTGACTTTAGGAGCTCCTGCCCCGGAATTTCAGTTCTTTGAGTTTATGGGGGATGAGAAGCAGCCCTTTGTAAATCTGTATGTTATCTGGGATGAATTTCCGCAGATTAAGGCAGGAGATTTATATTTCTCCCTCGAGGAGGCGAAGAAGGGATGTTTAACCCAGGATTACCTGCTGGGGTTTGCAGAGGCTTCGGATAAAGAGCTTGTAGGTGTAACAGACGAAAAAGGAACCATTAGCCCCGGGGAGGACAGAAAGCACAATACCTCTTTTTGGATTTCGGACTACAGAGAGGAAGATTTTACCGGGGCGGAGGAGAACATGAGTCTGACCATAACATATTGTGCCAGGGATACTGTGGGAAACGAGACGAGAAAGATGGTGACAGTCCATCTGGTGGACATTTCCCCAAGGGATTATAAGAAGGGAAAAGTACGTTTTATTTCACAGGAACATATAGATACCCTGCCGGAGAATTCACTGTGGCGGACGCAGGAATATGCCGCTGTGTTAAAGAGAACCTTAAATAACCATAAAACCGGGGAGGTGTACACAAAACCTTCGGCTGTGGAGCAGATGTTAGGGGCAAAGCCGGTGAAGAAACCGGGAAGCGGATCCTGGGAGAGAGTGTTTCAGGTGTGGAAATTTACCCATGAGCAGGTGCTTTTAGTTCAGGACTTTATGGAGAGAAAAGGGATACACAACAGCCAGCAGGCTTTTTTAGATGAATTTGGATACTGCCGGGTACAATAAATAAGGCTGAGGCAGGGGCCTAAGCCTCTGCCTCAGTTGAAACCATACTTTCCGGAAGTTTTAAATAGATTTCTTCTATCCGGTTTTTATCCATTTTATCCACGCGAAGGAGAATACCCTCCTCGGTAGTCACCAACTCATTTTTTTCCGGGAGGTGGTCTAAAAGTCCTATGAGATACCCTCCGATGGTCTCATAATCCTCTGAACGGAAGGGGAGATGCAGTTCGTCGCACAAATCCTCCAGATTCATGGAGCCAGCTACATGGTATTCCTGGCGGCTAATTTTTACAATGGGATCTTCCTCGTTTACGTCATCCTCATCCCTTAAGTCCCCTACAATCTCCTCAAGCAAATCTTCCATGGTTATCATTCCGGCAGTAACGCCGTATTCATCCAGTATAATGGCGATGGAGATGGAATTCTGCCTCATTTCAAAAAACAGTTCTGAAATATTTTTCTGTTCGTAGGTAAAGTAGGGTTTCCACATGAGTTCCTGAATGTTAAAGTCTTTTTCGCTGCACAAAAGCAGGTCTTTCATATTTAAGATACCGATGACATCATCGGTGCTCTCCTGATAAATGGGAATCTTTGTGTGGCGCTCTTTGCGGAAAATTTCAATCAGTTCCTCATAAGAGCTGTCTGCCTGGGCAAATATGGTGTCGATGCGGGGAACCATAATTTCTTTTGCCTGGGAGTCGCCAAAATCGAACATGTTGTTAATCATATCCCTTTCTGTGTTTTCCAAAACCCCCGTTTCATGCCCTACATTGACGATAGTTTTAAATTCTTCCTCTGTCATGGTGGTCTGCTGTTTGCTGGGGTCTACGCGGAGGAGTTTTAAAAATCCCATTGAGAGCCAGTTGACAACAAAGATAACAGGAGTCAATAGCCACATAATCCCCCAGACGATACCTGAATAATGCAGTGCAATTTTATCTGCATTTATGGTGGCCAAAGTTTTTGGGGAAATCTCACCGAAAATCAAAATCAAAAGTGTCAGGATTCCGGTGGCAATCCCTGCTCCTACGCTGCCGAACAGCCGTATGGCAAGGGTGGTGGCCAGTGAGGATGCGTAGAGATTCACAACATTGTTTCCGATTAAGATTGCGCTTAACATTTTGTGCATATCGTCTGTAATGTTAAGTACTCTGGCCGCCCTCTTATCACCGCTTTCTGCCAATGTGCGCATACGGATGCGGCTTGTGGTTGTAAAGGCTGTCTCCGCAGAGGAAAAGAAAGCGGAAAGAAATAATAGCAAAACCAAAAATGCTAGCTGTGCAATGTCTGTTGTACCCATAAATTCAAAATTACCTCGACTTTCTGTAGTTACTTGGCGTTGTGCCGAACCTTTTTTTAAAAATGCGGTTAAAATAGGAAAGGTTATCAAATCCCGCTTCATTTGCGATATCTAAAACGGATGCATCTGAAGAGAGAAGCAGACGGGATGCCATGGTCAGCCGATACTCATTTAAATAATCGATAAAAGAGGTTCCCATAGTATTTTTAAAATATTTCATAAAATGGGAAGGACTGACTCCAATTTCAGCGGCGACATCTGCTATGGTGATTTTTTCCATATAGTTACACTCTATATATTTAATAATTTGCTTCATTTTGTCAAGACTTCTTTTATTTTTCGGCATATTTGCCATATCGGCACAGGTAGAAAAGAGCTGATAGAAAAAAGAAAAGAGCTGGCTTTTAATGGCAAACTGGAATGCCTTGGGGTATGTTTTGCAAATTTCATCCGCCTGGTCAATGCAGGCGGCAATCTGTTGGTAGTTTTCCAGTTCCGGCGTGATACAAGTGGGGAGGGAAATCATATTGGTAAACAGGGGGAGCAGGAAATCGTTGGAACAGTCGTCCCCCTTTTTTGACAGCAGGATATCCGGATGGAAAATAATATTTTCATATTCCATGGAGAAATTTTCAAACTGATGGATAGCGTGGAGCTGTCCCGGCAGAATCAGCACAAGTGTCCCGGCGGAAACGGGATAAGTCTCTAAATCCGCCATAATCTGTCCCTTTCCTTTTTTTACATAGATAATTTCCATTTCCTCATGCCAGTGGAGAGGTACGGAGGAAAAGTCTAAAGGAATGGAACACAGGTATGTAGTATAGGGAAAAGTGGGGCTTCCGTGGTCTTTTTTTTCCTGATAATTCTCATATTCTGAAATATGCATAAAAAATTTCCTTTTCTTTTCTAAAAGTTGATAGTATTGTACTATATTTGGACGGAATACTGCAAGAAAAATTACATAAAAATGCTATAATTGGTATTGAACAGGGGAACAATACCCAAGGAAAGAAGCAAAGTGAGAGCGTAGAAGAGAACAATGGAGGGTTAATTATGAATTTAGCTGAGGTAGCAAAAACAAGATGCGGCAAAGAAATCAAGGATTGTACCAACGAGGAATTGTACTACAGCCTTTTGGAGATGACAAAAGGAATGGCAAAGGACAAGGTAAGCAGTGAGGGAAAGAAAAAGCTGTACTACATTTCCGCGGAATTCTTAATCGGAAAATTGTTGTCCAACAACTTAATTAATCTTGGAATTTATGAGGATGTAAAAAAAGTTCTGGAAGAGAACGGCAAGAGTTTAACGGAAATCGAGGAAGTGGAACCGGAACCTTCTTTGGGAAACGGAGGACTGGGAAGGCTTGCAGCTTGTTTTTTGGATTCTATCGCCACATTGGGATTAAACGGAGACGGCGTGGGGTTAAATTATCACTACGGTTTATTTAAACAGGTATTTAACAACAATCTTCAGAGCGAGACGCCAAATCCCTGGATGGAAAAGGAGAGCTGGCTTACAAAAACCGATGTAGTATATCCTATCAGTTTCGGTGGATTTAACCTTACATCCAGAATGTATGATATCGATGTCATCGGCTATGACAACCGTACTACCAAACTTCATCTTTTTGATGTGGAGACTGTGGACGAGAGTATGGTAAAAGACGACAACATCAATTTTGACAAAGAGGATATTAAGCGCAACCTTACATTGTTCCTTTATCCTGATGACAGCGACGACGCAGGAAGGATTCTCCGTGTGTACCAGCAGTATTTTATGGTAAGTTCCGGCGCAAGATTGATTTTGGATGAGGCAGCTGCAAGGGGATGCAATCTGCACGACTTGGCTGACTATGCCACAATCCAGATTAACGATACACATCCTACTATGGTAATTCCTGAATTAATCCGTCTTTTGATGGAGCGGGGCATTGGCATGGATGAGGCAATTTCCATCGTGTCCAAGACATGTGCCTATACAAACCATACAATTTTGGCGGAGGCACTGGAAAAATGGCCTATGCACTATCTGGAGAAAGCAGTACCCCAGCTTCTGCCCATTATCTATGAACTGCACAACCGCATTGCAGCAAAATATGAGGATAAGTCTGTGGCAATCATTGATGACGAGAAGCGTGTCCACATGGCACATATTGACATCCACTATGGTTACAGCGTAAACGGTGTGGCTTACCTTCACACCGAGATTTTGAAAAATTCCGAGCTGAATAACTTCTACAAGTTATATCCGGAGAAATTTAACAATAAGACAAACGGTATCACCTTCCGCCGCTGGCTTTTACACTGTAATCCCAGCCTGGCAAAACTCATTGAAGAACTTATCGGGCCAGGATTTAAGAAAGATGCTATGGAACTTGAGAAACTGGCTTCCTTTGCAAATGACGAGGGTGTGTTGGACCGTCTGTTGGGAGTAAAGACGGAGGCGAAAGCAGAACTTAAAAATTACCTGAAACATACCCAGGGAATCGAATTGAATGAAAATTCCATTTTTGATATCCAGGTGAAGAGGCTCCATGAGTACAAGAGACAGCAGATGAATGCACTGTATGTGATTCAGAAGTATTTTGAAATCAAAGAGGGTAAAAAACCTTCCACTCCTATCACCGTGTTGTTTGGTGCAAAGGCAGCTCCGGCTTATGTGATTGCAAAGGATATTATTCATTTAATACTCTGCTTACAGCAGCTTATCGACAATGACCCGGAGGTTTCTCCTTACTTAAAAGTTGTTATGGTGGAAAATTACAATGTGACTCTGGCAGAGAAACTTATTCCTGCAGCAGATATCCATGAGCAGATTTCCCTGGCGTCCAAGGAGGCAAGCGGAACCAGCAATATGAAATTTATGTTAAACGGCGCTGTGGCTCTTGGAACTATGGACGGTGCAAATGTAGAGATTGCCGACCTGGTAGGGGAGGACAACATTTATATCTTTGGAGAGTCCAGCGATGCGGTTATCGACCACTATGCAAAGAGCGATTATGTGTCAAGAGATTTCTATGAGAAAGACGAGGATATCAAACGTGCCGTGGACTTTATTGTAAGCGAGGAAATCTTAAAGTTCGGCCAGAGGGAAAACCTTCAGAGACTCCATGATGAGCTCATTAACAAAGACTGGTTTATGACCCTCCTTGACCTGAAATCTTACAAGGAGCAGAAGGAAAAAGCGTTAAAAGATTATGAGGACAGAAGAACATGGGCAAAGAAGATGCTTGTAAACATCAGCAAAGCAGGATTCTTCTCCTCTGACAGAACTATTCAGCAGTACAATGATGAGGTATGGAAATTAAAATAATAGATGAGAGCTTTTAGGCAGCAGGGAAAAAGAGTGAAAAATAATTTTTCACTCTTTTTTCCTTTATTGGGCTATGTTATAATTACTTTATGACTGTGCCAATTTTTGAAAAAATAATTGCGAGAGGTAATTGCCATGAAAATTTTAATTAAAGGCGGCAGGGTGATAGACCCTGCGACAAAGACAGACGCTATGGCGGATGTACTGATTTCAGAGGGAAAAATTTTTAAAGTAGAAAAAGGAATAAAAGATAAGGCGGACAGGGAGATTGATGCTCAGGGATGTCTTATTATGCCGGGATTTATTGACTTGCACGTGCATTTAAGAGATCCGGGATTCGAGGAGAAAGAAACGATTGAGACAGGGACAAAGGCGGCGGCAAAAGGGGGATATACCACTATTTTGGCTATGCCCAATACAAAACCTGTGGTGGACAATCCTGATGTGGTGAATTATGTACACAATAAGGCAAGAAATCTTTCCGGGGTAAATGTCCTACAGGTAGGAGCAGTGACAAAAGGACAAAAAGGAGAGGAACTCTCTGACATACGTGGTATGGTAAAGGCAGGGATTCCCGCCATCTCAGAGGACGGAAAATCTGTGATGAATACGGCAGTGTACCGGGAGGCCATGAAGATTGCAAAGGAGACGGGGATTACGGTTTTAGCCCACTGCGAGGATAAATTTCTGGTGGGGGGCGGCATTATCAATGAGGGGCAAAAGGCAAAGGAACTGGGGTATCCCGGAATCGGCAACGAGGTGGAGGATACCATTGCCGCCAGAGATATTATGCTGGCAAAGGCTGTGGGGGCAAAACTTCATCTGTGCCATTGTTCCACGGAGGATTCCGTACTCTTGTTAAAACATGCAAAGGCGGAAAACTTAAATGTGACAGGGGAGGCCTGCCCACATCATTTTACCCTGTGTGAAGACGATATCTTGGAGGATGATCCAAATTATAAAATGAATCCTCCTCTCCGGGCAAAAAAGGATTTAGAGGCTATTCGAAAAGGGCTGAAGGAGGATATTTTGGACGTCATTGCCACGGACCATGCACCCCATGCCCCATATGAGAAGGGCATCACCATGAAAAAATCTCCCTTCGGCATTGTGGGCCTTGAGACAGCGGCAGCCTTAACCTATTCGGAACTTGTGTTAAAAGAGGGGCTTACCCTGATGCAGATGGCGGAAAAAATGAGTTATAACCCGGCAAAAGTTATCGGCATTGACAAAGGAAGTCTTGAAGTCGGAAAAATCGCAGACGTGGTAGTTTTTGACCCGAGGAAAGTGTATGCCATAGACGCAGGCAGTTTTGCCAGCAAGTCAAAAAATACACCTTTTAATGGCAGAAAAGTGACAGGTGAAGTGAAATTTACCATATCCTATGGTGAAGTGATTTACGAGAAAAAGGAGGAAACGAAAAATGATAAATAAGCTTGCGGATAAGATAAAAAAAACTAATGCGCCTATCTGCGTGGGCCTTGACCCTATGCTTAGCTATATACCGGAACAAGTGTTAAAGAAAGCATACAAGGAGTACGGAGAGACTTTAGAGGGGGCAGCGGAGGCAGTGTGGCAGTTTAATAAAGCTATCGTGGATGCCATTTACGACTTGATTCCCTCGGTAAAACCTCAAATTGCCATGTATGAACAGTTTGGAATTCCAGGGCTTATGGCCTTTAAAAAGACAGTCGATTACTGCCATGAAAAAGATTTGGTGGTTATCGGCGATGTA
This sequence comes from uncultured Roseburia sp., assembly GCA_947174805.1. GTDB lineage: Bacteria > Bacillota > Clostridia > Lachnospirales > Lachnospiraceae > Roseburia_B. The sequence continues at coordinate 85,802 of CAMWKH010000004.1, read as the reverse complement.
AAGAGGGGGGATATCGGTTCCACATCTGGAGCCTATGCCGCAGGACACCTGGGGAAAGTCCAGGTGGGAAATCAGACATACGCTGCATTTGACGAAGATTTCTGTACGGTGAATCCCTATCTTGGAATCGACGGGGTAGAACCGTTTTTAGATGTGTGTAGAGAAGAGAACAAAGGGATTTTTGTCCTGGTAAAAACATCCAACCCTTCCAGCGGGGATTTCCAGGACAGAATGATTGATGGAAGACCCTTATATGAGTGGGTGGGTGAGAAAGTGGCTGAGTGGGGCAGCACCTGCATGGGGGATTCCTACAGTTATGTGGGGGCTGTGGTTGGCGCGACTTACCCCAAACAAGGAAAAGTTTTGCGCAAATTAATGCCCAAGTGTTTTATTTTAGTACCGGGCTACGGCGCCCAGGGAGGAAAAGGCGCTGATTTGGTACATTTCTTTAACGAGGATGGCCTAGGGGCAGTGGTGAATTCTTCCAGAGGAATTATTGCGGCCTACAAGCAGGAAAAGTATGAGAAATTTGGTGCAGAGAATTTTGCGGAAGGCGCAAGGGCGGCAGTCGTTGATATGATTGCAGATATTGACGGAGCCCTGACGGCAGCAAAATAGAAGGAAGGCAAATAGGAGAAAAAATGGCGGAGAAAAAAAGAGAAAAAGCGGTGGTGCTCTCCCAAAAGGAGATAGCGCCGGGAATTTTTGACCTGCGCCTTGCAGCAGGTGAAATAGCAGTCCAGGCGGTGCCGGGGCAGTTTTTATCCCTGTACTGCAGGGATGGCAGCAGGCTGCTTCCCAGGCCTATAAGCATCTGTGAGATTGACAGGGAGGAAAAATCTCTGCGCCTTGTGTACCGGGTGGCAGGCAAAGGCACGGAAGAATTTTCTCATATGTCACAGGGGACGGAAATTTTTATTTTAGGTCCTCTGGGAAACGGATTTCCCCTGAAAGGGAAAAAGGCGTTTTTAGTGGGGGGAGGCATTGGAATTCCCCCAATGTTAGAGCTTTCCAAGTCCTTAAACTGTGAAAAACAGATATTACTGGGATATCGGGACAATCTATTTTTAAACGAAGAATTTAAACCCTATGGCAGTGTATATATTGCCACGGAGGATGGAAGCGCAGGGACAAAGGGCAACGTGATAGATGCTATCAAAGAAAATGGACTTAAGGCGGATATTATATATGCCTGCGGCCCTCTGCCTATGCTCCGGGCATTAAAAGAATATGCGAAAGAACAGGGAATAGAGTGTTATGTTTCTCTGGAGGAGCGGATGGCCTGCGGTATCGGGGCCTGTCTTGGGTGCGTCTGCAAATCCGGGGAAAGGGATGCACACACTAATGTGAATAATAAGAGAATCTGTAAGGAAGGCCCGGTATTTTTGGCACAGGAGGTGGAGTTCTGATGGATCTTAGCGTAAATCTGGCGGGAGTGGAACTGAAAAATCCTGTGATGACAGCATCCGGCACCTTTGGTTCCGGGGAGGAATTTTCAGAATTTATGGATTTAAACAGCCTGGGAGCTGTTGTGACAAAGGGAGTTGCCAATGTGCCCTGGGAGGGAAATCCCACCCCCAGGGTGGCGGAAGTTTACGGCGGTATGTTAAATGCCGTGGGACTTCAAAATCCAGGGATAGACTTGTTTATCAAACGGGACATTCCTTTTCTTAAAAATTATGACACTAAAATTATCGTAAACGTTTGTGGAAAAAGCGCCTCCGACTACTGTGAAGTGGTGGAGCGTCTGGGGGATGAGCCTGTGGACATGCTGGAAATCAATATTTCCTGCCCCAATGTAAAGGAGGGGGGGATTGCCTTTGGACAGGACCCGAAAGCTGTGGAGATGATTACCAGGGAAGTGAAAAAGTATGCAAAGCAGCCTGTGATTATGAAGTTAAGCCCCAACGTCACGGATATCACGGAGATGGCAAAGGCGGCACAGGCAGGAGGAGCAGATGTTTTGTCCCTGATTAACACAATCACAGGGATGAAAATTGATATTCACAAAAAACAGTTTGTACTGGCAAATAGGACAGGGGGCATGTCCGGGCCCGCCATTCATCCTATTGCAGTCCGTATGGTGTACGAGGTTTCCCAGGCGGTTTCCCTGCCTATTATCGGAATGGGGGGAATTATGACAGCGGAGGATGCCGTTGAGATGATGCTGGCGGGGGCCGCGGCAGTGTCTGTGGGGACAGCCAATTTTCACAATCCCGGCGTGACTGTGGAAATCATAGAAGGCATGAAAAATTATCTGAGAGAGCAGGGAATCCAGCAGATCAAGGATATCGTGGGGATTGTCCGGTAAGCAGTTGTAAACCAGATGTGCAAAGGATTGCGAGGAACAGTTATGAGAAAGAGAAAATATTTAAGTGCGGCATTATTGTTTTCCATGTTGGTATCCGTGATGCCGGCACAATTATGGGCAGGGGATTTGCCGGATTCCTCTGCCCATGGGGCTGAGGAAGTTGAACAGGAACCGGGGGAGCCTGTGCTTCCCGGGGAAACCAGCCTCTTAGACTGTGACATTACTGTCCATGGGGGAAAGTTTATCTATGACGGAACAGCCAAAATTCCTGAGGTTGCAGTGAAAAACGGGGAGGAAACCCTAAAAGAAGATAAGGATTATGTTCTGGTTTATGGGAATAACACCAACGCCGGCATTGCCACTGTCACGGTGGTGGGGATGGGAGATTTTGCAGGGGGCGTAAAAAAAATATTTTCCATTGACCCAAAACCAATCGATGATTTAAATATAAATTATTTCACTGAAGTGAAGTACAGGGGCATGGAATTGAGGCCGGGGGTGACCATTACATATGGAAAGCGCACCTTAAAAAACCTTACGGATTATGTTGTAAATTATGAAAATAACAGAGACGTGGGAACGGCGGCTTTGACCATCACAGGAACCGGGAACTATAAAGGAGAGAAAAAATTAGAGTTTTCCATAACGCCCAAGCCTATTTCAAGTACCTTGGCAAGACTGGAAACATGCAGTTTTTTAAGCGATGGAAAAGAGAAGAAACCGAAAGTCATTGTGATGAACGGCAGGGAAAGGCTGGTGGAGAATCGGGATTACAGGGTTACATACACAGACTATATGAAACCTGGAGTGGGAATGGTGGTTTTAGAGGGGATGGGTAATTTTAACGGAACCTTAAAGCTGAAATATACCTTAAGAATCGGAACGCCTGTGATAAAAAATGTGGAGAACACCTCCGGGGGAATTAAAGTCTCCTGGAAAAAAGTATCCCAGGCAGAGAGTTATAAGCTGTTCCGCCGGGTGAAAGACAGCGGGAAATGGGAGATTGTGGCAAATCTTACCGGTACGTCCTATACAGATAAAAAGGCGAAGACAAACGGAAGAACCTACCAGTATAAAGTGTATGCCCTTACAGATTCTGTTCTGAGCAATCCCTCCGGCATGTGGACGATCTCGTATCTGTCAAGTCCGGAGATTACCAGTATAGGCATTGGTAAGCCCGGAGAGATTCGGGTGAAGTGGAAACGAAATAAGTATGCGGAGGGATATCAGATTCAGTACGCCACAAAGAAAGATTTTTCCAACGCAAAAATAATTTCTGTTCCCAACGGAAAAACAGTAAAAAAGACTATATCCAAATTAAATAAGAATAAAAAATATTATATCCGCATTCGCAGTTATGTTCGTTCCTATGGGGAGTTTTATTCCCCGTGGAGCAAGAAAAAAAGCGTGAAAACAGCAGGATAGACACAAAAAACCAGGACATTTGAGTTTTTCTCACATGTCCTGGTTTCTTGTGTCAGCCCATGTCGATGAAAAGTCCTTAAAAAGAAGAATATCTTTTGCTCTGTCTGCATAAGATATTAAGTAACCGTATGACAAATCATCTTTTAGGAGGACTTATCAAAATATGAAGAGAAGAAACATGTTATCACTTGTGATTTTTACTATGGCCATCTGCTTTTCCACACAGATAAAGACGGACGCCCAAAGTGCGGAAACTTTTATATCGGAGGAGTGCCAGGCTTACTGTGAAGAGATTGGGAGAGCCTACGGCATTTGTCCGGAGCTTTTAGAGGCCATTATGGAATCGGAGTCTTCCGGCAATCCCCGGGCGGTAAACGGAAACTGTAAGGGGCTGATGCAGGTGAATGTCACATATCATCAGGACAGAATGGAGCGTCTTGGCGTATACGATATCTATGATTCTAAGGGAAATGTGCTTTTGGCTGCAGATTATCTCTTAGAACTTTTTGAGGAGCACGGGGATGTGGGAACTGTACTGATGTTATATAATGGAAGCAAAAATGCCTTGGAGCGGGGAGCAAGGGGAGACTACACGGAGTACGCTTCTAAGATTATGCGCAGGTCGGAGCAGTTAGAACGGCTTCACGGAAAATAATTTGCACTATGACCGTTTTTTTTATATAATGGAAAAAGAGAAAGAAAAAAATAATAAGGTGGGATTATTTGGAATATACATATGAAGATAAAAAAGCAGAGGAATATTTATATCAGGGAGAAAAGTTTTTTCAGGAGGGCAGATATACCCAAACCATAGACGCTCTTTCGGCCTGTCTGAAATGCGCCCTCTCCGAAGATGCAGGGTGGATTGAGTGCAGGGCTTACAATGTGCTGGGGGATCTTTTTCTGTTTTCCGGCTATGAGACAGCGGCCATGGAAAACTATCTGAATGCAAAGCGGAAAGCCAGGGACAGAAAGGTATCCCGCCAGGCGGTATATGCAGAGATTAAAATCGGTTTGCTGTATGAGGATATGGGGGGCACCCAGGAGGCTTTGCGCCATCTTGACTATGCCATAGAGGAGAGCAGGCAGACAGAAAAAATAGATTATGAGGTTTTGGCGGAGGCTTATATTCAGAAAGCCTACGTTTACTGTAAAGGCGGGAACTTTGAAGAGGCGGCGGGAATTGTATCGGTGGTGGATTCTATTATGAAAATTCATCCCGAAAATGTTCTGCCTTTGAAGCACAAGCTTCTTCTGGCGCGTCTTGCAAAATACGGCAGTGATGTGGATAAGCTCACATCCTCCATAAGAAACCTTTTGCAGTTAATCATGCAGGAGGAATGCAGCATGGAATACTGCAGATTTTATATGGATGTCTGTGTATTTTTGCTGGAGTGCGGCCGCAGGGAGGAGTTGAAGATGCTTTTAAAGCGCTTGGAACCTGTCCTTATGGGGACAGAATTTATCTCCATCGTAAGACAGTATTTAAAATTACAGCTCTCCTATGACAAACGTTTTTCCGATAAAAGAACGTATCAGATGACCTGCGGACGTTATATGAGTCAAAACGATTCCTATGCGGACAGGCTGCTGGAATTTCGTCTGCAAAATATTCAGAATCTGGAAGAACTGCAGCGGATTCGCTGGGAGAGGGATAAATACCGGGAGAGGAGCAGAAGGGACATGACTACCGGTCTTTATAATAAGGCGGCTATGGAAGAAGAAATCTGCAGCTATTTGTTAAGCCGTCCTTTTCGGACAGTGGATGCCCTGATCATTCTTGATATTGATGATTTCAAACATGTAAACGACGATTACGGTCATCTCATAGGGGATGCAGTGATACTAAGGCTCTCCCAGCTTATGAGGGAGGCGTATGAGAAGGATGCGTTTTTAGGCCGTTTCGGAGGGGATGAGTTTGTGGTATTTATTAAGAATATTGAGAATGCGGAGGAGATGGAGCGTAAACTGGAAAAGTTGAAGGAGGAATTCGGTTCCACAAATTTTGGAAAAGACGGGGAACTGTACTGCACCATTAGTGTTGGGGTGTCTTATAATATGGAATTTTCTACATCCTATGAGGCACTGTTTGAGTGTGCGGACCAGGCGTTGTACAAGGCAAAGGAATATGGAAAAGACAAGATTGCCTTTTATGAAATAAAAGCAGGTTTGTTAAAATATCTCTAGGAGGAAGAAAACATGAGAAGAAACCCTTATGAAGCCGGAGGCTTTGCATTTCCCAATGGAGAGATGAGGGATAAGGCACAGCGAGAAATAGACGGAATCCGCTATGTAAAAGAACATACCCAGATGGATGACCCGGAGACAGTGTTGAAAGTCTACTGTCAGCTCATCAATCAAAAATTATTTGAGACCCCGGTAGGGTATCATTTTTTAAGCACCATGCAGGAATACTTGATGTCGGTTCCCTATTTTATGACAGAAAATATTCCCCCCATTCCTGTGGCAGCATCAAGGGGAAGCCTGAGGGCGGCGGAGAAATCAGGTTCCGGTGACCAGGAAGCAGTGCCAAGGCAAAATGTAAAAGTGGTAAAAAAAGTGGTGACGGAAAAAAAGGTGCAAAATGTAAATTTTAAAACGAAGTTTCGGGCCAGTTTTTTTTTCAACGTGATATTAATCCTTATTGTGGCGGGAATGTTTGCGGTGACAGCCACCAGCGGGAACATCAATATTATAAATTATGAAAACGAACTGATTGAAAAATACGAAAACTGGGAATCCAAACTGGAAGAGAAAGAGGAACAGTTAAAGGAAAGGGAAAAAGCCCTAAGAGAGCAGGAGCAGCAGTGATAAGAACACGGATTTTTCATGTTTATCTGTTATAGTTCTTTTAGTACATAAAGTACGTCATTGGCAGATAAAGGAGAAATAAATTTATGGATAAAATAAAGATTTTAGTAGTAGACGACGAGAGCCGGATGCGCAAGCTGGTGAAGGATTTTCTCATGCGGAACAATTTTGATGTGGCCGAGGCAGGGGACGGGGAAGCTGCCCTGGATATATTCTACCGGGACAAAGACATTGCTCTGGTGATTTTAGATGTGATGATGCCTAAAATAAACGGCTGGGATGTGTGCCGGGAAATCCGGGAAACATCAAAAGTTCCTATTATAATGCTGACAGCAAAAGGAGATGAATCCGATGAGCTTTTGGGGTTTGAACTGGGGGTGGATGAGTATATCTCCAAACCTTTCAGTCCCAAAATTCTGGTAGCCCGTGTGGAGGCCATACTCCGCAGGTCCAATAAACTCACCCAGGAGGAGAGCGTGGAAGTGGGGGGCATTAAGATTGACAAAATGGCCCATATGGTCACTGTGGAAGGCGCACGTGTGGATTTAAGCTACAAAGAGTTTGAACTTCTGGCCTACTTTGTGGAAAATTCCGGTATCGCCCTATCCAGGGAAAAAATTTTGAATCATGTTTGGAATTATGACTATTTTGGGGATGCCCGGACCATTGACACCCATGTGAAAAAGCTTCGGAGCAAGCTTGGGGCGAAGGGGGAATATATTAAGACCATATGGGGGATGGGGTACAAATTTGAGGTAGACGCATGAGGATGGTAAAAAATTCTCTGGCCAGACAGCTGACAGCAACCATCGTGGCATTGGTGGCCGGCACAGTTTTACTGTGCTGGTTTTTAAATAATACTTTCCTGGAGGGGTACTATACCTACAACAAACAGGATGCCATGCTGGACGGTTTTTCCACCATTAACAGCGCAAGCCGGGAGGGGGTTTTGGACAATGAATCTTTTGATGTGGAATTTGAGAATATCTGTGCTAACGATAATATTTCCATAATGGTAATCAGTGCGGACAGCTCTGTCATCCGGGCCTCGGTGAACGATGTGGATTTGCTCAGGAAGACGTTTATGGAGGTGCTCCTTGGGAATCCTGCGGATAGTATGACAGAGATTGTGGACGAGTCCGATAATTATGTGTTGGAGAGGCAGATAGATGCAAGATTAGGTTCGGAATATCTGGTGCTCTGGGGCACATTGGATGACGGGAATCTGATTCTGATGCGGACCGCTTTGGAGAGTATCCGGGAAAACGCCTGGATTTCCAACCGTTTTCTGGGTTATATTGGTGTCCTGGCGGTGATTTTAAGCACTATCATCAGTGTATTTGTGTCAAAAAAGATTGCCAATCCCATTCTGGAACTTACAGATATTTCCAAACGCATGGCGGAGCTTGATTTTAATGCAAAATACAGCAGAAAAGGGGAGACAGAGATTGACCAGCTGGGGGAGCATATCAATGTTTTGTCGGAAACCCTGGAAAAGACCATTTCAGAATTGAAAAGCGCCAACAATGAACTTCAGATTGACATTGAGAAAAAAATTCAGATCGACGAGATGCGCAGGGAGTTTTTATCCAATGTGTCCCATGAGTTAAAAACCCCTCTGGCCCTGATACAGGGGTATGCGGAAGGGCTTATAGAATGTATCAACGAGGATGAGCAGAGCAGGAACTTTTACTGTGAGGTGATAATGGACGAGGCGGATAAGATGAACCAGATGGTGAAAAAGCTTCTCACATTAAACCAGCTGGAATTCGGCAATGACAAAGTGGCCATGGAGCGTTTTAATCTGACGGAGCTGGTCTTGGGCGTTGTGAATTCCTCCTCAATCCTGTTAAAACAAAATGGGATAGACTTAATTTTTGAGACAAATGAGCCGATGTATGTATGGGCAGATGAATTTAAAGTGGAGGAGGTAGTGACAAACTATCTCAGCAATGCCATTCACCATGCAGATTTTGAAAAGGAAATCAGAATCCGCTATACAAAACATAGGGATTATGTCAGGCTTTCCATTTTCAATACAGGGAAATTGATACCCCAGGAGGATTTGGACAGAATCTGGATTAAATTTTATAAGGTGGACAAAGCCAGGACTAGGGAATACGGGGGGAGCGGAATCGGACTTTCCATAGTAAAGGCTATTATGGATTCATTTCACCGGGAATGCGGCGTGATCAATCACGAGAACGGCGTGGAGTTTTGGATAGAACTTGACACAAAAAATAATTAATGGTTGCCCATTTTCTGAAAAAATGATATGATGAAATGTATAATGATAGATATTTTTATTAAGAAAAAGCAGTGGAGGCACAGAATGAAAAATTCACGGATGAAGATTACGGCAGTGCTTTTTGCAATGGCGGTTACCCTGTCCGGCTGCGGGGATGCAATGTATGAGATGACGGCGGAAGAGCAGTCCATGATTGTAAATTATTCGGCACAGGCAGTGGCAAAGTTTAATACCTACCAGCAGGACGGCGAAGTTTTTGTCAGGCCCGATGTGTTGGAGGGAGAAGGTTCTTCGGAGACGGAGATAGAACTTTTGCCGGAGAATGAGGAACTGCCCCAGGAGAACCTTGACACGGAGGAACCTGCGGAGGCTGTGGACGGAGGTCAGGTTTCTGGGACACCGGAAGAGTCACAGCCGGAAAATGCAGGGGCTACTATGAATCAGGCTCTGGATTTAGGGGTGATTTCGGCGGATTATACGGGGCATGAACTGACAAAATCCTATATGGCCGAAGACTACTACGCAGTGGATGCGGAAGCGGGCAAACAGTTTCTTGTGGTAAAGTATAATTTGGCGAATACGTCCGGCCAGGACCTTCATGTTGATATACTTGCAATGACCCCCAGTTTTGCGGCGGTGATTAACGGAGAACAGACAGTGCCGGCCCAGACGACGATTCTGTTAAATGATTTAAGTACATATCAGGCGGATCTGGAGGCCGGGGGAACAGCGGAGACGGTATTGCTTTTCCAGGTGCCGGAGGACATCAGCGATGTCTCAGGCATACAGTTAAAAGTGACAATGAATGGAAATCAATTTTTGATAAATTTGTAAAAAATTAAAAAAAACAATATACAATGATAAAATTTATGCTATAATAGAATAAGATTAGACTTAATGTGCGCCGGGAGGAGATAGGTTTATGGATACAAATATACTTTTGGAGAGTGGAACGAATGAGTTGGAGGTGTTGGAATTTGCGCTGGGGCAGAATCATTACGGGATAAATGTGTCGAAAATCAAAGAGATTTTATCATACCAGCCGGTGACTCCTATTCCCAATGCAAATCCCTGTGTGGAGGGTGTTTTTATGCCCAGGGATTTGATGATTACGGTTATTAACTTAAAGCGTTGTATTGGCATTGAGGAGGATGAAAATAAAGGTTTATTCATTATTACGAATTTTAATAAGCTGAATATAGCCTTTCATGTGGATGAGGTAATCGGTATCCACAGGGTTTCCTGGGAGGATATCATCAAGCCGGATGCAACGATTAATTCCAGTGAGACCGGTGTATCCACAGGTGTGATTAAGATGGATGACAAATTAATCATCATTTTGGATTTTGAGAAAATCGTTACGGATATCAGTCCGGAGACAGGTTTGAAAGTCTCTGACATTGATGCTTATATTGATGCAAACCGTGACCGAAGCGATAATCCTATTTTGATTGCAGAGGATTCCCCGCTTTTGAGCAAACTGATTACGGACTGCTTAAAGAAATCTGGTTATACAAGGCAGATTGTCACGATGAACGGACAGGAAGCCTGGGACAAGATTTGTGAGTTTAAAAAAGCAGGGACGTTATACAAAAATGTTCACTGTATTATTACAGATATTGAGATGCCGCTTATGGACGGTCACCGTCTCACCAAGCTGGCAAAAGAAGATGAACAGATAAAGAAGATTCCTGTTGTAATTTTCTCTTCCCTGGTAAATGAAGAGATGCGCCGCAAAGGAGAGGAACTTGGTGCGGATGCACAGCTTACAAAACCTGAGATTGGAAATCTGGTTGAGGCTATTGATAGATTAATTGACACAAGTAGTTTTGATTAACCAGACATATGGAACGATGATATTGGGATGTGATGTTATCATCACATCCCTTCATAAGTTAAGGGACTGGACAGTTCCTAGGATAATATAGGATACAGGGAGGTATCGCAGTGGACAACAAGACGGAAGATTATTTAGACTCCTTGCTGAGTAATATCTCTCCAGAGCACAAGCGTCAGGTTCAGGAGAAAAAAAGTTCTGATTATATGGCCGACTTTGAAAAAGAGTTGGAGCATATGGATATGGAGGAGTTTGTCCAGGATTTTGAGAAAGAGATAGACAGAGAGGAAGGTGCTGAGGAAGGACCTTCGGAGCAGGAATTTTTTGATAATTTAGAGGGTATTGTAGAAAGTGCACAGAAACCGAAGACAGAGTCTGTTGACGGAGAAGGGAAAAAGGATGAGGAGGGCTTTGAAGTCAACACGATGGAAGATGATGGCTGGACACAGCCGGCGGAGGGAGACGGACAGGCAAATCCTCTTGAAGAAAATTCCCCTAAGGGGGGAGATGAGTCTTTAGGGCAGGGAGAAAAGGCCCCGGAGGGGGAGGAGAGATCCCAGGACGAGAAGGAGTTAATGGATCTTTTGTCAGAAGTATCTCAGAATGACGAGGAGCTTTCCGACATTGGAAGCATGCTAAAGGCAGATGAAAATAAAGAGCAGGTTCAGGAGGATCCGGAAGTTACAGAGGTCAGCCTGGAAGAGATTGTGGGAGACGAGGAGGATTCCTCAGGGAAAAAGAAAAAGAGGAAAAAGAAGAAAAAAGAAAAAAAGGAAAAAGGTGAATCCTTTTTCAAAAGACTTTCCCGGGCACTTTTTGGGGAAGATGATGAGGAAGAGATCCAGGGAGGAAAAAAGGGAGCTTCGGCAGGTTCAAACAGCGCATCCTCTTCCGCTGCTGGGTTGGACAATCAGGAGTTGGGAAGTATTACAGACGAAAATCTTCAGATATTACAGGAGCTGAATGGAGCAGGACAGGGAGAGCCGGTGCCTGAGGAAGAAGATAAAAAGGAGAAAAAGAAAAAGAAGAAGAAAGAGAAGAAACCAAAGCAAAAGAAACAGAAGAAACCAAAAGAGAAGAAGCCAAAGAAACCGAAGAAGCCGAAAAAGCCAAAAGAGGTGGATTTGTCTCCGCCCCTGCCAAGAGGGCCGGTTATTTTAATATTCGTTATGGGCGCTTCCATTGCTTTGTTTATTTTGCTCAGTTCCAGTCTTTTAAATTATAATAATGATGCATCCTCGGCATCAGCAGCCTATAAAGATGGGGATTATGTTAAGGCCTATCAGATTTTAGAGGGGATGAAGCTGAAAGAGGGAGAAAAGGAGCTGTACAATAAAGTAGTTGTATTAGCGTTGGTACAAAATGAGTATCAGGCCGGTGAGAGTCTGTATCTGGCAGGACAGTACAGGAAATCTCTGGATTCTTACATATGTGCTTTGGGAAGATATGACGTAAATCTTGAATTGGCCGTGGAATCCGGTGCGGAGAATGAGTTTACTGCCTTGGAGGAGGATATTGTCCTTCAGCTGGGAGAAAAATTCAGCGTAAGCCCGGAGACAGCTAGGGAGATTTATGCTCTTCATGACCGCAAAGAGTACACAAGACGTATTTATGACATTGTAAAGAGTCTGGGCCTTTTGGAAGAAGTGGAAGAATAGGAAAAATATGATAGCAATTTTGGATTATGATGCCGGGAATTTAAAGAGCGTGGAGAAAGCGCTGCGTTTCCTGGGAGAAGATAGTGTGATTACCAGAGACAGGAGGGAAGTGGCCGCCGCAGACAGAGTGATTCTTCCGGGGGTCGGCTCTTTTGGGGCAGCCATGGAACAACTGAAAAAATATGAGATTGATAAGATGCTTAGGGAAGCCGGGGCAAAGAAAAAACCCATACTTGGGATTTGCCTGGGGCTTCAGCTTCTTTTTGACGGCAGCAGTGAAAGCCAGGGAGTGGAGGGGCTGCATCTCCTCCCCGGAGATATCCTTCGGATACCTGACAAGGAGGGACTTAAAATACCCCATATCGGGTGGAATTCTCTGGAATTTATGAACCAGGGAAGGCTGTTCCGGGGGGTGGAGGACCATTCCTATGTTTATTTTGTGCATTCCTACTACTTAAAGGCAAGGGATGAGAAGATTGTTAAGGCCGTTACAGAGTACAGCACTCACATTCATGCTTCCGTGGAATGGGAGAACATCTTTGCATGTCAGTTCCACCCGGAGAAAAGCAGCGGGGTGGGACTTAAGATTTTGTCTAATTTTGCAAAAGTACAGGGAGGCGTATAGGTATGTTTACAAAACGTATTATTCCCTGTCTGGATGTAAAGGACGGCAGGGTAGTAAAAGGTGTAAATTTTGTGGATTTGCGGGATGCAGGGGATCCTGTAGAGATTGCGGCGGCCTATGACAAGGCAGGTGCCGATGAAGTGGTTTTCTTGGACATAACCGCATCTTCCGATGCCAGAGGCACCGTGGTGGATATGGTAAGGCACGTGGCGGAAAAAGTATTCATTCCCTTTACCGTGGGCGGCGGCATACGTAAGGTGGAGGATTTTAAAGTGCTGCTCCGGGAAGGGGCGGATAAGATTTCCATCAACTCCGCAGCCATCAACCGGCCGGAACTGATTTCCGAAGCGGCGGATAAATTCGGCAGCCAGTGCGTGGTGGTGGCCATTGATGCCAGGAGGAGAGAGGACGGGGGCTGGAATATTTATAAAAACGGCGGCAGAGTGGACGTGGGAATAGATGCTGTGGAGTGGGCGGTAAAGGTGGAAAAATTAGGCGCCGGAGAAATTCTGCTCACCAGTATGGACTGTGACGGCACAAAGGCAGGTTATGATTTGAAGCTCACCAGGGAGATTGCAGACAGTGTGTCCATTCCTGTGATTGCCTCAGGGGGTGCCGGCACAGAGGAGCATTTTTACGAAGCGCTTACGGCAGGAGGGGCTGACGCTGCTTTGGCGGCATCGCTCTTCCATTATAAAGAACTTGAGATTATGAATTTAAAAAGATATCTTGCAGAAAAAGGCGTTTCTGTGAGAATGCAGGGGGAAGCTGAAGAATGGCTATGATTGACAATGACTGGCTGGAGGTGCTCTCCGGTGAATTTAAGAAGCCCTATTACAGGGATTTATATACTTTTGTAAAGGAAGAATACGGAAAAGTTGTGGTGTATCCTCCGGCAGACGATATTTTTAACGCATTTCATTTTACGCCTTTGAGCAAAGTAAAGGTATTAATTTTGGGACAGGATCCCTATCACAATATCAATCAGGCCCATGGACTTAGTTTTTCTGTTCCTGTGTCTCAAAAAGACATTCCTCCTTCCCTGCAGAATATTTATAAAGAGCTTGAGGAGGATTGCGGTTGTTATATTCCCAATAACGGATATTTGAAAAAATGGGCCGATCAGGGGGTACTCCTTTTAAACACGGTTCTCACTGTGCGGGCCCACCAGGCGAATTCCCATCAGGGAAAAGGATGGGAACAGTTTACAGATGCGGTGATTTCTGCGGTAAATGACCAGAATCGGCCGATTGTCTATATGCTTTGGGGCAAACCGGCCCAGAGCAAGATTCCCATGCTTACCAATCAAGAACATTTAATTTTGAAAGCTCCCCATCCAAGCCCCCTGTCTGCATACCGGGGATTTTTTGGATGCAGGCATTTCAGCCAGGCGAACGAATTCTTGGAGAGTCACGGTTTAGAGAAAATAGACTGGCAGATTGAAAATGTGTCATCATAGAGAGGGAGAGCTATGAAAAAGAAGCCATACACAGCGTGTTTTCTTTTTGTGGTTTGTTTATTTACCTTTCTGTGCGGATGTAACGGTCAGCGCGACCTGGCGGAGGCGGTGGCCAATATACGGGCAAAAACCCGTCCTGAACTAACGGTTCAGGAGACGGAGGTGCCGGAATCCAGGGAGGAACAAAAGGAAGATATACAGGAACAGGAATCTTTTGTATCTGCCTCCAGGGATGCAGGCTCCATAGAGGAGATGGACGAGGCATATCAGGTTATTCTGCAGAACTGTACCAGTGAAAGCATTGGTTATTATCCGGTGGATGAAGCCTTTTTAAACTGGCTGGGCGGTGAGTACGGGGACGAGTGTATCTTAAAGCTTGCGGAGGAGATGAGTTCCAATACTCCAAAAAAGGATATATGGTATGAACTTACCGGGAACAGTATACATGTGCTTTGGCTTGTGTACTGCAGCCAGTCTGGATTCGGACAGGACTGTACCGAAAACGTGGAGTGGAAAGTCTGCAGCAGTATGTCGGAAATTACACTGGAGTTTACAGGGGATGTGAATTTTTCAGAAGGATATGTCACCACAAAACATATGGATAAGTCTCCCGGGGGGATCTACGATTGTTTTTCACCGGAACTTTTGGAGGAGATGAACGCTGCGGATATTATGATGGTAAATAATGAGTTTACCTACAGCACCAGGGGAAAGGCGATTCCGGGAAAAGCTTATACCTTTCGGGCGGACCCCTCCCGAGTGGAAAACTTGAAAGTTTTTGGCACGGATATTGTAAATGTGGCTAACAACCATGTATATGATTACGGGCCGGAAGCTTTGTTGGATACTTTAGAAACTTTAGACCGGGCAGGAATCCCCCATGTGGGGGCAGGGGAAAATCTTAAGGAGGCAAGCAAGCCCTACTATTTTGTGTGTAATGGAAGAAAAATTGCCATTGTCTCTGCAACCCAGATTGAACGTTCCTACAATTACACAAAAGAGGCCACGGAGACTTCACCCGGTGTATTAAAGAGTTTAGACCCTTCAAAATTTGTAGAAGTGATCAAAGAGGCCAGGAAAAACAGTGATTATGTGATTGTTAATATTCACTGGGGAACAGAGGGGGACAGTAACTTCGGCAGAGACCAGAAAAATTTGGCAGTATCCTTTGCAAGGGCAGGTGCAGATGTGATCATCGGCGGCCATACCCACTGCCTTCAAGGCTTTGATTTTGTGGAGGGGGTGCCGGTAATTTATAGTCTGGGCAATTTTTGGTTCAGCGGCAGCACACAGGATACCGGCCTTGCCAAAGTAACCATCGATGAGTCGGGAAAATTGACGCTGGGATTTGTCCCATGTATTCAGAAGAATACAAAGACATCCCTGGTAAGGGATGAGGCGGAAAGACAAAAAATACTAGATTTTATGCAGAAACACTCCGCTCCCGGGGTCGTGGTGAATCCAGATGGAACCATATCCCAGGGGTAGACAAAATATGCAGCCTGGGTTAAAATATGTAAGGAAAATAAAAATATTTTACAATAAAAATAGAAAGAAGGAGAAAGAAATGAGCAAAAAACCTACCGTTTTAATGATTTTAGATGGTTTTGGACTGAATGAGAAGACAGAGGGCAATGCCGTGGTACAGGCAAAGACCCCGGTGATTGACGGTTTGATGAGAGACTGTCCCTTTGTGAAAGGCAACGCCAGCGGACTGGCCGTAGGTCTTCCTGACGGGCAGATGGGCAATTCCGAAGTAGGGCATTTAAATATGGGAGCCGGAAGAATTGTATATCAGGAGCTTACCAGAATCACAAAAGAAATTGAGGACGGAGATTTCTTTAAAAATCCTGAGCTGCTGCAGGCTGTAGCCAACGTAAAAGCCAACAATTCTAAACTTCACCTATATGGCCTTTTGTCAGACGGCGGGGTGCACAGCCATATTACTCATCTCTACGGTCTTTTAGAACTGGCAAAGAGAGAGGGGATTTCCCAGGTGTACGTTCACTGTTTCTTAGACGGAAGAGATACTTCTCCCACTGCCGGAAAAGGTTTTATTGAAGCTTTGGAAGGAAAAATGAAAGAGATTGGGGTAGGTAAAATTGCATCTATCTGTGGGCGCTACTATGTGATGGACAGAGACAACCGCTGGGACCGTGTGGAGGCGGCTTACAGGGCACTGACTCTTGGGGAGGGCAATCAGGCAGCTTCCCCAGGGGAGGCAATAGCAGCAAGTTATGCAGAGGACAAGACGGATGAGTTTGTAATGCCTACTGTAATCACAGAAGATGGGAAACCTCTGGCAGTCATTGAAGATAAGGACAGTATTATTTTCTTTAATTTCCGTCCTGACCGGGCAAGGGAAATTACCAGGGCATTTTGTTCAGATGAGTTTGACGGGTTTGACAGAGGAGCCAGAAAAGATGTGACCTATATCTGTTTTACAGAATATGATGTGACAATTCCAAACAAAGAGATTGCATTTAAAAAAGTGGAATTAAAAAATACATTTGGGGAGTATCTGGCAGAACATGGAAAAACCCAGGCAAGGATTGCCGAGACAGAAAAATATGCCCATGTGACATTCTTTTTCAACGGCGGCGTGGAGGAGCCCAACAAGGGTGAGGATAGAATTCTTGTAAAATCCCCCAAGGTTGCAACGTATGACTTACAGCCCCAGATGAGTGCACCGGAAGTTTGTGAAAAATTGGTGGATGCAATCAAAAGCGATAAATATGATGTGATTATTATTAACTTTGCAAACCCGGATATGGTGGGGCATACCGGTATTTTGGAGGCTGCGGTAAAGGCAGTGGAGACGGTGGATGCCTGCGTGGGCAAAGCGGTAGATGCCATTAAAGAAGTAAACGGGCAGATGTTTATCTGTGCAGACCACGGAAATGCAGAACAGTTGGTTGACTATGAAAACGGGGGAAGCTTTACCGCCCACACCATCAATCCTGTTCCCTTTATCCTGGTAAATTATGATGATGCTTATACATTGCGGGAGAATGGCTGTCTGGCAGATATTATTCCCACTATGATTGAGATGATGGGTATGGAACAGCCCGAAGAGATGACAGGAAAATCCCTTCTGATCAAAAAGTAGTAAAAAAATATTGACAAAACCCGCCAAATACACTATTGTATTATCATAATAGTACAAACAGAAGGGAGCGGTTTTGTATGGAAGATCAGAATAAGAAACATGCGGCCAAACTGGTTGCCCCCTGTGTCATAACGGCATTGATTGGAGGATATTATTTTTTCTTTGGCATACTGGTTTTGTGTGTACCGGAGATTCCAGGTATACTGAAATTTCTTCTGGCAGTGATTCCTGCGGCGTTATTGGGAGTCACCATTTATGTACTGGTAGAGAGGATTCAGGAGATAAGGAGCGGAGAAGAAGATGATCTTAGTAAATACTGATTATATCACAGGAAAAGAACTGGAGATGCTGGGCCTGGTAAAGGGAAGCACTATACAGAGCAAAAATATCGGAAAAGATATTACCCAGAGCTTTAAGACTTTGGTGGGAGGAGAGTTGAAAGCGTACAATGATATGATGAATGAAGCCAGAGCCCTTGCCACCAAGAGAATGGTGGAGGAGGCATCCTCCATGGGAGCTGACGCCATTGTCAATATTCGTTATGCTTCCTCTGCTGTTATGCAGGGTGCGGCGGAAGTTATCGCCTACGGCACAGCTGTAAAATTTAAGTAAATAGTAGGACAGCCGGCAAATGCCGGCTGTCTTGTTATGTGCAGGGAAAAATGAATCTTCCGCCTGCCATATTCGTTACTCAGAGGCAGACTTTGCCATTTCATCTAAAAGTGCCTGGAGATTATCAGGCTGGTGGGTAAACTCACATCCATAGAGATAGCGGGTATGGTCTACCGTGTCACTGCGGATAATTTTTACTCCGGTAAAGACTTTGTTTTTATAAGCGGGGCCATCCAGTGCCGCATCAAAAAAATATCCCACCGGCAGCACACATTCTGTGATGAACGCAATTCCCGACAAGGAGATGTCTATAATCTGAATGGGGGAATCCAGATTTTTAAGTTCTGCCAAAGCCGGGTCCTGACGGTACAAATCGGAAATGCTAAGGTGCAGGGTGACATTTACTCTGGGGTTTCGTCTTCTTTCTATCACGGTACTTTCCTCCTATAGGTTGTTCTGATCACGAGCCATATCTGTTCAAGGTCAACATTCTTCCCAAGCTATGGAATGGTTGGACAAAAATTTCTTTACCATTTTATCCCACTCATGATTTAATCTCTGATCTGTGGTAAAGGTTTTGTAGGAGATTCCCGTGGTAACGGTCAGGGAACCGCCTTGATAGGTGATATTTAAAAACATTCCCGCCACGTCCATGGGGGTGAGGCCGCTTTCGGAGAGGGACAGGGTTTTTTCCATATTGTCGGGGGAGAGCATCAGCACAAATTTAAAATATACCGGGGTCTTTTTTCCGCGTATTAACTGGTAAAGGGCAGGCCGTATATAAGAATAGGGAAGAGTATCTCCTACGGCGAGGTTTTGTTCTTCCAGTTCTTCCCGGGAATAATACTCGTTTTTCAGACGGCCGTCAATCGTAAAGGTGATATCCTGGACGATGACAGCTTCCGGCATGAGAAAGTGGTCAAAAATATCCCCCCGGAGAAATTGGTTCATAAAGTTTTTTATATCAGTCAGCTGTAGTGAAATCATAAAATACCTTTCTGCAAAAATCTTCTTTCTTTTCTTAAGTTTATCATAATCCCTTTGAAAAGTTCAACAGAATATAGTAAAATATTATTTATATTGCAGCATTGTTTACGCTTTAGGCTGAACCAAATACTGTGCCTTTTGGCCCAGGGAAAGGAAACCGGAAGATTATGACGGATACGCAGGGATTATTTGACTTATTGCAAAGAGGAACCTCCAGCTGCCATGTGGCAATTTTTGTCAGGGAGAGATTAGCAGAGCACGGGTTTTCGGAACTTTCCATGAAGGAAGAATGGAAATTGGAAAGAGGGGGAAAATATTTTGTTCATTACTGGGGCAGTACCCTGATTGCTTTTACTCTGGGGGAATCTTATCAGGAGGGGCAGGGATTTCGTATGGGGGCAGCCCACACGGATTTCCCCTGTTTTAAAATAAAGCCGAATCCGGAGATTGTGACAAAGGGATACGGAAAACTGAACCTGGAGGCATACGGAGGGGGAATCTTAAATACCTGGATGGACCGTCCGCTCTCCGTGGCCGGACGGGCAGCCTTAAAAAGCGGGGATGTATTTGCACCCCGGGTGGAATACGTAGATTTTGGGCGGCCTCTTATGACCATACCAAATCTTGCCATCCACATGAACCGTGAAATCAACAAAGGGATAGAGCTGAACAAACAGACGGATTTGCAGCCAATTTTACAATATGTCAAGGATGAGAAGGACAGCAATTATTTTAAGGAGCTTTTAGCGGAGGAACTTTCCGCAGAGCCGGAGGATATTTTAGACTATGAGCTTACGGTGTACTGCAGGGAGGATCCATGTATCATAGGGGGAAAGGAAGAGTATGTTTCAAGCCCCAGGCTTGATAATTTAACTTCCGTCTACGGGCTTATGGAGGGCATCACAACATCTGTCCGGAAAGAGGGTATCAATCTTGCAGCTTATTTTGACCACGAGGAGATTGGCAGCAGGACAAAACAAGGGGCTGCATCTCTTCTTCTCCGTGATGTGCTTACAAGGATTTTACAGTCCTTAGGGGCAGAGGGACAGGGAGTGTCAAAGGAGATTTACCGAAGCATGCTTTTGTCCGTAGATGTGGCTCACGGGCTGCACCCCAATCAGACGGGAAAAATGGATGTCACCAATCAGCCGGTGTTAAACGAAGGCTTTTGCATCAAAGAATCTTCTGCTCAGTCCTATGCCACAGACTGTGAGGCCGTTGCCGTTTTGCAGCAGATTTGCCTGGAGGGAAGGATTCCCTTCCAAAAGTATGTGAACCGTTCTGACCTGCCTGGAGGAAGTACCTTGGGAGCCATTGCGTCCACACTTCTTCCAATCCCTGTGGTGGATTTGGGAGTGCCCATACTAGCCATGCATTCTGCCAGGGAATTTATGGGGAGAAATGATTTGGATAGTTTAACGGAGTGCATAAAATTATATTACAAATTGTAACGCAGATATCAAGTTTGCTCACCGGATGAGATTTTACATGGGAGGATGAATATTTGTGAGAGATTTGAGAAAGAAAACCCTTTTGTCTGTCTTATCTGCCTGCCTTTTTCTGCAGTTGTGGGGCTGCAGCACAAAAGAGTTTGCAGAGGCCTTCAGCCGCATCGAAAACAGCATAAAGGAAGAAATCGGTTCGGAATACCGGGGGGCTGAGGATACCCAGGCAGTGTGGGAGGATGCGGAGATTGAAAAAAATCCCCAGGAGGAGACGGGAGTTTCTCCGACGGAGGATTTCGGCGTCAATTATGCTTACAGTACCTTGGACCAGGAGACAAGAATTGTGTACGACGAAGTTTTAGACGCCATTTTGTCCCATGAGGAGGAGGTATCTGTTTCCACTGTGGACACAAAGATACTGGAGAATGCCTACAAAGCCGTGTGTGCAGATTACGGCGGGCTGTTTTGGGTTTCCGGTTATGTCTATACCCAGTATACCAGAGGGGGCAATCTGGTGGGGATGGATTTTACCCCCAAATATACTATGTCCTATGAGGAACGCGTGGGCACCCAGGAGCAGATTGACGATTCTGTTGAGGAGCTGCTCGCCGGAATTTCTATTTCTGATTCCGACTATGAGAAAGCAAAATACGTGTTTGAAATATTAATCCAAAATGTGGATTATGACGCTTCTATGGAAAATAACCAGAACATTATCAGTGTATTTTTAAGCAGGGCAACGGTGTGCCAGGGATATGCCTGCGCCACCCAGTATCTATTGAATCATTTAGGCGTACCAAGCACCATTGTGACAGGGACGGCGGAGGGAGAATCCCACGCCTGGAATCTGGTGCGCCTTGACGGAAGCTATTATTATATGGATACCACCTGGGGAAATTCCAGATACTTGGATGACAGCAGTCAGATAGAAAAATATGTCAACTACAGTTATCTTGCAGTAACCTCAGAAGAAATCAGCAGGACCCATGTGCTGGACAGCAGTTTTCCTCTTCCGGAATGTACCAATATGGAGAATAATTATTTTGTACGGGAGGGAAAATATTTTACGGAGTGGATACCGGAAAATGTAGGCAGTATTTTTGCACAGGCATGGAATCAGGGAGGAGGGGGAATGTCCGTGAAGTTTTCCTCCCCGGAACTGTACCAACAGGCCCTGGATTATTTTATCACAGAGCAGCACATTGCGGATTACTGTGAAAATATTTCTTCTATTTATTATCTGGAGGATACGGAACAATATGTGCTTACTATAAATTTTGTATGACATGGGCTGATGGATAGGATTCCCAACTGTTTATACATTTTCCTCTATACAAGTCAGAAAAAGTGTGCTATTATATGTAGTAATTAATACTACGTATAATAGAAAAACAGATGATAAGATATAGAAAGTATTTGTTCTGGAGGTAGAAATGTATAAAATTGTGATTGACAGCTGTGGGGAATTGACCCGGGAGTTAAAAGAGGATGGTCATTATGTAAATGTTCCCCTGGAAATGGATATTAACGGATATCGGGTGGTGGATGACGAAACTTTTGACCAGGCCGATTTTTTAAAACGCATAAAGGAAAGCCCGGTGGGGCCAAAGTCTTCCTGTCCTTCTCCTGAGGCATACATGGAGGCTTTTGGGGGAGATGCAGATCATATTTATGTGGTTACACTTTCCAAAGAACTGTCGGGCTCTTACAACAGCGCTTTACTGGCAAAAAACCTCTATGAGGAGGAGCACGGCACAGAGAAAAAAATTTATGTATTTAATTCCAGGTCTGCGTCTGTGGGCCAGACGCTAATCGGCATGAAAGCCCAGGAGTTTGAAGAGGCAGGGTGTTCTTTTGAGGAGACAGTGGAGAGGGTGGAGGAGTATATCACCACACAGAATACTTACTTTGTACTGGAGACACTGGAGGTTTTGCGGAAGAACGGAAGGCTCAGCAACCTGAAAGCTTTTGTGGCGAATGCATTAAATATTAAACCGGTGATGGGAGCCACCCCGGAGGGGATGATCTGTCAGCTTGGAAAAGCAAGGGGAATGAACAAGGCTTTAAAGCAGATGGTGGATACAATGTTTCAACACACGAAAGATGTGGAAAATCAAACTTTGGCCATCTCCCACTGTAATTGTCCCCAGAGGGCCAAAGCGGTAAAGGAAGATATAGAGAGGCTTGCGAAATTTAAGAAAATTATTGTGGTGGATACGGCGGGCATCAGCAGTATGTATGCCAGTGACGGCGGTATTATCATGGTGGTTTAATTCGCTGAGAGAATGAAATACAAAGAAATTGAAGAGAAATTTCAAGGGGCTGCCCGTTTTGGGAGCCTGCCAGGTGTAAAAATAAGTGAAAAAATGTTAGCTGCAGTGGGAAATCCCCAAAAAGGTCTGCCTTTTATCCATATCGCAGGCACAAACGGAAAAGGTTCCACTGCAGCCTTTTTGCGCTCTGTTCTCACAGAGGCGGGATATAAGACAGGAATGTACACTTCTCCCCATCTGGAAGAATTTACAGAGCGCTTTTCCGTGGATGGAAAGAATATCTCAAAGGAAGATTTTAAAGGTATAGGAGAGTGGATTTTAGGACAAAATTTTGGGGTAAGTCCTACCATGTCAGACTATTGTCTCCTTCTCTCATTACTCTTTTTTAAAGAGAGGAGATGTGACGTGGCAATCTTTGAGACGGGGCTTGGAGGCAGATTAGATTCTACCAATGCCCTGGGTGTGCCGGAAGTGGCAGTTCTGACAAAAATCGGCTTTGACCATACGGGGATACTGGGGAATACCTTATCAGAAATCGCCATGGAAAAGGCAGGAATACTAAAACCTGGCTGCAGGGCCGTTTCCGGGCCCCAGTCCCGGGAGGCGGAGGAAGTGTTTCGGAGATATTGCAGAGAACGGCACATTCCCCTTACCCTTGCGGAAAGCCGGGATATAGAGGGGGAAGGGGCACAATTTTCCTATCCCGGGGAAGGGGAATTTGAGATTTCCATGCTGGGAAAGTACCAGAGAGAAAATGCCCTGACGGCAGTTCTGGCGGCAAGAGAGTTAAGAGATATAGGATATCGCATCTCACAGCAGGCATTGCACCAGGGGATTTTAAAAGCAAAGTGGCCTGGCAGAATGGAGCTTTTGATAAAAGAGCCTTTTTTTCTGGCGGATGGCGCCCACAACGGGGACGGGGCAAAAGCTTTGGCAGACAGTTTAAAAGAATTGTATCCCGGAGAGAAATTCCGTTTTGTGATGGGGGTTTTGGCGGACAAAGATTATGAGGAGATGGCAGATGCGATTCTTCCCCTGGCCTTGGAGGTGGTGACTGTAACCCCAGAGCATGAGCGGGCCTTAAAAGGGGAGCATCTGGCTGCTTATATCAGGGAACAGGGGGTTTTGGCAAGACATTGTTTGGATGTAAGAGATGCACTTTCGGAGTTCTTAAACCCAGAAAGAGCAGGGATTAACAGGAAAACAGTGGCTTTCGGTTCTCTTTATTTTATCGGGAAAGTACGCAGTTATATAAAGTCTCTGTACAATATATAGAATGCTATTGACATTGGAACACCAGATGTAGTACAATCTACTTCAATACGACATATATGTAGAATGATTACAGTGGATGAAGGAGAAGGATATGAATATCATTAAACGCAGCGGTACAGAAGAAGTTTTTGATATCGACAAAGTTCGCATGGCCATAGTAAAAGCCAATAATTCCGTGGTGGACGGTGAACAGTTGTCTGCAGAGCAGATAGAGGAGATATCAAAACATGTGGAGGATATCTGCACAGGGATGGACCGGGCTTTAAATGTGGAAGAAATACAGGATTTGGTGGAAAATGAGATTATGCAGAAAAATGCATTTTCCGTGGCAAGAAATTATATTACTTACCGGTATGAGAGAGCTCTTGTGCGGAAAGCAAATTCCACAGACAAACAGATTTTAAGTCTTCTGGAATGTGACAATGAGGAGGTAAAGCAGGAGAACTCCAACAAAAATCCTACCGTGAACAGTGTGCAGCGGGATTATATGGCAGGTGAGGTGAGCAAAGATATTACCCGTCGTTTTCTTCTGCCGGCAGATATTGTGGAGGCCCATGAAAACGGTATCATTCATTTTCACGATTCCGATTATTTTGCCCAGCATATGCATAACTGCTGTCTTGTGAACCTGGAAGACATGCTGCAAAACGGCACGGTAATCAGCGGAACTATGATTGAAAAACCCCATACTTTTTCTACGGCTTGTAATATCGCCACCCAGATTATTGCACAGATTGCCAGTTCCCAGTATGGAGGACAGAGTATTTCCCTGTCCCATCTAGCCCCTTTTGTGGACGTGAGCAGACAGTGTTTTCGGAAGGAAGTGGAAAAGGAATTTGAGCTGGCAGGGCTTCCCCTAAATCCCACACAGTTGGAGCAGGTGGTGGAGTCCAGGGTCTTGGAGGAGATTAACCGGGGAGTCCAGATGATTCAGTATCAGGTGATTACTCTGATGACCACCAACGGCCAGGCGCCTTTTGTCACCGTGTTTATGTATTTAGGGGAGGTAGCTGAGGGAAGGACCAGAGATGACCTGGTTCTTATGATTGAAGAAGTGCTGCGCCAAAGAATCTACGGGGTGAAAAATGAAGCCGGGGTTTTAGTTACCCCTGCCTTTCCCAAGCTGATTTATGTGCTGGAGGAGGACAATATAACGGAGGACAGCAAATACTGGCACTTGACAAAGCTTGCGGCGGAGTGTACCGCAAAGCGTATGGTGCCTGACTATATCTCTGAAAAAGTTATGAAAGAGTTAAAGCAGGGAAACTGCTATCCCTGTATGGGCTGCCGGTCTTTCCTTACCGTTTACAAAGATGAGCAGGAAAAATATAAATTTTACGGAAGATTTAACCAGGGGGTCGTGACCATTAACCTTGTGGATGTGGCATGTACTTCCGAGGGGGATATGGACAGGTTCTGGGAAATTCTGGAGGAGCGCCTGGAGCTGTGCCACCGTGCCCTTTTATGCAGGCATGAAAGGCTGAAGGGGACGCCTTCCGACGTGGCGCCGATTTTGTGGCAGTACGGGGCATTGGCACGGCTGGATAAGGGGGAGGTCATTGACAAACTTTTGTATAACGGGTATTCTACCATTTCCCTCGGGTATGCAGGGCTTTCAGAATGTACCTATTACATGACGGGGAAAACCCACACGGACAGGGAGGCTACCCCCTTTGCCCTCAATGTGATGCAGCGTTTAAACGATGCCTGTAAGCGCTGGCGGGAGGAGTCAAATATTGATTTCAGTGTTTATGGAACTCCCCTGGAATCCACAACATACAAATTTGCAAAGTGCCTTCAGAAGCGTTTTGGCGTAATTGCCGGCGTGACGGACAAGAATTATATCACCAACAGTTACCATGTCCATGTGACGGAGCAGATTGATGCTTTTGCCAAGCTGAAATTTGAATCCCAGTTCCAGGTGCTCTCCCCCGGCGGGGCCATCAGCTACGTGGAGGTGCCGAATATGACAAACAATATCGAGGCAGTGCTCTCTGTAATGCAGTATATTTACGACAATATTATGTATGCAGAACTGAACACAAAAAGCGATTACTGCCAGATTTGCGGTTATGACGGAGAAATTCAAATTGTAAGCGACCAGGACGGGAAACTGGTGTGGGAGTGTCCAAATTGCAAAAACCAGAATCAGGATAAAATGAACGTGGCCAGGAGGACCTGCGGCTATATCGGAACCCAGTTTTGGAATCAGGGAAGGACGCAGGAAATCAAAGAGCGGGTGCTGCATCTATAAATGGGCAGTTAAAAAGGAGTTATCATGTATTATTCAGCTATAAAATATTTCGATATTGCAAATGGGACGGGAGTTCGCACCGTCCTTTTTGTATCCGGGTGCAGAAACCATTGTAAGGGCTGTTTTCAGCCGGAGACATGGGATTTTGCCCACGGGGAAGTCTTTACCAGGGAGACGGAGGATGCCATTTTAGAATCCCTTAAGCCTCCTTATATCGCCGGTTTAACTCTTTTGGGGGGAGATCCCTTTGAGCCGGAAAATCAAAAATGCCTGGTGCCTTTTCTGCATCGGGTAAAAGTAATGTATCCCAGAAAAAATATTTGGGCATACACCGGGTATCTGCTGGATTCTGATTTGGCGGAGGGAGGGAAATGTGCCACAGGGGATACGAAAGAGATGCTGTCTTACATCGACGTTTTGGTGGACGGACCTTTTTTGGAGAAGGATTACAGTATTCAGTTAAAATTTAAAGGTTCCGCCAATCAGAGGATCATTGACTGCAAGCATTATTTGGATACCGGGGAAATTACCGAGATAATGTAAAACATAATTTTTTCATAATTTTATCAAAAACTCATCATAAATTCAGGTTAGACTACTCCTTGAAAAGAAATAAATTTGACATATATGCGAAAGGAGAAATAGCTATGAGTGCGAAAAGTTTTACAGGTAAACTGGCAAAATGTGCATCTCTTGCACTGGTATTTGGGATTGTTGGGGGAATTGCCTTTCAGGGAACTAATTATTTTATGGAGGAGCAGTTGTCAGGAACACAGGTTTCCGACACGGAGACACCCATAGAGTCCACCAGTATTCAGCCCACAAAAACTTACGGGATGGGGGAGACTACAGATATCTCCCAGGTGGTGGACCAGGCGATGCCTTCTATCGTGGCGATTACCAGTCTGACCCAGCAGGAAGTGTTGAGCTTTTTTGGGGGACGTACCATAGAAAGTGAGAGCAGCGGTTCCGGGATTATTATCAGCAAAGATGACAATAATCTGTATATTGCCACCAACAACCATGTGGTGGAAAAGGCTAAGACTTTAACGGTTCAGTTTTCTGATGACACTACGGCAGAGGCATCTGTGAGAGGTACGGCGCCTTCCAATGATTTGGCAGTTGTTTCTGTGAAATTGTCAGACTTAAGTGAAGATACTTTAAAAACCATAAAAGAAGCGGCAATTGGAGATTCCACCAAGCTTTCCGCCGGCCAGGCCGCCATTGCCATCGGCAATGCCCTGGGATATGGACAATCTGTCACCACGGGAGTCATCAGTGCCCTGGAACGGGAAGTCTCTATTCAGGACGAGACAACAGGGCAAACTTTTACCAATAAGCTGATTCAGACAGACGCAGCCATAAATCCGGGAAACAGCGGCGGTGCCCTGATTAACGACAAAGGCGAGGTCATCGGTATCAATTCCTCCAAGTATTCCGACACTGCTGTGGAGGGAATGGGGTTTGCCATCCCTATGGCGACTGCAAAGCCCATTTTGGAGGATTTGATTGCAAATGGCAAGACAACTACCACAGGCACGCCTTATCTTGGTATTTATGGTGTGGATGTGACAGATGATGTGTCAGAGAAATACAACATGCCAAAAGGTGTCTATGTGGCTCAGGTAGTTAAGGGCAGCGGTGCAGAGGCATCGGGAATTAAAAAAGGAAATATTATTACCAAAGTGAACGGTGAAGATGTGTCATCCATGGAAGAATTAAAGGATAAAATCAGCGGTTACAAGGTGGGAGATACAGTAAAACTTATGGTGCTTACTGCCAACAACGGCTCTTATGACGAAGCGGAGATAGAGGTGAAATTGTCCAGCCAGCAGACAGGAGAGGCCTCTTCTGACGGTGAGGATAGCAACAATAGGGAAGAGGAGCAGCCTGAGGATGGCCGGCAGGAAATGCCCCAGCTGCCCTGGGAGGAGGAAGAGGAACTGCCAGGGGAAGGAGGACAGGATGTGTTCCCTTGGAGAAATTGGTAAGATGATAATCAGAAGCCCCCGAAAGTGCAATCTGCTTTCGGGGGCTTTCTGGGAACACTTCTGTTGTCTAAAATAAAGTTTATATGCATATGTATTTGTAAAATTTAATACCGAATGCCACCGAAATCCTGCCAAATGCCACATAGTACTTGTAATCTTTCCTAAGATATATACAATAAAAGACAGAGAACGCAGAGGGAGGATAACTATTATGTATGAATATAAACTTGTAGTTTGCGATGACCAACAATGTTTTATTGATGATATAAAAGGGTATCTGAAAGCTTATGAAAGTGAAAGCAATAATAAGATAATAGTATTGGAATATCTTTCGGGGAAAGATTTACTAGAAGATATCAAGGAGCAGGGATTAAAGCAGGATATTTGGTTTTTAGACGTGGATATGCCGGAGAAAAAAGGGATTGACGTTGCAAAAGAAATCAAGGAAGTGCATCCGGATGCGGTAATCTGTTTTATCACTTCCTATGAAGATTATGCCTATGAGGCATACCGGACAGAGGCATTGGGATACCTGGTAAAGCCGGTTAAATATCAGGAATTAAGGGGAATGTTAAACCGCTGTGCAACTCAGGTGCAGTATCAGAGAAATGCGGTGGAGGCAAAAAAGCGTTTTATTGAAGTAAAGATTAACAGAGGAACAGTTCTATTAGATACGGATGAGATTTTATATATAGAAAAGAGGAAAAATCAGTGCGTCTTTCATTTGGAGGACGGGGAGATATTAAGTTACATGACATTAAAACAGGCCAGTCAGTTATTAGATAATACGGTTTTTTATACGGTTCATCAGGGATACATCGTAAATTTCCGGCATATCAAAGAAGTGAGGACAGATTCTGTATGTCTGGGCAAGAACAGAGAAGTGCCGGTGAGCAGAAGAAATCATGAAAAACTGCGGAATCTTCACATGAGAAAAATACAGCATCTCAGCGATAATTGGGAACGAAAACGTTTACCGTAAAGGTATTATCCGTATATTTAATATCTATGGTTCCATTTAGTTCATTAACAGATTTTTTGATATTTTTAATGCCGATACCGTGAAATATATGATCTCCTTCTTTTGTGGTGAGAAACTGTTCATTCTTTTTGCGAATTTTCTCAGCATGGTTGTTTTCACAGCAGATTTCCAAGTAGGAATCTACCTGCCGTATGGAAAGAATTATCTGTCCGTCAGAAATCTTAGAAGCTGCAGTGATGGCATTATCCAATAGGTTTCCCAGAATAGTTATCAGATGAAAATCACTGATGGATATGTAGGGAAAGGTGCATTTTGCAGTAAATAATATTTTCTTCTCACAGCAGACATTGGATTTTGCATTTAAAATAGCGGAAACCAGGGAACTCTGAGATTTAATCAATTTTATGTCCGTTAAACCCTTATTGAGTTTGGCAATATACGTCTTTAGGTTTTCCAAATCTCCTTTTTGGGCATAACTGTCTAATACAAGAAGATGATTTCTAAAATCGTGTCGGAGGGAAGAGATGTCGTTTAAAGATTTTTCCACATCTTCATAGTAGGCCCGTTCTGCTTCGTATCGGGTAATGAGGATTTCCTGGTCAGCATTTGTCTTTAAAGTCAGCACAATTTTCTGGTAGGAGGTAAGGCACACGGCGATAATGATAAAAAATAGGGAAAAAATCACCGGAAACATGCGGCTGATATTCGTTGGATTTCCCACTAAAAAAAGGCTGAAATAGCTTAGAATATAACAGGAAAACACTGCGGCAGCGGAAAAATAGATGCCGTAGTGTTTTTTTTCATGAAGAGCGGAGAGGCGTTTGCCATAAATGTCGAGAAAGAGGACTACGTAAAGCATGGTAGCACAAATCACACTTTTTGCATTATCATATGTTTCGTTAGCATCCAAAAAATAAAAGTCGTTGATTAGAAATGTATGTGAAATGTAAAGTAAACTATACAATATCAGCACATAAATTCTATACTTAAGGAAGACAATAAAACAAGATTTGGTTTTTTTTTGACCGATTAGAAAAAAATATATATAATCAACAAATAAGTCAAGAGAAATGAAAATTGCAGGTAAACTGCCTGGAATAGAATATAACAGATAAAAAATAAGATAACAAACACGAAGTTTATGTTTTTCTGAAGGATTAAAAGTATTTAACTTATATTCTGCAAAAAGTTCCATAGTGAAAAATATAAATAAATTACTGACTAAATCAAAATAAATTCTTATCCAATTCATTTAATGTTCCTCCTAGTTTGAACCTATTATAATATAAAAAGATTAAAAAGAAAATACAAAAGAAGACATATTCGGTATGAGTATTATTTTGAGAAAAATTCTCGAAAACGGAATAGACTTTACCAAATACCATGGAATTCCTGCCAATCGTCACATGTATCTTGTATTTTATCTGAAAAATGGTAAAGTGAAAGTATCAAAAGAAAAGGGGTTATTTAAATGAAAGAAGAAATGAAATTACCTAATAAGTTTCAATTTTTATCAAAAGAAGAAATGAGGACCGTTACTGGGGGAGGAAAAAAAGATGGGATAGATGAAATGAGAAAATTTTGGGAAAAAGTTTTGAAGAAAAGAAAATAAACTATGCAGGAGAAAAACCATGCGATACACATTTGTCCAACAACATGATGCTACAGACTGTGCCGCCGCATGCCTTGCCATGGTCTGTCTGCACTACCGAAAGGAAACTACCATTACCAAACTCCGTGACCTGATGGGAACGGACTTAAAGGGGACAAACCTTTTGGGATTAAGCAAGTGTGCAGAGACTTTAGGATTTATTTCACAGGCAGTCAGGGTAGACAGGGAGGGATTTTTAAGCAAATATACTCTGCCTGCCATTGCCAACGTGATTACAAAAGAGGGCATGACGCATTTTGTTGTTGTTTTTAAGATTACAGATAAATTTGTGGTAGTGGGAGATCCAGCAAAGGATTTGCTACGGATTACTGTGGATGAGTTCTATAAAAGGTTTACCGGGGCAATGCTCATTTTATTGCCAAACCAGGAATTTGAAACAGGAAAAATAAAGGGCGGGAAAATATTAGACAGATATCTTGCCCTGTTAAAGCCTCAGACAAAATTATTTGTCTATGGGATTTTGGCATCCCTGCTTATGACACTGCTTGGAATCGTGTCTTCAATTTTTAATAATGTGCTCTTTGACGAGATACTTCCCTACAAACAGGAAAACGTACTAAAGCTTGTAATTATTGTATTTTTAGGCATCAACATTACGCAGGTAATGGTCAGTTTTGTCCGGCAGTGGATGATAATGCATCTTTCCATAAAAATTGATATTCCATTGATGCTTGGCTATTTCAAGCATATCTACAATCTTCCCATGAAATTCTTTTCCACCAGGAAAACAGGGGATATTACCACAAGGTTTTCCGACGCCTTTACCATAAAGGATGTGTTTACCAATATCGCTTTGACGCTGATATTGGATATCGGCATGGCGTTAATTACCGGTGTAATATTGTTCCGTATGAACGGCTCCCTGTTTGCCATTATTATTTTTATGACCATTGTAAGTATCCTGCTGGTATTTATTTTTAAACAGCCCTACAAAAAGATTAACGAAGAAGAGATGCAGCAGTCGGCGGTGTTAAATTCCCAGATTATCGAGGGGCTTCGGGCAGTGGAAACCATTAAGGGAAATGCCAATGAGGAAGTGGAGTTAGACCAGATTGAAAAGGAATATATACGTTCCCTGCGCATCAGCTATAAAGAGGGGATGCTCTCCAATGTTCAGGGGGTAATATCGGAGTTGATTTCCTCCGGTGGAAACCTTATCCTTATGTATTTTGGGATTATGGAAGTGTTAAAGGGAAATATTACCATCGGAAGCTTTATGGCCTTTAACACCCTGGCGGGGTATTTTATGGAGCCTGTGGGAAATCTGGTAAGCCTGCAGTTATCTTTGCAGGAGGCCAATATTTCCATGAAGCGTTTTTCGGAAATTCTGGACTATGAAGAGGAACAGCCCCTGTCCCAGGAAAATATGTATGAGGATATCAAAGCTGTTCAGGGAGATATAGAGGTAAAACATGTGACTTTCCGGTACGGGAACCGGAAGCCTGCCTTAGATGATGTGAGCTTTGTGATTCCCAAAGGGAAAAAAGTGGCGTTGGTGGGAGCCAGCGGAAGCGGAAAGACCACCATTGCCAAGCTTCTGTTAAAATACTATGAGCCGGAACAGGGTTGCATTACCATGGACGGCGTGGACATCAGCGAAATCAGCAATAAATCTTTGAGAAGGGCAGTTTCCTATGTGCCCCAGAGCATAGAGCTGTTTTCCAAAAGCATTTACGACAATATCAGGGTCAGCCGGATGAGTGCCACTTTAGAAGAAGTGAAGGAGGCGGCAAAGGCGGCGGACGCCCATGAGTTTATCCGAAAACTGCCTATGCAGTATTATACGTTTCTGGAGGAGGCGGGAAACGGCCTAAGCGGCGGGGAAAAACAGAGGATTGCCCTGGCCAGGGCATTTTTAAAGAGAAATGAATTCTATATTTTAGATGAGAGCACCAGCAATCTGGACTTTGCCACGGAGAATATTATTTTTGACATGATTTACAACAAGCTTCGGGATAAGAGTATGCTGATTGTGGCCCACAGGCTTGCCACCGTGAAAAACTGTGACAATATTATTGTAATGGACCAGGGCAGTATTATGGAGCAGGGAAGTCATGAAGAACTGCTGGCAAAGAAAGGGAAGTATTATCAGTTGTGGGAGATGCAGCAGGGGAATTTTACGGTGAGGGAAGAGAAGGCTGAGGAAAGCGAAAGTGTGACAGAGGTTCCTGAAAATATGGAAGATGTGATGAGTTATACTTAACCTTGGTATGTAGTGTACATTTACATAAATGCATATGCCGGTTGCAAACGGTGTGTGTCAGTAACTAAAAAACAAGAATGATTAGAAGGAGGTAACACGAAATGGAGATGTGTTATGACGGGGCACTTGTGATGCCCAGTAGTTATGCAGTGATGAGCGAGGATGAGATGACGTATGTGGAGGGAGGAGGAACTTTTAGGATAAAAATGAATAAAGCCGCTGTAAAGCATATATGTCAAGCAGCAGGAGCACTTACGTTAGCGAGTGTAACAGTAGCTATGGGAGTTACAGGGATAGGAGCACTAGTCTCTAATGCTGTGTGCAATTTGGTTTATAATTATTTGTTAGATACCATGTGTAAAGGGATTAAAGGCATTGATAAATCATGGACAGCACCTTGGATTCCTAATGGAAAATTTATTTGGAATAGATAAATAGCTGATAGTTGCCTGAAAGTATAGGTTCAGGCAACTATATAAATACTATATGAGGTGAAATTTGTGAAGAAAATACTAAAATATTTTTGTATAATTCTACTGCCAATGATGATTTGTATGTTGATAGATTTTCTGATAGGTATGTCAGATAAATCCATTATAGTAGCTTATGTTATTCTTTATGGATTTGCTAGTTACTTTTTTGAATTGGATATCGAAGCGAGTGATAAATATGTAAATAAATTGAACGTATCGTTTTTAGCATTTTTATTGGTGTTGTGCCTTTTATTATTAATATTGATAAAAGAAGAAATTTTAATAATTGCTAATACTTCATTAATAGGAATAATTCAAATAATGCTAAGTCTTATTATATCAGTGATAGCAATTATTATAATGAGCATAGTTATTAAACAAAGTGAAAAAAAACGTAAAAACTAAAGAAGGTAACACGGAATGGAGATGTGTTAATATGACAATGATTAAATCGGTTGCACAATGTTGCTTTTCATCTTACAGTACTTTATGTATTGCTGTCTTTTCTAATTTATTTAGGAAGATGACTCTTTAACTTTTGTGAAGATAATTGTAATTAGTCTAGGACTGATGAGCTTTTATATGATATTGTGGAATATTTCTCTTTTCTAGGGACATTTATTAGCGCATATTTTTTATAAGAAAGAAGGGTTGGGTGACAAGCCGGTTTTGTTTTTTCCTTTTGTGTTTAACGGAGGGAAAAGTGTAAATTTATTTTATGATTTGTTTCAAATGGCAAATTATTTTTATCCTTCCGAATTTTTTCTGGATGACAGCAAGGTATTAGATAAAGATAAACTTACGATACAGTGTTTGGAGGGGCAGAAAGCTAATTTTGCAGGACAGCTAAGTTTTTGGAGTTTGTATACCGTCCTATGGCTTAAAGAAAAAAATATTTGGTATAGTATATCAGGCGTTTTAAGTTTAATTACGGTAATTATAGCTGGATGGCTGAAGACAGATTCTTGCCACGGATATTTTATCCGGAAAAAATATATGCAAGAGGGATATGCGGAAGTGTATTTGGCAAGGTTTATTTTGCTGTATACATCCGCTGAACATGAATTGTACAGGTTTTTGGAAACTCAAATGCATACATATTTCATTCTAATATAACTATTAAATTGCAAAATGTACTAATAGGAAAAATAGATTCAAGTATGAAGAACAATTAGATGTGGAAATTATTTTGATGTTACAATGCAGCAATTAATTGCACTCCGTAGAAAAACCATACTCAATGGAATCGGTGCAACGCAGCCTGAATTGTATGTATTGTATATGTGCGGGGATAAAGAGTTAACAGAAAGTGAGAAGAAAGAGGAATTCAATGAAAACAGACGTAAAATTTGTTTTAAAGCTAACAGGGCTAGTATTAGGTGTGATTTTTTTTGTGATTGTAAGTTTTATAGTTTTCTGGATATACGACAGTAAGGACCGGACAGACGATATTGGCAAATACCAGGAATATATAGGGAAAGATGGAAAGTATAAAGAAAACTTTGACCTTTATAATGATATTTTTCCAGATTCGATAGACGAGAATTTATGCAAAATAGAGGATTTCTGTTATTATTACTACAATCCATGGGATCCCTGTTATTTAGGATATTTGGTTTATACCTGTGATGAGGAGTTCTTTGAAAAAGAATATCAGCGTTTGAAAGAACTGGATTCAGCAGAAGAGCCGTACCCCTATGGGATAAAAAATTTCCCCTATGAATTATGCGTGGTGTATACAAATCGGGATTATGGTTTTATCTATGCTTTGGCGGACAGGGAACAAAAGAAATTTGCATATGTGGAATTACAGTTTTGCGATGGTTTTACAGATATCAAATATGAAAAGATAATAGATGCACAATATTTACCGGAAGGAATGGATATTAAGTTTTCTGAGGATAAGTGACAATATTTATAGGAGAAATGTAAAATGGGAAAGCTTCAATTTGGTGTAAATAAGACACTTAAGTTACAGAATGTTTTAACAGGAGAAATCGACTTGGAAAACCAGGATATAGATTTTACTATTATGGTTGAAAGAATGCAGTCTTATATAAAAGTAAAAGGGGCCGTACAGATTGGCCCGTTAATACAACACACAAGAACATTTGTAAATGAGGATGGAGAATTGGACATGAAAATTATCCTTATGCTTCAATGCAATCATTTTATTAATTCTGTGGAGAAGCCTTATTCCATGGAATCGATACTCCGTGTCACGGATTGCATGTACTGCCGTTATATAGGGTTGGAGGAGAAGTTAAAAATTGCTTATGATAAAATAGGGGTAGAGGCATTTGAAAAAGACATAGAGTTATCAGAAGAAAGTTATACTGTTTTTGTAAACAGTAACGAAGAAGAAGGAACGATTACAGCTGATATATTTATTCCTAAAAACAATTCTTAATAATAGAAAGATTTTAAAATTACTAAACAATATTCAGATAAAATCAAGTATGAATGTTTGAGGAGAAAAATATGAGAAAGTTAAAATTTAAATCACGTTTATTAGGATTAATGAAAATCTTATTGGCCCTTGTATTGGCATGGGTAATCACATATTTGTATTTTGATAAAGAATTGTTAATGGAAGTGTTCTTTTTTGTGATTCTTTATGGAGGGAGCAGGAAAACAAAGGTACTGTCCAAAGAAAAAGCCGCTTTTTTAACAAAGATTGCATTATTATTAGCCTTATTGGGAGGTATATTGATAGTTATAGGAAAAAAACTATTATATAATGATATGGTTGTTATTCTAGGTGCAATGCTCTTTACCCTAATTGTACCAGTAATTGTGAAAACAGGAATTGATATTATTCACAAAAAAGTTTGTAATACAAAGATGAAAGAAGGATAGGAATCAGATGAGCGTTCAGGCAAAAACATTGGAAGATTTAAAAGACAGCCGAATGATGTATGACAAAGATTTGCCGCCTTTTGGATATATGCTGGTAAGCATTGTATTTTCTGCTCTGGTGGGGTTATGTATCTGGAGTACTTTCGCACACAAAGCCTATATGGTCAGGGCGGATGGAACAATTACCAGTTCAGATGCAAATTACGTGATGTCCTCCTTTACAGGAGAGATTGCCAAATCCTGTATGGAAGAAGGCAAGCTGGTAAATAAAGGAGATGTACTATTTGAAGTAAAAAGCCTTGATTTTGATTTGCAGGAAGAACAGCTTGCGGACAGCCGGGAGAACTACGAAGAACAGATTGTACAATATGATAAGCTGATTAAGTCCATCAAAGAGGATACTAACTATTTTGATGCAGGGAAAAATGAAGACAGTTTGTATTACAGCATGTATGAGAATTATAAAGCGCAGGTGACCCAGAGCGAAGTGGACACATCTATGTATAAATCCTACGGCTATACAGATGAGCAGATAGAGAGTGAACTGGTAAAAGCCCAGAGCAAAAAATCGGAACTTTATTATACGGCGTTGCAGACGGCAGAAAATGCCAGAAAGGATTTAGAAAACCAGTTGGAGTCTGCAAAAGCTCAGTTATCTGCCGTGGGAAACGGAAAAAATGAATATGAGGTGAAGGCCAGCGCACCAGGGAGGCTGCATCTTTTGTCAGATTATAAGACAGGCATGGTGGTGCAGACTGCTTCTCCGGTAGCGACCATTACCCCGGAAAATGCGGATATGGTGATAGACGCTTATATCAGTACGGCGGATATGGCCAGAATCCATGAGGGGGACGAGGTGCAGATAGAAGTTAACGGATTAAGCCAGACGATTTATGGGAATATTGCAGGAAGCGTAGAGAGGATAGACAGCAATGTCACCACCATGGAGGGCGGGGAAAACGGAAGTTCCCAGGTGTTTAAAATCCGCATCCTTCCGGAAATGGATTATCTTGTTTCCAAAACCGGGGACAAGGTGAACCTGTCCAACGGGATGACGGTTGAAGCCAGAATTATTTATGACAAGATGACGTATTTTGACTATGTGTTAGAAAAGCTGGGCGTAAAATATAAATAATAAATTATTTTGAAAGAGAAGGAAACACAAATGCGGAAAGATAAGCAGTTAAAAAGACGGCTTTATTCTGTCCTCCTATTGGTTTTTATCTGTGGAGGACAAATATTTAAAGGCACAGGATATGCATTAGCATCTGAGACAGAAGCCCTGCCTGTTCCTGCTGCAGTGACGGAGATTGATCTGGGGGAGTATCAGTCCCAGATGAAAGTGGGGGAAAAGCAGCTCCTTAGCGTGACGGTTCTCCCGGCGGAAGCGGCAGATACAAAGATTACATATTCTTCGGGGAATCCGGGGGTGGCGGAGATTAACGGGGCGGGAAGGATAACGGCCCTTAATGTAGGGATGGCGGAAATCACCGTTTCCTCTGGCGGGATATCCCAGAGATTTACGCTGACTGTTGTGTCGGGGGAAGTTCCGGTTAAGGATATTGACCTGGGGGATTACCAGTCTGAAATGAAGGTGGGGGAGAGACAGCTTTTAGGAATTACCATTTTGCCGGAAAATGCCACGGATACAAAGGTTTCGTATTCTTCGGGAAATCCGGTTGTGGCGGAAATAAACGAGATGGGGAGAATCACCGCCCAATCTGAGGGTAAAACGGAAATCACAGCCGCCTGCGGGGGTGTATCCAAAAAATTTACTTTAACAGTAGCTGAGGCAAATACTGCAGTGAGGGATATTGACCTGGGAGACTGCCCGGCAGAAATTGAAGTGGGGACTTCCCAGCTTTTGAGCGTGACACCGATTCCAACGGATGCAGGGGAGCAGAGTGTAACTTATAAATCCAGCGACACAAAGATTGCCACTGTCAATGAAATCGGCAGGGTTACGGGGATTGCCATTGGAAAGGCAGACATTACCGTAAGCTGCGGAAAGGTGAAGAAGAAATTTTCCTTAAAAGTAATAGAGGCAAAGGACGAGAATGAGAAGATTCCAGTAAAGGACATAGAGATTTCCGACCATGAAGATGAACTGGAAGTGGACAAGACCATGAATTTATCTGTCACTGTGCTTCCGGCAAACGCCACGGACACTACAGTGACATACCGTTCCTCCGATGAAAAAATTGCCACCGTCAATTCCTCCGGGGAAGTAAAAGGCATCGGGGCGGGAAAAGTTACCATTACGGTTTCCGCAGGAAATGTTTCCAAAAGTGTGGATTTGACCGTAAAATATGCAACTGCCAAAATTGAAATGAACACCACATATCTGGTGCTGAAAGAGGGGGATACTTTTCAGCTTTCCGCAAAGGTACTTCCGGCAACAGCAGACCAGGGCATAACCTACGAAAGTGAAAACCCGGACATTATATCTGTCACCGGAGGCGGCCTTGTCACTGCCCAAAAATCCGGAAGCGGGACGGTGCTTGTAAAAAACAGCGATACCAGTACGGCGGTCATGGTAATCGTAAATCTGGAGGGCAGGACACAGGAGCCAGAGCAGCAGGAAAGCGCCGGGAAAACCCAGACAGAATACGGTACGGAAGTTTCTGTAAAAGACTGCCCCCTGGTTTCCTCAGACATGCTGCGGTATCTCTATGAAAACGGGAAAGTTTTAACCCTGCATGGGGACGGGTATCTTTTGCAGATAGATGGGAAAGACATATCAAACTGGAGCAATGAGTTTTATACGGATATCGAGTTTAAAGAAGAGGAAAAAGGCACAAGTTTCTGCGTGAACAGAGAGCAGAATATCTGTGGCAGGATTACCCTTCAATTGGAAGAAAAAACCGTGTCCGGGGAGTATCTGTATCTTTATAATTCCTCCAAAGGGAAGTATGAACTGTTGGATCAGAAGGAGATGCATCTGTTAAAGCTTGACAGTGCGGGAAAGTATCTGATTACGGAAAAGAAACTTGGGAATGGGATGGTGAAATTTGCGGTGGTTCTTGTAACGGCTGTTGTGCTTCTTGGGCTGGTCTTTGTTTATATTGGGGTAAAGAAGAAATACTGGTTCTGGTAACAGGGCTTATAAAAGGTGCAGAATCCTAACTGCCATGGACTTTACACCTTTGTTTTTAGGAATTGGTAACATATTTTTTTATGGCGGCAAAACTTTCCGGGCTGATGACATGTTCCATGCGGCAGGCATCTTCCACAGCAGTTTTTTCATCGATGCCAAGGGAAATCAGCCAGTTGGAGATAAAGGTGTGGCGTTCGTAAATCATGTCGGCAATCTTTTGTCCGGATTCTGTCAATGAGATAAATCCTGCATCACTTACGGTGATATAGCCTTTTTCCCTAAGGTTTTTCATGGCAACGCTGATGCTGGATTTTTTAAAATTCATTTCTGTTGCAATGTCCACAGAGCGGACAACAGGGAGTCTTTGACTTAATACAAGGATGGTTTCTAAATAATTTTCTGCTGATTCGTTTGTATTCATACAGTTTTCCTTCTCAAATATTCTGATTTTCGCCAAAGGAACAAAGATATCTATGATTTCTCCTTTGAATTCTTAAAAACCATTATATCACAGGATATGGAAAAAGAAAACTTCAAATTTCCTTTCTAATGTGATATAATAACCCATAATGTCAAATGATAATATACTGCCATGATTTATGTGGCAGGTAGTTTCTGGGATAAAAATGGAGACCGGGTATGAAGACAATATATAAGACAGACAATGGAGTGCTTTCACAGATGTTTATATATGAACCGGATGTATGGGTGCATTTGATTTCCCCCACGATGGACGAGCTGATGGAGGTGGCGGGGCACTACGATATTGATATTTCCGACCTTCGGGCGGCGTTGGACGAGGAGGAGAGTTCCCGTGTGCAGATGGAGGACGGGTACACCCTGATTTTGGTGGACATTCCCTGTGAGGAGATGCGAAACGAACAGAGAGCCTACACTACTATACCGCTGGGTATTTTGCTGGTGGGGGATGCTATTATCACCGTATGCAGTGAGGACACAGTGATTTTAAATTATTTTTACAATAACCGTATGCGGGGATTCAGCACAAAGAAAAAAATTCGGTTTGTGTATCAGATTTTGCTGCGAACCACAAATCTCTATCAGTCCCTGCTTCGGGTCATTGACAAAAAGAGGAGTGAAATAGAGAAGAGAATCGGTTCAGAGACCACTGAGGATAAGGATTTGATTACTCTGCACGAACTGGAGACGAATCTGGTGTATTTCGCCACGTCTTTGAGCGCCAATAAAATTGTATTGGAGCGCTTAACCCGTTATGAGAGAATCAAACAGTATACCGAGGATAAGGATTTGCTGGATGATGTGATTGTGGAGAACAGGCAGGCCCTTGAGATGACAAATATATATAGGGATATTATACATGGGGCAAGGGAGTTGGTTTCCACCATTATTAATAACCGTTTGAATAATGTGATGAAATTTCTCACAAGCATTACGCTTGTTATGGCGATTCCCACGATTATTTCGGGATTATATGGGATGAATGTCAGTGATACCTGGATGCCCCTGTCCAATACGCCTCATGGATTTTTAATTATCTGTGTGCTCACAGGAGCAATCTGTATATTGGCGCTTTTGGTATTAAAAAAGAGAAAGATGTTGTAGCAGCAAAACTGCGTAAGAGGAGAGGCCAGATGAATAATATTCGCAGAATATATCTCATGGTATGTGCAGTTTCCATAATACTTTTGTTTTGTATTATAATTGGATTCCACAGGAATGTAAACGTTGCGTATGAGCCGGAAGAATCTGTAAAACAGATGGAATATAATGTGTCATTGGGGGAAACAGGGGCGTCTATGCAGGGGGTGATTGATTCTTCCGATGTCAGGGACAGATATATTGCTTTTTATACGGTTCACCAGAATGTGCGGGTGACGATTGGGAAGAATGTGGTGTATGAAGTTTCCATCCCGGAAAATCCTTTTGGAAAAACTCCGGGCAGCGGGTGGAATTTTGTAGCCGTAAAGGGTACGCATATTGGGAGCATTATAACAATTGATTTAAGTTCTCCCTATGACCAGAATAAACACAGGGTGCCGGATATTTACGACGGTTCAAAATACAGCATAATGAAAAAGGTGCTCTTTCGTGAGCTGCCTTCCCTTATGATATGCTTTTTGACTATCATGGTGGGAGTAGTGATATTGATTTACTGTGTGATAATAAAGAGAAGAGGGGATGTGGGCAAAAGTGTTGTAACACTTATGCACTTAGGGACATTTGCTGCATTTTTGGGCATCTGGTCCGCCAACGAAAGTTCTTGCCTGTCGATGGTTTTTGGGAAGAGTTTGTTTTCCACATATCTGGCATATCTGTCGCTGATGCTTATGGTTCCGCCTTTTATTCTTTTTACCAGAGACATGTTTGCCGATAAGGATCATGTAATCTGGAAGGTGTGCTGTTTTATGAGTCTGACGGATATTGTGGGAACCACGCTGCTCCAAGTGTTTCAGATTTATGATTATAAAGAGACGCTGTGGGGAATGCATGTAACCTGTATCTTTTTTATGTTTGTGGTCATTTATATGGCTGTAAAAGAGGCAAGGCAGGGTGTTTTGACAAAAGAAATGAAAATAAATGTGTTAAGCCTTATTTTAATTATTTTTGGGTTTGTCTTTGACCTGGTTATTTATTACATTACCAAAGGAAGTGCAAATGTGATTGGACGGGTATGTTTCCTGGCATACATTGTGATTTTGTG
Organism: uncultured Roseburia sp.; assembly: GCA_947174805.1. Taxonomy (GTDB): domain Bacteria; phylum Bacillota; class Clostridia; order Lachnospirales; family Lachnospiraceae; genus Roseburia_B. Next base: position 43,513 of record CAMWKH010000004.1, on the reverse strand, counting down.
CTACATGTTTACCAGGGAAATTGCCGACTTGACCAGCAAGGGAAAAGAGGCGGAATTGTACCATAAGCTTGCTTTTACGGACGCCCTTACAGGGGTGTGGAATAGAACTGCCTATTCCAGGAAAATTGCCCAGTATGACCAGGAGGAATTGGAACATGCCCAGGTTTTTGTGATGGATTTGAATAATCTGAAATGGTGCAATGACAATATGGGGCATCAGCTGGGTGATAATTATATTATCCGTGCGGCAACTTTTGTCAATGAGCTGTTTGAAAAAAAGGTGAGGGTTTACCGCATCGGGGGAGATGAATTCTGTGTACTCACAAGAGATATGGTCCAGGAAGAGATTCAGAATATTTCCAGAATTTTAGAGGAGAAAAAAATAGAAGTCCGGGTAAAGGGAGAGGATAAGGTTTTTTATGGAAGAATTGCCAGCGGTTTTGAACATTACAGGGAAGGAGACCGGGATGTTTACCAAATTGCAAAACGGGCAGATGAAAAAATGTACGAAAAAAAGCGGAAAATAAAAGAGATGGATAGATTAAATAATCCTGAAAAAAGTCATGCTTCAAATTAAAACACTACTTTATTTTTTCCGCTGTATTTTCCTACATACAATTTTTTGTCAGCCAGATTCACCCATTCATCTAAGGTCTGTTCGATATTGCACAAGGCTGTGCCGAGGGTAATGGTCAGGCGGAAATTCTGTTCTCCATATTGAAAAGGATATTTTTCAATTTCTTTTCGGATATCTTCTAAAAATGTTAGCTGTGCCTGACGGTTGTTGCCTACAGAGCCAAAGAGCACGAATTCCTCACCGCCCCAGCGGCAGGGGGTAATTCCCGCTTTTTTACAATGTTCCTGTAAAAGTTCTGAGATGGTTTTTAAAACATAATCTCCGCAGTTGTGGCCATATGTATCGTTAATGGATTTGAAATTGTCAATGTCTGCAATGGTAATCCAGTAATCCTTCATCTCCGGGTTTATGTAAATCTTTTTTAGATTGTTGGTGAGGTAATGACGGTTGGGCAGTCCTGTCAGGGCATCTGTCTGAGCCGTGTGGGACAGATTTCTGGTGGAGCGCATAGTCAGGTACACTAAAAGTGACATAAAAAAGATACAGAGTGAAAATGTGGCGGAGGAAACAGCCAGCATCAAAATAAACTCCATACTTTCACTGATTACATAAAATGGCGGGATCACATGTGTGACAACGGCACATACGATGTAAGCCAGAAAATAACCCATGGCAAGCCTTGCACCGTAAAAGGTGCTGTTTTTTGTAGACATTAGAATATATTCCACATAAAAAACAAGAATAACCATTCCAAGGAAGCAGATTTGGAATCCGCAGTTCCATCCCAGGCAGATGGTGGCAAGACTCATATGGATGAATACTTCTATATATGTAGTATAGGCGAAAAGCAATACCTTTTCTCTGCGCAGCAAAAAAAGTGTAATAACATAAGTGGAAATGCTAAACACATTTACAACAGCCATAACAGTAATATGCAAAAAAGCGAAACAGATGAAAAAGCAAACGTGGACCGCAAGAAAAGCAATATTTACCGCAAGAGCTGATTTATATACAGTTGATGTATGAAATGATTCCGTGCCCATAAGCGTCCTTTCCCAGTAGTGTCAGTAAAAAAATTATCTACATTTCAATATTATATCAAATTATCCACGGAAATTGTATGGCAATATTGTATAAGAAACTCAGTCTGCCTTTGGGTAAATTTATGGTTGTTGTACAGTCCTTCGATTGTAACATTTTGAATATCAACAATTCACGAATCATGCAATATGCTTTGTGTGGTCTTGGTCATGTTCGATTAGAAGCCTGTGGACATCGTCCACTTCCTTCAAAATCAGGTTTTCGCTTTTAACAAGTTCCCGTTTTAAATTTTTCTCACTGTTTTCTATTTTCTTTTCTAAATCGATTCTAAGGGAATCAATCTTCTGGTCCATTCTTTGTTCCAGAGAATCAATCTTCTGGTCCATTCTCTGTTCCAGGGAATCAATTTTCTGGTCCATAATATCTGAGATAGACGATAACAATTCTTTATTATCCATACACCTTCGCCTCCTCTTTCCAGAAAGTATAACACACACTAAAGATAAAGTCTACAGTATATTATATCTTTTTTTATAATATAAATTTCAAATAATTTAGGAAAGATAAAACATATTGTTACATTCCGGAAAATGCATTGTCCCAGAAAACAGGATAAGATATAATATGAGGGAAAGGAAACATTGTAGGGGGATACAGCCGATGAAGAAAATTCTGATTGTGGAAGATGACAGCAACATAAATGAGATGATAAGTGTGGATTTATCAAAGGAAGGATATTCCTGCGTCAGTGCTTTTTCCGGCACGGAGGCAAAGCTTTTGCTGGAGAATCAGAGATTTGACCTTATCATACTGGATTTGATGCTTCCTGGAATGACAGGGGAAACATTTCTTGGAGAAGTGCGGAAAGCAAGTAAGATTCCGGTAATCGTATTGTCTGCAAAAGATGAACTGGACACAAAAGTTGACCTTTTAACTCTGGGGGCAGATGATTATATGACAAAACCTTTTGAGTTAAAGGAGCTAAAGGCAAGAGTGATGGTGCAGCTTAGGAACAGTGGGGAAGGGAGGGGGCAAAAGATAAGCCTTCAGTATAAAGATTTGCGTCTGGATATGGAAAAGAAGCAGCTTTTCGTGTCCGAAAAGCCGGTTGCTTTGACGGCAAGGGAATACCGGATTATGGAATTGTTTTTAAAATACCCACAGAAGGTTTTTTCCAAGAACGAACTCTATAAATATGCCTGGGAGGAATACTATATGGGGGAGGATAAAACCGTGAATGTGCATATCAGTAACATCCGGGGGAAGATGAAAAAAATTTCAAAACGGGAATATATTGAAACTGTCTGGGGACTGGGGTTCCGTCTGATCTAATGCAAGGGTTCGGGTAAGCCGAACCCTTGTGATGTTATTGGAATAATTTCCTTTAAAAAGAAAATCACTGTATGTCTTGAGTTCTGTGTTCAAACCGGCAATATGTGAAACAAAATTAGCAATATCTAAGATGTAATGCAAAAAAAGCCAAAGTATAATAAATATCAGAAAGTACAGGCGTCCATTCATCCGTGGCTTCCATGGAAAAGGGAATGGATAAATTATTATACTGGGAGGAAGGATATGTTTTACATAGGAATTGATTTGGGGACATCCTCGGTGAAGCTTTTGCTGATGGACGGGGAGGGAAAAGTGAAAAACACGGCGACAAGGGAATACCCCTTGTATTTTCCAAAACCCGGATGGTCGGAGCAGGATCCAAAGGACTGGTACAGGGAGACTATGTCCGGTTTAGAGGAGCTGCTTAAGGGATTTGACAAAAACAAGGTGGCGGGAATCAGCTTTGGAGGACAGATGCACGGCCTGGTGATTCTGGATAAAGAGGACCGTATTATACGGCCCGCCATCCTGTGGAATGACGGAAGGACAAAGGAAGAGTGTGAGTATTTAAACAATGACATCGGGAAGGAAGCCCTTTCCGGGTATACGGCAAATATAGCGTTTACGGGATTTACAGCTCCCAAGCTTTTGTGGGTAAAAAGGAACGAGCCGGAAAATTTTGCCAGGATAAATAAGGTTATGCTTCCGAAAGATTACCTTTTGTATCGGCTTACAGGGGTACACGCCACAGACGTGTCGGATGCATCGGGAATGCTCCTTTTGGATGTAAAAAACCGTCAGTGGTCAAAGGAAATGTGCGGTATCTGCGGAATTTCTGAAGCTATGCTGCCAAAACTTTACGAAAGTTATGAATGTGTGGGCACTCTCCGCCGGGAAATTGCAGAGGACCTTGGAATGGGAGAGAATGTAAAAGTTGCAGCAGGGGCAGGGGATAATGCGGCTTCCGCAGTCGCAACAGGAACCGTGGGAGACGGGGGATGCACTATTTCCCTTGGGACAAGCGGCACTATATTTATCTCTTCCCAGAGTTTCCGGGTGGATAAAAACAATGCCCTGCATTCCTTTTGCGACGCCGGGGGGGCATACCATCTTATGGGCTGCATGCTTTCCGCCGCATCCTGCAACAAATGGTGGATGGACGGGATTATCGGTGTTACGGACTATGGCAAAGAGCAGGATGGGATTTCAGATTTAGGGGAAAACCATGTGTATTATCTGCCCTACCTCATGGGGGAGCGTTCTCCCTACAACGACCCAGATGCCAGGGGAGTTTTTATCGGCATGACAATGGATACCGGGCGGCCAGAAATGACCCAGGCTGTTTTAGAGGGAGTAGCCTTTGCCTTAAGGGACTCCTTTGAGGTGGCAAAATCCCTTGGGATACAAATAGAGCGTGCAAAAATATGCGGCGGCGGGGCAAAAAGCCCGTTGTGGAAAAAAATCATTGCCAATGTGCTAAATATCAAACTGGATATCCTTGAGACAGAAGAAGGCGCTGCCCTGGGAGGAGCCATGCTTGCCGCAGTGGCATGCCGGGAGTTTGCCACTGTAAAAGAGGCGGCGGAAAAAACAGTGAAAATAGCAGATACCGTTTCCCCTGACCCAGAGCTTGCGGCAAAATATGAGGCACGATATCAGCAGTATAAAAATATTTATCCGGCATGCAGGGCGTTATTTGGGAAATTAGTATAATTAAAATATAAAAGCAAAGAAAAACAGGAGGATTTTATGATGAACAATATTCCAAAAGTAAAAATCGGGATTGTGGCAGTGAGCAGGGACTGCTTTCCGGAGTCCTTATCAACAGGAAGGCGGCAGGAAGTAGTAAAAGCCTATGGCAGGAAATATGACAAAGAGGATATTTATGAATGTCCTATCTGCATTGTGGAGAGCGAGATTGACATGGTTAAGGCTCTTGAGGATATTAAAAAAGCAGGGTGCAACGCCCTTTGCGTCTATCTTGGGAACTTTGGCCCGGAGATTGCCGAGACGCTTTTGGCCAAGCATTTTGAGGGGCCGAAAATGTTTGTGGCAGCAGCGGAGGAGACACAGGGCAATCTCTGCCAGGGCAGAGGCGACGCTTACTGTGGTATGTTAAACGCAAGCTATAACTTAAAACTGAGAAATACAGGGGCCTATATACCGGAATATCCCGTGGGGGATGCGGAAAGCTGCGCAGATATGATTCACGGGTTTCTGCCCATAGCAAGAGCCATTATAGGGCTGTCCAATTTAAAAATCATCACATTCGGCCCAAGGCCGCAGAATTTTCTGGCATGCAACGCCCCCATCAAACAGCTCTATAACTTAAATGTGGAAATAGAGGAAAATTCAGAACTTGACCTCTTTGAGGCATTTCACAAGCATGATAATGACGAGAGGATTGCTGAGGTTGTGGCGGATATGGAAAAAGAGCTTGGAGCCGGAAACAAAAAGCCACAGATACTTAACAAGCTTGCCCAGTATGAACTGACCCTTCTTGACTGGATAGAGGAGCATAAGGGATACAGAGAGTATGTGGCAATCGCCGGAAAGTGCTGGCCTGCTTTCCAAACCCAGTTTGGATTTGTACCATGTTATGTAAACAGCCGTCTCACCGGGCGTGGGATTCCGGTATCCTGTGAGGTGGACATTTTCGGGGCGTTAAGTGAGTTTATCGGTACCTGTGTCAGCCAGGATGCCGTTACTCTGTTAGATATCAACAATTCCGTACCTGGGGATATGTATGAAGAATCCATAAAGGGCAGGTTTGATTACAAGCATACAGATACCTTTATGGGATTCCACTGTGGGAATACCTGTTCCGGGAAACTGTCAGGGCATGAGATGAAAAATCAGATGATTATGGCCAGAAGCCTTCCGGAAGAGGTAACAAACGGAACATTAGAGGGAGACATTATACCCGGAGATATTACATTTTTCCGTCTCCAGTCCACAGCGGACTGCAAACTTCGGGCTTATATGGCTCAGGGGGAAATCCTTCCGGTGGCAACACGCTCCTTTGGCTCCATCGGGGTATTTGCCATTCAGGAGATGGGCAGGTTCTACCGCCATGTGCTGATTGAGAAAAACTATCCCCATCATGGCGCAGTTGCTTTTGGACATTACGGCAGGGAACTGTTTGAGGTATTTAAGTATCTCGGAGTGCCGGTGGAGGATTTGGACTACAACCGGCCGGCAAACCTTCCCTATGCCACAGAGAATCCTTTTGTAAAATAGGAGGTGCGGCATGGAAATTTTAAAAGTGGAATCTGAAGAATTTCATAAATACGGAAGGGTAATCCGAAATGTTGATTTTCGGGAACTGGTGGAAAAGATGAAGGATACGCCAATGCCGGAAGGGGTAGTCTATGAACCCAGCGTCTTGGAATTGGAAAAACTGCCGGTGATGAAAGAACTTTCCGCTGTTTTCTACGGGGAGATGCCTATTCAGATCGGGTACTGCAACGGGCATAATACATATTTAAACGGACTGGAATATCACAGAAGTTCAGAGGTGAATGTAGCTGCCACAGATACTGTCCTGATTCTGGGGCGGCAGCAGGATGTAAAAGAGGATTTCACCTATGATACGTCAAAGGCACAAGCCTTCTTCCTTCCTGGGGGAACAGGGGTGGAATTGTATGCCGACACGCTCCACTATGCGCCCTGCGGCGTAGAGGGAAAGGGATTTTTAGTGGCAGTTGTACTTCCCAGAGGAACCAATGGGCCTCTGAGGGAAAAACATACTGCAGTGGCTGCTGACGGCTCTGCGCCAAATGAGGACGCACTTTTAGCGGCTGCAAACAAATGGCTCATAGGGCATGCAGAAGGAGGGCATGGGGAAGGGACATTCCTGGGGTTAAAAGGGAAAAACCTAAACATTGCCGAATAGGCCTGCAGCCCAGCGCTTTAATTTCATCAATTTTACTATAAGATAACAGGAGAAGGGATATGAAAAAAAGAAAAAAGAAACACAGCAGGAAGGTGTTTCAGACCATTAAAAGCAAAATAGCGCTTATCGGTATTTTTTCCCTTATTGTGGCAGTAGGCATCGGGGTGTTAGGCATTCATTCCCTGGACAGAAACAGCGGCAACAGCGAAATAGAGTCTATTGTCAGTGAACTGGATGTACTCCAGGTGAAAAATATTGCGCTGGAAACCCAGTATCAGTATTATATTGACCAGGGGTATCTGGACAGCATCCTTGGCAATCTTTCACAGATGACATCAAAGGCACAGGCGCTGCGGGGGCTGACAGATTCCAGATATGAAGGGGATGTGGATAAAATTCTTAAGGATCTGGCGGGGCTTTCGGCAAACTACAATGAGATAAGCAGCCTCAGCGCCAGCCGGGGATTTGACGGGGAAAAGGGTTTGTACGGCCAGTACCTGGATGGGGACAGCGGGCTTTCCGAGAGTTTTTCGGACCTGATTGATAAGCAGGACTGGCTGGAGATAAAGTGGATAGACGCCCATATGTGGACCACCGGCGAGAGAGTGGAAATTGACGGCAAAGAATATATAAAGGCGGTTTACAAAGGCCCCATACCGGAAAGCGTAAAGCGGGACTTTTTGGCATTCCGGGTGGGGGGAACCCTTACCTATGATAAAAACTGTTACATTACAGACATAAAACTGGTAAAAGGGGGAGATTATGTCCAGGTGGACATATCTGGGATATCGGCCCCCCAGGGTTCCGGCCTTGCCTATGTGGACAGTGAAATCACCACATTTCCTGCGGCCCCTGCCATACGCATCGGCTGTAACTTTAACGCCGCTAACCAGTGCTGGGAGGAGTTTGCGGTGCAGATTCCCGTAAAAGAATATGAGCCCCAAAATTATTCCGACATGGAATATACCCTGTACCTGGAGCCCACAGAGATGAGTTTTGACTACAAGTACGGCGGTTCCTATTCCGGGGTTTACGGCTTTGAGGGCAGTCTTGGCACCCTTGAAAGCGATATCAGCCAGTATAGCAAGCTGGTGGTGGAAGGCAAAGATGTGGAGGAGAGCCGGAGGAAAATAGAAGCCCTGACGGCAGAGATAGAAGAAAACATTCCGCTGTACACAGAAGGCGAACAACTTGTAAAGGATTCCCTTTTAAAACTTCAGGCGCAAAAGGAGCTTTTTCGTCAGATCCTGGAAATAGACGATAAAATCCTTGCAAAAAAGGCTGAGAATGTTTTATTAAACAATGAACTTACAGAGTTGTGCTCCCTTGTGAAAAATATGGCTTCAAAGGATATGGAAGATGTACAAATTTCCGCCTTTAGAGTCAGTGTGTTTGTGCTTATAATTGCGGCAATTGTGCTGGTTGGCATGACTGTACTGATAGGAAGCGGCATGGATAAAAAGGTGATGCTTTTTAAAAAGACGCTGGATAAAATTACCCAGGGCCGCATATCCGTCAGGATAGAGGCGGAGGGGAATGACGAATTTTCCCAGTTTGGCAAAAGCCTGAATGTGTTTTTCGATAAGCTGGAGGGAAGCATCAGCCATCTTCAGGAAATTTCCGCAGATTTGGCAGAGACAGGGGGAAAACTGGAAAGGAAAGCGGACAGGACAAAAGGAGCGGCGGAGATTGTGGGCGCAGCGCTGGATGAAATCGCAAAAGGGGCGGAGGTTCAGGCCGAGGATGTGTCAAATTCCTCCCTGCAGGTGTCAGGTATGCAGGAGGGGATGCTGCAAATCGGCGAGAGCGTAAATGAATTATCCCTTACCTCAAAGGGCATGAAGGAAAAGGGAAGCCAGGCTGCAAAAATCATCCAGGAGTTAAGCGGTACAAGCGATAGAACCGCCCAGGCGTTTATGAAAATATCGGATCAGATACATAAGACAAACGCATCTGTAGTAAAAATCCAGGAAGTGGTTGATCTCATTGCAGAGATTGCAAGCCAGACAAATTTATTGTCCCTGAATGCCAGTATAGAGGCGGCAAGGGCCGGAGAGGCAGGAAAGGGATTTGCGGTGGTGGCAAGCGAAATCCAAAAGCTGGCGGAGCAGACCAATTCATCCGCCGGGAATATTAATGAAATCATACTGTCCCTGTCGGAAGAGTCCAGGCAGACGGTACAGTCCATTAGTGAAGTTACAGAAATGATAATGGATCAGAAGCAGAAACTGGCCGAGACAAAAGACAGATTTTACACAGTGGAGGGCGGAATTTTATCTGTTGGCAGCGGAATGAAAGGCGTATTAGAGCAGGCTGAGACATGCGGCAGGGCAGGAGCCCATGTGGTTGACATTATGACCAGCCTCTCCGCCATAGCCCAGGAAAATACGGCGACAACACAGCAGACAAATGATTCCATGGAGGAATTAAAGGATGCTACGGTTTCTCTTTTAAAGACAGCCTCGGAGTTAAAGGAACTGTCAAAAGCGGTGAAGGAAGATTTAAGCTACTTTACCACAGAAGATTCGTAAGCAGGCAGGATAGGCAGGAAGTTTTCAGTGCCTCCGGTTGTCCAGGCGGCACAGGGAACAGTATTCCGTGGGAGTGCAGCCCTTTAGCTTTTTAAAGGTGCGGTTAAAGGTGGCGATACTGGAAAAGCCTGACGCAAGGGCCACGTCTGTGACCGAGTATCCGGATGTGGACAAAAGTTCTTCTGCTCTGCGTATTCTTCTTAAGGTTAAATAATCATAAAAGGTTGTGCCAGTGTACTGTTTAAAAAGCCTGGAAAAATGATACTTGGAAAAACATGCCACTTTGGAGGCTTGTTCCAGGGTCAAAGGCTCCATGTAATGGGCGTTGATATACTGGAATACGGTGTGGAATTTATTGATATACTCTGACTGCTTGTTGGGTGCCAGATCGGAAAATTCCAGACTGTTTTCCATATGTTTTCTGCCTATTTCCGCACATAGCTGCAGTATGGAAGCGTAAATTTTAAACTCACTGAAAGCATCGCCTCCCATATATTCATTGTATATCCCAAGTATCAGGTTTTTTAAGGTAAGATAAAACCCGTCCTGCTCCAAGGCGCAAAAGTGCAGCGGAAAGGATAGGAGGGGAAGTAAATTGGGAAAATTGTGCATTTCGGAAAGGGGCGCCAGTTCAAACAGCAGAATCAGCCGCACGCCCTCCTTCGGGGCGGTGAGGGCGTGGAGTTCCCCCGCAGGGATGATAAGGATATCCCCTGTGCTTAAGGAATAAGAGCGGCTGCCGATAGCCGCATGGTAGCCGCCGTCTACAGGCATAATCATCTCCACGGCATTATGCCAGTGGTCAGGATAATTTTCAAATTCCCGGTTGACCCACAACCGTACCGAGGAATCTTTGGGATAGGATACTTTTTCCTGTCTGCCCTCCACGATGCGTTTAAAATTAGGGTCAGGGGGATGGCTCTTTGGCAGATGTATCGTATTGGTCATATCTGTGCTTCCTTTCAGAAAACGAATACTTGTGAATATATCTTTAATAATTTATCATACCAGTAAATCAGAAAACTGTAAACAGGTGGAACTATAGGAAAAATAAAATAAATCGGAGGAATCGGAGATGGAATTGAATGAAAACAGAGAAAAGTTAGAAGGATACCGTCAGAGGGCAAAAGAGCTGGTGTCTCAGATGACCTTAGAGGAGAAAGTGGAGCAGACCCTGTACCAGGCGCCTGCTATTGAGCGTCTGGGAATTATAAAATATAATTGGTGGAATGAAGCCCTTCACGGCGTTGCCCGGGCAGGCACAGCCACAGTATTTCCCCAGGCTGTGGGAATGGCGGCGGCTTTTGATGAGGATATGATGGAGCAGGTGGCGGATGTGGTGTCCACTGAGGCAAGGGCCAAGTTTAATATGCAGCAGAATAGCGGGGATACGGATATTTATAAGGGGCTGACCTTCTGGGCCCCCAATGTGAACATCTTCCGTGACCCAAGGTGGGGACGGGGTCATGAAACCTTCGGGGAAGACCCATACCTTACCGGAAGGCTTGGGGTCAGATATATTATGGGGCTTCAGGGGCATGATGAAAATTATTTAAAGACTGCCGCCTGCGCAAAACACTTTGCGGTGCACAGCGGGCCGGAGGACGTGCGGCATGAATTTAACGCCCTGGCAAATGAGCAGGACTTATGGGAAACTTACCTTCCCGCCTTTGAAGCCTGTGTGAAAGAGGCAAAGGTGGAGACAGTGATGGGAGCCTACAACAGAACCAATGGGGAACCCTGCTGCGGCAGCAAAACTCTTTTGATTGATATTTTAAGAAAAGAGTGGGGGTTTGAGGGACATGTTACCTCCGACTGCTGGGCCATCAAAGATTTTTACGAGGGCCACGGGGTATGTTCCAACGCCCAGGAAGCTGCGGCAATGGCTATGAACAACGGCTGTGACTTAAACTGCGGCACTTTATTTATGTATCTCACCCAGGCAGTGCGGGAGGGAAAGGTCAGCGAGGAGAGACTTGATGAGGCGGTAGTGAACCTCTTTACCACAAGGATGAAGCTTGGGGTTTTTGACAAAAAAGAAGAAAATCCCTTTGACGCCATACCCTACACAGCAGTGGACACAAAAGAGGCAAGGGAGTTTAACTGTGAAGTGGCGGAAAAATCCGCAGTGCTTCTTAAGAATAAAGATAATATTCTTCCATTGGATAAAAGGGCGCTTAAGACCATCGGGGTAATCGGTCCCAATGCGGACAGCAGAAGCGCCCTTGTGGGGAACTATGAGGGCACGGCTTCCAGGTATATTACAGTGTTAGAGGGTATACAGGATTATGTGGGGGAGGATGTGAGAGTCCTTTACTCCCAGGGATGCCATCTTTATCAGGACAGGACAAGCGGACTTGCCCAGGCAAATGACAGAGAAGCGGAAGTGCGGGGCGTATGTGAGGCAAGCGATGTGGTAATCGCCGTTATGGGCATGGACGCCACCTTAGAAGGGGAAGAGGGGGATACCGGCAATGAATACGGCAGCGGAGACAAGCCAAACCTCTCCCTTCCGGGGCTGCAGCACCATATTTTAAAAGTGGCAAAAGAGAGCGGCAAACCGATAATTCTTGTGTGCCTTACCGGGAGCGCTATGAGCCTTGTGTGGGAAGAGGAACATTTAGACGCTATTATCCAGGGCTGGTATCCGGGAGCTCAGGGAGGAAAGGCAATCGCAAGGATACTCTTTGGGGAGAGGAATCCCCAGGGAAAACTTCCCGTTACATTTTACAGGACAACGGAAGAGCTGCCGGATTTTGAGGATTATTCCATGGAGGGCAGAACCTACCGCTATATGAAAAACCAGGCTCTCTACCCCTTTGGCTATGGGCTCTCCTACACGGCATATACCTGTTCTGATGTGGCTTTTACTGAGGAAAATCCGGATGTCAGCCGGGGAGTAACCATCCGCTTTACCGTGAAAAATACAGGGAAACGGGAGGGTACGGAAACTGTGCAGGCCTATGTGAAAGCCCAGGCAGAGGGCGCTCCAAATCCACAGCTTAAGGGTGTGAAAAAAGTTGATTTAAAGGCGGGGGAGAGCAAAACATGCGAGATTTACCTGCCGCCGGAAGCTTTTATGCTGTGTGACAAAAAAGGCGAAAAGAAACTGCCGGGATGTCCCTATGAAATCAGCGTAGGGGGAAGCCAGCCAGATAAAAGAAGCGAAGAACTGACGGGATGTAAAACGGAAAGGATTTCCATATCTTAAGATAAAACGGCATACAGGGGAGCATTGGGAATGGAGTGGTATGTATGTTAAAAGTATTACTGGTGGATGACGAGCCCTTTATCCTTAAAGGGCTTGCGGCGTTAATTGACTGGGAAAAGGAAGGGTATGAGATTGCCGGCACATGTTCCAACGGAGAAGAGGCCCTAAGGTATTTAAGGGAGCACAAAGCCGATCTTATTCTTGCGGATATCAAAATGCCTGTAATGTCCGGAATCGGGCTTTTACAGAAAATACGGGAAGAAAATATCTCAGACGCATTTTTTGTGTTCTTAAGCAGCTACGGGGATTTTGTGTACACCAAAGAGGCCATACGCCAAAACTGTACGGATTACATTTTAAAGCCGGTACAGAAAGAACAGCTTATAGAGCTTTTAGGCAGGGTATCCGGTTTTGCCCAGGCTGCCCAAAAAGAGAAAAAGAAAAGGGCTGTGCCAAGTATTATGTACTATTCTGAAGGGGAAGAGGGTCCTCCCGTAAGCATTGTCACAAAGGCAACCATGGATATGCTTTTGGAGGCGGTGGAAGAGAATGACAGGGAAAAAATGCAGTCAGCGGCGGAGGAAGTATACCGGCAGATTAAAGAAGAGGAGATGGATGCGGAATTTGTGCGCATGAACATGAATTACATATTTTTGCGGCTGGTTCATCTTGCCATGGAGCAGGATCCGGAGGTGAATCAAAATGAGATTATCCAGATGATTCGGGAAAACGCCTTTGATGAAGAGACAGACAACGGGAACCGGGGACATTTTGAAAATTTAATCCGGGATTTTGCAGACTATCTCTGCCAGTTGAGAGGAAACATACCGGGGGGGGGTGTCTTAAGCGATATTGAAGATTATGTGAAAGAGCATTACAGCGAGAATCTTTCCCTGAAAGAATTAAGCCGGATATTTTTCATCAACAGCGCCTATCTGGGACAGATATTTAAAAAGCAGTACGGTGTGTCCTTCCGGGAATATCTGAACAAGTACAGGATTGAAAAGGCGGCGGAGATGCTGCTTAAGACCGATGAAAAAATATATGCTATTGCAGAGAAGGTGGGATACCATGACCCAGACTATTTTATCAACAAGTTTATAGCAGTAAAAGGCTGTACTCCCACCAGCTACCGGAAAAATACAAGAAAATAAATTTGGAAAGAAAGGGTTTAGAGACATGAAAAAAAACATGGAAAACAGCCGATGGGAAGGCGCCTTTTACACAGGGGTCTACCGGAATCTCTTTGAGGAGGCAGGGATTAGCGAAGAGGATATTGAGCAGAGGAAGCAGGAAATTTTCCACACGCTTTTTTACGGCGGGGATGAGGAGCGGATTTACCACCCGGCGGGGGAGGATATGGGTTACATAGAGGATACCGGAAACCATGACGTGCGCACAGAGGGCATGTCCTACGGCATGATGATGTGTGTGCAGATGGACAGGAAAGAGGAGTTTGACCGTCTGTGGAAATGGGCCAGAACTTATATGTATATGGAAGAGGGGGAAAATAAAGGCTATTTTGCCTGGTCCTGCCGGACAAACGGAGAAAAAAATGCTTTTGGCCCGGCGCCGGACGGGGAGGAGTTTTTTGCCATGTCCCTGTTTTTTGCATCTCACAGGTGGGGAGACGGGGAGGGAATCTTTGATTACGCAAAAGAGGCAAAAGAGCTGCTCCACACCTGTATCCACAAGGGGGAGGCAGGGGAGGGGGGAAGGGCTATGTGGGATAAAACCAATAAGCTCATCCGTTTTGTCTGCGAGGAGGACTTTTCAGACCCCTCCTACCACCTGCCCCATTTTTATGAGCTTTTTGCCAGGTGGGCGTACCATAAGGACCGGGAATTTTTCCGGGAGGCGGCGGATGCCAGCAGGGAATACTTAAAAAAAGCCTGCCATCCCGTGACGGGCCTTTGTGCGGAATATGCGGAATTTGACGGAACCCCCTATCTTCCGGTGGAGGAGCGCTGGGGGGGCAGGCATGACTGGTACTACAGTGACGCCTACCGGACCATAGCCAATATAGCCCTGGATTTCTCCTGGTTTGCCGCCGACGCCTGGGAGCAGGAGACAGCGGCAAAAGTACAGAAATTTTTCTATGAGACTCTGCCTTTGGGGCAGCGGGAGGGAATCTATGCCATAGACGGCGCCGTGCTCCCCGGAAAAGCGCTCCATCCCCTGGGGATGTTTGCAGCCAACGCCCAGGCAGGACTTGCCCTCTGGGATAAACGGGCCGTTGGCCTGGCGGCGGAATTTTTCAAAACTCCCCTGCGCCAGGGGGACAGAAGGTATTATGATAACTGTCTCTACTTTTTTGCCTTTCTGGCGTTAAGCGGAAATTACAGGATATACGGATGAAAAAAATAAGAAAAGCGGTCTGTTCCTGTGTCCTGAACAGACTGGAAAAAATAAACCTTTCCGGAAAACTTCTGGTGATGCAGATTTTCTGCGTCATCCTGCCGATTTTTATCACAGACGCCGTGATTATAGGGATTGCTGTAACCGGGGAGAGACAGCTTGTGCGAAAGGATATGGAAAATACGGCGGGAGTTGTGAAATATCTGATTTCCGACCATGTAAACTCCGCCGCCCTTTTTGCCCGGAATATTTACAGCAACCGGTATGTGAACGAATTTATCTCCCAAAATTTTGCCTCTGAACTGGATTACTATAACAGCCAGATGGAATTTATACGGGATTCTCTGTATCCCATCAGTATGCATGTGGGGTTTAACGGCGCCGTAATCTACGCAGACAATAAGGGAATCGTAAACGGGGGCTATTTCAACCGGATTTCCATGGCGGAGGGAAAAGACTGGTACAAAAGGCTGATGGAGGGAAACAGCGACGTAATCGTGGATGTGGAATATGCCCAGAAGGGGGATGCCTGTACCAGAAAGTTTTTCCTGGCCCAGAAGATGGATTACTACAATAAGGGAAAGGGCAGGGATGTGCTCTATGTGGAGATGGATTACAGTGGGATTTGGCGTCAGATAGTAAGTGGGAATTATAAATCAAAAGTATATGTGTGTGACGGCGACGCAGTGCTTTTTTCCAATGACGGGAAGGGAGGGCTTTTAATGCCCTTTGACTCCTTTGAGGCAAAGTCCGGGAGAGAAGACGCAGTGACTTCCCTGCTGAACCTGTATGGCTCTGAATATGTGATTTACGTGCTGCCCCCGGAGACCACCGTATTGGACAAAGTCAGGGATAAGCTTCCCTGGATACTCCTTTTGGCCGGGCTTAACATTTTCCTCCCCTATGCTTTTATGAAATTAATGAACCAGTCTATTACAAGACGGATTTTTGCACTGAGAAATGCCTTTGGGGCGGTGAAAGAAGACCAGCTTTCCCTGATTCCGGAAATCTCCGGGAAGGATGAGATCAGCGAGCTCATGGAGAGCTATAATGTCATGGCACAGCGCATGAATCTTTTGATTCAGACCGTGTTTAAAGACAGGCTGTACCGGCAGGAAATGGATATCGCAAGGCAGAAAGCGGAACTTTTGGCTCTCCGCAGTCAGATAAACCCCCATTTTCTCTTTAACGCCTTAGAGAGCATACGGATGCACAGCGTGTTAAAGCAGGAGGACGAGACTGCCGATATGGTGGAAAAACTTGCGCTGATGCAGCGGCAGAATGTGGAATGGGGAGATTTTGTCACGGTAAAAGAGGAGACAGATTTCATTCTGGCATACCTGGAACTGCAGAAGTACAGGTTCGGAGAAAAACTTTCCTATGTCATAGATATAAATGAGGAATGCATGGATTACAGAGTTCCCAAACTTACCCTTGTCACCTTTGTGGAGAACGCCTGTGTCCACGGGGTAGAAAACAGACCCGGCGTGGGCTGGATTTTCCTGCGGGGAAGGCATGAGAAGGAAAACCGCAGGATTGTCTTTGAGATAGAGGATACGGGAAATGGAATGGAAGAAAATGTCTGCCGGGAAATACAGGAGAGGATGAACAATGTAACCCTTGACATGATAAAGGAGAGCACCCATATAGGCATATTAAATGCGGCCCTCCGTCTGAAAATGGCGGAGAGGGATGCGGTTACATTTACCGTGGAAAGCGAACAGAATGTAGGCACTATTGTAACGATTTTGATTGGAAGGGGATAATGGATGGAGAAAAAACAGATTGCACCGAAAGACCCTGTGGCAAAAAGGCCCTTTTTCTATCTGCTCCAGGAGAAAGAAATATTTGCAGGCCCCCAGCCGGATAACAGGGGGATACAGTTTCTTTATCTGGACAGCGGCAGGCTCATTGACAGTGCGAAAATAACAGGGAATGTCAGGGATGAAAAGATGCTTAAGCTTTTAGAGACTGCCGGAGGATTTAAAGAGCTGGTGCACAGCATCGGCGTTTCCGTCATGGCAAAAGACAGGGGCAGGACAGCGGATTTTATATTCCAGATGTATGGAAACAGGGATCTTTACGGTTCCGGGACGCATATTTTTCATACCCTGAAATGTGACGGCACAGAACAGATTTATCCCTTAGGAAAGGAAAACTGGACAGGGGATGACAAGGAGCCGGGGCAGATACGCTTTGAGTTTGAGGAACCTGGGGTGATTGCTACGGTGAACATAAAACTGTATCTGAAGGACGGATTTGAGGCGCCGGAGGCAATAGAGGATTTTAATATCGACTATGATTCTGCTGCATATAAGGAAATGATTGCCCGTTCCCTGTTGTGGAAGGGCGATGTGTCCCGGATAAAAAAAGTTATAGAAAAGGCAAAAAGCGGGAGGGAGGTGACCCTTGCCTACATCGGCGGCTCTATCACCCAGGGGGCGGGTGCAACTCCCATTCACACCAACTGTTACGCATATCAGTCTTACAAAGCCTTTGCGGAAAAATACGGGACCGGAGACAATGTGCGGCTGATTAAGGCGGGAATCGGGGGGACTCCCTCGGAACTTGGGGTGATACGTTTTGAGAGGGATGTGTTGGAATACGGAAAGAATACCCCGGATTTGGTTTTTGTGGAATTTGCCGTAAACGACGAGGGGGACGAAACCAATGGGGTGTGCTATGAGAGCCTTGTGCGGAAAATTTTAAGTCTTAGCAGCCATCCGGCAGTGGTGCTTTTATTCCAGGTGTTTTCCTATGACTGGAATCTCCAGGAGCGGTTAAGCCCTGTGGGATATCACTATCATCTTCCCATGGTAAGCCTAAAAGACGCTGTGACAGAGCAGTTTGCCCTGGGGAAAGAGGAGGGAAGGGTTTTGTCTAAAAACCAGTTTTTTTACGATGCCTTTCACCCAAGCAATATCGGCCACAAAATTACCGCCCAGTGCATCATGCATCTTTTTGAGGAAATTGATAAAACGGATGAGGATTTTGAGGACGCTTCCGGGAAACTTCCGGGGACATTTGCTATCGGCGGAGATTTCCAGGAGGTACATCTTCTGGACAGAGAGGATAACAGAATAGGGGCAAGGATAGAATGCGGGGATTTTTGTGACATGGATGTTAAACTGCAGTCAGTGGAGCGCAATGAGGACGAAAAGCAGACCCCTCAGTTTCCCTGCAATTGGTTCCACACCGCAGGGGAGAGGCCCTTTGCCATGGATATTATATGTAAAGCCCTATTTTTAATTTTTAAAGATTCTCCCTCCTGTGACGCGGGAAAAGCCCGGGTGTATGTGGACGGGGAACGGATATGTACTTTAGACCCCCGGGAGGTGGGCTGGATACACTGTCATGCCAAACTTATTTTCAATGACAGGGAAAGCCGCATCCATAAGGTGGAAGTGAAAATGGAGGAGGGGCAGGAGGAGAAGCAGTTTACGATTCTTGGATTTGGGTATGTCCCCTGATGTGCTGCCCTGCCGTGTCAGGCAGCATGTCCTGTGGTGTATGTGCAGATTGTATAAAAAACTTGGAAAAATAAGCCTTGTTTTGCAGAATCTATAATTTGTAGGGGTTTTCCTACGGTTTGTCGGGTTGAGAAAATGGTCATTTTAGATAAAATTGTGTTATAAAGTGAAAGCGACATAAGCACTTTGACCAAAACAAATTTATCTACAGGAGGTTTCTATGAAAAGAAGAAAAATTACGGCACTCTTTATGACCATGGCACTGGCGGTGTCTGTGCTTGGGGGATGCGGCGGCTCTCCCGACGAGGGCAAAGGAAGCGTGGCAAATGACTCCACGGAGACGGGGGGCAGCGCAGCTTCCTCCAAAGGGGACGGAGACGTTATTGAATTTACAGGATTTTTTGCCGTGCCGGGAGCGGAGAAAAATGATGATAATGAGATTAAAGAGCTGATTGCAGAAAAGACCGGGGCAAAAGTGAAAGAAACATGGCTTACCGGACAGACTGCCAGTGAGGCTATTGGTACCATTGTGGCAGGGGGAGAGTACCCGGATTTCATTGACGGCGGCGACGCTATGAAAACTCTCTACGATGCAGGGGCATTGGTTGCCTGGGATGACTATATAGACAAATACCCCAATATCAAAGAGTATTATTCCGACGAAGAATGGGATAAATTCCGGCAGGATGACGGACATATTTACTGGATGAATCAGTTCCAGAATATTTACGGGGAGGATAAAACCACAACCCACAATGACGAGGCGTTTTGGGTGCAGGCACGTGTGCTGGAGTGGGCAGATTATCCGGAGATTAAGACCCTTGACCAGTATTTTGATCTGCTTACGTCATATGCGGAGGCAAATCCCACTATGGAGGACGGGACAAAGAACATTCCCTACACCATTCTCTGTGAGGACTGGAGATATTTCTGTCTTGAGAATGCACCCCAGTTTTTGGACGGATATCCCAATGACGGCTCCGTTATCGTAGACCCCAACGGCCCAACCGTAGTGGACTACAATACCACGGAAACCGCAAAGCGCTATTTTAAGAAATTGAACGAAGAGTTCCACAAGGGGAATGTTGACCCGGAATCCTTTACCCAGACCTATGATGAGTATATTGCAAAGCTTTCCACAGGCGCTGTCCTTGGTATGTGTGACCAGTGGTGGGATTTCGCTTTCGATGTGCATGATGTATTTAAGCAGCAGGGACTTGATACCATCGGATGCAACTATGTACCCCTTGGGCTGACCATTGACGAGGGCATGGAGAACCAGTGGCATACTACAGGAGGCACTTTGAATGTAGCCAGCGGCCTTGGCATCACCACAAGCTGTCAGGATGTGGATGCGGCATTCCAGTTTGTCAATGATTTGCTTGGGCAGGAAGTCCATGATTTGAGATATTGGGGCGTAAAAGGCGTAGATTATGAAGTGGACGAGGAGGGTATGTTTTACAGGACGGAAGACCAGAGAATGAATGCTTCCGATACTGCTTATAAGGCATCCCATCTGTGTGATTACAGCTATTTCCCCAACTGGAAAGGTACCAGCAGGGACGGCATCAACGCTATGTGGCCGGAGGAACAGACAAAAGAATTTTTAGACAGTCTTGCAGAGCCGGTAGTGAAGTGTTTTGAGGCCTACGGCGTGAATACATATCCTGAAATGATTGGATCCGTAGATAAGACAGGGGAATGGTTCCCGATGTACAGTTTTTCCGGTACCATGACCACAGAGACTCCCGGAGGCGTGGCCTGGACAAAGATGGGAGAAGTGAAGCATGAATGGCTGCCAAAAGTTGTTATGGCGGATGATTTTGAAGACGGATGGAATCAGTATATGGAAGTGTACAACGGTGCGAACCCACAGGATTTCCTCAGTGAGATGCAGGCGGAGCTTGACCGGAGAGTTGGGAAATAACAAAGAATAACGCCGAAAAAGTTACGGAAAACAGGAAGTAGGGAGCTGTCCATACATTACTTTACAGTCTGGCAAGGGTCGGAATGCAGAGATGTATGGACAGTTTTAAAGAAAGACGGAGAGGTGAGGGAATGGCACGTATAGGAGTGAAAGAGAAAGAAAAGAAAATCACGTGGAAAGAGGTAAAGCGCCAGAAAGTGCTGTTAATCTGGTCAGCGGCCATTGTGGTATACGGTTTTATTTTCTATTACCTGCCCCTTGGGGGCTGGATTACAGCATTTCAAAATTATAAGCCCAAGGACGGGCTGCTTCATTCAAAATTTGTAGGGCTTGATAAATTTAAATTTCTTTTTTCGGACAGTACTTTCCTTAAAGTAGTGAGGAATACGGTGGCCATGGGGGTTATTAACCTGGTTGTGACCTTTGTGATGGCAATCGTCTTTGCCATACTGTTAAATGAGGTGAAAAACACCTTCGGCAAAAAAACGGTGCAGACGATTTCCTATCTGCCCCATTTCCTGTCCTGGATCATTGTTACAGGTATCCTTCATGATGTGCTGTCAGGTACGGGTATTATCAATGAGATGCTGGTGAAGTTATCCATTGTTGACCAGCCCATAAACTTTTTTGCCCATACCACGTATTTCTGGCCCATTGTGGCATTTGCCAATGTGTGGAAGGAAACCGGATGGAACGCCATTATCTATCTCTCCGCCATAACCGCCATAGATCCGTCCCTCTACGAGGCGGCGTCCATGGACGGGGCTGGAAGATGGGCAAAAATCAAGCACATTACGCTGCCCGGCATCCGGCCGACGATTATGATCCTTCTTCTTATGAATGTGGGAAATGTACTGAATGCAGGATTTGAGATCCAGTACCTTTTAGGAAATGGTCTGGTGAAGAGTGTCTCCGAAACCATAGATATCTATGTGCTGAAATGGGGTATCAGCCAGAATGACTTCTCCTTAGGTACAGCCGCAGGTATCTTTAAGAGCCTTGTAAGTATTATTTTGATCGTAATTGCAAACCAGCTTGCCAAACGGGCCGGCGAGGAAAGGCTGTTCTGATAGAAGAATAGGAGGTCAGGAAGGATGAAAAAGAAGAAATCGGCAGCGGATAAGATATTTGTTGTCTGCAATACAATTTTTATGGTGTTTTTTGTGGTGATTACGCTCTACCCGGTGTTAAACACCCTGGCCATTTCGTTAAATGACGGAATTGACACCATCCGGGGGGGCGTGCATCTTTGGCCCAGGAAATTTACATTAAAGAATTACCATACGGTATTTCAGAAACAGAACCTTTTGACAGGAGCATATATCAGCGTTTTGAGGACGATAGTGGGAACTTTTCTCTCCCTGGCGTTAAACGCCATACTGGCATTTATTATAAGCCGGAAAAAGTTCCTGTTTAAATCCCAGCTCTCCCTGTTCTGGGTCATCACCATGTATGTAAACGGGGGCCTGATTCCCACGTTCATGGTGTACAATGGGCTTGGGCTTACCAACAGTTTCTGGGTGTATGTCATCCCGGGGATGATCAGCGCATTCAATATGTTAGTGCTCCGCACCTATATGCAGGGCATACCGGATTCCCTGGAGGAATCCGCCCAGCTTGACGGGGCAGGCTACACTGTGATTTTCCTGAAAATCATATCCCCCCTGTGCAAGCCAGTGTACGCCACCATCGCACTGTTTGTGGCAGTTTACCAGTGGAACTCCTGGTTTGATTCCATGCTTTACAACCGTATGAGCACAAAGCTCACCACATTGCAGTATGAGCTGATGAAACTATTGTCCTCTGTCATGCAGCAGAGCGGAAGTGCAGAGGCGGCGAAAAATGCTGCGGCAGCAGTGACGCCGGCATCTGTAAGGGCGGCGGCCACCATAGTTACCATGCTTCCTATCATATGTCTGTATCCCTTTTTACAGCGATACTTTGTGACAGGGCTTACCATAGGGGGCGTGAAGGAGTAATATCAGGCGGAAAAACGGAATAAGGAATAAATCAAGGCAGGGATTGCAGCATTTTTGTTGCGGTTCCTGCCATTTTATGCAAAAATAAACAGTAAGTGTCTGACGGTACATTCTTTAACTTTTCTTTACCTTTTTTTTGCGAAATCTGAAAGTTTTCCTGCTACTCTGTTATTGTAAAAACAAAAAAAGAGTTGGCATATGTTTGATAAAATTGCAGAAAAGGAGGATATTATGAAATATGTTGTGGATACCCATGGGCTTACCAAAATCTTTGGGAAGCACAGGGCGGTAGATTGTGTAAGCCTGCATATTAAGCGGGGGGAAATTTACGGTTTTATCGGGAAAAACGGCGCAGGAAAGACTACTTTTATGAAAATGGTCAGCGGCCTTTCTGCTCCCACTTCCGGAGAAATCGCCCTTTTTGGAGTGTCCGGGAGAGAGGCGGAAAAGTACCACAGCCGCATTGGAAATCTCATTGAACAGCCCGGGCTTTATGAGGGAATGAGTGCAAAAGAAAACCTGCATTTAAAATGCCTGGCCCTGGGCATCCACGAAAAGGGGTACGAGGAGAAATTGTTGGGGGATGTGGGGTTAAGAGATGCAAAGAAAAAGAAAGTAAAGCAGTTTTCCCTGGGAATGAAGCAGAGGCTTGGGATTGCCATGGCCCTTGCGGGCAGGCCGGATCTTTTGATTTTAGATGAGCCGGTAAATGGATTAGACCCACAAGGGATTGCGGAGATACGGGATTTGCTTTTAAAACTAAAGTTTGAGAAAAATATGACCATACTTATCTCCAGCCATATTTTGGAAGAGCTATATAAAGTGGCGGACATCTTTGGCGTTATCCATAAGGGCGTGCTGATTCAGGAATTGTCAAAAGAAGAGTTAGACCAAAAGTGCAGGGACTATACGGAGATAAAAACAGGGGACACAGAAAAAGCATGTCCGGTGATAGAAGAGTTAGGATATCACAATTACAAGGTAATAACGGCAGACTGTATCCACTTGTATGATCGGGTGGCAGAAATCGGAAAACTGAATATGGAACTGGCGAGACAGGGATGCATGGTGGAGTCTCTGCAGGTAGTGCAGGATAAACTGGAAGAGTACTTTTTGGATTTGACCAGGGATTAGGGGGATGAAATGCTTAATTTAATCAGAATGAATCTATACCGGATGACAAAGACGAAGAGCCTGTGGGTTGTGATGCTATGTATGGCAGCATTTTGTATCTTTGCCTGTTCCATGGTGACCATTGATTTGGAAGATATGCAGAAAAACAAGGAAGATAATTTATCGGGAAACCTTACGGCAGTTTATACAGGGGAAGAAGAGGAGGCGGGAGGATTTGGGATATCGGTGCAGGTGCCGGCAAAGGAAGATGGGGAAATCCCCACGTTTTTAGAATTTTATAATTCTGATTTGGCATCAGGGATTGTCTTGGTATTTTTGTGCATCGGCTGTGTGATTTATTTTAACGGGGAGATAAAAAGCGGATTTTTAAAAAATATTGCAGGGCAGACAAAGCATAAACCTAATATCTTTGTGTCAAAAATTTTTGCGAATATGATTTATATTATAGGGGCGTTGTTCCTTTACGGCATCGTTCAGTTTATTTCTCTGTGGTTTATGCTAAAAGACAAATATAATTTCCGCTTTGGAAAGGAATATATGAACGAGACAGGGGTTTTGCTCCCTACGGTTTTTCTGTTGTATCTGGCATTTCTGGGAGGAATTTCACTTGTTACAACTGTCTTAAAAAGCACGGCGGCAGGGATAACCCTGGGAATGCTGTCCGCTTTTGGGGTGTTTGGCTCTTTTGGAGCTTACGCAGATAAGCTTTTACATGCTAATCTGTCCAAATATATGGTAATTTCCAATGTCCACGGGATGCTTGTGGGAGCCTTAAAAGAAGACATATTTTTTGCCATGGGCGTGGGGGCATTGTTTTGTCTTTTTTACTATTTACTGGGAGCAGTTTATTTTACGAAAAAAGATGTGGTGTAGGAGATGGAGTGGTTTTGTGTTTTGGCAGGTCTTGCCTTTGTAATTGTCAGCGTAAAATATGGTTTGTACCGGCAGCAGATTAGAAATATCTGCCGTCAGATAGATTTTCTTTGGATGGAAAAAACCAATAAGAGGATTCAGACAAACCTGTGCAATAAGGAGATACTGAAACTTGCAGGCCAGGTGAACCGCATGGCGGACAGGCAGGAAGAGGAGAGCATATCCATAAGAAAAAAAGAGCGGCAGTTAAAGGAGGCATTGACCAATATTTCCCATGATATCCGCACGCCCTTAACCTCTCTGAAAGGATTTTTTGAACTTTACACGGAGGAAGAGGATACGGAAAAAAAAGAGTATTACCAAAGGGTTATCAGGGAGAGAACGGAAGAATTAACGATGTTGCTGGAGGAGTTGTTTACCTACACAAAGCTGCAGAATGAAACATATGAAATAGTCTTGGAGCAGCAGGATTTTACAAAACTGGTTTTGGACACTTTGTTTTCATTCTATGAACAGTGGAAGGAAATGGGGATTTCCCCAAAGCTTCATGTGGAGGAGGGCCCGGCAATGGTTTTGTGCAATGATATGGGGGTGAAACGCATCCTTACCAATGTGCTGCGCAATGCCATGGTGCACGGTGACGGAACCATTGAAATTGTGTATGAAATCCTGCCCCGGGGAGTTTTATTTCAATGTTATAACGGATGCGTGGCCGGGGAAGATGTGGAAGTGGAGCGGGTGTTTGAACGTTTTTATAAAGGGGACAGTGCCCGGGGAGAGTCTTCCAGCGGACTGGGGCTTGCCATTGCCAGGGAACTTGCCCTGCGAATGGAGGGGAGAATGGAGGCAAAGATGGAAAAGGGGAGGTTTTTCGTGGAAATTGGGTTTGATTTTAATAAAAAGGCAGGTGTGTGATGAATTATTTATCAAATAAAAAAATGATTTTGGGTGTTATTCTCTGCGTTTTAGGTCAGGTTTTTATTCAGCTTGCAACGGTTCCTGTTGTTCTTTTTGGCTCTTCCGGAACTTTTGGAAAGCCTTTGGCTGCATCGGATTGGGGGCGGCGTTGGCGGAGGAACTGTTATTTCGGGGAATGGTTTTAAAACTGGTGGAAATAAAGTTTGGGACTAAATGCGCCCTGCTATTTCCCGCTGTGTTTTGGGCTTTTCTGCATCTCTTTACCGCAGATTTCTCCCAGGGTGTATCTGCTCTGCTCAGGGTAATTTCCGTAACCTATGTTGGTTTTGTATTTTCTGTTATCACTGTGGTGACAGGATCTATATGGAACAGTGTGTTTTTCCATGCCATGTGGAATTTTATTACCAGCGGCGTGATATTTGTGGGAAATAAAGCAAATGACCATGTAATGTTTAACTATGTTCCTGCGGAGGGAAACGCTCTTCTTACAGGAGGGGAAAACGGCCTGGATGGAAGCGTGATTACCATGGTCTGTTATACGGTGGTTATGATTTTGGCGGCATTTCCATGGCGGATTTATTCATCCAGAAAGGATGCTATGGTATCATAATATGTTTTGGGGTCTTTATCCTGAGACTGGGCATGGCCAGCCCCTTTTACAATCAATAATTCTTTTTGGCAGGATGCAGCTTCGTACAAGTCTTTGGACATCTGGACGGATATCATGTCATCCGCATCACCGTGGATAAAGAGAGTGGGAACAGTGCTCTTTTTTACCGCATTTATGGCGGAGGCGTCTTTTAAATTATATCCTCCCCGGAGTCTTAAAACCAGGCAGGCACTGTCTACCAACGGAAAAGCAGGGAGATGGAACCATTCTTTGATTTTATCCTGAAACATGGAGTAGGCGTCTGTGTAGGCGCAGTCGGAAATCACTGCATCGATGTGTTTCGATAATTTTTCGTCTCCTGCTATCATTAAGGCAGTGGCGGCTCCCATGGATTGGCCGTGGACTACGATTTTAGCATCGGCGTCCTCTGATAAAATGTGGTCAATCCAAATTGCACAGTCAAAGTGGTCTGTCCATCCCATTCCGATAAAATCCCCTTCGCTGTCTCCCTGACACCTTAAGTCCGGGGCAAGGACATGGTATCCCTGCTCCTGATACCAGCGGGCAAAGGGATACATTTCTTCCTTCCATCCAGTATATCCATGGAGCAGAAGAACCCACTTATGGCTGGTGGTTTCGGCAGCAAATTCTTCGGCAGCCAGTGTGTAGCCATCCTGGGATTCTGCTGAAATTTTTTTTGACTTTGCAGTTTTCTGCCATTCTTCCGTTGCATTTTTTGCAAGCTGGCGGTTTGTTTTAATGTCCGTTGTCTGCACCAGTGCAGCAAAACTTTCATCTGATATCCGCTGGAATGCCTCCAGTTTTTCCATAAAAGAAGGAACTAAGGCGGCGCTTACAAGAAAATTTATCAGGATAAAGTATAAGATGAGGAATAATACTGCAAATGGAGTAAATGCGATAAAATATTTTTTATATCTTTTCATAAGTATCCTTTATAAATATAAGATGCTTATAATATATCATAAATGTAATGTAAAGTCTATGGAATCACCATGGTTCTTAGGCTGGAATAAATTGGATTGTCTTGGGGCATTGTATGATATGTTTAGATGCTTCGGTATCATCTTTTATCGGGAAAATATATGATTTGCTTCATACACCTGTTATAGTGACAGACTATCGATGAAACATTTCTCGACCCTGAAAAAGAAGTTCTGCAGGCATATTGTGAAAGGTGTAAGACTTTTTTTGCAGGACCTTATGTACTTTTCTTTTTTGCTTCTGGAAATAAGATTCATAATTGTATTAAATGAGAGATATATCGCCATAACCATGCAGATTATTTTTGCTGTATCAGATGAATATCATAATGGGATAAATTCTCCCCGTTGTTTAAGTTTATGGCAGGTGAGTTTTCCTTGCGTTATATCTTCCCACAGGGTGTGATAAACCCTGATAAGGGAGAAATGAGGGAAAAAATCAAATAAAAATATTATTCTACAAACTGGAAGTTAGATATTTAGCAAATCATATGGATTGACTATAATACCTGCCCTTATTAACAGTATCAGTATAATGGATTCCAATACCCCATAAAGTAGGCTGAATAATCGTTTTTTATTTGCTGGAATAACTGCTAGAAATGAAAAAGTAAAACATAAATAGGCAATACCTAACAGCAGTTTATCTTTTGCAGTGCTGAAAGTCCAATATCGACCAGTAAAAGCGGTTAAATACCATTCGGTAAAGAAAATCATAAAAGGTAAGGAAGAAATAAAATTTGTATAATGATGTTCTTTATGTATCTGCCATATCAAAAAACCACAAAACGGAGTAATCATAGCGATAGCACCCCGCGCAAGATACTTTTCAGTTTTCTGTCGTAAGACTACCCAATTTGGAGAAAGCAGTCTGACGAGTCGTTATTTACTTCTTGTTTCTTTTATTATTTCTAATCTTGCGAGAAAAGTAAAGGATTTTTTATAAAAAGATTATGCATGGATAAAAGGCATAGGTTTTGGCAGAATAGAAATGAGAAAAAACTTGATTCATAGATAGGGTTATGGTATCTTAGAACTAAGAAGTATAAATAACGAGAGGAAAGCAGGTGGATTCATGGCATATGCATTACAAGATGAAAAGGTTAGAGATTCCATCAATAATGAAAGATTGCTCAAAATGCTTGACAGGGGTATTGACGATATGGAAGCCGGAAGGGAATTGCCTCTAACAGAAGCTTTTGTGAAAATTACTGAATTGAGGAACAGTCGCAGAAATGCAGAAGTATAGAGTCATAGTAACGTGGGAAGCCGTTTATGATATAGTCGAAATTGCAGATTATATAGAAGCGCAGTTTGGGATAGCAAGAGCTGACCGATTTCAGGAAGAAATAAAAGATCGTCTAAATAAGCTTGAAACACTGGGCGGTATTTTTGGAAAGACATACCTATGTTATCGTGGATATTCTATTTACAAGTATCCATTTCCGCCATCTGTTATTTTTTACATTATCAGGGAATCTGAAAAAGAAATCCATGTTTTAAGGGTGTTGAGAGAGGAACGTGATTGGGAAAGCATTCTTACAAGACAGCATGATTATACATACTAAAACAGTAGAAGCGACGTCTTTGCGAAGCAAGGATTATTTCTAAGATTCTAAAATTTAAATAGTTTTCGTTTTTTATCTCCGGTATCACCGCTTTACATCAAGTCTAACAGAAAGCATATTCCCTCAGTAAACCCACGATAGAACCATTCTTTCTCCAGATTCCGGTAAAACTCGTTTAGTTCTTCTTCAATCGACAGGTAATCTTCCCTAGGTATCACAGCGGCTAGCCTGTGGTATATCCGCTTTTCCGCCAGTTTTTCAATCGTCCGTTTCCAAGGCTTATTATGATAAATTGAATTCGTTATGTATCTTTCCGCAGTTCCCACCGCCTTTTCCTTAGCCATAGTAATCTTTTTACAGACATTTGGGGCAACGGTGCGGTCTAAGGGATTGAATTTATTAAAGTCTACCCATAAATCATTGCCGAACATCTGCATATATTCTTTTACCATAGATAAATCGCTATGCTCCGGTATCTTTTGAAGTCTGAAAGTCTGAATATATCTCCGCCGTTCAATACCCATTTTTTAGCGAAGAAAGTTTCATCATCTAAGAAACGGTGGAATACGTTAAATTGATACTGATAAAGCTTAATTGTTTCCCCAGACAGATTTTTAATCCGGCAATACCCTTTAAAGTCCTCAAACGCTCAGAAAACTTTAAAGAGGTCTTGCGAGTAAAAAAGGAATGGATAGAAAGTTTGAAAAAGAAAAACCCTGGTAAACTTTACATTTACCAGGGTTAAATGCGGAAGATGGGACTTGAACCCACACGATATTGCTATCACAAGATCCTTAGTCTTGCTCGTCTGCCAGTTCCGACACTTCCGCTTGTCTGTGATAATGAATTACCAACGACTTAAATATAATATCAAACTTGAAGATAAATGTCAATAAAAATTAAAAAGATTTTTTGAAAATTTTTTTTCAATTTTCTCTTGACTTTAGAAGAAAAAAAAGGTAATATAATTTTTGTCAGTTTTCTGCAGGAATGGCGGAATTGGCAGACGCGCAGGCTTCAGGTGCCTGTGGCAGCAATGTCGTGAGGGTTCAAGTCCCTTTTCCTGCATGAGTTAAGAGGAAATCTTTCGAGAGAGAGATTTCCTCTTCTTTATATCATCTGTGGGGCATTTGCCTACATGTTGATAATTTGGCAAAAGAGGAGAGAATGATGAAAAATTTGGCAGTTATTTTTCCCGGGTTGGACTACAGTTTAGAAAAACCTTTGCTGTATTATGCGGAAAAAATTGTGAGGAATTTTGGGTTTGAGGTGGTGGAAATTTCCTATGGAAAGCTTCCGGAAGGAGAGAAGCGGAAAGTTTTAGATTATGCTCTGCTGGCAGCCAACGTTGCTGTGAATAAAATTTCTTTTGAGAAGTATGACAATATATTTTTTATCTCCAAAGGAAACGGGACGGCTGTGGCGGGGAGCGTGCTTAAGAATATGCTCCAGGAAGTATATCATATACTTTTTGCCCCGATAAATGAAGCGGTGTCCTATTTCAGTGAGGACTGTCTGGTGTTTACCAGCAGCAATGACCCTGCCATACATATGGCTGAGGTGATGAAACGTCACGGGGAGATAGCTTTCGAGCTGCATGTGTCAAAGGAGGCAGACCATAATCTGGAGCTTGGGGATGCTCTTAAAGATATTTTTATGCTCCGCAAAATACAGGAGATATGTCACAGATATATCGGAAAGAGAATCTCTGCAAAGGAGGCCGGGGATGATACCAGTAATTGTTAGAAATATAAAAATTGGGGAAGGAATACCAAAAATCTGCGTTCCCATCCTGGGGAGAACCAGGGAAGAGATTTTACAGGAGGGGAGAAATCTCTTAACATATGGGGCGGATGTGGCGGAATGGCGGGTGGATTTTTACCAGGACAGTGTGTGCAAAGAGCGGACCGTGGAAACGGCCGGGCTGCTTCGGGAGGTTTTGGGAAATGTTCCCCTGCTTTTTACATTCCGCAGTAAAAGGGAAGGCGGGGAAAAGGATATTTCCGGTGAATTTTACAGAGAACTGAATTTGGCGGCGGCATTCAGCGGTTTTGTGGATTTGGTGGATGTGGAAGCCTTTTTTCATGATGTGCCGGTAAAGAAACTGACAGAGGAACTGCATCAGGCGGGGGTGAAAGTGATTGGTTCTAACCATGACTTTGCGCAGACTCCAAAGAGGGAGGAGATTGTGAAAAGGCTGAACGATATGAGAGCGCTAGGTGTTGATATACCGAAGATAGCAGTTATGCCCAATTCGCCAGAGGATGTGCTCACCCTTCTTGCTGCAACCCTTGAGGTTTCAGAGAGCGGGATGGATTGCCCCATTATAACTATGTCCATGGGAAAAGAAGGTATGGTCAGCAGAGTTTCTGGGGGGACATTTGGCTCTGCGCTCACCTTTGGGGCAGTGGAAAAATGTTCTGCCCCGGGGCAGATTGAGGCCCGGGAGCTAAGGAAAATGATGCAGATCCTTCAGGGGTAAATAAGAAAACTCAAATTTTTAAAAAAATAGGAAAAAATAAAGGAAAAAGTACTTTTATGCAGAATATATACTCATAGAGGTTTTTTACAAAGTTGTCAGATGAGACAGGAGCCAGAGGATGACAATCCGTGAGAATATAGAGAAAATGGAGCAGGAGATATTGAGCCCCTACGCCACCTTGAGCATTCATTCCAGAGGAAGGGAGAGGGAGGAGGAGCCATGTGATATCCGGCCTGTCTTCCAGAGGGACAGGGACAGGATTTTGCACTGCAAATCCTTTCGCCGCTTAAAAAATAAGACTCAGGTATTTTTAACCCCCAAGGGGGACCATTATCGTACCAGGCTGTCCCATACATTGGAAGTTTCCCAAAATGCCAGAACCATTGCAAAGGCGCTGAGGCTGAATGAAGATTTGGTGGAAGCCATCGCCTTGGGCCATGACCTGGGACACACGCCTTTTGGCCATGCGGGGGAGTTTTTACTGAATTCCCTTTGTGAAGATGGTTTCAGTCACAGCAGACAAAGCGTCCGCATTGTGGAAAAACTGGAGAAAAACGGGAAAGGTTTGAATTTGACCTGGGAGGTGAGGGACGGCATTTTAAATCATCAGACTTGCACCATCCCCCATACCTTAGAAGGGAAAATCGTTCGGTTTTCTGATAAAATAGCCTATATCAACCATGATATTGACGATGCTGTCCGGGCACATATTATGGTGGAGGAGGACATACCGAAAGAATTGAGAAATACATTGGGCCATACCACAAAAGAGCGCCTGAATACATTAATACATAATATAATTACCAACAGCATTGGAAAAAATGATATTATGCTTTCACGGGAGGTAGGAGATGCCATGCGGGAACTGCGTTTGTATATGTTTGAACATGTATACAAAAATCCTGTGGCCAAGGGGGAGGAAGTGAAGGCCAGGGAGCTGCTCAAGCAGTTGTTTGTGTATTATATGGACCATGTGGAGTTAATTCCGGAAAAGTATTTAGCCATGATGGAGCGGGGAGAAAAGAAGGATAGGGTGGTGTGTGACTATATTTCGGGAATGACGGACCAGTATGCCATTGCCAAGTTCAACGAATTTTTTCTTCCCCAGGCTTGGCAGGTGGACGGATATTGAAGCCCTGTGAGGGGGATATCTGTATCGAGTAATGTTTTCTACAGGAGGCAAACAGGGAATAGATGCCATTTTATGATGAAAATCTAATAGAGGAAATCCGTTCCAGAAACGATATTGTGGACGTGGTTTCCGGCTATGTGAGGCTTAAGAAAAAGGGAAGTAATTACTTTGGGCTGTGTCCCTTCCACAACGAGAAATCTCCTTCTTTTTCCGTTTCCCAGGGTAAGCAGATGTACTACTGTTTCGGGTGCGGTGCGGGAGGAAATGTGTTTACCTTTCTCATGGAATATGAAAATTTCAGCTTTGGGGAAGCGGTGGAGGCCTTGGCACAGCGGGCGGGGGTGGATTTACCTAAACAGGAAAACCCCGGCATGAGGCAGGAGGCAGACTACCGTCAGCGGCTTTTGGAGGTAAACAAAGAAGCGGGAAAGTTCTACTATATGATGCTTCGGGGCGACCAGGGCAGCCGGGCTATGGATTACTTTAAAAAGCGGGGGCTGTCCAAAGATACCATGCAGAAATTCGGTCTGGGATGCTGTGGGCGCTACAGTGACATGCTCTATCGATACCTCAGGCAGAAGGGGTATGAGGATTCTCTCCTAAAGGACAGCGGTCTGATAACTTACGATGAAAGGCATGGCGGGAGGGACAAGTTTTTTAACCGGGCAATGTTTCCCATCATGAATGTCCACAATAAAATTATAGGGTTTGGGGGCAGGGTGATGGGGGATGGGGAACCTAAGTATTTGAATTCCCCTGAGACAAAAATATTTGACAAAAGCCGTCATCTTTACGGGTTAAATTTTGCCAGGATAACAAAAAAGCCCCAGTTATTGCTGTGCGAGGGATATATGGATGTGATTGCCCTGCATCAGGCAGGATTTGACAACGCAGTTGCTTCTTTAGGGACTTCCCTTACCAGCGGACATGCCAGTCTGTTAAAACGGTACACAAAAGAGGTGTACTTGACCTTTGACAGTGACGGGGCCGGGGTGAAAGCTGCACTTAGGGCGATTCCCATTTTAAAGGAGGCAGGGCTCTCGGTAAAAATTGTTAATATGGAGCCGTATAAAGACCCGGATGAGTTTATAAAGGCTTTGGGTGCGGAAGAGTACCAGAGGCGGATTGAGGGCAGCGAAAACAGTTTTCTCTTTGAAATCCGTATGCTTGAGAGGCAGTTTCACCTGGATGACCCGGAGGGAAAAACGGCTTTTTATAACGAGGTGGCCAGGCGGCTTCTTGGCTTTGCTGAGGAGCTGGAGCGGAACAATTATATCGAGGCCGTGGCGGGAAAATATCAGATTGGATTTGAAAATTTAAGAAAGCTGGTGTACCGCATGGGAACCATGGAGGGTATGGCAAAGAGGGATAAGCCCTTAAAGACTTTTGACCAAGGGAAAAACAGGAAAAAAGAGGATGGCATGAAACAGTCCCAAAAACTGCTTTTGACCTGGCTTGCATCGGACACCAGGTGGTTTCACACCCTAAGGAAGTATATTACTCCCATGGATTTTACAGAAGAGCGCTACAGATTGGTGGCCCGGATGCTGTTTGAACAGTATGAGAGCACCGGGGATGTAAACCCTGCCCAGATTATCAGTTTTTTTGACGGGCAGGAGGAGCAGAGGGAGATCGCATCCTTATTTCATGCCACAATCCAGGATTTGGAGTCCAGGGCGGACATGGAAAAAGCGCTGAAAGAGACAATTATACGGGTAAAGAGAAATAGCATGGAGAAGCGTTCTTTGAGCCTTGCTCCCACGGACTTAGAAGGGCTGCAGCAGCTTTTAAAAGACAAGCAGAGGCTTCAGGAACTGGAAAAACTGCATATTTCTATTGAATAGGGACAGAATAGTTTACAAGAAACGAGAGGAAAAAAGCATGGAAGAAAAGAATAGCAGATCTGCCAAGAGCGGTAAAAGACCCAAAACGGAGGCCGTTTCAGCAGAAAAAATTGCCAGAATTGAAAAATTGAACGCCAAGTTAAAAGAACTGGTGGAAATGGCAAAAAAGAAAAAAAATATTCTGGAATATCAGGAAATCAATGATTTTTTTCAGAATATGGAGCTGAATGCAGAGGAGTTTGAGAAAATCTTAGATTGCCTGGAATCCAATAACATTGATGTGCTTCGCATCAGTGATGATGACGATGACGATGATATTCTTTTGGACGATGAGGATGATATTGAGGTAGAAAAAATTGACCTTTCCGTGCCTGACGGTATCAGCATCGAGGATCCGGTGCGCATGTATTTAAAAGAAATTGGAAAGGTTCCCCTTTTGAGTGCCGAGGAGGAGATAGAGCTGGCAAAGCGCATGGAGTTAGGGGACCAGGAGTCTAAAAAGCGTTTGGCGGAGGCGAATTTACGTCTGGTGGTTTCCATTGCAAAAAGGTATGTGGGACGGGGGATGCTGTTTTTGGACTTGATTCAGGAGGGCAATCTGGGGCTTATCAAGGCGGTGGAAAAATTTGATTACCGCAAGGGATACAAGTTTTCCACCTATGCGACCTGGTGGATACGCCAGGCAATCACAAGGGCAATAGCGGACCAGGCCAGGACGATCCGTATTCCGGTGCACATGGTGGAGACGATAAATAAGCTGATTCGTGTGAGCAGACAGTTATTGCAGGAACTTGGAAGAGAACCCACCCCGGAGGAGATTGCCGAGGAGATGAACATGCCGGTGGAACGTGTCCGGGAGATATTAAAGATTTCCCAGGAGCCGGTCTCTTTAGAAACTCCTATCGGTGAGGAGGAGGACAGCCATCTTGGAGATTTTATCCAGGATGACAATGTGCCGGTTCCCGCAGATGCAGCAGCATTTACCCTGTTAAAAGAGCAGCTGCAGGAGGTTCTTGGAACGTTGACAGAGAGAGAGCAAAAGGTGCTCACCCTTCGTTTTGGTTTGGAGGACGGCAGAGCCAGGACATTGGAGGAAGTGGGAAAAGAGTTTAATGTCACAAGAGAGAGAATCCGCCAGATAGAAGCAAAAGCACTGCGCAAGCTGCGCCACCCAAGCAGAAGCCGCAAACTGAAAGATTATTTAGAATAATGGTTCGATTGTCGAAAAGGCTGTCCCTTCTCTCGCATATGGTGACAGAGGGGCATGTGCTGGCAGATGTGGGGACAGATCACGGATATATTCCCATTTATCTGGTAAAGCAGGGGAAAATACCAAAGGCGATAGCCATGGATATCAGACAGGGGCCTCTGCTTCGGGCAAGAGAACATATTGGAGAATACGACTTGGGTGGATACATAGAAACCAGGCTTTCTGACGGAGTGGCATCCTTACATGAGGGGGAGGCTGACACCATATTAATCGCAGGGATGGGAGGCGGTGTGATTCTCCATATTTTAAAAGAGGGAAAAAATGTAATTGAGAGCACAGAGGAGCTTGTTCTTCAGCCTCAGTCGGAAATGGAAAAAGTGCGGGAATATCTCTTTCAAATGGGATATGGGATTACAGGGGAGAATATGCTGTTTGAAGATGGTAAATTTTACCAAATGCTATCCTGCCGTCCCGGAGGGGAAAAGATTTCTGTCCCCAATCCTGTGTTATGCCGTTATGGGGAAAGACTTCTTTTAGAGAGACATCCTGTTTTAAGGGAATATCTTTTTTACCGGAAGAATCAGTATGAGTCTATTTTGGACAAGTTGATGAGCCGGCAGGACAATGCCGGGATTATTGACAGAAAAGAGCAAATTGGATTAGAGCTTGCCTATATCAGAGAGGCATTGACGTATTGGAGATGATGAGAATGGTATGTGAAGAGATTATGCAGATTTTAGAGCAGCAGTCCCCTGCCGCATTGGCATGTGACTGGGACAATGTGGGACTTTTGGTTGGGAGCCCGGAAAAAGAAGTGAATAAAATCTATATTGCCGTGGATGCCACAGATGAGGTGGTGGATGAGGCGGTGGAACTGGAAGCTGATTTGCTCTTAACCCACCATCCCTTGATATTTAAAGGGATGAAACAGGTGACCGCAGGTGATTTTGTGGGAAAACGGGTCATAAAATTAATCAAGAATGATATGGCATATTTTGCTATGCACACAAATTTTGACGTTAGAGGCATGGCCGAACTTGCCGGAGCGATTATGGGATTACAAAATGAAACCGTATTGTCAGTGACAGGAGAGTTTAACGGCGATGTGGTGGGGATGGGCCGTGTGGGAGATTTCCTGGCTCCTATGGATTTGGAACACTGTGCCGCATTTGTGCGGGAAGCCTTTTCCTTAGAGCAGGTGAAAATTTTCGGGGATAAAAAGCGCCTGGTGATGCGGGCAGCCATCTGCCCGGGGTCTGGTAAGACTTATATCAACGATGCCATTAAAGCGGGAGCAGGGGTATATATTACCGGGGATATCGACCATCATGACGGGCTTGACGCTGTGGAGCAGGGACTTTGCATTATAGATGCAGGCCATTATGGACTGGAACATATTTTTGTTT
Organism: uncultured Roseburia sp.; assembly: GCA_947174805.1. GTDB lineage: Bacteria > Bacillota > Clostridia > Lachnospirales > Lachnospiraceae > Roseburia_B. Next base: position 7,014 of record CAMWKH010000004.1, on the reverse strand, counting down.
CCTATATGAAAAATTATCTCACAAAAAAATGTGAAGGGGTGGAAATTTTTACACAGGACGTGGCTTTTCCATTCTGGGTACTTTAGACTGACGCTGAGGAGGTTTTTCTATGGATGAAATTGTTTGTTTTACCATTCTGGGAGAAAAAAAGGAATATAAAAAAGGCACAAAATTTGTTGAAATCGCAAAAGAATATCAGAAAGAGTACAAAGATGATATTGTTCTTGTCTCCTTAAACAATCGTTTGAGTGAGTTATTTAAGCCTGTGGAGAGGGGAGGAAACCTATCTTTCGTTACAACAGGGGATGCTGCCGGTAGAAAGGCTTACCGCAGGAGCGTGACTCTTATGATGCAAAAAGCGGTGCATCACATTCTGGGGAATGAAAACTCCAGGGTGCGTGTATGCCACTGTATCAGCCAGGCTTACTATTGTGAATTAGTAAACTACGGAAAACCCGGGGAAAAATTTGTGGTAGCGCTGAAAGAGGAAATGCGCCGTATGACGGAAAAGGAGATTCCCATCGTAAAAGATACGATTACCACTGACGATGCGGTAAAGCTGTTTCATGACCTGGGAATGACAGACAAAGAGCGGCTGTTCCGTTACCGCAGAAGTTCCAGGGTGAATATTTACTCTCTGGACAATTATATCGATTATTTTTACGGCTTCATGGCCCCAAATACCAGTTATCTCAAGTATTTTGACATTCAGCTATATGGAAATGGTTTTGTGCTGATGTTCCCAAATGAAAATACCAAAGAGGTGGCGGAATTTGCACCTTCCGCCAAACATTTTGAGACGCTGAAAGAATCCAGCAAATGGAGCCATACCATGGGAATCGGAACGGTGGGGGCACTGAACGATGCCATTGCCTCCGGCAGGATGCAGGAGATTATGATGGTGCAGGAAGCTTTAATGGAGCAGAAGATTGGACAGCTTGCCAATCAGATTGCCAGTACCGGGAATAAAAAGTTTGTGATGATTGCAGGCCCCTCCTCCTCTGGGAAGACCACTTTCTCCCACAGGCTTTCCATCCAGTTGTCCGCCCTGGGATTAAAGCCTCATCCCTTATCCCTGGATAATTATTACATTGACCGCAGCCTATGTCCCAGGGATGCGGAGGGAAATTTTGATTTTGAGTGTCTGGAAGCTTTGGATGTACAGAAATTTAACACGGATATGTGCGACCTTCTTGCAGGAAAAACCGTGGATATGCCCACCTTTAATTTTAAGACGGGAAAGAGGGAGTACAAAGACCGGTTTTTGACCTTGGGGGACGATGACATTCTGGTGATTGAAGGGATTCACGGATTAAATGACAGATTGAGCCACACCCTTCCATCGGAGAGCAAATTTAAAATTTTTATCAGTGCCCTGACACAGATTAATCTGGATGAGCACAATTATATGCCCACCACAGACGGCAGGCTAATCCGGCGGATTGTTAGGGATGCAAGAACCAGGAATACCACTGCGGAGGAGACCATTGCCATGTGGAGGTCTGTGCGCCGGGGGGAGGAGAAATACATTTTTCCCTTCCAGGAAAGCGCTGATGTGATGTTTAATTCCGGTTTGATTTATGAACTGGCAGTTTTAAAATCATATGCGGAGCCTCTTTTGTTCCATATTGACAAGGATTCTAAGGAATACATAGAGGCAAAGCGGCTGTTAAAGTTTTTGGATTATCTTCTTCCCATGCCCAGCGAGGATATTGCAAAAAATTCCATTATGCGGGAATTTATCGGGGGAAGCATGTTTAACGTATAGAGTATGTGAAATAATAGGTTGTAACAGAATAAGTAGAATAAATGATCGCGGCTGCAGGACCGAAAGGCTGCAGGTGAGGAAAGTCCGGGCTTCACAGGGCAGGATGCCGGATAACGTCCGGTGGAGGCGACTCCAAGGAAAGTGCAACAGAAATAAACCGCCTATTGTCTGAAGGGGGGACCCGCTTGCGGGGAGATTCCTTGAGACTTGTCTAAAGGCTATTTCCTTTAGACAGGGGTAAGGGTGGAAAGGCAGTGTAAGAGACTACCGCCTCTCTGGTAACAGAGGGGGCATATGTAAACCCCATCCGAAGCAAGACCGAAACAAAGCGTTGACGTGGCCCGCCAGCTTTAGGTAGGTCGCTTGATGTGGCTGGCAACAGTCATACTAGATAGATGATCATTCACGACATAACCCGGCTTATCGTTCTGCTTATTCTTATAAAAGTATAAAAACTTTCTTAAAAGATAATACCTCTGTTGACACAGAAAAGAAGATGGGAGTAACATAATTTTAGTTTCATTTTTAATTTGTCTTTAGGAGGTATTACTATGAAACAAAAATTACAGCAGTTTATGTGCGGCAGGTATGGTTTTGACGAGTTGTCCAAAATATATCTTGCGCTGACGATTTTTTGTATTGCAGTATCCATGTTTGCAAAAAATTCCTTTTTCTATGTTGTGGGAATCGTACTTTTGATCTATACTTATTACCGGGCTTTTTCCAGGCAGACAGCTAAGAGACAGATGGAAAACCAGAAATTCTTAAATTTCCGTTACCAGGCAAAGGTCAAACAGAATAAGAGGAAGGTTCACAGGGAACAGAAAAAAATATACCGCTTTTATAAATGTCCCTCCTGTAAACAGACGGTAAGGGTTCCCAAGGGAAAAGGCAAGATATGCATTACCTGTCCAAAATGTAAAATGGAATTCATAAAGAAAAGTTAGGAAATCACATGTTTGGATATATTAATATTAACCGGAATCAACTGACAGAGGAGAGCAGGAAAGCCTATCAGGCATATTACTGCGGATTGTGCCAGAAACTTAGAAATAATTTTGGCGCCAGGGGACAGATGCTTTTAAATTATGACATGACTTTTCTTATTGTTCTTTTGACAGGTCTCTATGAGTTAGAATCCCAGAAACAGGAATTTACCTGCCCCATGCATCCCACCAGAAAGCAGACAGCGTGGCTCAATGAGGCCACAGGATATGCGGCGGATATGAATCTTCTTTTGGGCTACCATAATCTGGAGGATGACTGGAAGGATGACAAGTCTTACACGAAAAAGGCTTTGGCAAAAATGCTCGAGAGGGATTATGGAAAAGTCAGGGAAAAGTACAAAAGACAGGCAGAGGCCGTGGAAACTTATATGGAAAAGTTAAAGGCGGCGGAGGAAGATAAAGAGCAGAATCTCGATGTAACCGCGGGGCTTACAGGAGAGATGATGGGCGAAATTTTCGACTGGAAAAGAGATGAGTGGTCAGAAGAGCTTCACTGCCTTAGTTTTTATATGGGGAAGTTCATCTATCTGATGGATGCCTATGAAGATATGGAGAAAGATAAAAAGAAAAAGCAGTACAATCCCCTGCGCCTTATGGCAGACCAGTGTCAGGAAGATTTCGAGACATTCTGCAAATTAATGCTTACCAGCATGATGTCAGAGTGTGCCAGGTCTTTTGAGAGGCTTCCCATACTGACCCATGCAGATATTTTGCGGAATGTGCTCTATTCCGGTGTATGGTCCAAATATGAGTATTTACAGTTAAAAAAGAAGAAGCAGGAAAAGAAAGTAAAACGAGGAAAATAGTATGTTGAATCCCTATGAGGTGCTGGGCGTATCCCCCGGTGCCAGTGATGAGGAAATCAAAAAAGCATATCGTACTCTCAGCCGGAAATACCACCCGGATGCCAATATCAATAATCCCAACAGGGAGCAGGCAGAGGAGAAGTTTAAGCAGATTCAGCAGGCATATGACCAGATCATGAAAGAAAAACAGTATGGCAGCGGCTACGGATACAATGGGTATGGCAGGACTTATTCCGCCGGAGGCGGTGCCGGTCAGGAATCTATACAACTTCAGGCTGCGGCAAACTATATAGCAAACCGCTGCTACGACCAAGCCCTCCATGTGTTAAATGAAATTCCCTTTGCCCAGAGAGGGGCCAGGTGGTATTATTTCAGTGCCGTGGCCAACGCAGGTACCGGAAATAATGTGACGGCGAAGCAGCATGCGGCAAGGGCGGTGGAATTGGAACCAAGTAATTTGGAATACCGACAGTTTTTGCAGCATTTAGAATATGGCGGGACTTGGTATACCAGCATGGGACAGGGATATGAAAGGCCTTATTCCGGCAGCAGCTGGTGCTTAAATATGCTTCTCTTAAACTTGTTTTGTAATTGTTGCTGCAGGCCCTGTTAGAGAAAAGCCGGGGATGAAAGGATAGAAAAAGCATGATACGTTACATGCTTTTTCTATCCTTTTTTGCACTTTTTCAATGTAAAAAATGGGCCTTCCCAGTAAGAAAATATCCATTGACTGCCTATAAGTGTCCAGATACAACACCAGACTATCTTCTGGGATTTATATTTTCATAAGTACAAAGCGCTTCAGAAGGGGCGGAAAATTTTTATGGCAGTCCGAAAGTGCGCCATGAAATGAAAAGCATATCAGGGGCTTATGTGAAGGAGTGCGCAAAAACTGGCAGAGGAACAGGAGAGAAACTCTCCCCTATTTTCTGTATTTCTTTTTTTTCTGCTGTTCCTCACAGTATTTGCACCGGTAAACTTCTTTTTCCGGGTCGGTGAGAATAAATATCTGGTCCAATTCCTGTTCAATAGAAGTGATGCACCTGGGATTTTTGCATTTTATGACATTTACAATCTGTTTTGGCAGATGAAGTTTTTTCTTTTCCACGATTTTATCATTTTTAATGATATTTACTGTGATATTGTGGTCAATAAATCCCAAGATATCAAGGTCAAGGGCGTCGATGGGACATTCCACCTTAATCATGTCCTTTTTACCCATCTTGCTGCTTCTGGCGTTTTTAATAATTGCCACGGAACAGTCCAACTGCTCTAATTTTAAATCTTTGTAGATGGAAAGGCTTGTGCCTGCCTGAATGTGGTCTAACACAAAGCCTTCGTGGATTCCGCTTATATTTAACATCAGGGTTCCTCCTTCCATTTTAACAGGGTGAGAATCAGCGCCATTCGGATATAGACTCCGTATTGAACCTGTTTAAAGTATACGGCCCTTGGGTCATCGTCCACCTCCACGGAAATTTCATTGACACGGGGCAGGGGGTGGAGCACCAGCATGTCCTCTTTCGCCAGGGAAAGTTTTTCCTTGGTGAGAATGTAGAAGTCTTTCATCCGCACATAGTCTTCCTCATTGAAAAAACGTTCTTTTTGTACCCTTGTCATGTAAAGAATGTCCAAATCCGGCATGGCGTCCTCTAATCGCTCCATCTCCACAAAGGGAATCCCGTGTTTTTCTAAAACATCCTGCCTGATATAGCTGGGAATTCTTAATTCCTCAGGGGAAATCAGTACAAATTTAATATTGGGGTAGCGAATCAAGGCGTGAATCAAGGAATGTACGGTACGGCCGAATTTCAAATCCCCGCAGAGGCCGATGGTGAGGTCGGAAAGCCTTCCCTTTAAAGAGTGGATGGTCATTAAATCCGTGAGGGTCTGGGTGGGGTGCTGATGGCCGCCGTCCCCGGCATTGATAACCGGAATCCCTGATTTTGAGGATGCCACAAGGGCGGCGCCTTCTTTGGGATGGCGGATGGCACAGATATCTGCATAACAGGAAATGACCCGGATGGTGTCGGAAACACTTTCACCTTTGGCGGCCGAACTGGAATCGGCGCTGGAAAAGCCCAACACAGAGCCGCCTAAATTTTGCATGGCAGCTTCAAAACTAAGTCTTGTTCTGGTGCTGGGTTCATAAAAACAGGTGGCAAGCTTTTTCCTGTCGCATGCATGTGCATATTTGTCAGGATTTTTTTCAATATCACTGGCCAGATGCAAAAGATTGTCCAATTCTTCTACAGTCAGGTCCAAGGGGCTCATCATATGGCGCATAGAAATCTATCCTCCTTATTCTTGCCCGCGAAGGGCGGCATAGTGTACCCAGGGATAATTCGCACTGGGGGTATTTTTATTTAAATATAATCTCTTGATATCATATACTTTTAAGGAGGAAAATACAAGAATTTTTTATCCCCTTTTCTAAAAAAACATGGTAAAATAGATTATGAAATACAAAATAATGGAAAATACTATAAGAAGCAAAAAAATAAAAGGAGTTCATATGGAAAAATATGACATTGCAATCATAGGCACAGGTCCGGCAGGAATTTCTGCCGCAATCACTGCAAAGCTGCGGAATAAAAATATTTTGCTCTTGGGAAACGGCAGGTTCAGCGACAAGATCGAGAAAGCCCAGAAAATTTATAATTATCCCGGATTTCCGGAAGTATCGGGACCGGAACTGGGGGAGGCCTATGCGTCCCATTTAAAGGCAATGGAGATTGAGGTGACGGAGGATAAGGTAAATGCGGTATACGCCATGGGAGAGAGCTTTACAATTCAGGGAACAGGGAATAATTATGAGGCGGATTCCGTGATTCTTGCCACAGGCGTCCATCATGGAAAAACTTATCCCGGGGAACAGGAGTTTTTGGGAAGAGGGGTCAGCTACTGCGCCACCTGTGATGCCCCTTTGTATAAAGGGAAGAGAGCCGCCATTGTGGGTTTTTCCCCCAAGGAAGAAAAGGAAGCGGAATTTATGGCGGAGACGGCGGAGGAAGTGTTGTATTTCCCCATGTATAAAGGTGAGGTTGCATTATCCGGGGATATAAAAGTGATTCGGGAGAAACCGGTGGCTGTGGAGGGAGATGATAAAGTAAAACGTTTTTTAACTGACAAAAGCACCTATGAGGTGGACGGGGTATTTTTTCTTCGGGAGAGCGTGGCCCCATCCCAGTTGGTGCCGGGGCTTTCCATGGAGGGTTCCTATGTCCAGGTGGACAGAAGCATGGAAACAAGCATAGAGGGGTGTTTTGCCTGCGGCGATATGACAGGCCTGCCCTTCCAGTATGTGAAATCTGCCGGAGAGGGAAATGTGGCGGCATTGTCTGCTGTTTCCTATCTGGATGGAAAAAATAAGACGATATAGGACAATATGAAGTGACCCCACATTTGTAGCAACGTGGATTTACCTGTATAC